>JBBRNO010000147.1:0-16174 GCA_038230275.1 Bryobacterales bacterium
ATGGATGCCTTCGATGGCACTGTGATCAGCATGTGCGATGATCGGCATCGCCATCAGGAGTGGTTGAAGTTCCTCCGCGTCATCGACCAGGTGACGCCGCCGGACAAAGAACTCCACCTGATCTTTGACAACTATGCCACCCACAAACATCCGAAAGTGCAGCGATGGCTCGCTCGTCATCCCCGGTTTCATGTCCACTTCACGCCGACCAGCAGGTCGTGGCTGAACATGGTGGAGCGCTTCTTCCGCGACCTTACCCAAAATCGATTGCGGCGCGGCGTGTTTCACGATGCCGAAGAACTCATTATGGCTATGGGAGAGTTCCTCGACAAACACAACCAGAGTCCAAAGCCATTCATCTGGACCGCGAAGGCATTCGATATCTTCGAAAAGGTCAAGCGTGCCCGCCGAACGCTCGATAATCGGTATTCTGCTTGACGCAGACCACTAGGTGTACAAACTGTGGACCGGCTCAATTACAGATTCTGGTACGGACCAAGTGCATTCCCAGATTCTCAAAGTTCACTGGCCTCGCAGGCTTGTTCCAACAATTCAAGATCGGTTTCCGACATCAGTTCAAGCGCGTTTCGTTGAATGATTGCCCACTTCTCGTCCGTGCAGGAGACGGAGGATGTAGCGGATCTGGTGACTTTTCTAAGTTCAGCTCGGGCGGGCAGATTACAGGGCAGACAGTGAATGTGGATGGCGGGCAGGTGATGCACTGGTAAGTCCAGAAATGCGGGTAGTGGGTCAGTCTAAGCCTCTGGGTAACATAACGCCGTCACAGCGGATCTGAGAACTCGGCATCGATCAAAAGCGGCTGACTTATCGCCCGAACGGAATTGACAGGCGGATCACCGCGTCTTCGGCTAAGTGATCCGCGACATCATTGGCCAATTAGAATTCCAGGCGCAACCCCATCGTGATAATTCGCGGGCCGTCCTGCACACCCTGGGGACGGCCAAAGTTAACGTTCCCGACCGTGCCGTTTGTGGATCCGAAATCGGTACGGTTGAAGGCATTTATGGCGTCCGCGCGGAACTGCAGCCGAACCGATTCAGTGATGATGAAGTTCTTCTGGACCGAGATATTCTCATTGAAGAATGGTGGGTTGCGGAAGTCTTCGTAGTAAAGAGAAGCGTTGCCCAGCGTGTACGCAGGGGCTACGGCGAAAGGCGCATTCGCGCCGGAGTTGAACCAACGCACATTTGGGTTGTTCGGATCTAAATCGCCGCGGCTTACACCAGTGCGAATTGCGTTCCCGGTGACAACGGCTTTCGTAATGCGGCTGAAAAGTACGCCGGCGCCCAGCGGATTGCCGGGTGTCTGTACCTCAATCAACGGACCGCTTCGATACTGCTGCGCCGCGGATACGATCCATCCCCCAATCAGGAGATTGGTTAGGCGTCCGGCCGAGCCGAAATATTTTTTGCCGCGGCCGACCGGTACTTCGAAAGTAGTCAGCATGTTCAACACGTGCGTCAAATCAAGCGGCGAAATTGTCTTTGCATCGTTGATGTTGTACGCGTCCTGGGTTTGCACCTGCGTGCTTTGGCTAAAGATCTGGCGGTAATGCATCAGCGTCAGGTTCTTAGAAAACACATAACTGCCCAGGAATTGCATGCCGCTGAAGCGTCTCTCAATTTTGGCCTGGAACGAATCGTACCAGAGCTTGCCGACACCTGCGTTTGCATCATAAATAGCCCCATATTGCGGATAAGGACGCAGTGCCTGCGCCAAAGTAGCACCCCCGCGCCAACCGGTCGAAAAGCCAGGAAAAGGCTCCTTATAACCTGCTGCTACAACAGCAGGATCAGTGATGTTCTTGCCCAGTAGTGAGCCGAGTGCCAGATACTTCACAGGCAGCTGATTCAATTCGATGGTGGAGTTCAGACGGTGGGCACGGTTGCCAATATACGAGCCCTCAAACAGAAAGCCCTTGTACTCCTGCTGCAGTGAAAGGCTGTAGTTGTACACACGGGGCGCCACCCCAAAAGTCGGACCTGTACGGAAAACAGTGTTGCTGAAGTTGTCGAAGCTGGGGTTAAGGAAGGGCGGAGTCTTGAAGCTAGCCGGAGGTCTGACGCCGCCGTTATCCCAGTTGAACGCCGGGTTCAGGCCGTCAGACAGCTGCGAATAAGTTCCGTTGAACCCGTCCGTGCATCCGCAGCCGCCATTTCCCAATGTCTGATAAGACAATGCGAAGCCGCCGCGAATGACTGTCTTATCGAAGGGCCGGTAAGCCACGCCTACTCGCGGCCCCACATCACTGTAATCAGTGGGAAAGAGCAGATTGGTACCGGTGCGTCCCGCGCCAGACCCGGCGAAAACCAGCGCACCCGGAAGGTTATTCGCTCCCGGATTCGGCTTTGAGATATCCAGGCTGGAGTAGTTTCCGTCCTTATCGTGCCAGCCAACGGGAACCTCGTAGCGAAGGCCCAGGTCAAGAGTTAGTTTCGGTGTCAGGCGCCAGGTATCCTGTGCGAACCCGGCATAGTAGCTGTAGCGAATCTGTGGAAAGGTAAGTGGCAGGGCCGTGGCACTCCCCTGGTCGGCCGTTCCCAACAGAAAACTGGCAAATGCGTTTCCTGTCGCTGTCAATCGCGACGGGTCGGCCGTTTGTGCTCTTGAAAAGGTGTAATTTCCATTCGTTCCTGCTAAGTCAAGCCCGATCGTTTTCAGGTTACGAATATCCCACCCGAACTTAAACTCGTGCTTCCCGCGCACCCAACTCAACTGCTGGCTGAACTGAATGGTGGTGTTGAACTGGCCGCCGTTGTCCACCTTGCCCTGATTCATGCCCCAGTTGGTAAGCGCATCCGTTGCGAAGTTCACAATGGGAAACGCATCGGAATCACCGCTTAACGGCAAGCCAATTTTTGACCCGTAGCCTTTCTGCAGCGGGTTGTTCCAATGTTGCCGCTGTCGCGTGAACCCAAAGGTGGAATGCAACAGAATTGTGGGCGTAAAAACCCAATCGTCATTAGCGCGGTAGTTATCCGGATATTGACCCTGCAGCAAGCCATTGCTCAGCGGCCCTGGCAACAGGGCGATGCCATTATCCACCTGGCTTTGACGCGTCATGAAGAACGAGGCGCGGTTTTTCGAAGTGATTGCGTGGTCGGCTTTGATGGAATAAATGTAATCCGTGTGAACGCTGGAGTTCAGAAATGAGTAGTTTCCCGTCACTCCCAGGGCGTTAGTACCCGGTATCAACGGAAGGATGTTATTGCTCACCTTGCTAAAGCGGCTGATGGGAATGATGTTGCCAGGGAACTGAAGGCGCGTGGTAACTCCGTTTGCTGTCACGGTTGTTGCGGGATCAAAGATGGGCGCCACCTCTGTGAAGTTCCCTTGCTTCATAAGAGAAGTCGGCAAGGTATCGTTCGGAGTTTGGGCCGTGATAGTGGCAGGGCGCACGTCTTTCGCATAGGTAAAATAAAAGAAGGTCTTGTTACGACCGTTGTATATCTTCGGAATCCACACCGGGCCGCCAATCGCCCCGCCCTCTTCGTTGTAGCGCTCTTTCGCGCGGAATCCGGGCCGGTTGCGGGTGTTTGAATTCGATGTCCACCCTGCCGCATTCCAGATATCACGGCGCATATTCAGGAATACCGCGCCATGCAGCGCATTTGTACCGGATCGGGTTGCCATCAACTCAATACCGCCGCCCAATCGACCGTACTCAGCGTTGTAGGTAGATGTAATCAGGCGCATCTCGCTAAAAGCCTCTATGCCTGGAAAGTTGAATACGGTACCGCCGGATTCGGGAATCGTTAGGCTTGCGCCGTCTATCATCACTTCCCGCGCTCTGCCGCCTGAACCGTTGATGCTTAATTCAGCCCCGGAGTTTACTCCCGCCATGTAACCCAGAAATGCCTCAGCGCTGCGCAAGCCTCCGGCGTAGATGGGAAGAGTCATTAAGAGTCTCGGCGTTAAAGTCTCCCCCTGCTGCGGTGTGTCTGTCTCCAACATGGAAACCTGCGCCTCTACCCTTACGCTCTGCTGAACGTTTCCCACTTCCAGTTTAAAATCCACTGTTTCGCGGACTGCGACATTGACCAGCACGTTCTCGCGTATGGTCTTTTTGAAACCCGGGTGTTCGGCACTCACGCTGTAGGTCCCAATCGGTGCGCTGGGAAACACGAAGATTCCGGAGTCTGTCGTTTTCGAATTCAGTACCTGTCCGGTAGATATCTGGGTAGCCTGCACGTCTGCCCCGGCAATCACGGCCCCGTTCGGATCAATGACAGTACCGGCGATAGAGCCTGTCGTGCTTTGCCCGAAGGCGATTCCAGCACAAAGCAACAGTGCCGCCGTTTGGGCAAGCATAAATGCAACATTTTGTATTTTCATAATCAAGCCGTCTACGGGGCAGCAAGGCGCAACTACGTTGCTCCGGTTGACAGGCGATTGTATTACAAAGCAGGCGCGAAAACAACGATGTTCGTGGGCCTGTCGCGAATCGCAGTTCCCGTCGCGCTCATACAGATTTGCTGGACATGGTGGCTTCGCAGACATTTCCGCCAGAAGCACCACTACGCTTACGTTGCTGGCGATTCCTCATGAAGACGCTCGATTGCCACAACGATCATTGGCCTCTTCGATTCCGCTCTTCCGAGTGCTGCCATAGCTTTGCCCGGACCTCTCAAAAAACACCTTTTAAACTGCCCGATCATCCCCTCAACTGGCTTGCCGGAGGCTTGCCCAGCCTTCGTCCCTCATTTCATCAGACCCGAAATCTCGAATCTGAAGCGGAAAAAACCGATCAATCCCCGTAATATACTGTCCGGCTCCGTCATTGCGCGTTATCGAAAGTGGCTCGGGCGATGTTGCAGCACATCGATCCCAAAATGCGCGCGCCGGACCACCTCCGATCAACGCTAAGACAATGTCGGTAGCTATTTCCGTCACCCCGCATCCAGGAACTGAGTTGTGGAGGGCAGATCAGAAAATCATCTTCAACCCTAACTGCAGTTGCCGTGAACTTCCCAGATCCCCTCTCGCCGTCCGCGTCGAAACAATCTGCCCGAACGTGGCGGCGGTGAAAGAATTCACCGGCTGCCCGAAATTCGGATGATTCAGAATATTGAACCCCTCGGCCCGGAACTGAATCCGCACCCGCTCAAACACCAGCGTCTCCTTCGAAAGCGCAACATCCACATCCTGCAAACCGGGTGCCGTCAGAACATTCCGTCCGGAATTCCCGAAGCCCAAATTGTGCCGCGCAAACGCCGCCGGGTTCACCCACTGCGCCGGCGACCGATGGTCCACATACAACGGCTGGCCCAACACGTAATCCGGCCGGTCGAACCCTTCCAGGCTCCCGCTGTTATAAATCAACCCCGGCGTGGGCACCACCCCCGGCGTCACCGTCCGCGTCAGCGCCACAATCGGGCTAAACGGATTACCGGACTGCAGATTCACAATCGGAGAAATCGTCCAACCCTCCACCAGCCTCTTCGCTAAAGCGCCATTCGCCCGGAAAGGAACCTGGTACACACCGCTCAAAACAAAACGTTGCCGGGCATCGAAATCAGAGAGCGCCCGCTCCGCCCCGATGGCATAGAAATTCTGGATCTGCGGGTTGGAGCTGCCCACCGAATTGTTGTCAATCGATTTCGAGAACGTGTAGGAAGCGGAGAACGTCAGCCCGCGCGCCAGCCTCCGGTTCGCCGAAAGCCAAAGCCCGTTGTAATTCGAATTGGAAACGGATTCCTGCACCGTGATGCTCGAGAATCCACTAATCGGCCGCACACCGTTCACACCCTGGTTATAGTCGCCCAACAGCCGCAGATGCCGCGCCTGGCTGCCCACATAACCTACCTGAAACACCGTGCCGAACGCTTCGCGCTGCACATTCAGGTTGTATGCATACACCACGGCGCTCTTGAAATTCGGATCCACCGCCGCAATCGCGCTGCCCGATCCAGGAGGCAGATTGAACGGGTTGGCCAGGTTCACGTTGCTCGTGTTGTTCACCGACGTCGCGAAAGGCGGGTTGGACCCCAGCCCACTCACGATATTCGTCACCGGCTCATCGTAATAGAGCCCGAATCCACCGCGAACCACCATCTTGCCCTGTGCCGTCGGATCGTAAGCGAACCCGAACCGCGGCCCAAAATTGGTGAACTGCCGCTTATAGGGCCGCTCCACCCCGTTGGTACCCACCTGGATCACCGCGTTCCGCTGGAAATCGTAGATCCCCAACCGGTTGTGAATTTCGTTCGGCACCCCGTTGTACTCCCACCGCAATCCAAGGTTCACCGTAAGCCGGGCGCTCACGCGGAAATCGTCCTGCGCGAAAGTGCCCAGCGCACCCACGCGCAGCCCCGGGTTCGCCGGCAGCGCCGTCTCGGTAGCCGAACTCGGAACTCCTGCCAGAAATGCGGTCAAGTTCGGGAAGTTAATCGTGCCCCCGGTTCCCCCGTTAAAGTTGTTGTTCCGAAAGCGCCGGAACTCCGCGCCGAACTTCAAAGAGTGTCGGCCTTTGATCCAGGACAAAGCGTCGGAATATTGAAACGTCGTATCGCCCCGTCCTTGCGGGAATCCGGAGATCCCGCCGAACACGGCACCACCCGAAATCGCAATCTGCGGAAACACCGAAGACGGCGACGTAATCCCAAATGCTGAAGGATTCACTTTGTCGTCAGGCGTGAAGCTGATCAACACCCGATTCATTCCCGCGCGGAATTCATTCGTCACCGAAGGCGAGAGCACCCTGGTATACCCCAACGCGAACAACTCGCGCTTCGCCGGCCGCGTATCCCCAAACCCCGGCAGATTATTACCCTGCAGCGTCGGCTCTGTCCGCTGATCCCGGTTCGAAATGAAGTTGCCGAACAGAAAATCCCGCTGAGAGAAGTTATGGTCGATCCTGCCCGTAAACTGGTTTAACGTTCGCGTTCGTCCCGCCGGTCCCACAAAGAAGGTCCCCGTCGCGTCATTCGCTTTCGGCAACAGCGGCAGCAGCTTGAGCACCACCGGGTTCGTCACCGTGGCAATCTGCGAAGCCGTCGGCACCTGTGTCTTCAGCGACGCGACTTCACGGCCCTGGCGCCCTTCGTAGCTGGTGAAGAAGAACGTCCTGTTGCGCAAAATCGGCGCGCCCACGCTGTATCCATAGATGTTCCGCTTAAAGGGAATGATCTTGCCTGCCGGGTCGAAGTAGTTCTTCGCGTCGAACTTCTCATTGCGCACAAACTCATACGCCGTCCCATGAATGCTGTTCGTGCCGGATTTCGAAACCGCGCTGATAATGATCCCCGCGTTCCGTCCATAATCCGCGCTAAACGCATTCGTCTGCACCTTGAACTCCTGGATCATGTCGATGTTCGGCTGGAACGTGATCTGGTTCTGCGCCATGTCGCTCAGATTGATGCCATCGAACAGATAGTTCGTAGAATCCTCGCGCGTCCCCGAAGCGTTGATGCCAGAGATCCCGATGCCGCTTGGAACGGCAAGAAACGTCCGATTGTTCGTGCTCGGCGCAACGGTGCCTTGTGTCAACAAGGCGATATCCAGAAAGAACCGCCCATTCAGTGGCACTTCCACAATCTTGCGATTCGTCACCACCTCGCCGATGCTCGAACTCTCCGTCTGTACGCCCGCACCGGAAGCCTCCACGGTCAGCAGGGTACTCGCCTCGCCAATCTGCATCACCGGGTCCAACCGGCTCCGCTCCGCCACCGCCAAGGTCAGAGCATTCTGAACATACGTCTTAAAACCGGCCTGCTCCACCCGCAGCGTATACACGCCCGGCTTCACAAACGGAAATTCATAATTCCCCACCGAATCGCTCTTGGTAGAAAGCGCGACGCCGGTCTCATTCTGCGTAATCGTCAGACTCACGCCAGGAATAACGGCGTCCTTCGCATCTTTGACAGTACCGGTAAGCGCAGCCTCCTGCGCGGCAAGCGGGGCTGCCAACAGCACAAGCGTGATAAATGTTTTATGCAACATAAGGCTCCTCGAAAAGCGATTTACCGTATCGTAACCGAATTTCAGCCGCCTATCGAATTGTTGATAACGTGAGCTGGTGAGGGCCTAGCAGATACTCTCGTTTATAAATGACATTGGACTTGCCTCGGGTGGACCGCGAGAAAGTTTTAAAAAGACACAGAGGGGTCTGCCTTGAAGGTGGTGGCAGCACCGCATCGGCTGCGGACCGGTGCTGTAGATGCCAAATTTGGCATCTTGCCGAGCTTCGGATCATGGACCATCGAATCCGTCCCGCATTGAAACGTCTCGCTATCCAACATCACTACTATTCGACGTATCATCTGATTCAAAACTGAGGGTAACTGCCCGGTCGATCGTGACCGGACGCGGCCTGAAGTTTAAAGAGTTTAAGAGGAAAACTATGTTCCAACAACCCGCTCTTCAGCAGCCTGTTCCCGTTTCTCGCCGTACCGTCCGCCTTCGTTTTGAATACGAAAGCACCAACGTGCGGCTGGTTTTTGCGCGCAAGGTTGAAATGATTACCCCCCCACCCGCCGAGACCGCGATCGGCGACTCGCACTCCGGCTCCTGGTTTGAACTGCGCGATGGCAATGGCAAGGTGCTCTATCAGCGCGCCATGCACAACCCGATTCGTGTGGAGCATGAGATTTTTTCCGAAGACTCGAAGCCGGCCATCCAACGCGTTCCGGCCGAGAAGACCAAAGGCGTCTTCGAAGTTCTGGTGCCTGATCTGCCTGAAGGTGCCACCGTGCGCGTCATGTCGTCTGCCACAGGGGCGCATGAACAGTTGAGGGCGGCCACGGAGATCGCCAATGTAGACCTCCGCAAACTGTCCAAGGAGGTTCAATAACATGAGCGTTGGAGATGGTTTCGTTGTAGGCACCACCAAAATTGTCGATCATGGTCCCGCCACGGCGCGGTGGAATATGGTTTTACTGGGGGACGGCTATCGCTCCTCGGAGCTGACCCGATACCACGCCGACGTTCAAACTTTTATTGATAAGCTCTACTCCACCGCACCGTTTTCGTCGTTGTGGTGCGGCATCAATATTTACCGCGTCGATGTCGCTTCCAACGAAAGCGGTGCCGGCGATCCCGGCACGTGCGGCGATCACAGCACGGGTAGCGGTGCTACTCCCCACACTTATTTCGACGCGACCTTCTGTAGCGATGGCAACGCGCGGCGGCTGCTTTCCTGTAATAACACTTTGGCGCTGGACACTTCGCAAGCTGCTCTACCGCAGGTGAACATGACGATGGTGATCGTCAACACTTCAGAATATGGCGGCTCCGGAGGATCGATCGCCACTTTCTCCACAGCTTCCAACGCGGCTGAAATCGGTATCCACGAAATGGGACACACCGCCTTCAGCTTCGCCGACGAGTATGAATACTACTTGGGTTGCGGTGTCGACACCGACCGCGATCAACACCCGGCAGGCGAGCCCTCCCAGCCTAATGTCACGTTGAACACAAATCGCGCCACGATCAAATGGGGCAGCCTGATCGCTGCTGCTACTGCGCTGCCGACCACCAGCAATCCCAACTGTAGTAACTGCGATACGCAGTCCAATCCGGTGTCCGCTACCACCGTGGGCGCATTTGAAGGCGCGCATTATTACCACTGCGGCTGCTTTCGTCCGCAGTATACCTGCCGCATGCGTGCGCTAAGCAATCCGTTCTGCGCCGTCTGCAGCCAGGTAATTACCAATACTCTCTTGCCGTACTCTCCTCCAGAAATTATCACGTTGACCACGCCCAGCATAGCTTTCACGAATATTGCCGAAGGCATCGGCGGAACCGGCGTTACCAACTACCGCGCCGTCGTTTTTGAAGTCAGCACCTGCCGCCATCTGGACTTCCGCATCACCTCAGGACCCACAGGCGGATTTGGCACACCGTTTGGGGCCTCCGCTCCGCTTGATCCGCCAAAATACACCGCTGTGGGCGAAGCGCGGGTGTGGCTTTCCTACACATCGACACATGCCGGCGATCACGCCAGCGGCTCGGTCACCATCCACTGCGATCAGACCGGAGCCGATTATGTAATTCCGATTGTGGCCAACACCGTGGCCCGGCCAAAATCGGCTGTTACGTTTGTTTTCGATCACTCGGGCTCGATGAGCGAAGAGGCGGGCGACGGCACCACCAAATTGCAAAAGCTGCGCGAAGCCGCGAACATCTTCGTCAGCACCATGCTTCAAGGTGACGGGATCGGCATCGTACGCTTTGACGACACGGCGCAAATCCTGATGCCGGTAACGGATGTAGGTCCGCCGATCATAGGAGGCGGGCGTGCTACCGCGACCGGATTTATCAATGGTCCACAGCTCGAACCTGCCGGCTCAACTTCCATCGGCGCGGGCGTCTTGCAGGGCAAGCTAAACCTCGACGCCGCGCAAGCTCTGGGCACGCCGCACTACGACACGACGGCGGTGGTAGTGCTCACCGATGGCGAAGAGAACACCGCACCGTTTCTTGCCGATGTATCCTCCAGCATTACTGCAAATACGTTCGCGGTTGGCCTCGGGATTCCGGCGAACATCAGCGTTCCTGCGCTAACAGCGTTAACGGCAGGGCACAACGGCTATCTGCTCGTCACCGGCATTCTTACACCGGATCAATCGGCGCGGCTGGCCAAGTACTTCCTGCAGATTCTGGCTGGCGTAACCAATGCCGACGTCGTAGTGGATCCCACCGGCTACCTGACAGACGGAGGTGAGCAAAAAGTCCCGTTCTTCCTGAACGAAGGCGACATGGGCGCGGACATCATTTTGCTAACGCCGTTCGTCTACCTGGTCGACTTCCAAGTGGAGACGCCTGATGGCCGGCGCATCACGTCAAGCTCGGTAGGTACCACGGTTCAGTTCGTAACCAGCGCCGGACTCAGCTACTACCGCATGTCGCTACCGGCCATTGCGGCGGACCCAAATGGCAGTCACGCAGGAACTTGGAATGCGGTCCTCAAGCTTCGCCGCAGGATCGCGAGCGTATCATCCTTTGTGTCTAATCAGCAGAGCGTAGGGCAAGCAGTGCCGTACAACGTGGTGGTCCATGCGTACTCCAATTTGAAGTTCCGGGCTCATGCGCACCAAAATAGCTTTGAACCCGGCGCCGCGGTTAGTATTGACGCTTCGCTACGCCAGTACGACTATCCGTTGGAGGGGCTCGCATCGGTCCGCGCCGATATCACGCGTCCCGATAACAGCGTCTTCACATTGCCACTAAAGGAATCACCGGGCGGACAGTTCGACGCGCAGTTCGTGACAGCGCAATCCGGCCTGTACACCATGCGTGTGCGGGCTAACGGGTATTCCTTGCGAGGCGTGCCGTTCACGCGCGAGCAGACGCTATCCGCCGCGGTTTATCCCGGAGGCAATCGTCCTCCCAAATCCGGCGGCGGCGGACTCGACGGACAGAAGCTGTGCAGTCTCCTCTCCTGCCTGTCCGGCGCTAAGGTCATCGATGAAAAGCTTGTCTCGCTGCTGCGCGAACACGGGTTCCACATCGAAGCTTTCCGCGAATGTCTGGCCGCGTTCTGCCGCAGTTTGCAGATAAGCGAGGCGACGCGGCAGGCGACGCAGACTGCGGTGACGCCCACGGCCAATCCCCTGACCCAGATATTTGCTGATCCGCAGGTGCAGACCGCGATTCTGGAGATGCTTTCCAGATTCTCGCCGGACGACATCGCCAAGTAGCTTTCGGGACGGCTCTCAAAAGGCCGTCCCGTTTTTTTTCGCGTTGGGTTGAGCTGAGGACGGAAACCAGGCCCGATTCGACCGGCAAATTCCAGCAGGGAAAGGAAGTGTAGCGTTAAGGCCCGAATGGCGGAATGACGCGCCACTCGGGAGATAGCAAAAAACGCCGCCAGCGTTACCGCCTGTGATGTCCCGTTACCGCAAAATGGAAAACTGTAGTCACCAATCAGCCTACGTTACAAGCAAACCTCTGTAGTCAGGGAGCGTGAAGTTGCAAGCTCCGCCACATAGGGAGCTATTGTCCGCAGGAACGATATTACGCATTATCGGTAGCTGTTTTTCGGTTAGGCAAAAGCCATTGGCAACGACATATCAGTTCAGCGTTATGCTGCGCCGTTAACCGTTCTCAGCAAAGCAGAAGCGCCGCAGCCACCCGGTGCCGTACGTGTCCCATCCGAAGTGGCCCTGCTACAAGCCGCCGCTCCCTATGAGTTGAGCCAGCCGCCCAGCAACTTCTTTGGATTCTTTAGCGCTTGTTATCCGGTCTATGTGCGCGGCGCAGCCTTCCTGGCCGCCCATAAGAGAGCTGAAGCCGCCGCGAAGTTCCAAAAACTCATCGATCCTCGCGGTATCGTCATCAGCGATCCCATCGGCGCACTCGCGCACCTGCAACTAGGCAGAGCCTTCCTTTTAGCCGCAGATAAAACAAAGGCAAAAACTGCCTACCAGGATTTTCTTGCTCTATGGAAGGACGCCGATCCTGACATTCCGATTTACAGACAAGCCAAGACGAAGTACGCCAGGCTATTTTGATTATCCGAAGTGGACCAAGTTCAGTTGCCAAGCGCACCAGGAGAATGAGAGAAAACATCTTGGCTCGCCAGGTAAGATTCTAAATCTGACCTTTCGGTGATCAGCGGGAGAGTCAAGCCCTTTATTTTTCTGAACTTGAGTTTTATCACCCCGCCTGGAGCGCACTGCACGGTCAACATCAATGCATCTTTGCCAGGTCCGGAAAGGCCGCCGGAAAATTTCGACTTCCCATTCGAAGCTGACTCCGTGCTTCTCAAAATGGGTCTCCGCCTTCAATGGACCCCATTCAAATTCGAGAGCGAACGACACCATACGGTACTGTCGATTGCATCTTTCTGTGATAGCGCGGATGCAAAGAAGGCGCGGGTTGTATTGTTCGCCCGCTGAAATGCGCGTTTTCGTTGCGCGCAAAAAATTGTAATCCCGCCTTGTCACGTTTCCAGATTCATAAACACTACCCTGACGAGGAGCCCATGAAACATCAGGAACCCAACCCGGTAGAGACACACGAAATCGCCGGTCATCAAGTCGAGATTCGAAAAACGCCTCACGAAGAGCTTCGCGTCGATGGAGTGCGGAAGAACTTCTTTGTCACAAAGGACGGCTACAGCATCCACGACGCACCTTACGACAAGCCAGCCAAAAGCCTTCTGGAAGCTATAGGTGCGTTTCTTGAGCGCAAGCGCAAGTACGAAAAGGAGTAACTATGGCCTGCCGGAAGAATTTTCTCGATCTCGATAACGACGAGCGCGATCTTCTCGCGAACGCCCTTAACAACATTTTCGCTAATGGCATGATCGCAATGTTTGCCGATCACCACGGGACACACTTCAACCACGGCATCCATCGCGGGCCGGCGTTTCTTCCCTGGCATCGCTACTTCCTGCTGACCGTTGAAGAAGAGATGCGGAAATTCGATTCCAGGGCGATTCTTCCTTTCTGGGAGTGGACAAACCCAAACTCGCAGGATCTGAATCAGGAACCCTGGCTGTCATTCTTTGGAGGAAGGAGCGGGCGAGGTCGATTTTCGAACTGGTCTTTCACGCGCGCCGCGAACCCGCAAGGACCCTACCCGAACCTGGACAGCGTAATAAGCGAATTGCGCGCGAACAGCTTCGCGAACTTCCGGGCCATGGAGTTCGGCAGCCATGTTTCTCCTCACACTTCTACCGGCGGAACAATGGAGGGCATTCGATCGCCGGAGGATCCGCTTTTCTATCTTCACCACTGCAATGTGGACCGGCTATGGGCGATCTGGCAGCGCAATCACGCGGGCGTGGATCAATACACGCTGGACGACTGCGGCGGGTGCCTCAGAATCGATGAAACGTTTGTACCGCTGAATTCGCCGATGATCGGCGGCGCGACACCAACCTCCATGCTGGACCACGTCGCGCTGGGCTACACGTATCCGGAAGACGACCGGTTGCAACAGCGGGTTCTGGCGCTCGGTTTCCCGGCGATGGTAACCGAAGATCCGCCCCAGATTGATTTGCTGACCCCGACTGTGAACTTCAACGATGTGCCTGAGGGGGACACCACGCGGCGCACCGCCACGTTCCAGGTGTCCTGTTGCGGGCATCTGACCTTTACAGTTTCGCCCGGTCCCGGAGCGCCGTTTTCCCTGATGGACCCAGGCCCATTTTCTTTTCCGCCCGGACCACTGCCGCAAAGCGAATTGCGCATTTGGGTTCTGTTCACGGGGCAGGCGGCGAACACCACAGCCCCGCCCAGTTCCATGACCGTCACGGTACACGATGAATTTGGCGTGGAAGCGCATGCGCCATTCGTGATTCCCGTCATCGCGAACTCGGTGCGGCGGCCGCGCGCGGGGGTGGTGCTGGTGCTGGACGCCTCAGGCAGCATGCTGGCGCAGGCCGGCAATGGCCGCACCCGCGTGCAGGTGCTGCGACAGGCGGCGACCACTTTTGTAGACCACATGTATGACGACAACGGACTGGCAATTGTGTCCTTCGCCGATGCGGCAACCAAAGTGACAGATTTGCAGGTAGCTGGCGGCATGGCTTCGGCGGTTCGCACGGAAGCGCGTAACAAGATAGCAGTGCATGGGCCGCCCGATGAGTTTCCTCACACGGGCATCGGTGGGGGCGTGCAGAAGGCGGGCGAGATCTACGCAACGTCTCCGATTGCTCCGGACTTCGACGTCCAATCCACGATTGTGTTCACGGATGGAATCGAAGACCGACATCCGTTTGTGAGTGAAGTGACGGTGGGTGAGCGGGTTTATGCGATTGGCGTTGCGGATGCCGCGAATGTCCAAAGCGATGTTCTTCGCCAGCTCGCCAATAACACCGGCGGCTTCATGCTGGTGACAGGCGAAGTTCCGCCGGATGATGAATTTCTTCTGGAGAAGTTCTTCATTCAGGTGCTGGCCGGCGTGGCAAACCGTTTCATGGTGCGCGATCCCGAAGGCACCGTGATCCCGGGAGAGATTGCGAGAGTGCCGTTCCATCTGACGCGCTCCGATATCGCGTTCGATGCACTAACGCTTTCCCGGCTGCCGCAGTTCCTGGCGCTCGCGCTGCAAACGCCCGATGGGACGATCGTCAACCGGTTTCAGGTTCCTGCGGATGGCTTCCGGGCCGCCGATACTTCGCAGGGATTCCGTCTGACCTTGCCCCTGGTTGTAAATGGCGTGGAGCACTGGGGCGGTGAGTGGCAATTGCTGCTCGGGGTCGCCGGGCGAAGTGTCAGCCACGCGACATTTAGCCGCACATTCACGAATGCCGCGGCGGTTCTGCGCTTTCATGCGCTGATGCATGTGCGCTCGAATCTTGCGATGCGGGCGTCTATCGACCAGAGCGCTCCGACGCCGGGTGCGACGCTCTTCGTGCGCGCGGTGATTACGGAATATGGCGAGCCGATCGAGACCGGTCCCATGGTGGTGGCCCAGATGACCCGCCCCGATCACACGACCGGAGCTATCACCCTTACAGAGATTGACTCCGGTCAATTCGAGGTGTCCACCGTTGCGACACAATCAGGAGTCTACCGGTTCCTGATTCAGGCGAGAGGCCGGACAACCCGCGGCGAAGTCTTCACGCGTGAGCAACTGGTGACGGCGGTAGTGGGCTACCCGTCACACGGCACGACGGGCGGCGGGCAGACTGGAGAAGGCCCGGGCAAGGGTCTGGATTTTTGCGATCTGGTGCATTGTCTCTTCGATCAGGGCGTGATGACGGATCGCTTCGTGAGAATGCTGGAAGAGAAGGGCATCGACATCGGCCGGTTCCGCAAGTGTCTGGATAAGGCCTGCCGGGACGAACCGCCGCCTGTCTTAAGATAAGTCGGCGCTATGGAGTGTTCAGATAGACCCCACAAATCAGCGCGCCCGACCACGTCCGATCAACGCTAATGCAATATCGGTAGCTATTTCTTGAGCATCCGCGCGGAGTCAACCAATCAGCATTTGGTCCACTTCGGAGATCCTGAATACTTGTAGAACCCAGTTGGTGGCAATGCTGTTTTGCCAACTGGCTCACGCCGATTCCTTGCGCGAGATCTGCAACGGGCTTGCCTGTTGTGTGGGCAAACTGGTGCACCTGGGTATCGGGACGGCTCCGAATAAATCCTCTTTGTCTTACGCCAACAAAAATCGACCGGCGAAACTCTACGAGGAACTGTTTTACACGCTCCTGGGGCGGTTTCGCCAAGAACAAGGCTTGGGGCTGCGCAAGCGG
>JBBRNO010000148.1:0-16085 GCA_038230275.1 Bryobacterales bacterium
ACGGTACCAGTAAGAGGTGGGGACGCGTTGCAGGGCTGCGGGTGGGGTGTCGCAGAGGTCGAGGAGGATGAGGCCGAAGCCGCCGTTGTGGAGGATGAGGTCGGCGGCATTGAGGGCGGACTCCAGGCGGTGGCCGCATTGGACCCAGAGGAGCTTGCCGAGGTCGGTGCCGGCTTTGCGCGAGGAGGCGGGGTCGAAGGCGTCGGTGCAATCAATGAAAGCTGCGATTTCGCCGCTTTTTGTTGCGGTTGCGAGGAGAGAGTGGGCTAGGGCAGTGCGGCCGGTGGAGGGTTCGCCGAGGACTTCGGTGATGGCTCCGCGGGGGAGCGTGCGGAGGGATTGGGGGGTGGGATTGGGGGTGGATTCGAAGGTGGAGAGGGGTCTTGCCAGGGTGTATACTTTCGCCATTTGTTCGCCTGTTTGATTGTGGCGTTTTGGGGCGGCGGTGTCAAGGGTTTTCGGGGGAGCGTGTCCGGTCAGTGTTGCGGAATTGATGCGACGTTCAGCGGGGGCACCGGCGCGCCGGTCCTTTACTTAAAAGAGAGTAGCGAGGGGTGCAATGCGTCCTGGGACTTCCAGGACTTTTCGGCCCGCGGCCCATCGTCTTTCGTACTCATGGTGGGTGGACTGGGCGCCAAGGGCGCCACTCTGCGTGGACCCGCGGAAGGCACGTGCCTGGTTGGCGTGAATTTGCTGAACTGATCGTCCACAACTGCGTATTGATTGTGAAGTAATTACACACCCTAGGGCCGGATCAAATCCTGCGTTGATTCTGTAGATCCGCTGCTGATTTTCAATTCAGCAGCGGCAATCGGTGAAACCTGGGGAATGTGGCGCAATCCATGAGTGTCGTTCCCCATTCGCAGGGATGCCAGGGTTCCTGGAAGGCGGCGGATCCGTTCGGCACCCAACCTGCTCATCGATATGGAGACGGTTCTTATGGAAGCAGCCACAGTAGCTCCGCCGGCCGGTTCGGCAGTGCAATCCACAGGATCGCCTGTCATGGTGGTGGATCTTGATGGAACGCTAGTAAAGACGGACCTTCTGCTGGAGTGTCTGCTGGTATTGCTGAAGAAAACACCCTATCTGGTATTTTGCCTGCCGTTCTGGCTGTTGCAAGGCAAAGCTTACCTGAAGCAGCAAATTGCCAGTGGGGTTTCCCTGGACGTCAACACACTGCCATATCGCGAAGAGGTGGTGGACTATCTTCGGGTACAGCGCGCGGAAGGGCGGTCGATTGTTCTAGCTACCGCTGCCGATATGCGAATTGCGCGGCAGGTGGCGGATCACTTGAAGCTTTTCGACCTGGTGCTGGCCAGCGACGGGGTTACGAATCTATCCGGTGAAGCCAAACGGAAGCGCATTGTGAGTGAATTCGGAGAGAAGGGCTTCGATTATGCCGGTGACGACCGGGATGACCTGGCAGTTTGGGGATCGGCGCGGAAGGCGATTCTTGTCAATGCGGGCGGTCTGGTGGAATCTCATGTAGCGCGATTGGCGCCGGTGGAGCGCATCTTCCGGGACCGGACAAAAGGCCTTTTCGATTACCTGACAGCCTTGCGTCCGCATCATTGGCTGAAGAATCTGCTGGTGCTGGTGCCGCTGCTTGCGGTCCATCGCTTTGATGAGATTGCGCTGGTAGAGAAAGCGCTGCTGGCCTTTGTGGCGTTCGGATGTTTCGCGTCGGCCGGTTACCTGATGAACGATTTGCTTGATTTGCAGCCGGATCGGGATCATCCACGGAAGCGGTACCGGCCTTTCGCAGCGGGTGACCTGCCGATCGGTTATGCACTGGCCATGATTCCGGCGCTGTTGCTTCTGGGCGGCGCGATCGGCGCGGTGGTTACTCCGATTTTCGCCGGATTGGCATTTCTCTATTTTGGGTTGAGTGTGACCTATTCGCTGTATGCCAAGAAGATCGTGTTGCTGGATGTGATTGTGCTTGCCGGGCTTTACACGCTGCGGATCATTGCGGGTTCGGCCGCGGTTGGCATTTGGCCATCGCCCTGGCTGCTGGCGTTCTCCACTTTTTTGTTTTTCAGTTTGGCATTGGTGAAGCGCTATAGCGAACTCGCTATGAACCACACTCATGCACGAGGATACGAAGTGAACGACAAGGAGTTGCTTTCCTCCATGGGAATCGCTAGCGGCTACGTGGCGATCCTGGTGCTGGCACTATACATTAATACACCGAAATCCCACATCCTTTATGAACGGCCTGAAGTGCTGTGGTTCCTATGCCCAATCCTGCTGTATTGGATCAGCCACGTCTGGCTGAGTGCGCATCGCGGGAAGATGCCGGACGATCCGTTGGTATTTGCCACCAGCGACCGGACTAGCCGCATCCTGATTCTGCTGATGCTGGTGAGCGGCGTGATTGCGTTATGACCGGACAGGTCCTATTCCGTCTTTTCGCGTTCTTTTTCGCTTTCTATATTGCCTTCGTCTTACCCGCCAGCCAGGAGGCGGACGTCCCTAAGACCATTCTGGAACTGCAGCAATTTCGCCAGTCGCATTCCGTTCCGGTGACATCCCGGCGGGTAAGACAAGGTACCGCCACACTGGTTAATCTAAATCCGGCAGTAAACGCGTGGTACTTGCTGCGGGTTGCCTGGAAAGACGGCAACGTAGAGAGCGCCTACCATCTGGAGAATCCGGCGCCACAGAGCAGAAGGCTGCTGCTGGACGAGAAATATCCTTCAGGTCTGGTGATTGCGGATGGAACTGCGCGGTATGCCTGCGATCTTTTTGGAAGCGATGGTCTGGACAAGGCGAAGGTGTCGGCACGTATCTTTTATCCCTTGTGCGAGGGGCGGATTTATCTGCGAAACCCGGCGGCCGGGAACCGTACTAGTTTGGAAGCGGCCACGGAATTTCTTCGCGACCGGCTGTGGGGTGGAGAGCGGATTATTGCGCTGGGCCATACACTGCTGGGAGACGCACAGCGTGAGACTGGAAAGATGCAGGCCGAGGCTCAGCCTGAAGGCGCGCGAGTTGGAAAAGAGCCCGCAGGGATGCCGTTCCCTGCCCTGCTGGATGCGAAATACGCCAACCGCTTGTTAACGTCCGACAATTTGGGGATCGAATGGGAACGATTTGGGAAGACTGGCATGACCCCGGGCGCGTGGTACGGCGCGAGTGGAATCCCCGGAGTTTATGTCAGTATCCTGCAGCCGGATCTGATTGACCCGGCAATCCTGCGCAGTTATGGGACAACGGTCAATGCCTTGGACAGCATGGAGGCAGCTTCGTTGAGCTATCTGGTGGCCTTCGATCTTGACCGGTTTGAACTGGGATATGCACTGGGGACCGAACATCCCAGAGTTGGGTGGTCGAATCACATGCTGGAGAAGATGAGAAACTCGGCCTTGCCGGGACCGGATGGAATAGGAACCGTTAGCCCGCTGGTTGTGACCGGCCTGTTGAATCCGGAAGAAGCCCGGAAAACGGTGGCCACTTTCACTGGCGGTTTCAAACGCGCACATGGGGCATTCCAATATGGGGAGCTGGCGCTGCGGAATCACGGCAGCCACTATGGCTTCATTGAAAACGGCGTGGTGTTCAGTAAACTGCAGCCAGGTTTGGCGACTATGGTGGCCCTGACTGACGGGTCGATTGAGTTGAAGACCTGGACGGAGGCCGATGACAAGCGACTGGCGAAGATCAAACATGCACGGCAAAATGGCGTTCCGCTCATTGAGTTTGATGCTTTCTCGCGCGTGCCGGTTCCGGGGGCTCTTGTGAACCGTTGGGGACCAGGGAATTGGTCCGGTTCGGGGGATCGGTCATTGCGCACGATGCGTTCCGGCGCCGCGCTGCAGCGGGTTGGTGGAAAGCGCTATTTGATTTATGGCGTGTTCTCCTCGGCGACACCTTCCGCAATGGCCCGCACCTTTCAGGCTTACCGTTGCGACTACGCCATGATGCTGGACATGAATGCACTGGAACATACGTACCTGGCGGTTTACCGGAGGATCGGCTCAACGATGATTGTCAATCACCTGTTGAAGGGAATGAGTGTGTTGGAAAAGTCCGCTGGCGGTGAAGTGATACCGCGTTTTCTGGGATATGCGGACAACCGGGATTTCATTTACATGATGCGGCGCAATGGTACGGAGGGCAAGCCATGAGAATGTCACGTATCCTGCCATTGGGAGCGGTTACATTGGTGATTCTGCTGGGACAATATCCGTCGCTTCCGCAGCAAAACGAAGCACTGTTCCGGCAATTGCAACAGGTCCATGGAGTGTCAGACGCCCAAATGAACGCCCTGCGCGGAATCTTTGCCAAATCGGGTTACATGGGTCAAGGGAACCCGGCGGTCACCCGGCATCCGGTTTCGCCGGAAGAGGCGCAGGCGAAGTTGAAGCGATTGGGAATCGAATACGCGAATTCCAAGTTCGAGAAAATTTGCGGCGGTAAGTTCATGGCTCCGCTTTACAACGCCGCCACGCAACGGCCGGAGGAGGCGAAGGCGTGCATCGACCAGTTTGAATTCCCCGATATTCCGGCTGCCTATCCGGTGGTGTGGGTGAAGGCGCGCGAGGCGGCGGAAATCTGCTGGACCATGGGCAAGCGGCTGTGCGATGCGCATGAATGGGAGGGTGCCTGCGCGGGAAGTCTGGAGGCTCCGGATTACCGGTTTGATCTGGCGAAAGGTCTGAGCGGCGGTGCTGCCGTGGAGCGCATGCGCAACGCCCACAACCAAGCGGATAAGGGCGGCAAGAGTTGGAGTTATGGCCCGGAATACAAGACGGGGATTTGCGCCGCATCCAGCCAGAAGAGCCCGGGATGCAATGGCGGAGATTGGACGCACTGCGGTTCGAATACTTTTCCGGCCGGAGACTTTCCTGAGTGTCACAGTGCATTGCAGGTTTACGACCTAAACGGGAATGCAGCGGAACATATGAATCTGCCTCTGAATGAGAGCCAGATGGCGAGCCGGGGCAGCCGCGAGTTAGGCTACACGGAGATGAAGGGCAGTTGGTTTATCTTCGACACTTATCGGGCTCATGAAGACTGGTGCCGCTGGCGGGCACCATACTGGCACGGGAGCCGGGTGATGGATGACCACAGCCACGCAAACTATCATCTGAGCTTTCGCTGCTGTAAGACGTTGCAATAAGCTCTAGATGGCGCCAAGCGTAGCTGCATCGCGGATGACGCCCTCATCGCTTAGGAGCGAGGCTAAAAGGGAATCCTGGAGAATGTCAGAGATGGATGTGAGCCGTCCGCCGGTGATGGCCATGCCGGCAATCAGCCGGATGCCATGGCTGTAATCGGCGTAACCGGCGCCATGAACGGTGCTTAATGGCTGAATGGGTTCGCCGGGGCCGCGATGCCAGCCGTAAATTGCAATGCGATCTGGATTCAAGCGCAAGCGGTTCGAGAGGACGACATCTTTTTTATGACCGGCAATCAGTGCGCCGTTGGAAAATCCGCGGGACTGGGATTGCTTGTCGATCATGGCATTGTGGACGCGATAATACCCGGTGGACGTCATTTGCGGGCCGGCAGGCAGGGGCTGTGGATTGAAGCGGCAGCTGGATTGATGGTAAATAGCGTCGACGATTTTCCTGGTGGGCAGGACGAATCCGAATCGCCGGGCAACGGCGGTGGCGGTGTGGAAGTTCATCGGGATGCGCAGGAAATCGTTGTCGGACCCGATGGCCAGATATTCCGGCATGACGAAGATGGCCACCGCGGCGATCTGCCCATGTCCGAGGCCGCAACTGAGTTTGACAGGGACCAGCTTTCTGAGGAAGCCAGGCAAATTTCCGTCCAGGAGTTGACCTAAAATGGCAACCTCGCGTTGTTGACGGTCCATACTGGAAACCGATTCGGCGAACTGCGATCCGGTGAGTGCCTGCGGGGCTCTAGGGGGAATATTCTTCGCGAAGTCTGGTATATCCGGGGCGCTGCTTGATTCGGCCGCACGCAGATATTGCGCGCTTAAGGCAGAAAATACCAGTTTGAAACCCGTGCGCCGCGTGAGGCTCCGCTCAAAGCGGGCACCAGAGAGTATCGGGGGCAATAGTTGATTGTAACAGACTAATAGCTGCTGAAAAGTTTGCCCCAATCGGTTTGCAGGGCCTTGTTGACTCTGGCGCGTCCGACGAAGTTGTACCAATAAACGTCGTGATAGAGGATGGATGCGGCGTACGACCACGGAGCGATGTAGGAGTGAAGCAGCAAGTGCTCCAGCCGTTTCAGCGGCCCCCAGTAGATCAATTTCTGACCGCGACTGGCAAGCGTATCGTCGACGTGAAAGTGAAAATTCACGGCGGAGATGTCTTCGCCAACCACGTCGATTTCGCGCACGTCGCCGCAACCGAGGCCGCGCTCATGGGCGAGGCGGATGAATTTGATCGAGAGCGGATCAAAGCCCATCATCTTCGCGGCGACGGCATCGATGGCAACCATATCCGCACTGGCAAGAATGTAGTTCTTCACCTGCGGCACCATGCACCTTGGGCCAGGGCCATCGCCGGCGAAGGTGCCGTCCATTACGGCGAACATGCCGGGGTGGATTTCTTTCTGGATTGCCAGCAGGTCCACCAGCGTTTCGTGGATCACGCTGTGGGTGTAATGGCGCTTCTCAAAGAGCAGCCCGCCGAAGGCGTTCTTCATCGCCCCGGTCATCTGGGTGAACACGTGCGTCTTCATGGTTGGCAAGTGGATGATGTTATTTCCGATCAGCCGTTTGGGAATGCGGATGCCTTCGGGAAAGACCTGGTCCAGGACCAGCATCTTGGCCTTCGGCGTGTAGCGAATCCACGCCTCGTCAGGCTCGTACAGATGGATGTTGCGAAGACCGTGTTTTCCTACCAGAACCTGCTTATGCTTGTTGGCTATTTCGCCGCGCCTGGCGCTCACCACAACCGTACGATTGTGGCAGCCGTATAGCTTTTCCTTGCTATAGCCGTCTTCCAGCAGCGTGGAGATTACGCCGTCAAGCTGCCACGGAGTGGTGGAGCAGGCGGGATAGAAATAATGCCAACTGATATTAATTTTGAGTGCGGTGTCGTTTTCCTTCGGCAGAAACTCCTGGTAATCCGCCAGCCGCATCAGGCGCTTGTAATCATCGATGACCGTGGCTGGGGATGCTTTCACGACGGAAACACGAGAGCGTGCCATAAACCTTCCCGCGGCTAGCGCCGCTTCACCCGGACCCGGACCGAGACGGAAGCACAGGAGTGGGAGGTTGAACCTTCGCAGGTGACAATGTACATGGTGTTTTCGGTGGGGTGGACTGGCAAAGTTCCACTTCCGCCGAAGGTGCCGAGGTTGTGGAGAGCGTCGCTTGATTTTTGTTGTTCGTCAATTACAACCTTGGTGGCGCCCTTGATTTCCCAATGAAGAACCACGGTTTCCCCGGCTGCGATCACTTTGGGGTGCGCTTCGAATAGGAAATCGGTTGACTTCCCGTCGGTTGACTTCCTGGATGCAGGTTCCGGTTCAGCTGAAGCGGCGGCTAGACCGCGGCCTGGGATGGCGAAGACCAGGAGCGCGAGTAGGCAGGACTGTAGGATGTGTAGCATAGTGGTTCGTCTGTTCGAGAAAGGTGGAGCACGTTTGGCGCCAACTCGGCCGGTAGCTATTGGCGCTGAAACACTTCGTCCTTTTGATATGCGTGCGGCAGCGTTGTCACTTGGCCGATGTAGGCGCGGAGGTCGACTACCGGGGCAGTGAGGACCATGTTATTTTCACGGCCAAAGGCCACCAATTGATGGGTGGGGAAAGGCGGGTGTCCCGGCTGACGGACGAGGGTTTTGAAATCGACCCAGGCGATTCGTATTTCCGATGCATTTACCTGGACTCTGGCAAAGAGGTGGCCGGGGATCTGGCAGGCTTCCATTTCTACGGGGCGGAAGTCCGCAAATAGCACTTTGCCGAGGCGGGTGAGGCGAGCTTCGAGCCGGCCGGCGATCTTTCCTTCCTCGACTACCGAATAGTAGCCGGGTTTTGTTTCGGTGACTTTCCAGATTGTGTTGTCGTCCGCGGTTTTCCAGCGTCCGATAACGGCGGGTTCGGCGACTGTATCTTTCTCCGAATAAATCGGTTGCAGCGATAGAATGTCACAACCCGACACGAACAGCGCGGTTCCGAATAGAGCGAGGCGGAGTATGTTCACAGCATTCACAGTGTACAGCGTTTCCTGCACGCCAAGAGCGGCCGGAAGAACATAAACTGAAGCGATGAGAGTTGCCACGGCAGCGTTGCTTGGGGTGTGTTTGGCATTTGGCCAAAACTCCACTGTGCGTCCAGCTGCGCCTGCGGCTCGGCCGGCTGCGCCCGTGGCTAGAGTTACCGAACTGCAGCGGGCCATCGACGAATTCAAAATTCAGACTCGGGACATGGGCCTTCGCGATGATTCGCCTTCCGTGACCCAGCGCAGTAATGGCACGCGCAAGTGGCGCTGGCATGGGCGCCTATTTGAAAACTTTCGAAACGATGCTATCGACGCCGTGCCGCATGAGGTGGCCCAGCGCGGCGGCACGAAAGGCATCCTGCGGCGGAATCAGTTTGGCTTCAATCTGACGGGTCCTCTTTATGTTCCGAAAGTCTATGATGGCGGGCGCAGCACCTTCTTTACTTTGACGTTTGAAGGCACGCGAGAGAAGATTGGGCAGACGTCGCTGCGGACGGTGCCGACGATGGCTGAGCGCGCCGGCGACTGGTCGTCGTCTGTCGATTCGGCGGGCCAGCTTCTGGCGATCTACGACCCGCAATCGACTAGCAATAACGCTGCTTTCGATGCGTCGCAGGCGGTTTCGACGGACAATCTGGAATACAACCGGGCCCCGTTTCCAGGAAACCGCATTCCGACGTCGCGACTGGATCCGACGGCGCAAAAAGCGTTGCGGCTCTATCCGGCGCCGAACGCGAACGCAGGTCCCTTCTTTCAAAACAACTTCTTTGTGTTATCGCCGGAAGTGCATACGGCGGGCGGGGTAATTGTGAGCGTGGACCATACGCTTAACGTAAAGCAGAGACTGGCATTCCACCTGAATTATTCCAATGGGGTGGATGGATCAATACGGTTGTTTGAAACTGCCGCCAATCCCGGATCGCCGAATGTGGACCGGCGCTCACGAAGTGCCGCATTAAATCACGTGTTTACACTGTCACCCCAAGCGGTGAACACCCTTTCGATTTCCGCCTCCACTGGGCAGATGGAATATGAGCGCGAATTAGGGGACGGAGGCCAACCCTTTCCGAAATACCGGTTCTTGCCCTATCTATCAATGGGCCGCACGAATCCGAGCTCGAAATCGGCGCGGAATACTTACGCCGCCAGTGACGGATTCTCCTGCCACCGTGGAGCGCACCGGCTGGGAGTTTCCACGCAGGTGATTGCGGAGCAGGTCAACATTTTCGCGGCGCAGTATCCTGCAGGAGATTTCGAGTTTTCATCCGGATTGACAAGTCTGCCGGGGATCATCAATACCGGCCACGCGTTTGCGAGTTTCCTGTTGGGAGGCGCCGCTTTCGCCGAACGCAGCGTGGTGATTGCGCCTTCGTATTTTCGTAAGCCGCGGTTTCTGGTTTCCGGCAGCGATCGATGGGAGGTGCGTAGCGGACTTACCGTGTCCGTGGGATTGACGCTCGATTCTACAGGGCCGAGGACGGAAAAGTACGACCGGCAGTCGACCGTGGATCTATCGGCGATCAACCCCGCGAATGGTTTGCCGGGCGCGTTAGTGGTTGCTGGTGCGAATGGGGCAGGCCGCGCGTTTCAGCCATGGCTTTTCAAGCTGGATCCCAGTATGGGCGTGGCATGGAGCTTCTTGAAGAAGACGCTGGCGCGTGCGAGCTATTCGCGATCCTATTCACCCATTCCGGTCTATACGTCGCAATGGGGAACGCAGGCGTTCAATGGAACGCCCACTTGGATTTCCGCCAATCCCCAGTTGACTCCGGCGGCGACGCTGGCTCAGGGTCTGAATGATTCCGGGTCGCGGGTCTTCCCCGATAAGAGACCGGAGGCGGCGAACGACACGGTGGCCGATCTGATTGAGCCTACCGGCAGGCAACCGACCTACCAATCCGCCAGTCTTTCGATTGAGCGTGAGTTGCCAGGGTTGTTTGTGGTGACGGCGGGCTTTGACCATTCCGATGGGCGAAATCTTCTGCTGAGCAATTCCGGGGCGAACCCCAACGCCATTCCGCTGGCGGCGCTGGACTTCCGTGACCAGTTGAACAACGAAGCATTCAAGCGCGCACTGCGGCCGTATCCGCAGTACCAGCGATTTCAAGTCTACAGTTCCTGGCCTGAGGGACACTACAAGCGGGATGCGGGCTATGTGCGCATGGAGAAGCGCTCATCGGCGGGCGTGTCGCTGTCGGCCACGTATGAATTTGCCAAGCAGATGGACGACTACTCCGGACCGTATGGCGTTCAGGACTTCTATAACCGCAAGAATGAATGGTCCATGACGGCGGGTAGCACGCCGCACCGGCTGTCGCTGACATACGTCTATGAATTGCCTTTCGGACCGAACCGGCTGTTATTCCGCAACACAGACTGGAGAAGATACTTCGCTGCAGGGTGGTCGGTGAGCGGAGTTACCAGTGTTACCAGCGGAGACCCGATCGGGTTGCATCCGCAGTTCAACAATACAGGTGGTGTGGTGGATGCGCTGAATGTAAACGTGGTGCCGGGTGTGGATCCGCATGTTTCCAATCCGGGGCCGGAGCTTTGGTTCAACCCGGCGGCATTTTCGCAACCGGCCGATTTCACGGTGGGAGATGCGTCGCGCACGCATCCTTCGCTGCGGATGCCTGGGAATCAGAATCATGACTTGAGTGTGAATAAGCGAGTGGCGCTTGGACCGGAGCAGAGTCTGGAGTTGAGTCTGGTGGGGCTGAATTTTCTAAATCACGCCAATTGGAACGACCCCGATACGGTAATTGGACCGGCCTCGGCGCCGAACGTAAATGCGGGCCGCATTATCGGTTCGCGGGGCGGGCGGGTGATGCAGATTGGGATGAGGTTTAGCTTCTGAAGTACCTGTGCGCAGTCCTTTTAATGGCGGGCGGCCTATCCGCGGCCCCGGCGGTGAAGCAGGAGCATCCGCCGATTCGTGTATCATTCTGGCGCTCGGCCGGCGATCCGGTGACGCGTGCGGAGCTGAGAGTCAGGTTAAATGGAGAGGATGCCAAACTGCTGCGGTTGAGTTCGCCAGCCGACGATCTGGTGCTTTTGGTGGTGCTGGATTTTTCCGGCGATCTGTCGTTAGTCGATCCGGCACGGGAGGCGTTGACTGCCGCGTTGAAGGAACTGCCGGCGAATACAGCGGTGGGACTGCTTCGTGCGCAGGATGGGTTGCGGGTGCTTGCCGACCCGGGCAGCGGCAGGGAGAGGTTGGGTGAGATTATTGGCGGGCTGTCGATTAGTGGACGGGCCGGGCTGCTGGAGGTTTTGGAACCGGCGGCGCGGCTGACCGATTCGATTCTGGCGAAGTCGCGGGTGCGGATGGCTGTTCTCTATTTGACGGACAGTCTAATTAGCAATTATCGCGAGGACTACACCAATCCGGTGGTGAATTCCAGTGATGCCAACGATATGAGCAGGCGGTTTCCGGAAGGCTTGGTGAACGAAAAGATTCAGCGGATAAAGACTGAGATTGCGGGCGCGCAGGCGCCTATTTTCATTGTTCATGTGCATTACCAGAACGACCGGTTGGCAGCGGCCTATCAAACGGGGCTGCTGGAGTTGGCCACGTCTACGGGAGGCACGGCTGAGTTTTGCCACGCGGTGGGAGACATTCCGGGCGCCATAGCGGAGGTGATGGGTGCAATCAGCACACAACAAACGGCCGAAGTGGAGTGGCGCGATTTCGCTAAGTTGAAACAGATCGAACTCTCTGTGGAGGCCGATGGGCGGACGTTGCATTACCGCCAATGGATGCCGCTGAAGGGCGTGGGTAAGAAGTAGTACGATCTTGCATATTGTTCACCATTGGCCATTCCACGCACCCGGCGCGAGACTTCGTCGAGATCTTAAGAAGTCACGGTGTTTCCCGCATTGCCGATGTGCGGACGGTGCCTCGCTCCCGTCACAATCCGCAGTTCAACCGTGACGTTCTGCCACTGAGCCTGGCGGAGGCCGGAATCGAATACGTCTGGTTGCAGGCGCTGGGCGGGTTGCGCCGCGCGCATTCCGATTCGATCAATACGGGCTGGCGGAATATGAGCTTCCGCGGGTATGCGGACTACATGCAGACTGTGGAATTCGAGTCCGGATTGAAAGATTTACTGGCTCTACCGCGAGTTGAGACGGTCGCGCTGCTGTGTGCGGAAGCGGTCCCATGGCGATGCCATCGATCGTTGATCGCCGATGCTTTGATGGTTCGTGGAGTTCCTGTTGCGCACATTATGGGGCCGGGCAAAAGCTATCCTCATAAACTTACACCCTGGTTGAAGATGCGTGGCGGCAACGTGATCTATCCTGCGGAATAAATAGTAGAATCGCCGCCTGACGCGACGGGATTGGATTGCCGCGGTGGGCAGGCAGGAATTGTTTCTCCAGCGGCGAGTTCGCTATGTTGCGGAAGAGCACGGGTGCGGTCAGAGAGTTCTCAGCGGGCTTTGACATCGAACGGGCCCTCCGGGGCGCACATGCGCACGAGAGGAATGGGTACTCAGCCTTTCACAACTTGCCACGGTTCCGGTGTGATGCGCAGACCGACAGGGGCGCTGCCGCGAGGCGGCCCGTTCGCTGTGATTCTGAGGTCGCGCCCCTGCTGCGTCCAGGCACTGTCGGCGTCCGTTCCCAGAATGCGGATCTTCGAGCCCTCCGCGGCGATGACGCCGGGAATCGTGAGTACTCCGGATGGAGCGGTCTCAAGGAAAGCATAGACGCTGTTGTCCTTGCGGGTGAAGCGGGTTTGGGGAGCATTGGGATCGCCGGCGGCAGCGCGCACCCACGGGCGGCTGTCGAAGATGCCCTCGCCGTTCACGGCCAGCCATTCGCCGAGCTTATTCAAACGATCAAGCTGAATGTCCGAAATGGAGCCATCCGGCCGGGGGCCTATGTTCAGCAGCAGATTGCCATTCTTGCTGACGATATCAACCAGCAGCCAGATCAGTTTGTCTGAAGTAATCACCTGCTCGGGACCTTCTGCCTGGTTGTAGCCGAAGCTGAATCCCAGGCCGCGGCAGGACTCCCACTTTTTCTCGGTGATCTTGTCATACTTAGCGTATTCGGGTGTGGTGAAGTCTGAAAACTCCACGCCGAAACGATTGTTGATCACGCCATCCTTCACCGTGTTGTAGTAATGCGAGAAGATCTCCGGCAGTTTGCCCACCTTCGGATAGTTGATGTCGTTCCATATCACCGCGGGCTGATAACGGTTGGTCAACTCTGTCCAGTGGGCGTCGGCGTAGCGAGCATAGGCTTCACTTTGCGGAACCATGAGCTGCAGGTCCTGCAGACTCTGAATCGGATTCTCCGTGAAGGTCCAATCAAGCCCCCCGGAATAATACAGCCCCATTTTCATTCCCGCCGATCGGACAGCCGCCGACAGGTCTCCTACCAGGTCGCGGGTCGCCGACAACTCCGGTCCGTTTCTTCGGGGGTTCGGCACCTTGCTCGGCCACATCCGGAATCCGTCGTGATGCTTTGTGGTCAGCACCGCATAGCGTGCGCCAGTTTTTTTGAAGATTCCGGCCCAGCTTGCCGGATCCCATTTTGCCGTAGCCTTATCGAATATAGGCGCGAACTGGTAGTAGTCAAAGTCCTTGCCGTAGGTCTGCAGGTGGTGCTTATAAGTAGCCGAGTCCTTGATTCGAAGAGTGTTCAGATACCATTCCGCGTACGGATTCTGCTGGAACCACTTGCTCCAGTCCACTTTTCCGAGTTCCCCTGTGGTGGGCGCCCACGCTGGAACCGAATAAAGTCCCCAATGGATGAAGATGCCGAGCTTGGCATTTTGATACCACGCGGGCACCTGGTGTCCGCGGATGGAATCCCAGGTGGGCTCGAACTTCCGTGGCTGGGGTGCTGGTTGCGCCAGCAACCGCGGCATAGACCCTAGTGCCGCCGAAGCCAGCATCGAATTTGTAAAGTTTCGCCGGTTCATCATGGATAGATTCTCAAGTGGCTCCCAACTGATCCGCCGTCATCTTCTGCGCGCTGGCAGGTAAACTGCAGCAGCCCTTCCAAGCTTGCCCGCAGATAGGCGCGCCGGCGGGAGGCGGGACTCCTGAGCCGGGAAATTGCGGAGCGGATGGCCAAGACATCTTAGCAAGTAGCTCGCTGAGCGCTCAGCTTTCATCCAACTATAGTCTTCCAGTCAAATCGCGTCAAGCGTAGTAGGCAGCGTGCGGTTCCCTGCCCTCTCAGCGTTCGCTCACGGCAAGACGCTGCGGATGTTTTCGAAGGCCGTTCGCCCTCCCAAACGGCGTGAGACGGTGGTGCGGGTATCGAACCGCAAGGATGGGGATCTCCTCCCGGATGAGTTGAAGAATCCACTTGTGGCGAGGCAGACCGCCGCTCCACGCCTCCGGCCCTGGGCCACTAGTCCTCACGCGGATCCGAATAAATGCGAACAGTGGCGCAAGCAAACGGTGCAGAACATCGACCAGAAGAGGGTTTCCAGAAGCTTCCGCAAGCGAGATCAGAAAAGCCAGATCGCACGCGATCAACGCCTTCCTGTCCCTGCGCTGGACAGCCGCCTTCCTGGATAAGGCAGTGAGTTCAGTCAACCAAACGTGCCTCCCTCAACGGAGAGGCTGAGAGCATACCGCCGCGCCTTACGGTGCTGGGCCCATCAGGCCAGCAAGAGTCTCGTCCATGAGGAAGGCATTTTCCACAAGTATTGGTCATTCGCGCGCGCAGGCCTGCCGCCGTTGACGACAGTGAGGAGAAAACTGACGATTAAACAAATTTGGCTCCTCAAGAGCTCCCCCGCCAGAGGGGGTGCGGAGGCAGCGCCGTACTCGGAGTCCAAGCCTGGAAAGCTGCAGAACCGGGTTCCGCAGAAAATTGCCCTACGTGTCCGGCGTTCGCCTGCTCTCTCAAGTGGCCCATGCCATAGCACGGCAGGAAGGCGGACCAATCACCGTCTTTGCAAAAGGACGCAACCCCGAACGGTTTTGCTCAAGCCCAAGCTCTGGCAGCAGATCCTGTCCCTCCGGGAAGAAGCCGGAGACCGCTCGATGAATTTCAGATCCAGCGAATGGTCTACGCCACCGCCCGAAAAACCGGCCTCGCGTCGAAAGTCTCCGCACCTGATGTGCCCTGCTCACGCCAGCCATGCCCTGGACCGCGGCGCCCCGATTCAGCTAGTCCAGGTCCCGCTGGGGCACGCCTTGAGCCTCACCGTCTACCGCAAGTTTGTGGGCTGAACTTTATGTCAGAATCGCTTTGATGACGTTGCCGTGGACATCCGTGAGACGGAAGTCGCGGCCGCTGTAGGTGTATGTCAGGCGCGTGTTAGCGATTCCCATGAGATGGAGCAGCGTCGCGTGGAGATCATGCACGTGGACCCGGTTCTCTTCCGCCTTAAAGCCGAACTCGTCCGTAGCGCCATACTTCATGCCACCCTTTACGCCACCGCCCACCAGCCAAATCGAGAAGCCAAAGGGATTGTGATCGCGTCCATTTTGGAGCTTCACCCGGGAACTGGTCTCGACTGCCGGCGTCCGGCCCAACTCACTACCGAAGATCAGCAGCGTCTCTTCGAGCAGGCCGCTCGCCTTTAGATCTTCCAAGAGTGCCGCTACTGGGCCGTCTAGCTGATTGGCCAGCTTCATGTGGATCATGATGTTATCGTGTTTATCCCACGGCTGACTGTTGCCGAAGTAGAGTTGGACCACGCGGACACGGCCGGCTGGCGGCGCGGGAGTCAGGCCCTTGGATTCCATGGCCGCAAGCAAGAACGCATCGAACCGAGCCCGGCACTGCCTGGGTTGACAAACAGCCCCTGCATTATGTCAAACCTGAATTATGCACACAATCAGCGTCCCGAGCATCGGCCTTGCTCGGTTGATGTCACTCGTGGTTGAGTAAGTCAGTTCGATTTTCGCTGCTTCATCCCCCTCCCGAGAGTCCGTTCCCGCCAAGCCCCGCGCCGAAG
>JBBRNO010000149.1:0-16044 GCA_038230275.1 Bryobacterales bacterium
GGTGTGGCACACGGGTGCCGGTTGATAGACATAGCAGTTTTGACCATAGCAGCGGGGCAAGCGCGCCCGCAAGACTAACTACCGGCCAACCGCTGCGAATAGGCGGCTATCGAAGTTGAGAGGTTTCACCCACTCGACGACGGCTTCGAATCTATCGGCCTCTGGGAACAGCACGAAGTTGTACTCGCGAGGCGCTATTACTGAAGGAACACGCTCGGTCTCGACCTTGTTGCGGCAACAGTAATTTCCGAGCCGCGACTGTAAAGGAGCGGTTTCCGATAGTGTCCACCCAATTCCCGGACACCACACTAGTTCTTCACCGCAATCAGCAGCGTCTGCGCCAAGGCTTCCCCATTCACCGTAACGTTTAACGGCACATCGCCATTCGCAACGTTCGCCGGCACCACAACGTTGAATTGATACACGCCAACCAACCCCGGCGCCAGTCCGGCAAACTGCACTTGCCCTGGCACATCTCCAAATCGAAAGCTGGTGGAAGCGGTCAGCGTGGTGACGCCTTCCACCACCTTGCCGGCAACCGGAACGCTGCTTTCGTTAACCGGCCCGAAGCCCACGCCATAGAAAATCAGAGTCTCGCCGGGCACTGCGGGCGCCGCCGGAATATCCGTAATGTTGCCGCCGCTCACAAATGCTCCCGTCGTTGCGTGAACCGCCGCCACATATTGCTTGTCGCCGTCCTTAAACGATGCCGGCGCCAGAAGGCCGGGCGACAAAGGTTTCACATTCACCTTGACCACCGCGCTGGATTGGTTCTTGAAATTGACCAACACCGGCACCGTACCGCTGGTGGAAATACCCGCCGGAACCTGAACGTTCAACTGATTGGGACTTACATAATTTACGAACGCCTGCTTCCCGTCCACCGCAACAATCACTCCGTCCAAAGACACAGGCGCATTGCCGTTGCTGAAATCGCTCCCCGCCCAGCCCCTGGTTGTCTCCGCAAGATTCGATCCGTAAATCTCAATGAAGGAACCGGGCGCTACCGACGGAAAGCCACCGAAACTCGACGCACTGACAACGCCATTCTGCGTGATGGCGGGTGCCGGCAAAATAAAGACCGAGTACACCAACACGTAATTCGAATCCAGAATGTCCCCTCCGAAGTAGTCCTGCAGAGGAAGCCAATCGAACGGAGCCCCCAGAAATGAGCTCTTGGAGACTCCTGCGATGTTCTCCATTACAGCCAGACCAGCCGAGCTGTTGATCCGGCCGAAAACAGTGTATGGGCCATCGCCGTTGGACGACACATTGAGTCCGGTGTTGCTCCCCAGGTTGAAAAACCACTGCGAGGTGGCACTATTCTTTTCGCCGGGCAAGAGCGCCATAGCTAACGTTCCACGCAAATTGGAGAGGCCATATTCGTTAGTAACCGCTGCGTCCGGGGAAATCACAACGCGCTTGTGATCAATCAATTGATAGCCGCCGCCTTGAATCGCGAAGTTCGGCAGCGAGCGGTGAATGATCGAATTGTTATAGGCGCCCTTGTTCATATATTTCAGAAAGTTTGCCACGTTCTTCGGTGCCGATTCGGGAATCATCGTCACATCAATATCCCCACGGTTCGTGTGGAAGCGAACGATCTGCGGGGCAGCGGTCTGTGCGTAAAGCATCGGCGCTACGAACGAAACAAGAGCAGACAGGACGATAAGGCGCATTCTCATAGAAGTTATCCGAAGTCTATCGCACCTTTTTCGCCGCTAACCGGTTTTGTGAAATCGTCTCTCCCGCCATACTTCTGGAATCGCTAATTCCAACACAGGCAGTCAGTCGTAGGTTGCGGTCTTGCCACCCTACACCCGCCTTCTCGAAAAGAACCGCTGCAGCTTTTCCAAACATTCGGCCGCGCACACTCCCTCCACCACATCCACCCGATGGTTCAATAATTCGGAATCCGCCAGCCGGAACTTGCTGCGGATTCCGCCGAACCGTAAATCTCTGGCGCCGAATACCAACCGCCGCACACGGGCATGCACCATCGCTCCGGCACACATCGGGCACGGCTCCAGGGTGACGTAAAGCGTAGCTCCGGTAAGCCGGTAATTCCCCACCGCTTCCGCCGCCTGCCGGATCGCCAGCATCTCCGCATGTGCCGTGGGATCCCGCTGCGAAACGGGACAGTTGTAACCTCGCCCCACAATCTTGCCGTCTATGACGACAACGGCTCCCACCGGAACCTCGTCCGCAGCCTGCGCCTCGCCGGCCAAAACGAGCGCCACCTGCATGAATTCTTCGTCCACCGATTCAGCTCTTTCGTCAGAACAATCCGTCACTTCATCAATGTACCTGCTGCAAGCTGGCGGCGTTACCGTTAAAATAGATTTATGTTTCGCTACCTTCCGCTGATTCTGAAGAACGCCTTGCGCAGCCGCCGTCGTAGCATTCTCACTATTTGTAGCGTCGCGGCGTCGCTCTGTCTGCTGGGCGTCCTGATGGCGATTTATCATGCGTTCTACTTCGGCGAGGCCACTCCAGCACAAGCGCTGCGGCTCATCACCCGCAACCGGATATCGCTCGCAACCGTGATGCCTATTTCCTACCGCCAAAAAATTCTTCAGGTGCCGGGAGTTCGCGAGGCGATGGTGATGCAGTGGTTCGGCGGCGTCTACAAAGAACCAAAGAATGTCTTTGCCCGCTTCGCCGTGGAACCGGCCCGGCTCTTCACTCTTTATCCCGAATACATCACGTCCGACGAAGAGAAGAAGGCGTTTATCAGAGAGCGAACTGCGTGCATGATCGGCCGTGCCATCGCCGACAAATACAATATCAAGCTCGGCGACCGGCTGACGCTCAGCGGAGATATCTTTCCCGTCACCCTGGAATTCACCGTCCGCTCCATCTACGACAGCAAAGACAATAACGAGACCATGTACTTCAACCTTGACTATCTGTTCGAAAGTCTTCCGGCCGGCCGCCGTGATTTCGCTGGCACTTTCGTGATTCTAGCCGACAACCCAAGCTCGGTTTCCGGGATCGCCAAGACCATCGACGACACCTACCGTAACGCGACCGTTCAGACGCGTACCGAAACAGAACAGGCCTTCCAACTGGGATTCATTTCATTCCTGGGCAACGTGAAGGTATTCCTGCTCAGCATCTGCGGCGCGGTCACCTTTACCATCCTGCTGGTCTCCGCCAATACCATGGCCATGTCGGTCCGGGAACGTGTCCGCGAAGTCGGTGTATTGAAGACACTCGGCTTTACGAATGCCGCTATTTTAGGCATCATCCTGGGAGAGGCGGCTTTCCTTTCGTTGATTGGAGGGATCGCCGGGTGCATTATGGCCAGCGGCCTGACGTTTCTGGTGCGGCAGGCGCCTGCCTTCATCATGCAGTTGAAGACACTTACCTTGGAGCCTTCCGTTGCAGCGCTCATTCTGCTGGCGGGAGTCGTCATCGGTGTCGCCAGCGCGTTTATCCCCGCGTGGAATGCCTCGCGGACTCCCATTCTCGATTCGCTCCGCTACAGCGGATAGGAACTGACAACCATGGCCATTCCTCTCGCGTACAATATCCGCAATCTGACCGTTCGCAAGACGACGACGCTGATGACTGCCCTCGGCGTCGCGCTCACCGTGGCGGTGTTGCTGGCGGTACTGGCCCTTGTGGCTGGCTTGCAAACCGCCTTTCAATCGAGCGGCAATCCACTGCAGGTCTTGATCATGCGAAAGTCGTCCACCGCCGAACTGAACAGCAATTTCAGCCGCGCCGCTTTCCAGGATCTGAAATTTAAAAACGGCATCGCGCGCAACAAAGCAGGGGAGCCGATGGCCTCTCTGGAAATGGTCACCGTGATCAATCTGGAAAGTGTCGACAGCCCATCCGGCATGAACATCACACTTCGCGGCATCACTCCCATCGGACTGGAAATGCGCGATGGCTTGAAAATCGAATCCGGCAGGTGGTTCCAATCGGGCCGCCGCGAAATCGTCGTCGGCAAGTCCATTGAGAAGCGCTACCCCAATGCGCATATCGGCGACAAACTGAAGTTCGGCCGCGGGGATTGGGAAGTGGTCGGCGTCATGAGTGCCGGCGAATCGGCTGTCAACAGCGAAGTTTTCGCGGACTTGAATCAGGTCAGTTCCGACTACAATCGCTCTGAGGTGCTCAGCTCCGCCCTGGTCCGCGCTACCGATGAGGTCGCCGCCACCGCTCTGATTAACGATCTGAAAACCGATCAAAAATTGAATGTCGACGCCATCGCGGAAAAGGAATACTACGCGTCGCAAACCAACTCGGCCGCACCCATTAAATACCTTGGCGTTTTCGTCGCCGTCATCATGACGGTGGGCAGTTGTTTCGCCGCCATGAACACAATGTATGCCGCTGTGGCGCGCCGGGCAAAGGAAATTGGGACCTTGCGGGTGCTCGGTTTTTCGCGCGGTGGAATCCTGCTCAGCTTCTTCGTCGAATCGGTACTGCTATCCGGTCTGGGAGGGATTCTCGGCTGCATTCTAGTGCTGCCCTTGAACAATATCACCACCGGAATTGGCAGCTTCACCACGTTCAGTGAAATTGCGTTTCAGTTCCGCGTTACGCCGGCCATCATGGTGGTCGGTGTGTTGTTCGGCATCTTCATGGGCGCCCTCGGCGGCTTTTTCCCGGCGCGCAACGCCGCAAAGAAAGAGATCCTGGTAGCCCTGCGCGAAGTCTAAACATCTATGGAATCCGAACTAAAAAGTCTGCGCATCGATCGCAGCGCTAAACGTTCCTCGGGCCAGCCCTCGGCTTGGGCCACGCGGTGGATTGTTGGCGGCATTCTACTGCTGATCCTGCTGGGCGCTGGGCGTTTCGTTTACGGCAAACTCAATGCTGCCGTTGAGGTGGAAGCGTTTCGTGTCAAATCCGCGGCCACGGCCGGCTCGCAGCCAGGCAACACAATTATCCTGAACGCCACCGGCTACATCATCGCCGCCCACAAGATTCAGGTAGCCTCCAAGGTGTTGGGACGTGTCGCCTGGATCGGCGTGGAGAAGGGCAACAAAGTGAAGGAAGGCCAAATTATTGTACGGCTCGAAGACGACGAATACCGCGCACAACTGCAGCAGACCCGCGGAAATCTCCAAGCGCTGCAAGCACGGTTGAAGGAATTGGAGAATGGTTCGCGCCCGGAAGAAATTGCGCGGGCCGAAGCCGATGTAGCCGTAGCGCACGCCGATCTTGAGAACGCCCGTGTCACCCTCAACCGGACCAAGGAATTGGCCCGTCAGGGTGTGTCCTCCAAGCAAGCGGGCGACGATGCTCAGGCCCGCTTCGATAGCCAGGTGGCGCGTGGGAATGCGCTGGAGAAGTCGCTCCAATTGGTCCGCATCGGTCCCCGCGTGGAGCAGGTGGATGCCGTGCGCGGGCAAATCGTACAAGCCCGCGGCGCCGTTGATTTTGCCCAGACGCAGGTTTCCAATACCGTAATCAAAGCGCCAGTGGCCGGAACGATTCTGGAACGCGCCGTGGAAAAGGGCGAATTCGTCACCACCAGCTTCGTCGGAGATCGCGGCGCCAAGGGCTACGTCGTTTCCCTCGCCGATCTCAATGATCTGCAAGTGGAACTGGACATCAACCAGAACGATTTCGCCAAGCTCGGGCCAAGCCAGAAAGGGATCATCACCACCGATGCCTACCCGGACCGGAAATATAACGGATCGATCTACGAGGTGTCACCGGAGGCGAATCGCCAGAAGGCCACCGTCCAGGTGAAGGTGAAGGTGCTTAATCCCGACGATTATCTCCGTCCCGAAATGAATGCTAGTGTCGCCTTCTACAACGAAGAGAAGGTTTCGGCTGCAACCACTAGCGCGGCAGCCGCCAAGCCGGTGGTCTTCATTCCAGCCTCCGCATTGAAGAGTGATTCGGTCTTCCTCATCTTTCAGGGCAAGGCCGTCAAGCGCACCGTCAAAACCGGGTCGATCACATCGCAGGGAATCCGCGTGGAAGACGGTCTCATCGGCGGAGAGGACCTGATTCTCAATCCGCCGGCCGACCTCAAAGACGGCGATAAGGTGCACGCGAAGTAGCGCGCGGTATAAAAGGATGGTCCTATGAGCGACGTTGTAATCGAAACTAAAAATCTAGGTAAGTTGTACGTCCGCGACGAATTCAAGGTGGTCGCGCTAAAGGACGTCGACATGGAAATTCACAAAGGTGAGTTTGTGGCGCTGATGGGTCCGTCCGGTTCTGGAAAATCCACGCTGCTGCATCTGATCGCCGCCATGGATCGCGCATCGGAGGGCGAAATTGCCGTCCTCGGCGAGAACCTTCGTGCGCTCAGTGACCGGGAGATTGCGCACTGGCGCAACGTCCACATTGGATTCATCTTTCAGTCGTTCAATCTGATTCCTGTGCTTAGCGCGATTGAAAATGTGGAGCTACCGCTAAAACTCACCAACCTAAAGAAGAAGGAGCGTCTGGAACACGCCGCGACGGCACTGAAACTGGTGGGCCTCGGCGATCGCCTGGGCCATCTTCCGCGCCAGCTCTCCGGCGGTCAGGAACAGCGCGTCGCCATCGCCCGCGCCATTGTCACCGACCCGGATCTCATCCTCGCCGACGAGCCTACCGGAAACCTGGATGCCCAATCCGCGCAGGACGTGTTGACCATGCTCTCCAAGCTCAATAAGGATTACGGCAAGACCATCGTCATGGTGACGCACGATCCGCACGCGGCCAAGTTCGCCAGCAAGATCAGGCATCTGGACAAGGGTCTGCTCCTGCCGGAAGGCGCCGAACCGGAGGATTGGGCCAGCGCCTCAGCCGCTGGTGCCAAGTAGTGTGCGGCGCGCCCTGGCCATTCTGCTGTTTGCCGCCACGTCGCTCCACGCCTGGAATCGCGACGGCCACAAAACAGTCGCCTGGATCGCCTATCAGCATCTGTCGCCGGGCGTAAGGGATCAGGTGGATGCCATCCTTCGAAACCATCCCGATTACTCCTCTTGGACCAGCAATTTGCCCGCCGGCGCCGATCCCGGCCTCGAAGCGTTCCTGCACAGTTCCTACTGGCCGGATGAGATCAAAGGCGATCCACGGCTGTGGGACGACCTGGCGCGGGATTCCCAACCAACTCCGCTTCTTCCAGGCTTCCCGGACATGAAGATGCACAAGAACTGGCATTACGTCAACGTTCCGTACGTCGCCGCCGGGCAGTCCGGAACCGAAGGGGATCCGGCCAACATCGTGGCGCGCTTGGCCGCCTTGCGCACCCAGCCGCTATCGGCCTATAACCTGGCGTGGCTGGTTCATTTGGTTGGCGATGTGCATCAACCCCTGCATTGCGTCGCCCGCTTCACCGGGCATCATCGAAACGAAAACACCGGACGGGATCGCGGGGACCAGGGTGGCAATCTCTTCTTGATCGACGATCCGGCAAAGAATATGCACGCGCTTTGGGACAATGCGCTAGGTGCCACAGACTCGCGGACGGAGTTTGTGAACACCGCCGCGGGTCTGTCGGCAACGGCGGACTCGGTTGTCCGCCTGGATGCGAACTCCTGGGTTGAGGAGAGCGTGGAACTTGCAAAAAAACTGGTCTACACCATCGGGGACGACGCTGCCGGCAGCAGCCCTCCAAAAATCAGCCCCGAATACCGATTGGCGCTGCAAAGCGCTGCCCGGGAACGAATTGCCAAGGCCGGTTACCGTCTGGCCGCACTGCTCAACGATCGCTTACAGTAAGGCCGCGATTGAGCGTGTTCGCGAAATACTGGATTCCAATTCCGATGGCCGCCCATACAATCCAGTGCGAGAAAAACCCGTCACCGAAGGCAAACTCACCGGTAAAGCCCAAGTCCGCGCCAAGCCGCCAGGCAGCCAGCACGAAGGCCAGCAATGATGCGGGTGTCAATAGTGCTGCGCACAACCCCATCATTTGTAGCGAGCGGAATACCCGCAATGTTTTCCGCTTCAAAATTTTCATCCCGAACGACGGCCTGACGATGATTCTCATTTCTGTCCCTCACTAGACATACGCGTTTTATCGACGAATAGACGGTCATCGTGAGGAAAAATATTTTCAGCTAATGCCGGAAGTGCCGCACACCGGTAAATACCATCGCAATTCCCAGCCGGTTCGCCGCCGCAATCACGTCGCCATCCTTCACCGAACCGCCCGGCTGAATCACCGCTGTGATCCCGTGCTCGGCCGCCTGCTCCAGGCCATCGGGAAAGGGGAAGAAAGCGTCGGACGCCAGCACCGTACCCTGCAGCGGTAGCACCGCCTTCATCGCCCCCACCTTTACCGAATCCACCCGGCTCATCTGCCCCGCGCCCACGGTTACACTCTGGCCGGCGCGCGCGTAAACAATTGCATTCGACTTCACATGCTTGCAGACCTTCCAACCAAACTCCAGCGCCGTCCACTCTTCTTCGGTCGGGGCCCTCTCCGTCCGTACTTGTGCCTCCGCCCGGTCCAGCCGGTGCAAATCCGCCGTCTGCGCCAGAAATCCACCGCTGATCGACTTCACCACCAATTCAACCGGCCCCGGACTCACCTTCAATAGCCGCAAATTCTTCTTCGCCGTAAGAATCGTCAGCGCCTTGGCGGAATAGGCGGGTGCCGCAATCGCCTCGGTGAAGATTTTCGAAGCCTCGGCCGCTGTTTCTTCATCCACCGTCCGGTTGAACGCCAGCACCCCGCCGAACGCCGATACCGGATCCGCCTCCAGCGCCTTTCGATAGCTTTCCACCAGCGTCGCCTGTTCCGCACAGCCGCACGGATTCGTATGCTTGATGATCGCCGCCGCTGGCCCTGAAAATTCCTGGATCAATTGCCAGGCCGCGTCCAGATCCACCAGGTTGTTGTAGGAAAGCTCCTTCCCGTGCAGTTGTTCGGCTGACGCAATCCCGCCCTCTTTGCGCGAATAGAGCGCCGCCTGCTGATGTGGGTTCTCCCCATACCGCAACGCAATCCTCCGCTCCGCCCGCACGTCCAGAATCGCCGGCAACACACTGGGGGTATCAAGAAAAGCATCGCCCGCGTACTCAATGCTAGCCAGGCGCGCCGTAATCGCCCGGTCGTAGGCGGCGGTCAGTGCGAATGCCTTCTTCGCCAGCTTCCAGCAAGCAGCCACCGAAAGCTCGCCCGCCCGCATTTCCGCCAGGATGCCGGCGTAATCGTCTGGTGAGACCACCACCGCCACGTCTTGATAATTCTTCGCCGCCGCGCGGATCATCGTCGGACCGCCGATGTCGATATTCTCAATCAACTCATGAACCGCCGCATCCTTCCGCGCCGCAATCTTCTCAAACGCATACAGATTCACCACCACCATATCGATCAGGCCGATGGCATGTTCTTCCAATGCCGCCATATGTTCCCGGTTGCCGCGAATCGCCAGCACTCCCGCTGCCACGCGCGGATGGATGGTCTTGACGCGCCCGTCCAGCATCTCCGGAAACCCGGTCAGCTCGGCAATGTCTTTCACCGCCAGCCCCGCCTGCCGGATCGCCGCCGCCGTGCCACCCGTCGAAATCAACTCAACCCCCAACGCGCTCAGCCCCCGCGCAAATTCCACCACACCGGTTTTGTCGGTGACACTCAATAACGCTCTTTGAATTTTTGGCATGAACTCTCTATTCTAATGGGCCCGGCTATAATCGGGGGGTGTCCTATTCCGTTACGTTAATTCCAGGGGATGGCATCGGTCCGGAAGTGGCCGATGCAACCGTGCGCGCCGTCGATGCCACCGGCGTCAAGATCGATTGGGAGCGCGTCGAGCTCACCGCTGAAGTCATTAAGACTGCCGGCCAGGTGCTTCCATCCTATGTGTTGGAATCGCTGGGCCGGACACATATCGGCCTGAAAGGCCCGGTCGCCACTCCCATCGGTGGCGGCTTTCCCAGCGTGAACGTGGCGCTTCGCAAGAAAATGGACCTGTACGCCAACGTCCGCCCCGTGCGCACATTGCCGGGCGTAAAGACGCGCTACATGGATGTCAATATCGACATGGTGATCTTTCGCGAGAACACCGAAGACGTGTATTCGGGCCTGGAACACGAGGTCATCAAGGATGTGGTGGAGAGCCTGAAGATCATCACCCGCTACGCGTCCATTAGAATCGCTCGCGCCGCTTTCGACTTCGCCGCGCTGGGCCGCAAGAAAGTGACAGCCGTTCACAAAGCCAATATCATGAAACTCAGTGACGGCCTCTTCCTGCGTTGTTGCCGGGAAGTTGCCAGTGAGTTTCCGCGGATCGAATACAAAGAGCTCATCGTCGATAACGCAGCCATGCAACTGGTGATGCGTCCGGAAACGTTTGACGTCCTCTTATTGCCGAACTTGTACGGCGACATTGTCTCCGATCTGGCAGCAGGGCTAGTGGGCGGCCTGGGCATCGTTCCGGGAGCAAATCTGGGTGAGACGAACGCCGTTTTCGAAGCGGTTCACGGCAGCGCGCCGGACATTGCAGGGAAGGGAATTGCGAATCCTACGGCGCTGATGCTGTCATCGGTGATGATGCTGCATCACATTGGGGAGAAGGAAGCCGCCACCCGCCTGCAAACCGCGATTGAGGCGGTTTATGCCGAAGCAAAACATACCACATCGGATGTGGGAGGCCAGGCATCAACCTCCCAATTCACCGATGCAGTCATCCGGAAACTGGCCTGAAAATTACAGTCCCTTCTTCGCCAGAAACGACACCAAATCCACCACGCGGCACGAATAGCCCCACTCGTTGTCATACCAGGCCACAACCTTCAGCAGGTTGCCGTCAAGCACTTTCGTAAGCAGGGAGTCCACAATCGAGCTGTTCGGATTGTGCAGCATGTCGGAGGAAACCACCGGATCCGCGGTGTAACCCAGAATATCCTTCAGTTCACCCTCCGAAGCAGCCTTCAGTGCGGCGTTCACTTCATCCGCCGTTGTCGATTTTCCAAGTACCGCTACCAGATCCACCACTGAAACATCGGGTGTCGGGACGCGCATGGAATAGCCGTCCAGCTTGCCTTTCAACTCAGGCATCACCAGTCCGATTGCTTTGGCGGCGCCAGTCGAAGTGGGAATCATGTTGATCGCGGCAGCACGGGCGCGGCGCAAATCCTTGTGCGGAAAATCGAGCACTGGCTGATCGTTCGTGTAGCTGTGGATCGTGGTCATCGATCCTTTCAGAATTCCGAACTTCTCATGCAAAACTTTCACCACCGGAGCAAGGCAATTGGTAGTGCAGGAGGCATTCGACACAATGTTGTGCTTCGACGCATCGTATTTGTCGTCGTTCACCCCCAGCACCAGCGTGATATCTTCGCCTGTCGCCGGCGCCGAAATGATCACCTTCTTAACGCTGCCGCGCAGGTGCTTCGACGCTTCCTTCGCATCCGTGAAGCGGCCCGTCGATTCCACCACTACTTGAACGCCAAGCGAACTCCAGTCAATCTCCGCCGGGTCCTTGATCGCGAAAATCTTGATCTTCTTTCCGCCCACCACCACCGAATCGCCGTCGATGGAAACTTGTTCTTTCAACTGTCCAAGCGTCGAGTCATACTTCAACAGGTGCGCCAGCGTCTTCGTGTCGGTCAGATCGTTGGCTGCCACAAATTCCACTTCCGGGTTGTGCAGCCCTGCACGAACCACGTTCCGGCCGATGCGGCCGAAGCCGTTGATGCCCACTTTGATTGCCATTACTGAGACTTCTCCTTTGAGATTGTTTGGGGTTCTTTACCAATATAACAGCACCAACCCGTGAGGGAATTCGCCGCGAAACGCCGCTATTCAGAGTAACGGCGATTCTGATCCGCCTCTCTTGCCGGGGTTTCCGGTCACCGGGGCCCCGGCCTTTTTGGAGCAAAAACATGGGCACTTCTTTACGTTTTGGAATGATTAGCTTGCTGGCAGCTGCCTCGGCTCACGCCACCGTCATCGGTGGCACCTCCACCACCCAGCCGTTGCCCTTCGACGGCAACAACACGTACGCGTTCATCTTCGGAGGGGCAGGCAGCCAGCTTGCCGTGCCCTTTACACCCGTGGCCGGCTCCGACTATATTTTGTCCTCCGCTTCGTTGCCCGTGCGGTCCTACGGCCCGACTGATGTGGAAATCGATATTTTTGACACCAACGGCTCCAATCCAGGGTCCAAGCTCGAAGGTTTGACCGCCCAAATACCTTCCGACTTCGGCTATCACCTGGTGGGAGGTAACTTCTCAGGCTCCACCATCCTGCATGGCGGGCAGCAATACTTCTTCTATGTCAGCGCCCCGAACGGCTCAGGCCAGGTCGATTGGGCGGGAGCCCAGCCAGCCGTTGGCACCACGCTCTACTACCAGGCCAACACTGGTTTCTGGAACCACGCGGGGTCGTTTTCTTCCCCGGCCTTCCAGGTCATCTCCGACAGCACGACCGCGCCCGAGCCCGGGACAATTCTGCTGCTGAGTGCAGGTGCTCTGTTGTTGATGATCGGCCGCACCTGGAAGCCGTAAGGCCGTTCACTGCACCGGAAGCGGCGGCGCGGTCTGCCCGCCCAGCCCAGCGTAGGTTTCCTTCACCTTCAGCACTTTGTTTCCGTTGAAGGTGACAAACACCAGCTTGCCCGGAGGATTGCCGTAAATCCAATCCTCCAGTTCCATCCCTTCCTTGGTTTCACGCGACTTGGTGCGCGGCTTCCCCAGCGCCATAATCACCTGGTCGCGATCCATCCCTTCAATCGCACGCTGTTCCTTCACCGCCTTCTGCACCTCAGGCGGTAACGAGTCGATCGCCTGTTCGGTGGCGCTGTGCTTCTCAAAATCCAGAATCGGCGCCAGCATCTTTTTGATGTCGGAGGCCAGCAACCCCGGAACCGGCTTCCCGAATTCCAGCGCGATATAGGTGCCGCCCGGCGCGTTCGTCCCCTGTCCGCCAATCGGCGATGTCCGCTGGCCCATGCCCACTTCCACATTCTCGTACCACTTGCGTTTGCCCTTCATGCCGCCGTTGATTTCCAAAAGGATCTTCTCTTCCTCCAGCGTCACTTTGGTAATCTGCACCTGGTCGCCCACGCGCGCCGCCGGCCCGAACTCCCGCCCAATTTCGTCCCACTTCTTCTTGTCGTACTTGCCCGTGCTCTCAAACGGCAGCGGCTTCTTCGACCGCGGCAGAAAAATCTTCACCGTCGCAAACTCCGCCATCAACCCGCGCACAATCTCCACCCGCTGGTCGAAATTCAACTTGCTGGAATCCTTCACCACGTCGGCGAAGAGTGAACTGGCAAGCAGCGAAATCAAAGTAAGTCGGAAGGCTTTCATCGGACGGCATCCTCTTGCTGAACCGGCGCCAGAACCAGCTCCTGGCTTTGCACCGGAGCCTTATACAAATACACCAACAGCGCCACCACCACCACGCATGTCAACAGACTGGCCTCGGGACCATAGCTTCCCCCGCTCCATATGTCTGCCACGTACCAGTGCATCGTGACTCCTGTCATGCCCATTGTAAACCCGCTCAGGTTGACGCCGAACAGCGGTAGCGTCCAGTTCCACGCGAAATGAATTCCGATGGGAAGCCATAAATCCCCGCTGCGCAGGAAAGCATAGCTGAGCACCACCGCGAATCCCATCGTATTCACGATTCCCAATAACGAAGCGTTTTGATTATTCAGATGCGCCAGCCCGAACAGCACGCTAACCGGAAGAATGGTGGCGAAACGGCCCATGCCTCGGAGCAGTACCTGAAATCCGTAACCACGGAACAGCATCTCCTCGCCTACCGCGCCGAACAGCAGAATGAAGGATACGAACGCAAAGCTGCCGAAATTCGCGGGCTGATCAACCGACTTCTCCAGACGAGCCATCCCGGTCACCAACGGAAGCAGCAGCACGAAACAAGCCGCGCCGATTCCGCCAACTACACCTAGTCCCAGGTTCCGCGCCGCGCCCGCGTGCCAGTTCATTCCGATGTCGGCCAGCCGGCCGCGCTCAAAGATGCGCAGCGACACCGCATTCGCCACTGCCGCCGCCGCAAAGGTGCCCATCGCCGCGGCAATCAGCACACCGCCCACTTGCAGCGCCAATGGGAAGAACATCAGCCCCACAATGGCCAGGAAGATGTAGAGGCCTACCTTTAAGACAAGGCCCAGCTTCTCTTTGGGTAATGTGACTTCCATGATCGATTGCTACTTTGACGCCGACTTGACGCGCACTCCCTGCGGCGCAACCTGCACCGCAAGCACCTGCCCGCCCGCCTGCACAATCAAATCCGAAACCCGAGCCTTCGCCCCGCGCTCCACCAGAAAGAAAACACAGCCTCCGCCGCCAGCCCCGCAGACCTTGGCTCCCTTCGCTCCGGCCCTGCGAGTGGACTCGATCAGCTTATCGATCAAGGGCGTAGTAATGCCCGGCGCATTCTTCTTCCGGTTGGTCCACTCTTCGCGCAACAGGCGCGCAGCCTCGTTCCAATCGGCCTTCTCTAGCGCCGACCGCATCCCGGCCGCAATCGCCGCAATGTGATCGAAGTTGCTCCGCACTGCGCGGTCGCCATTGATGTGCGCCTTGGTCACTTCCCAATTGTTGATGCCCGAATTGCGCGGCTCCCCGGTGTAGGCCAGCACGATGCGCTCATTCAGATCCGCCAGGTCGACGGGAATCGCCTTGCGCACAATTCCTGCAATACCCAACTCAATGGCACTCACGCCGCCGTACATCGCCGGGTAATAGTCCTGGCAGCCGGTAGGAACGCGAATAATCTGAGCCTCGATATTCTGCGAGATCTCGCGGATCTTTTCGATGTTGTAGCCGGTGCCCTTCAGCTTATTCAGGGCACTGGAGATAGTGATGATTAGCGACGAAGACCCGGAGATTCCGGCCCCGTGAGGCGCTTCGGAATTGGTGCTCAGCTCCAGCCCGCCCTCCGGCTGAAAGAACCGCAACACATATGCCAGCAAGGGCAGTTTGTATTTCGACGCAGCCATAAACGCAGCAACGGATTCGAATGTTTCCTCGCCGTGTTGATCGGCTGACCGCAGAACGATCTTGCTATCGGCGCGGGTCACCACCTCGCAGGAAGTGTACCGGTCCACGGCAAAATTCACCGTCACCGCTTTCGGGTGATAGAGGTACAACGGCCATATATCCAGGGTGCCGCCGGCCAGATCCACCCGGCAAGGCGACTTTGCGGTAATTTTCATAGGGGACAATACTGAAGACTAGCAGAATGGCGGTTGCGTCCGCGTGGCGAGGGCCTCGAACCCTGCCATTGGTCGAAGCCGTGCCCCAAACCAGTCGACAATTCGACAAAGTGATTGCATTGCTATCATTGCTATATGGCGAGCATCACCATCAGAAGACTCGATGACGCGCTAAAATCCCGGCTCCGCGTCCGTGCAGCCCATCACGGACGTTCCATGGAAGCGGAGGCCCGCGAAATCCTCAGAGCTTCACTCAAACCGGAACCGGTACGAAGCATGAATTTCGCCGAGTCCATCCGAAGGCACGTAGTCCCGCTCGGAGGAGTGGAACTCGCCCTTCCGCCGCGCGAACCCGTTCGGGAACCCCTGAAGTTCACGAAATGATCGTGCTCGACACGAACGTACTCTCCGAAGTCCTCCGGTCGTCTCCTTCCCAAACCGTCCTGCGCTGGCTCGCGGCTCAGGAACCCATGAAGGTGTATCTGACAACCATCACTCAAGCCGAAGTCCTCTTAGGAATTGCGGCGATGGCAGCCGGGAAACGGCGAACACGTCTACAAGCCGTGATCGAAAAAATGTTATCGGATGAATTCGAGGGACGAATTCTACCCTTCGACGAAGAGGCAGCGCGCACGTTCGCAAACATCGTGAGCGGCCGGATCGCGCTGGGCCGCCCAATCTCACAATTCGACGCGATGATAGCCGCCATCGCCCGTACTCGCCGTGCCACACTAGCAACGCGCAATGTGCAGGATTTCGCGCACTGCGACGTACGTATCATCAATCCCTGGGACGCCTGACTACCCCACAAACCCCAACGTCTTAGTCGTAAAATTCGCCAAATTCGGAAACACAGTAGCCAAATCCCCAGCCCCTACGCCAAACCAACCCGCCAGCGTAGCGCCATACTGATCCAGCCCCGTCGTCGGAATCCAACTAC
>JBBRNO010000150.1:0-16038 GCA_038230275.1 Bryobacterales bacterium
AGCGACCGCTCGTATCGCGCTCCCAGCCGCACTTGCCGGTACAGCCGCGGCACCGTTTCCGTGTTGTGGTTCAGCACGTCGGGCTGCGCGTCCATCACCGTTTCCATGGCAGCCTGCGAACCCTGGAAATCGGGCACCAGCACTTCCACCCGGCAATCCGCAATGCGCTCGCGGATGGCGCGGATTACCATTCCAAACAACTCCGCTCCACCGTCTTTCCGGTCGTCCCGATTCACGCTGGTGATCACTGCGTACTTCAGTCCAAGGATCTCGCACGCCTCGGCAATGCGTCGCGGTTCGTCGTAATCCACCGGCAGCGGCGCGCCTTTTTGCACCGCGCAGAAACCGCAGCGGCGCGTGCAGACGTTGCCCAACATCATGAACGTCGCCGTGCGCCGGTTCCAACACTCGCCCACATTCGGACACGCCGCGCTCTCACAAACCGTATGGAGTTTCAGGTCCGTAACCAGCTTCTTCAGTTCGCGGTAATTCTCTCCAACCGGGGCCGGTGCGCGCAGCCAGGGCGGGCGCTGGGCTTTAGGAGCAATGGTAACTAGCACTATGCCTTCATTCTACCGCGAGCAACGCAGACAGCCGGTTCTCTAAAATCCGCTGCGGAGTAAATCCTTCGATCTGCATATACGCCGCGGAAGCCGATTCCAGGGCCGCTTCCGGGATCAGCCCGATCAGTTCACTGGCGTCGACGCCGGTTCCAAGCGCCTCCGCCGCTCGCTGGATCGCATCGAAGACGACACGCATCGGGGTGACTTCGAAGTCAGTCAGATTCATCGAAACCTGCGCCTGGTTGCGCGATGCCAGCATCAACCCCAGCGCCTTCACCTGCGGGAAGCCGCCGTTGGAGGCGCGAATCTTTCGCGCGATCGCCTTCGCAATGCCAACATCAGCCGTCGTGAGGTTCACGTTCCAGGCGATTAGGAATTTGCGGGCACCCACCGCCACAGCCCCAGCCGTCGGATGGAATTGCGGCCCGCCGATGTCCGGCGCGCTGATAGCTGCATCCCGGCGGACCTTCTCCAGTCGCTTCCGATCCTCAAGCCGGGCTGCCGCTTCATAGAGGTACACCGGCACTCGCAGACGTGCCCAGATCTCTTCACCAGCCGTTTCGGCCAGCCTCGCGCACTCCGCCAGGGTGATCCCGCGAATGGGCACGAAGGGCACAACGTCGGCCGCGCCGATGCGGGGATGCACGCCATGATGCCGGCTCAGATCGATGAGCGCAACGGCTTTTGCTACGCCACGAACGGCAGCCTCCACAATTCGATCCGCACCGCCCGCGAAAGTGATCACAGCCCGGTTGTGATCCGAGTCCATCGTCTGATGCAGCACTGCAATCTGCGGAACGGATGCAATCGCATTAGCGATAGCCTCTACGATTGCCGGATCCCGCCCTTCGGAAAAATTAGGCACGCACTCGACTACTTCTGCTGCTCCCAAGCGACCTCGGATTCCTTGTAGATGACTTCCCCCCTGCGCATGGTGGTGGACACCAGATTCACTCCAGAATAGTACGCGATTTCCCGGTAGTCCGCCACGTTGAGGATAATGAGGTCGGCGTCTTTTCCAAATTGCAGCGATCCGCAGCGGCCATCACTGCGGATAGCATGAGCGGCATTGATGGTCGACGCCGAGATTGCCTCGGCCGCCGAAAGCTTCAGCTGTTTACAAGCAACGGAGAGGATATGCTGCATGTTGTACCCAGGCATTCTGCCTTGATGAAATCCGCTGGCGATGGCCAGGGCGGCGCCCTGATCGATCAACTGCCGAGCCGGCGCCGGCCGGTCCGCGGCGCCATAAAGTACATCGGCGGGCAACACCGTAGCTATCACGCTCGACCCCGCCAGCAGATCGGCATCGTCCGAATTGGCGTAGTTCAGGCCGTCCGCGCTGGCGGCCTCCATCTCCACGGCCAGACGCACGCCGCCTTGGCGTGACGTCCGTTCCGCGTGTACTTTCGGAATCAGCCCCAGTCGCCGGGCCGCCTGCAGATAGCCGCGCGCGGCGTCCACGCTGAATCCCGCCGGGCTGCATAGTACGTCGGCGAATCGGGCAAGTTTGCGGCTGGCTACTTTCGGCAAAAATGTGCCTTGTACCCATTCCAGATAAGCAGGCTGATTTTGATTGAACTCCGGCGGCGTGATGTGCGCGCCCAAATAGGTGGAAACCACGGTGAGCGGATTCTGATCGATCTCAGCCAACACGCGCAGGATTTTCAATTCCGAGGAGTCATCCAGCCCGTATCCGGATTTGCCTTCCAGCGTCGTGGTTCCATGGCGGGCGCAGGCTTGCAGAATGCGGCGTGCCTGGAATTCCAGCGAACGTGCGGGGGCTGAGCGCACGGCGCGCATCACGGCTGTGATCTGCTGGACTTCCGTAAGCCCCTGCGGACGAGTATCGTCCAGTTGGGGCGATCCGCTGATCAGATGCGTGTGACTGTCTATGAAGCCAGGCATTACCACCCGGCCGGTGGCGTTGATCTCCACGGCTTCGCGTGCCTCCGCCAGGTTCTCCACCCGCCGCGAAGGCCCAACGCTGGAGACGATTCCATTCACCACCAGCACCGCTCCATCTTCAATCAGTCCGAGGTTGTTGAGCGCTGCGCCTCGCCTCGGTCCGCTTGGGCCGTGCAACGTGAGGAGTTGCCGCGCGCCCCTGACCAGGATGTTCTGCTTCATGCAGAGTAGTGATTACGATTCTTTGCTTTATCCGTCCAAGATGCAACAGGCCATTCATGATGTAGAATCAGGCTGATGATTTATCGCTGCATCCTAAGCGTGTTGATGGTAGCCGCTGCGGCAAGCTTCGGATGCAGTAGTCCCAGAGTGGATGAGAAGGTTGTCAACTTGCAAACCACGGGCGTAGGCAGCATAGTGCGCGTAGATCCTGCGTTTGACGCCGTCGTTCCACCCACTGCCAAAATTGAAAAGCTTCTGGGCGGACAGGAATTCACCGAAGGCCCCATGTACATGCGCGAAGGCTTTCTGCTGTTCAGCGATATTCCGCGGAATGTCATCTACAAATGGAAGCCCGATGGCACCGTAAGCGAATTCCGCAAACAGAGCGGCTACAGCGGGACCGATGCTCCCAAGGGAGCTTTCATCGGCTCCAACGGACTCACTGTCGATCCGCAGGGCCGCCTGACGATTTGCGAACATGGAAATGGACGCGTGGTTCGAATTGAGAATAACGATGCAGTGACCGTGCTGGCCGATAAGTTTGAAGGGAAGCGGCTGAATAGCCCGAATGACGCGGTCTACAAGTCTGACGGATCGCTCTACTTTACAGACCCGCCATACGGCTTTCCGAAAGAAGACCAGGATCCTAAAAAGGAACTGAAATTCAACGGCGTCTATCGTCTTCAGGAAGGCAAACTCCGGCTTCTTACGAAAGAGTTGTCGCGGCCCAACGGACTCGCCTTCTCACCGGATGAGAAATTCCTATACGTTTCCAATTCCGATGCCAAGCGCAAGATCTGGATGCGTTATGAAGTGGAAGCTGATGGAAACATCAGGAATGGAAAGGTCTTCTATGACGTAACCGGGCAGAATGAAGACGGGCTTCCCGACGGCATGAAGGTGGACACACACGGAAACGTCTATGCCACCGGGCCCGGCGGCATCTGGGTGATCTCGCCCGAAGGGAAGCATCTGGGCACCATCAAGCCGCCGGAAACACCGGCGAATCTACATTGGGGAAAGAACCCCTCCACTGTCGACCAGGCGCCCATGGGTTCCGGCGAATACGCCACGGCTTTGTACATCACCGCACGCACGGGAATCTACCGCATCTCGCTCAGCGCGGTGGGAATTCGTCCGTAATTGAAAGGGAGAACGTGAGAACATGAATCGTAGAAATTGTTTGAAGGTAATTGGAATCGCTCCAGCCATGGCGCTTGCTCTGCAGGCAGCGGACGACGCACATCCGATAGAGCTGCTGCTGGATTTGGAAGTGGATCCGGCGAAAGAGAAGGAGATGCTGGCGAACTATAAGAATACGTTCCGTCCAGCCATCAGAAAGCAGCCCGGTTTTGTGGATGTGAAATTGATGAAGCTGCGTACGGAAATGGCCGGCAAGGCTCCGGCCAATTGCGCGTACCGTCTTTTGATCAGCTTTCAAACTGAGGATCAACGAAAGGCGTGGGTGGCAACGCCAACGCACCAGAAGGTTTGGCCCACCATTGAGAACACGCTGAAGGGTTCAAAGTATATCGCGCTGTTGTACGACCTGGTCTAGTGGTTGGTCCGGTGGGGCGGACCTGCGGCGGCATACTGGCGTTTGTCATTCTGGCGCAAGTCTGCGCCGGTCAAACGCTGGAGCCCATTCGCTATACCGTTAACATCGCGCAGCCGCAGACTCACTATGTGGAGGTGGAGGCTGCGGTGCCCGCCGCCGGTCAGCGCCAGATTGAGTTGAAAATGGCGATCTGGACGCCCTATGTGATCCGCGAATTCGCCAGGAACATAGAAGCGGTGACCGCGCAGGGCGACGCCGGGCGCAGCTTGCCGGTCGAAAAGTCCGCCAAGAATCGATGGCGGATTCAGACCGGCGGCGCCATAACGGTAACGGTGAAGTACCGGGTTTATTGCCACTCCATGTCGGTACAAGACAATTGGGTGGATCGGGATTTCGCGCTGCTCAACGGCGCGGCCACCTATCTCACGCTAGCCGAGTCCGCATCGCGCCCGCAGGAAGTGCGGCTGACTTTGCCGCGCAGCTGGAAGACCAGCATCACCGCAATGCCCGCCGCCTCCAGCGCGCCCCACCACTATCGCGCGCTGGATTATGAAACGCTGGTGGATTCGCCCATTGTGGCCGGCAATCCGGCGCTTTATGAATTCACCGTGGCCGGCAAACCGCATGTTCTGGTCACCGTAGGCGAAGGCGGCTTGTGGGACGGGCCGCGCTCGGCAAGAGACGTAGAGCGGATTGTCCGCGAATACGCGCGCCTCTGGGATGGACTGCCTTACGACCGCTACGTCTTCCTGAATTTGTTGACCGATTCCGGCGGCGGCATGGAACACAGCAACTCTACTGCGATCATGGCCAGCCACGCGGACATGCGCACTCCCGGCACCTATCTGGGATGGCTGAATCTGGTCAGCCATGAGTTCTTTCACACCTGGAACGTGAAGCGGCTGAAGCCGGCCGAGTTCATTCGAGGAGAGTATGAAACCGAGCCGTACACCCGCAGCCTGGGAATTGCCGAAGGCTTCACCAGCTACTATGCTCCGCTGACGGTTCACCGCGCACGGCTTTCCGGGGATCTGGATTTCTTAGCCGGCCTGTCCCTGCTCATCCAGCAGTTGCAGACGACGCCCGGCCGGCTTGTGCAATCGCTCTCCATGTCGTCGTTCGACACCTGGATCAAATTCTATAAGCCCGACGAGAACACGGTGAACACCGCCATCAGTTATTACGCCAAGGGAGCCGTGGTGGCCTTCCTCTTGGATGCCAAGATCCGCAGGGCAACTGCCGGAAAGAAGTCGCTGGACGATGTGATGCGGACGGCGCTGCTGCGGTATCCGCTGGAGAAGGGATTCACGCCGGAACAGTTCCGCGATGTTGTCGGCCAGACTGCCGGTGCCGGCATCCGCGCGTGGTTGGCACGCGCGTTCGATAGCACGGAAGAGCTGGAATATGCGGACGCACTGGAGTGGTATGGCCTTCGCTTCGCGCCGGATCAGGATGGCCGGAGCAAGGCATGGCTTGGTGCGCAGATTCGCGCGGAGGCGGGCCGCTTGACCGTCTCCGAAGTGCCGCGCGGAACCCCAGCCTATGAAGCGGGATTCGATGCAGGCGATGAGATTCTCGGCATTGGAACGGAACGCATCCGTCCGGAACAGTGGGACGCGAAGTTCAGCGACTATCATCCTGGCGAGAAGGTCGTCCTGTCCATTACACGCCGTAATACGGTGATGCAGATCGAAGTGCTGTTGGGCCGCGAACCGCCAAACCGCTGGGACCTGGAGGCTGATCCAAAGGCGACGCCCGATCAGCGGCGGCACCGCGGTTCGTGGCTGCGGTCAGCAAGATAGTGGAACCGCGGCTAAACTGAAGAGCGATGTCCATTAAATCGCAGTTTGAATTCGAGAAGCTAAAAACCATTGGAAACATCGTGGCGCAGGCGCTGCAAGCGATGTCGGCGCAAGTGCAGCCCGGTGTCACGACGGCGGAACTGGATGCCTTCGGCGCGGCGGTGCTGGCCAATCACGGTGCGCATTCTTCCGCGCAACAGGTCTACGGGTTTCCGGGATGCGCCTGCATCAGCGTGAACGAGGAAGCAATTCACGGCGTTCCCGGAAGCCGCGTGATTCAAGCTGGGGACCTGGTGAAGCTCGACCTGGTGGCGGAAAAAGATGGCTTCCACGCCGATACTGCCGTTAGCTTGCAACTGCCTCCGGACGCCGCTCACGGGCGCGAATTGGTACGCTCAGCCCAGAGCGCGTTTTACCAGGGGCTGCGTTTTGCGCGTGCGGGCAATCGCGTCTCCGATATCGGGCGCGCGGTGGAACGGGAAGTGCGGCGGGCTGGGTTCAGCGTCATCCGGCAGCTCTGCGGTCACGGTGTAGGCCGCACCATTCATGAGCCGCCCACGGTGCCGAATTATGCCGACCCCTACGCACGCCAGCGGTTGACCGAAGGTTTGGTGCTGACCATTGAACCCATCATCACCGCGGGTTCCGGCAAAGCGCAACTGCAGCGCGACGGGTGGACCATGTGTACCGTGGACGGCAGCATTTCGGCACACTACGAACACACGATTGTGATTACACGGGGCGAACCGGTTCTGCTGACAGCAGCCGCATGAAGCAACCGACGATGAGCAAAGGCGTTACTGAGCCACGTCCCATCAAGACCCTGGAACGCGTGATCTCAAAGGCGGGTCTTGGTTCCCGTACCGAAGCGCGCAGTTGGATTGGCGCCGGCAGAGTCGCGGTGAATGGCAGGGTGATTCAATCGCCCGACAAGTGGGTGGACCTGGAACGTGATAAGGTCACCCTGGACGGAAAGCCGGTTCGCGCGTTGGGGAAACTCTACCTGTTGCTCTATAAGCCGGCGGGATATCTGACGACGTATAAAGATCCGGAAGGCCGTCCCACTGTCTACGATTTGCTGACGGAGATAGGCCAGTTTGTATCTCCCGTAGGAAGGCTTGATCAGGACACCAGCGGCTTGTTGATTCTTACCAACGATACTCAGTTTGCCGAGCGCATCACCAATCCCGATTTCAAGGTTCCGAAAACGTACCTTGTCAAGGCCACCACGGTGATTACTGACGAGCAAATGCAACTGCTGCGGGACGGCGTGGCACTGAACGACGGACCCACCAAGCCAGCCACCGTGAACCGCGCCGCTGATTCGGAAAGCAGGAGTTCGCTGGAAATCACCATCACCGAAGGGCGCAACCGGCAGGTTCGCCGCATGATCGAAGCCGTTGGCAGCAAGGTCCAGAAGCTGGTGCGGATTGCCATCGGCCCCATTCAAATAGAGCAGCTGGAGATTGGGAAGCATCGCAGTTTGACGCCGCGGGAGGTCGAACTTCTGCGCGGCTAACGTGGATATAATAAATGGCACGTACTTAAGGAGCGGACATGCTATCGATTCCTGGACGTCCCGGCAGAACCTGTGATGGATACTCGCGGCGCGAATTATTGCGCGTCGGCGGCGCGGGGCTGATTGGCCTCAGCCTTCCTGAATTTCTGCGCATGCAGGCTACTGCGGCGCCGGCCTCGCTCGGGATTGAGCCGAAGGCGAAGTCGGTCATCCTCATCTTCCTGCAAGGCGGGCCGAGCCACATCGATATCTGGGATCCTAAGCCGGACGCACCGTCGAATATTCGCGGCGAGTTCAAGCCCATCAAAACCAAAGTGGACGGCATTCAGGTCAGTGAGACCATGCCGATGATGGCCGAACAACTGGACAAGGTCACCATGATCCGGTCGATGAGCTACACGCCGGCCGGGCTGTTTAACCACACCGCCGCCATCTACCAGATGATGACTGGTTGGGCGCCAGACAAAGTGTCCCCTTCGGGTCAGCTTGAGCCGCCATCGCCGCGCGACTTCCCGCACATGGGCTGTCATCTATCGAAGATGCGCCCGCCGGAAGGACCGATGCTCCCGTTCGTCGAAATGCCGCGCCCGTTGCAAGAGAGCAATGTGATCGGCAAGGGCGGGGCAGCCGGGTATCTGGGCAAGGCGTTCGATCCCTACCGGCTCTATCAGGATCCGAACAAAGACATCCGCTTGGAAGATTTGACCATGCGTCCGGAAGTGACGGCGGAACGTTTAAAGGATCGAGTCACGCTCTTGAAGGGCATCAACGGTTCCATGAAGGAACTGGACAAAGCCGTCAGCGGTTATGCGTTGAATGAATATTACGAGAAGGCCTATGATCTGGTGCTTTCCGGCAAGGCGCGCGACGCTTTCGATTTGACGAAGGAAACGGACAAGGTCCGCGACCGCTATGGCCGGACTACCTTTGGGCAGGGCGCGCTGCTGGCACGCCGTCTGGTGGAAGCCGGTACGCGGTTCGTGCAATTGAACTGGCCGGCCGTGGCCAACGGAAATCCGGAAGTCGATTCCTGGGATACGCACGCTGCTAACTTCGGGCCGTTGAAGAATTTGCATTGCCCGGTGCTGGACCGTTCGCTATCGGCCCTGATTGAAGATCTGGATCAGCGCGGATTGTTCAAGGACACGCTGCTGGTTGCGATCGGCGAGTTCGGACGCAGTCCGCGGATTGGCGTCAGCACGTCGGGTAACACCAATGCACCCGATGGCCGCGACCACTGGCCGTATTGCTATACAGGCATCATCGGCGGCGCGGGCGTGAAACGCGGATTCCAATATGGCAAGTCGGATGCGCAGGCGTCAGCGCCGTCTGAAAATCCGGTGCATCCGGCGGATCTGGTGGCCACCATCTATCACACCTTGGGCATTGACCCAAGCATGCAGATTCTGAACGACCTGAAACAGCCGCGCGCGCTGGTGGAAGGCAAGCCGGTCCATGGGCTTTTTGTCTAAGCTGATAAACTGACTCTGATGGCTAAATCTTACGCAGCACTTCCTGAATTAACAATTGATCCGGCGAAGAATTTCACCGCGACGTTTGAAACGTCCCGCGGAACGATTGTCTGCGATCTCTTCGCGGCGGACGCTCCGAACACGGTGAACAATTTCGTGTTCCTCGCCCGCGACAAGTTCTACGACGGCACCAAGTTTCATCGCGTCATTGCGGACTTCATGATCCAGGGTGGCGATCCCAGAGGCGACGGCACGGGCGGCCCCGGTTACAAGTTTGCCGATGAGTTGAAGGGCATTCCGCGCAAGCACAAAGTGGGTTCCCTGTCGATGGCGAATGCCGGCCCCAATACCAACGGCAGCCAGTTCTTCATTACCCACATTGCCACCAACTGGCTGGACGGAAAACATACCGTCTTTGGCCAGGTGACCAGCGGACAAGATGTGGTGAACAACGTGAAGCAGGGCGACACGTTGACCAGCGTTACGATTACAGAGGTCTAGCGTTACAGCGTCAATCCACCGTCCACCGTTAGTACTTGGCCGGTGATGTAATTATCGGGCTGCAGAAAGAAGCGCACCGCGCGCGCCACGTCTGCAGCCCTTCCAAACCGCGGAATGATCCCTTCGTTGATGTAGCGATCGTATTTCCCAGAGGCGATACTGGCTTCCGCCATCCCTGCGGCATTCACCCCAGGGCAGATTACGTTGACACGAATGTTCGTAGTTCCGCGGCACTCTTTCGCCAGGATTCTTGCGGCGTGTAGCAGCGCGGCTTTTGGCGCCGCGTAAGCTGTGGAGCCCGGAAACAATGCCACTGCCTGCATAGTGGAGATCAACACGATAGCCCCGTGCGTGCCACTGGCCTTCATTCGAGCCGCAGCCTCCCGCGCCAGCAGGATGGGCCCCAGATAGTTCACGGCATGGGAGTGCAGCATGGCCGATTCCGTTTGCGCCGGGTCTGCGATGCGCGCCGGATCTCCCGTGAATACCACTAGTCCGTAGATTTCGGGTGCAGTGTCCAGCAGGCGCTGGCGGTCTTCAGCTATGGTGATATCGGCCTGCACCAGTTTGGCGATTCCGGAAAGCTTCTCTGCGCGCCTGGCATTGGATCGGTAACTCAACACCAACGGAAAGCCTTCCGCGGCCAGCAGGTCAGCGGCAGCGGCACCCAACCCTCCCGCACCCCCGGCTAGCACGATTGCAGACATATCTTCTCCTCCTTCGGTTCCTGCGCCAGTGCAACGTAGCCGCACGCCGCAACCGCCAGAAAAATTCCCAACGGCTCGCTGTCTCCCAGATTCAATTCGAAAAAACCCTCCAGCAGCATGGCAATGACGGCGGCAATTCCGGCGCAGAGAAACGCTCTTTGTCCCGGCGAAGACCTTCGCAATCCACGCGCAAAATCAAGAACGATTTTCGCCAGGAACCACATCATCATCAGCATGGTGGGAATTCCGCGCTCGGCGGCGTAGTGAACATAGATGCTGTGCAGGTGGCCGTAGTAACCGTCGGGCAAGGGACGGGGAATATCGGCGGGGACCCACTTGCGGAAGTCGCGATTCACAATTTCCGGCCCCAGACCGAACCATGGATACGCTTTGATGATCGCAATTCCAGTGCGCATGGTGACGTAGCGGTGCTGATTCGAGTCGAGTGTAGAGTGTGGTTTATAAATAGACGTCACGCGCTCGCGAAGTGCGGTGGGCGCGGCCGCGTAACCCGCGGCGGCCAAAACCGGCAACAGCAAGATCATCCGGGGCCGCCACATCCATACCAGAAACACGATGCCGGCCGCGGTGGCTCCCCAAACGCTTCTAGTATCCCCGAGCGCGATCGAAATCAGAATGAGAACTACACTCAGAGCGAGCGCAATCGCAAGCTTCCGTGGCGGCGGCCAGAAAAAGAGAACGGACAAGACAACCAGCAACGCCAGCATTTGTACCCCGGAGAAGGACATCCAATGCCCCAGGAATCCGGTGATGCGATTTGCTACGTAGAATTCATAGAAGTCGCGCCCTGCCGCCGCCGCTTCTGACTGTTTATGGATGTACTGGCGAAAGCTCCAAAGCGCTTGCACCGTGGCCGCGCCCGCCCAACACACGGCTAGCCAGCGCAACTGCTCCAACTTGCGAAAGGTGTTGTACAGCACGATCAGCATTAGGAATACGAAGAACTTTTTCAGCTGCTTCAATCCAAGCGACGGTGCGTCGTCCAGCAGCATCGAAACCACCGTTCCCGCCATGAACAGCAACAGCGGCAGCATCACCGGGGGAAAGCGAAGCTTCGGGCGAGAAAGCAGCAGTGCCAGCGTGGCCGCAATCAGCAGCGTGTGGCAGGCAAAAATCGATACCAGATCGGTGACGGCTGAGGCACCAGCCAAATAGAATGCGATGCGCTGCAGCCTTTCCCGCGGAAGGATTGTCAAACCGTCTCAGTATACTGGAATCGCCATGCAACTCTACATTCTGCGTCACGGCATCGCCGAAAACGCCAAGCCCGGGGGAAACGATGCGGACCGCGCTCTTACTGCCGAGGGCAAGAAGAAACTGCGCGAAACTTTACGCGTAGTGCAGCGGTCCGGCGTAGCACCGGAGTTGGTGCTGAGCAGCCCATACATTCGCGCGCTGGAAACGGCGGCGATAGCGATCGAGGTTCTTGGATACAAGGAAGCCCCGCTGCAGACGGACGTGCTGATTCCGTCATCGGATCCGAAGCCGGTTTGGGAGGAGATCCGCGCGCACAAAAACGCAGAGTCACTGATGCTGGTTGGCCATGAGCCCCTGTTGAGCACGCTGGCCGCCTACTTGCTTGGCGCACCGTCGCTTTATGTGGACATGAAGAAGGGCGCAATGATCCGAATCGATGTCGAGGGCTTCGGTCCGCAGCCGCGCGGCGTGCTGAAGTGGATGCTGGTTCCGAAGCTGGTTTAGCGCCGTGCTTCCAATGTCCGAATACGGTTAGGAAATGTGAAGTCCTCCTTCGCAGCCACAGTCCTGAGCCACGAATAGCTTCCGGTATACAATTCTCTGCATGCTCAGTTACGCGCGTGGAGTGGACCGGCCCCTGCTTGAGACCACCATCGGTCAGGCGCTGGAATCCATCGCCAGTCAACATCCGGATGAACTTGCCGTTGTAGTCCGTCATCAGAATGTCCGGCTGACGTGGTCGCAACTGCTTCGCCGGACTGGGGAAGTGGCTCGAGGGCTGGCCGGCCTTGGACTGCAACCACAAGACCGTATCGGAGTCTGGTCTACCAATTGCCTCGAATGGATCCTGCTCCAACATGCCGCCGCCCGGGCAGGCGTGGTTCTCATCAATGTGAACCCTGCTTACCGTTCGCATGAGCTTGCCTACGTGCTGCGGAAATCGCGCATGAAGGCACTCTTTCTTTGGGAAAAAGACTCGCGCGCCAACTACGGCCAGATTCTGCAGGAAGCCGCCGCCGGTGCACCCGGATCGCTGCAACACCGCATCTTCCTGGGTGATCCGTCCTGGGACGCAATGATTGCCGGTGGTGTGGACTTCGACGCGAATACCGCGCTGCCCAACGACGTTACCAATATTCAGTACACGTCTGGAACCACCGGCGCCCCGAAGGGCGTCCTGCTCACGCACCGGAATCTGATCAACAACGCGGAATTGTGCGGCCGGCAACTCGGTCTTACGCCGCAAGACCGCATCTGTTCCCCGGTGCCCTTGTATCATTGCTTCGGCTGCGTGATGGCGAGTCTGGCTTCGCTTGCAACCGGCGCGGCGCTTGTATTTCCGTCTCCCCAATGCGAAGCGATGGCCACGCTGCAGGCCATCGACTGCGAACGGCCCACTGCGATTTACGGCGTCCCCACCATGTTCATCGCCGAACTGGATCATCCCGAGTTCCACCGCTTCGATATGACGTCCCTGCGCACCGGGATCATGGCGGGCGCTCCGTGCCCGGTGGAGGTGATGAAACGCGTGATGACTCAAATGCATTGTCCGCAGATCCTCATCGGCTACGGGCAGACCGAATGTTCGCCGCTCATCACCATGTCCCATCTGGACGATCCGATTGAGCTCAGAGTGTCCACCGTTGGCCCGGTCTTGCCAAACACGGAAGCGAAGATTGTTTCGCAGACCACAGGCGAAACCGTCGCCGTGGCTCAGCAGGGCGAACTGTGTACCCGTGGGTATCATGTGATGCCGGGCTATGACGGCGAGGAGGAGGCAACCCGGAAGGCCATCGATTCCGATAGCTGGCTGCACACCGGCGATCTGGGGACGATGTCCGAAAATGGATGTTTCCGCATCACCGGCCGCGCCAAGGATCTGATCATTCGAGGCGGCGAAAACATCTACCCCAGGGAAGTGGAAGAGTTCCTCTACACGTATCCGAAGATCGCCGATGTGCAAGTAGTGGGCATACCAGACGAAAGACTAGGCGAAATTGTTGCTGCCTGGATACGGTTGAAGGCGGGGGAAGAATGTGGTGAAGACGAAGTACGCGACTACTGCCGCGGCAAAATCGCATACTTCAAGATCCCGCACACCATTCGCTTCGTCGAAACTTTTCCAATGACAGTCACCGGCAAAATTCAGAAATTCAAAATCCGCGAAGCCGAGCTGGTGGCGCGGACCTCTAACCGAAGCGCGGCGGAAGCGCCGGGAAGCAGCAAGTAATCCAACCAGCCCGCTGCCAATCAGCGTCATGGATGCGGGTTCCGGCAGCGAAACATCTGGGCCGGTCACTCGCAGTGAGAAACGGCCCAATGAGTTGGCTTTCCCGTTGGGGGCGTTGTAACAGGTGTTCGCCACATCCGGGGTAACGCCCGGAACCGGCGTGTTCAGCGAGAACCCCCACCACGACGACTGTGGTTGACCCATCGACAAAGGTATCCGTATTCGCCCCGGCTGTCGTGATTCCACTGACCTGACGTGTGGTGCCTCCATTTGGTCCAAAGGTGATGGTATTGGCGGGTCCGAAGACCGAAACACCCGGCCTAGTGTCGTTCGCGTTGAAGAACAGATTCAAGCCGAAGTTGCTGCCGGATCCCGGCTCCGCAAAAATATTAAACGTGTAACTTCCCGGTAGAAGGTCAATATTGATGCGCGTTCCCGCTCCTTCCCCGTTATTGACAAATCTGGCGCCATCCTTAACAGATACAAGTTGTAAATGCCGCCATCAAAAGCCCGCGTGTTCCAGTAGTCGGAACCCGCATTGCCGGGCACGTCCGTGTTCATAAGCACCGCACCGGTCAGCTTAGTCCGCTGAAGTGGCACGCGTCGCAAGAAGCACACCGGCCAACGACACCACGAAAGTGGTGATGAGTAAAGATTGCCGTGTCATGAAAAACCGCCGAAGTTCTAGCACTATCGTTCCTGAGTTTCCACCACACCTAACGGCGTCAGTCATCCGGGTCTTCCACGAAGCAGCTTTCGAAGGCTCGGCCTAGAAGTTCGTCCGTCAGTTCAAACGGCAATCGTTCAAAATTGATCAGGTCGAGCGCGTGTGAAAGAACGTCCCGCGGATGACAACGGCGGAAGGGCTTCCCGGAAATCCTGTAGTATCGATCGATGAATCGTCCCACGATTCCCTGCGGATAAGGAAGCTCTCGCGATTCGCAATAAAAATGAAATATCTGTTCGAACTCCTCCGCGGTGGGATTTCTGACCAGCATCTTATATTGAATCCGGCGCAGAAATGCTTCGTCCCCCAAGCCCTCCGGTTTCAGGTTAGTGGAGAAGATGAGGAACGCCTCGAACGGCACCGTGATTTTTCCGCCCGTTCGCAGGGAGAGATAGTCAATCCGCCGCTCCATGGGGACAATCCAACGGTTCAACACTTCCGTGGGAGTCGCCTTTTGACGGCCGAAATCGTCAATCAGATAGATGCCGTTGTTTGCCTTGAGTTGGAACGGAGCATCATAGACTTTTGATGTTGCGTTGTAGCTGAGGTCCAGCATCTCCATGGAGAGTTCGCCGCCCGTCACAATGAATGGCCGGCGGCATTTGAACCAGCGCCCGTCATGAGGAAGTTCGAACGCCAGCGCTGATACCGGTTCCTCATCCTGCACCAATTGATGATAGGTCGGATCGTAGACTTGCACGATCACCCCTTGATATTCAATCGCATACGGCAAATAGATACACGATTGGTCCAGGTTCCCCAACGCCTCCGCCAGGAAGGTTTTCCCATTGCCCGGCTGGCCATAGATTAGGAACGAATTGCCGGAGCAGACTGCTGGCCCAATTTGCGACAAAATCTGCTCAGTCACTACCATCCGGCGGTAGGCGCGCCTCAGCGCCTCCATCGTCAGCCAGCCGTCGGGTTGCCGCTGCCGCCGTACGAAATACGTGTATTGATAAAGTGGAACCGGCGCCGGTCCACAATATTGATTGCTTTCCAGAACCTCCCTGGCGTGCACGCGCCCTAATTCGGTGAGCGAGAATTGCGCCGAAACCGAACCCATTCCTAACGACCGCTTCACTTGCACGGCTTGATTCCGCTTAAACGTATCCAGCAGGCATTCAATAGCGCTGAAGCGTAACCCCATTGCCAGCGAAAGATCCCGACCCGATACTTCCCCTCGCACGTAGAGAAGCTTTAGAATCAAATGCTCCAGTATCGCGGCGCTCAGCCCGGTATGCGCAATGGATTCCGGAACCGGGGGCACCAACGGTTCAGGCGAAAGCTCAAGGCCCTGATCTGGCATTGCCATGGTTCCAGACTGATCGGTCGCGAGGTTCACTACATGGCTTATCGGCCGGAAACCTCGTTCTTTGACCAAACTGGTTCAACCGATGCCGCCAGACGGATTAAGGACAGATCGTGTCTAGTGCTTAGTTCCAGAAATAGGCGTTCTGGATTTTCGCGGCCCACACTGCGTTTCCGAGCCGCGACCGTGAGAAGGTGTGAAAAAATCGAGAATGGCCACTTAAAACATGTTCACTCTAAAATGTTTTAGGCGATAATCGGTTTATGGAACCTGAAGCACAAGGGATCTTAGTGGAAATCCCA
>JBBRNO010000151.1:0-15747 GCA_038230275.1 Bryobacterales bacterium
ACTGCTCTGAACGTGCCACCTCAGGATTTCCAAGCCGGATTCCCGGGAGTGACGAAGCGATTCGAATGGTTCGCCATCGACTACACTGGCCGGTTCTGGATCGAGAAACCGGGAGACTACAAATTTCAACTGACTTCCGACGATGGCTCGAAGCTCTATATCGACGATCAGGTCGTGGTGGATAACGACGGCCAGCACCCGCCGCAGACAAAGACGGCAAACGCGAACCTAAGCGGTGGAATCCACCGCCTTCGCGTATCGTATTTCCAGGGTCCCCGCTTTCAAATCGCTCTGCAATTGATGGTAGCTGGGCCCGGGGAGCAGTTCCGCCTATTCAGCACCGACGAATTCAAGCCTCCGCCGAACCCGGAAACCTGGACCTTCCCGGAAACTCCGGAAACCGCGAAAACGCCGGCCGCACGGACGCGCTAGGGTTACAAGGCTCTGTTCAGATAGCGCCTTCGTTGTGGAATCGCGTGTACGCCAGCGATCCAATTACCACTGCCGCTACCGCCACTATAACGGCGGTGATCCACAAGCCTTTGTGGCTCTTCTTTAATTTCTGTGGAGTTTTCTGCAGAGCCGCCTTGCCGGCCGCTGGAGAATCCTGATCTTCCGCAGCCGATTCCACCGACGCTGCCATGACGGGAATTCGACCGAGAGTCAAATCCCGCCGAAGGCGGTCCAAGAGCACAACATGATCAAGACTACGCTGATTGCTGATTTCATTTTGTTGAGTCCTTTATTCGTTCGGTGCGATGGAATTCCGTCCGCTCTACTAATTAGAGCGAAAAAGACAACTCCGTTTGGCTCACCTTTGCTGAACGGAATTCCATTTCGATGCGCAACTTGCCATGGGAATTGCGCGGGCCGAAGGCAAGAAACTCCGGCCCGTAAGTGACGGCCGGCCAGTCTTCACGACGTCCCGTCGCGACACACCGTGAATCCCCGTGAGGAATTCCTACTCGCTTCCCAGCAATGCAGGCGACGCAAACGCCGTGGCCGCATCATTCATGAATTGAATCTGCATCGACCCGGCTTCAAATCTCTTATTCATGGACGAAGCTGCCCACGAACCTTGTTTGGAATCCTGATGCAGCGCAAGCCAGTCGAGAGCCCGGATCAATCGTGTGTCCGAGCGTGTCGCCCCGGCCTGCTGCAGTACGAACGCAGCAAGCCCGGTTGCATAGCTATTGCTGCTTGTGGACACCGGCGCCGCGGCTTGCTGTTTCCAGGGCCCTAAGGATTCCATCGTCCAGCCGCCATCCGGTCGTTGTCTACGCCAAACCTCCTCAACTATCACCCGCCGCACCGCGGCAGGCAGCGCGTCAGGCAACCCTGTCGACGCCCACAGCAACATCAGCCGGTTGTGTAGCGATTGAGATTCCTGTTCCCGTTGCAGATACGCCGTCAGCGCCGCGACATGATTATGGACTTCCGGCCGGCCCCGATAACCATCGGGTGCCGGTCCCACGGCAAGAGCGGCCATCGTAGCCCCGAAGAACTTCGACTCAGGCATCTCCCAGGGATTCAGGTCCAGACTGAACCATGCCCATGCGCCGCGGTCCTTCCCATCGGAAATCTGCAACCGCCACATGCGATCGAACGCGAGTACGGCGTCCGCGCTGCCCGCGTTTTCGAGTGTCAGCAGAAGGGCTGAAAGAATGGCCTCCACACCCATCTGCTGCTACGCCAGCCGTTCTTTGGCGAACGCGGGATAGACGTCTTTCGCGTCCGTTTTGCCAACGCGCGCCCGCAGTCCGTCAAGCAATCCGGTTTCGGATGGAGTGCGCCCGCCTTCACCCAGCGCCCGCCGGAGTGCTGGCCGCGCAATCAGATACGTCAGACCTGTGTGACACGAAACGCAAGGCCCGCCGGGTGCTTTCGCCGATTTCCACTCGAACCATTCCTTCTGCCGGGAATCCAGCTAGCCGGCCGCCAGCCGCTTGTTCCACTCTCCGCAGAAAGCAGTCGTGGCCACCAGCACGGCAACCGCGGCAAAACGGAAAATACCGCACGATCCTCGCATGCGCCTATGGTACAGAAAGAGTGCCAATCGGAGCTAAAATAGAGCCATGATCGATCCCAAGACACCCCAAGCCCGCCGTGATTTCCTGAAGGCGAGCGCGTTAGGCACAGCACTAGCTGCCGGATTTCCGGCTATCCTCTCCGCCCAATCCACCAAAGCCATCAAGGTAGGGCTGGTGGGATGCGGCGGACGCGGAACGGGAGCAGCCTCACAAGCTCTGAATGCGGATGATTATTCCGAACTAACTGCGGTGGCTGATGTCTACCAGGATCGGATCGACGATAGCCTAAACACGCTACGCACAGTCAGCGACGGCAAGATCAGCCATAAGGTAAAAGTGGATCCGAAGAACCAGTTTGTCGGCCTGAACGCTTACCAGAAGTTGATCGATAGCGGCGTGGACGTAGTGCTGCTTGCCACGCCTCCAGGCTTTCGTCCACAACACATCCGCGCGGTGATTGAGGCGGGCAAGCACGTCTTCTGCGAAAAGCCGGTCGCGGTGGATGCGCCGGGCGTCCGTGACGTACTGGAATCCGTGAAGCTGGCCAAGCAGAAGAATATCTCGCTGGTATCCGGCTTCTGCTGGCGCTATAGCAACTACATCAAGGAGACTTTTGAGCAGATAGAAAACGGCGCGATCGGTGACATTGTGGCTTACTACGCCACCTATTACACCAGCCCAGTAAAGCCAATGCCGGATGCCAGCGAGCGACCGGCGGGTATGAGCGACGTGGAATGGCAGATCCGCAACTGGTATAACTTCGGCTGGCTCTGCGGCGACAGCTTGGTGGAGCAGGCCGTTCACAGCGTGGATAAAGTAGCGTGGGCCATGAAAGATGCCCCGCCGGTGAGTTGCGTCGCCACCGGCGGCCGTCAGATTCCGGCGAAGGGTGGAAATATCTTCGACCACTTCGAAGTCAATTACCTCTATCCGAACAATGTGCGTGCCTTCGTAGCCTGCCGTCAAATGGAAGGCTGCTATAACGAGAACTCCGATTACATCCTGGGCACAAAGGGTACTGCGACCATCGGCCGGGGTCCTCTGCCGCGCATCGAAGGGGAGAAGAAGTGGACCTTCCAGGGCACCAAGTACGACATGTATCAGGCCGAGCATGACGCGTTGTTCGCCTCCATCCGCCAGGGCAAGCCGATAAACAACGGCGTCCGCATGGTAACCAGTACAATGCTGGCGATCATGGGCCGCATGGCCGCCTACACCGGCCAACAGATTACGTGGGACCAGGCGATGAATTCGCAGGAGAAGTTGGGGCCAGACAAAGTGGATTGGAACATGAGTCTGCCTGTTGCACCGATGCCTCTGCCTGGCAGAAACAAGGCCATCTGACATGCGTCGGGGATTTCTCTCGGCCGCGGTGCTGATCGCCATGCCCGCGCTGGCGGCGGTGGATTTCCAAAAACAAGTAGCCCCGGTTCTGGAAGCCAACTGCCTGCATTGCCATGGACCGGCCAACGCTCTGGGAGGGCTGCGCCTGGACACAAAGCCGAAGTCCGCTACCCGGCTGGCCGCCGTGATGGAGATCGCCCCAGAGCAACCGGGCGCCATGCCCCCTGGTGGACCGCAAGTTGCCAAGGCGCAGCGCGACACCATCCGCCAATGGATCGCGGAGGGCGCGCAATGGCCGGAAGGCTTCGTCATCCGCGTGAATAAAGCCGCTCGCTCGGAAGCAGTCGAACGTGCGACCGTTGCAAAGCTTCACGCGAAGATAATGGCGGGTAGCGCTCCCTCGAAGATGGAGCCTTACAAGATCATGATCCCCGGCACCGATGTCTCGTTCTCCATGATTCCGATCCCAGCGGGCGAATTCACCATGGGTACACCCGTCACCGAAGCCGATCGCGGCAAAGATGAAGGCCCGCGGCACAAAGTGAAGATCGAACCATTCTGGATGGGAAAGTACGAAGTAACCTGGGACGAATACCGGCACTTCATGTTCGCCCAACAAGCCGGAGAAACGACCGGCGCCGACGAAGTAGTGGACGCGTTAAGCCGCCCGACGCGGCCCTATGTGGAGATGAGCTTCGGCATGGGGATTAACGGTTATCCCGCCATCAGCATGACGCAGCACGCGGCCAATAAGTTCGCCGAGTGGCTTAGCGCAAAGACCGGGCAGTTCTACCGGCTGCCTACCGAAGCTGAGTGGGAATACGCGTGTCGGGCTGGAACTACTACAGCCTATTCGTTTGGGAACGACGCCTCAAAGCTGGGGGAATACGCCTGGTTTGAGGGCAACAGTAACGGGAAGTACGAAAAGGTTGGCACTAAGAAGCCGAACCCGTGGGGACTTTACGACATGCACGGCAATGTCGCCGAATGGACTCTCGATCAATACACGAAGTATTCCGCCGAACCAGCGTTGGAGCCGTGGGTGAAATCGACGAAACCCTATCCGCACGCCACGCGCGGGGGAGGTTGGAGCGATCCGGCCGACCGGCTGCGATCCGGCGCCCGTCTGGGTTCAGACTCGTCGTGGAAGATGCAGGACCCGCAGCTTCCGAAAAGCATCTGGTATCTCACCGACGCGCAGTTTTTGGGCTTCCGCCTGGTCCGCCCGTTGAAAGCTCCGTCAGAGCAGCACATGTACCAATACTGGAATAACGGTGTGGAAAAAGAGTAGCCTGCTGCTGCTCTGCCTCCCGCTGCTGGCGGAGAAGTTTGAAAGAGTAGAGCCCCACATGGGAACGCTCTTTCGGATTACGGTGGATGCGCCCAATGTGGATGTTGCCCACGCAGCATTCGACGCCGCCTTTGCCCGGGTCCGCGAACTGGACGAGATCCTCTCCGACTACAAGCCGCAAAGCGAACTGCTGCGCCTGTCCACCAGGCCAGTGCGGATTAGCCGTGATCTTTTCCTGGTGCTGGAGACCGCGCAGCGGCTTGCTGCTCAAACTGGCGGAGCCTTCGACATCACTATGGGTCCGGTAATCCAGCTATGGCGGCGTGCCAGGCAAGACAAGATGCTGCCCTCGGGCAAAGCCCGTGCCGAGGCGCTCAGCCGGACCGGCTACCCGAAACTGATTCTGAACCCCGCCACGCGAACGGCACATCTTACCCAGCCCGGGATGCAACTGGATGCCGGCGGTATCGCAAAAGGCTATGCCGCTGACGAAGCTCTGCTTGTGCTCCGGAACATGGGCCTCTCCAACGCGCTGGTTGCGGCTAGCGGCGATCTGGCAATCGGCCAAGAGCCGAGGACAATTGTTGTCGAGCCGGCTGCCGGTTTTCGGCGCCGAATCACTCTGTCCAACGCCGCTGTTTCCACCTCTGGCGATACCGAACAATTCCTGGAGATCGACGGCAAGCGCTATTCGCATATCATCGATCCCAGCACGGGCCAAGCGTTGACAACGCGCATCGGCGTTACGATTGTCGCGTCGCACGGAATCACCGCGGATAGCTTGGCGACGGCAATCTGCGTAATGGGTCCGGAACGCGGAATCGAGTTCGTGAATCGCCATCCCGGCATCTCGGCACTGATCGTGATTGACGGTAAGCCGGTAGCGGCAACCGGTCTATTCGGGAGAGAATAGTCCCATGCGCAAGTGCATTCTCACCGCGATCCTGGCAACCAGCCTCTATGCCCAGACTGCCGCAACCCCAAAGACATTCGAATTGAAAGGGGATCAGACCTGGGTGGACACCGCCATAGATATTGGCATTGGTGATGTCGTCGTGATCACCGCAACCGGCAGCTTGCAGTATCCCCAGTCGAAAGCGAATGGTCCCGAAGGTCTGCCGCGCAGCTGGAAGGATCTGCTCCGCACCATGCCGGTGGTGGACGCGGGCCGGGGCTCCGTGATCGGCCGCATCGGCGGCGCTGAGACGGCGCAGCCGTTTCTGATCGGACCGAAGCGTGAGATGTCGGCTTCCCGGATAGGCCGCCTTTCGGTCGGCATCAACCAGGCCTCGGGCGACAAGGGGACCGGCAGCTATCAGGTCTCCATCGCGGTTACGGCTGCGAAAGTAGATACAACTAAAGCAACCCCAAATGTTCACATCCCGGAAATCACGGTGGAGATGCTCGACAGGATTCCCACCCGCATCAGCGATCTGCAAGGCAACGTCGGCGACCGGGTGAATTTCGTAATGGTCGGATCGGAAGAGAAGGTGAGGCAGGCTTTTCAGGCGGCCGGTTGGGTGACGGTGGATCGCGAGACCAAGGACGCCATAATGCATGGACTGATGGCCAGTCTTTCCAAGCAGGCCTACCTCCAGATGCCGATGAGCGTCTTGTATCTTTTTGGACGGCCTCAGGATTACGGACTTGCCCATGCCGAACCGATTTCCGTCGTCGCCACCCGGCATCATCTCCGATTGTGGAAGGCACCGTTTGAGGTGGAAGGCCAGACGGTTTGGGCCGGCGCCGCCACGCACGACATTGGCTTTGAACGCGACAAGCGCAATAACGGAGTGACCCACAAGATCGATCCCAAGGTGGATCTGGAGCGCGAGTACGTAGCCCAGAGCCTGAACGATACCGGCCTGGTTGCGAAGCTCAGCTTCGTCACGCCATCGAATCCGATTAGAACGGCGAAGACGGCAACCGGAGGCAGTTTTGAGTCCGACGGAAGAACGCAGATCATTGTTCTGACCGCGCCGTCGGCTGACTACACCGGAAGCTTCTCGGACATGTTCTGTTCAGTGCTCGATCAAAACGCGGACGGTGGAAACTGGGGCGCGTGTTCGCAATATATGGAATCGCCATCTACCAAGAAGGTCGAATTGGCAGCGATCCCCACGAAGTACCGGCTGCTGATTGTACCCGGCATCATGAACTCTTGCGCCTCCATGGCGCCCGCGTTTGATGAAGGCCAGAAGGTGCTTCGCGAAAAGCAAGGGATGACTGTGGAATTGCTGGCTGTGCCAAATGACGCGAGTGAGGTGAATGCGAAGACGATCGCACAGTATCTCAAAGACCACATGAAAGACGATCAGCGGAAGTACATCGTTCTGGGTTACAGCAAGGGCGCGCCGGATCTTCAAACGATGCTGGCCACCGATAAAGAAGCCGCTGCATCGGTGGCCGCTTTCGTCACCGTAGCTGGAGCCATTGGTGGATCGCCCATTGCCGATATTCTGCCTGCGATGCTGGACAAATACATGCAGCTGATGAAATTCGGCGGGTGTAAGGGAGATGTATCTACCGGCTTCAAGAGTCTGAAACGCGATGTGAGGCAGGCCTTCCTGGCGAGCTATCCGAACCCGATGGTGCCCACCTATTCCATCGCCGCGGTCTCCGATGCTTCGAATACGTCGAAGATGCTGCTGGAAAGCTGGAAGCTGCTGTCGGTTTTCGATCCAAAGCAGGATAGCCAATTGACGCGGGACGACGCCATTGTTCCGGGCGCCAAGTATCTTGGCACCGCGCGCGCGGATCATTTGGCCGTCGGACTGCCTTTGGATAAGCTCGCAGACAAGTCGCTGCTCTCTTTCCTGGACCACGGCAAATTTCCGCGCGCGGCACTGCTGGAATCAATCGTGCGTTACGTGGTGCAAGATCTGGAGACTGCGAAGTAGCTACTTGATCTTGTAAGATCCGTCCGCCAGCTTTTCGCGGTGTGCTTCATGGCAACCCTTGCAGGAACCAGTCACGGTCTTGAATGCAGCCGCAGCTCCGTCGGCGTCACCAGCAGCGGCGGCGCTTGCCACTTTCGCAGCGGCGGCCTGGGCATCCTTGGACCAGCCCGCAGCGTCGGCTCCACCCTTCTTTTCCCAGAATTCGGCGGACTGGCCGAAGATGTGTTCCAGCTTCTTCGCGTCTCCAACCACGGCGTCCAGGGACTTGGCTTCCAGGTTCTTGCGGATCGCTCCGACAGCCGGCGGAGCCGACTTCATCCAACCCTTATAGGCGTCTTCGTCCTGTGCCCAACCCATCGCACAGATTCCTAAGAACATCGACAATAGCAGTACTTTCTTTTTCATAAACTCCTTTTGGTGTTTCCCGATCAGTCTACGATATCAGAGAGAATGGAATCATGACAAAATTTACCGCCGTGATCCTGTTCCTGGTCCTATCGGTCTCGTTTGCGCAAACGCCGTCGAAAAAGAAAGCACATGTCCTTAGGGGAAAGATAGAACAGGTCAATGCGAGTACCAAGAGTCTAACCGTCAACCACGAGAAAGTGGAAGGGTGGATGGACGCGATGACGATGACCTATGCCGTGGACAAAGAGTCGGTCCTGAAAGAACTGAAGGCGGGCGACCAGATCAAGGCGACTGTTTACGATGACGACTTCACGCTCTACGAGATCCAGAAGGATCAGCCGAAGAAGTGAACCCGACGTACTGCACTTCCTCTTCGACACCGAAGCCGAAGCGGGCGCTAACGCGAGATTTCAAATCGTCGATCACTTCACAAACCTGCCGCGCCGTTCCATGTCCAGCATTGTAAATTAGATTCGCGTGATAATCGGCGACGTGAATATCGCCATTCTTCATGCCCTTCGCGTCCACCAACTCCAGAAAGTAAGCTGACGGCACCTTACCTTCACGCACCAACTCCGGCGGCACTTGGCGCTGTACGGATTCAGGCAGTTCGGCCAAGAGCAGATTCTTGAAAATGCTGCCGGCGCATTTCATGGTTGACGGATACTTTTCATTGCGTACATTCCATATGCCGTCCGCTTTCGCGCGCAGTTCGGATCCATCGCCGGGAGCCAATTCCAAGGTGGTGGAGAAGATGATCCAATCTTTGCGTGCCTTGAAGATGCTGTCACGATAATGGAACCGGCATTCGGCGTTGCTGAACTCGCGCACGGCCAGCCCATCGAAAAAGCGCACCGACTTCACGCTTTGGTGAATGGACCGGCCATAAGCTCCGGCGTTGCCGTAAACCGCGCCCCCAACCCAGCCTGGAATTCCGGTCATGGTGTGAATGCCTGCCAGGCTCCGATCGATGGAGAAATCCACCAGATCCTGCAAAACGGCGCCTGATTCGGCGGTAATCAGAGTTCCTTCCGCGCCGATTCGATTAGCGGTATACCGCAGCACGGTGCCGCGGAACCCTTCGTCGGAAACTACCAAATTGGTCCCGCCGCCAATCACAAGAAACGGGCGGCCGGATTTGCGCGCATGTTCTATGGCCTGCTGGAAACCGTCCTCCGTTGCTGTGTCGATCAAGAAGTCAGCGGGTCCGCCTATTCCGAAACGCGTATAGGCACTGAGAGGTACATCTTTCAGAATGGCCACGCTACTCGTCAGGGCCGTGCAAACGCGCTATCGGGTATGCTCGGGTTCACCGCAATTTCGTCTATCTTCAACTCGGCTCTTTTGGCGCCGTTTTGGGAGAGCACAGAATGGCTGGGGAATTTCACTCCGTTCACGTCTTTATAGTCGAGATAGATCTCTTCCACTTCGCCGGGCGGGCCGAACAAGGCGCCGTTATACGCCCTTCCCGCCACCAGGTTTGTCGCAGGGTCGATAAAGAACTTCACCTGCATCTTTGCGGCGGGGTCGCTGATCAAAATCCCCTCTACCGTCTTTCCTCCGAGCTTAGATTCACCCAAAGCTTGAGCGGTAAGCCCGGCGGACTTGGCCAGCAGTCCGATGGTCTCGCGGAACGCTTCGTCTTTCGCTGCTGCCGCGCCGTCGGCAGGCCCATCCTGCACGTTGCCTCCCGCCTTCATCCAGACTTTCTCGCCGTCAAATCCCTGCATGATCTCGCCCATCGGCGTGACCATTTTCTGAAGTGACTTTCCCGATTTCCGCGTGGTCTCGGTCTTCAGGCTCATCTCGCCTTGGGGTGTGGTGACGGTGAGATTGGCCTTGCTGACCACACTATGGACCGCGGCCAGTTTGTCTCCGCCCATCGCCTCCCGGACTTTTGCCAGCAACTGCTTGCCTTTTGCCAGCGATTCAGCAGTGGCGCCCGCCACCACGCTCGACTTCGGTTTCGGAATTGATATGTCGATGCTGGTCACCTTTCCCAGCGGCGTCACGGGCTGATCGAAATCGGACGCCTTGCCGACAATCAGCACTGCCAGATTTGCGGGATTCCAGTACTGCTTCGCTACACGCAGTGCATCGGCTTTAGTGACCTTGTTGATGTTTTCGTTGAACCGCTGCAGATAGTCGCTGGGATATCCGCTGTACTCGTAGTTCATCAGCCGCTGTACGATCTTGCTGGTGGAATCGAAATCGAAGGCGGTTCCTTTCAATATGGAGTCCTTGGCCAACTGAAATTCCTTATCGGTCAACTCGCTCTGGCCGATCTTCTCGAGTTCCTGTTTGATCAGATCCAGCGCCTTCATCGTCGTTTGCGACTTGGTTCCAGCCGATGCGAAATAGAGGCCTGGATGGTCGTACTGCGCGCCCCAGGCCGCGAATGTGGAATAGGCCAGCCCTTCGTCGCTGCGAACGCGGTTCATCAGCCGCGAACCGAAGCCCCCGCCCAAGGCTGTTGCCAATACCACATCGGCGTAGTAATCCGGGTCGCTCCGTTTCCCGCCCAGGGAACCGATCTGGATCTCCGATTGGTTGATGTCTTCTTTATTGACGATATACACACCGGTTCTGGTTTTCGCAGCCGGGTCCACTTCCGGAACCTTCGGTTTCGGACGGCCGCCGCGTGCCCAGGATCCAAACTCTTTTTCCATCTTGGACCGCATTTCGGCGGTATTGAAATCTCCCCACACGCCGATGATCACATTCTCGGGTTGAAAGTACTGTTTATGGAATGTCACCAGGTCGTCACGCGTGATGGAATTCACGGTGTCGTACTGAGGAAGCCTGGAATAAGCGCTATCGGGACCGTAGATTAGCCGGGCGAACTCCCGCTGCGAGATGGCATGGCTGCTTTCATTCCGCCGTGCGATCGCATCGCGAAGTTCGGTCTTCACCAGATCCACTTTTTCCTCCGGGAATGAGGGGTTGCGCAGGATATCGGAAAGGATGGGCAGAGCTTTGTCGACGTCTTCCTTCAATACAGAGACAAAGGCACTGCCGGCGTCCGTTTCAATTCCGGTTTCAACTGACGCACCAAGGCGATCCAGCAGCTTGTCCAAGTCATCGCCGCTACGAGTGGCCGTGCCACCCATGCGCATTACGCGTCCGGTGATGAATCCGAGGCCCGCTTTGTCCGCCGGCACATAGCGCCCTCCGGTGCGGATCATGGCTGCCATCCCCACTGCCGGTAGCTCGTGATCTTCCAGCAGAAACAGCGTGATGCCGTTCGGCATCTCGATGCGCGTGGGCTGCGGAACCTTGACACTGCGCAGCGGCGGGTACTTCAGGTCTTTGTAGCTGACGGCAGGCTTACTCTGCGCCAGGCCGGCCACCGCGGTGATCAACATGTTGGCCAGCAGAGCAGAAAAAAGTCGAGTGGTGGTCATTTCGCCTCCGCGGTTTCGATGGGTTCAATTACGGCAATGGTCCGGTTCCCGGGTGTGAAGGTGGCCTTCGCTACCCGCTGAATATCATCTGGTGTCACCTTCTCCAACTTTTGCAAATAGAGGAAGAGGTTCTTCCAGTTCCCGGTGAGGGCTTGCCACTCGGCAAGCTGTCCCGCCATCTGGGTGTTATCGTTAAATTGCTTGATCAGGCCCGCGCGGAAGCGGGTTTTTACTCCGTCGAGCTCTTCCTTGGTCACCGGTTCGGTCTTGAGCCGGTCAATCTCTGTCAGCATTGCTTTTTCCAGTTCCTCATTTGTCTTGCCCGGTGCGGTAAAGGCTCCGAACAGGAATAGGTTGGGATACTTCTCGCCGGGAAAGCCGGGACCGCCGAAGGCATTCACGGCCAGTTTCTTCTGTTGCACAAGCGCGGTATCCAGCCGGGACGAACGGCCATCGGAGAGGATGCTGCCCAGGGTCACATAAACTGCGTGGTCGGGGTCGTCCGTGCCTGGTTTGTGAAAGCCCAGAATGAAAAGGCGCTGTGCGTTCAGCCGCACCGTCACGCGCCGTTCAAATTCCTGTGGGGGTTCCACCGTGCGGACCGGTTCCGGCTTAGGTGCAGTCGGGATGCGGCCGAAGTAAGTTTCCGCCATCCGCTTCATCTCCTTCGGGTCCACGTCTCCCACAATGCTGACAATCATGTTGCTGGGCTGGTAGTAAGTCTTGAAGAATTCCACTGCGTCCTTACGGGTAAGGTTTTGCAGGTCGCTCATATGGCCGATCGTCGGTTGTCCGTAAGGATGGGCCTTGTAGGCGACGGCGAGGAATTCCTCCACCGCTTTGCCGATGGGGTTGCTGTCGGTGCGCATGCGGCGCTCCTCCATCACTACTTCGCGCTCCTTGTAAAATTCCCGGAAAACCGGATCGCGAAAGCGCTCGGATTCGAGGAAAAACCAAAGTTCCGCCGAATTTGACGGCAGACTGAAAAAGTAGTCTGTTTTGTCGCTGGCGGTGGATGCATTCAGGCCGCGTCCGCCAGCCTGTTCGATTGCCGTGCCGAACTCATTGCTCACCACAAATTGTCCGGCGGTATCCTGCGCCGCTTTGAACTCGCCTTCCAGCTTCTTGATTGCCTCGGGGTTGGCGCTTCTCCCTTTGTCACGCTCCTTCTGCAGAGACTTAAACGCGGCGTCTACCCGGTCGAGCGAATTCTTCTCTTCGGAATAGTTCTTTGTCCCGATGGTGGAAGTACCCTTAAAAGCCATATGTTCGAACATGTGGGCCAGTCCGGTGAGTCCTGACTTTTCCTGCGCCGATCCGGCGTCGACATAAGTGTAGAACGAAGCCACAGGAGCCTGATGGCGTTCCAGTACGATGAACTTCATTCCGTTCGCTAGCGTGAATTCGGAGATACGGGACTGCACCTGTTGAAACGATTCCTGCGCCTGGGCGGCGGACGTGATTGCAATTGTAGCCGCGACCACGAGGGCAAACGTGCGGGTTGACGTCGAGAATGGCATCATAATTTTGCTTCTTTAGCTGAAATTCCAGTATACCGGGCCAATTGGGCCCGGAGGCCGGCAAGTGAAAATTGGTGTTAAAGATGTCCCGAATCTGCCGATGAGAGCAATAGTGATGTCGCTGCTCAAACATGTTTCCGATCTTGATCGGATGGAGAGTATTCAAAAAGCTTCCGTCGCCGGATACGTGGCTGCTATTGATTGCATGGCCCAGTATCCAGTGGAAGTAGACCCGTCCATCACCGAACAGCACCAGCAGAGCCTCCGGGCGCTTCTAGCTCAGGTGTCCAGCGCGCAGGGTCCGGAATCGCTCTTGGAGACTCAACCGTTACTCCAGGCGGAGCTTCGCGACTACCGTGACAAGTGTGGAATGCGGTTGACTGGCCTGCGGCAGGAATTTACTTCCGCGCTCGTTTCCCTGCAGGAAGTAATGAGTACTTTCTCGTCATCGGGAAAAGATCAGGAACGCGATCTAAAGCAAGAATTAACCGCACTCGAGACGTTGGCGGCGGGCGACGACCCGGATCTTCTGCGGCGCGGCGTTCACTCAGCTGTCAAAGCGATCACCGAATGTGTAGAACAAATGAGGCGCGGGAATGACATAGTCGTTGCCCAGTTCAGAGATGAAATTCGCACGATGCAACTTCGGATGGAGGCAGCCGAGGCTACTGCCGCACTCGACCGCGGCACCGGCGCCCTGACGCGATCTGCATTCGAGAGTCGGGTCCGGCGGGTGGTTCTCCGTGATGGACCTGTCTGCCTGCTAATTGTGAAGGTTGGAAATCTCCGTGATCTCCGGAGCCGCCATGGTAAGCATCTTTCTGAAGAGGCACTGGCAGCGCTGTTTCGCCGCGTTCGCGAAGACTTTGGAGAGAAGGCCGAAATTGGACGCTGGAGCGATGAAGCGTTTATGGTAACCCTGTTATCTACCAAACAGGATAGCCTTAAGCGAACCAAAGACCTGGCACAGCGACTGGCGGCTCCGTACATCTGCTTAGAAGAGGGCCGACGCTATACGCTGCACTTGAAAATCCACGTTGGGATCGCTGACGTACACGCTTCCGACGATAGTGATCGGTTCTTAGCAAGAGCAGAATCGCTTCGCGAATCGATGGCTTGACGCGAAACATCCAGTCCGTGCGAAAAAGTCTTACGAAGTTTGGCTGGGAGGCAGGGATTCGAACCCCGATAAGCAGATCCAGATTCTGCCGTCTTACCGTTGGACGACCTCCCAGTAAGACCTCCAGTTTACCAAACTCAAGCGCGCTCTCGCACCTTTTGTTACACCGTCTTCTTAGCCTGGACGGTATCCGTTTCTGAATAGGCTTTCCAGCTCTCCAATTCACCCGGCGCATCAAATCGGTTGTTCCAATGAAGCACCAGTGCTTTTCGCCTCGATTCAGCCATCTGCGCCAGTTTTTCGCGAAGTGGATCCGCATCATCCAGCAATTTCAATAACTTCCGGACATTAACTGCATCGTTAATGTCTCCGAGGTATGTTTGAATCTTTCGCACCGCTTTCAGCCGTGTTTCGAGTTTGATGCCGAGTATCGGTCGAAACAATTCCAGCGTGTAGCGAAACTCTTTGGCGGCCAGCCGGAACTCGTGCATCTGGTCCCAAGTCCTATCAGGTCTCATCGCCTTCCGTCCGGCGATGAAAAACTCCAACGTCAAGTCTGGCAACCGGGTTCGCAGGTTTTCCTGAACGCTTTTCTTATCTCGCCATATCGGTTTCATCAATGCTCCAGTCCAAACTCGATCCCCAGTTGCCAGCGCCCAGAACTTCCGCGAGCTCCAAGCGGGCACGCTCGCGCCGGTCTGTGAGATCGCCCGCCGGGAATCGCTGCTTCTTTAGAAACGAGAGGGCAATATCCAGATCACGGATCTTGCTCGAAAGCCGCATCACCCGGCGCAGTTGCTTTCGCACCTTCTTCGTCGCCCGTTCCGGCACGTACTGTCCAAACACCGTTAGGCATTGGTTGAAACGCCGGATGGAAACACGCATGTCGTGAACGGATTGCTCATCTTGTTTCACGGCCGCGCGGTGAAGCGCTTTTACAAGCCGCCCGAACAGTGCGGTGATTTGAACACGGGAGAATTCTTTCATCGGTGAGGAAGTCATCTAGGGAAGCCTCCGCGCTCTGAGAAATTGCAACGGCGCCTCATAGATCTGCCGGAAGGATTCGGCGGCACGCTCGGCGGCCCAAAGTTCCAGATCGATGTTCTCACCTTCCAGCGTAACCACTACGGCGCCATTTTTGATCTGGCAGTCCATTCGCTCCACCTTTTGCTCCTGTCCGCTATCGAGACCATCCGCAATCCGCAGCAACGGGGTCAGGAATGTAACTACGTGCCTATCTTCCAGCGGCAGAGTTTGCACCATTTCGTAACGGGCTGACGGCAGTGCCTTTCGGTGGAACCGGCACAGGGCCGCCACCAGAATCCGCTCACGGACCGTGAAGCCCGGCATGTCGGAATTCTGAACAATATAGGCCGAATGCTTGTGGTGGGCCGCGCTGCTAATGAAGTGTCCCGTGTCTAGTAGATGCGCGGCGGCTTCCAAAAGTTTTGCACAATCTGGCGGCAGTTTGTGAAGCGGTTGCAGTGATTCAAAGAGTTGGTGAGCCAACGACGCCACCCTTCGCGCATGTTTCGGCGGCACGCCGTACTTTTTCGCCATGCCCTCTACGTGCAGCAACTGTTCCCGGTTCAGATGGCTGAGTGCGCGGCCAACGCCCCGGGATGCCAGATCCGCAATAATGCCGTCGCGAACACCCGCGTTTGAATAATACACTGCCGGCATCCGGAACGCCTCTAACACCTTCAGGAGTACAGCCGCTCCCGGGACAA
>JBBRNO010000152.1:0-15724 GCA_038230275.1 Bryobacterales bacterium
ACGGCAAAACAGGAACGCGTGCAAAGTGGCAACATGGCTGGCCGCGCATCCTGGCGTGGTGAAAGTGAACTTTCCTGCAGACTCGAAGCATCCCGATGCGTCCTCCATCGCGCGCCTGTTTCCAAAGGATTTTTACGGCGCCATGATCAGCTTCGATTTGAAAGATGCCGGGCGCGCGGAAGTGTTCGCCTGGATGGAAAAGCTGAAGATGATTGTGCGCGGCACCTCGCTTGGCGACGTGCATACCATGGCACTCTATCCGGCCATGTCGTCGCATCGCGATCTGGCTCCGAAACAGCGGGAGCGCGTCGGCATTCGCGACAGTCTGATCCGCATCTCGGTCGGGATCGAAGCCGTGGAAGATATCATCGCCGATCTGAACCAGGCTTTTAACTAGCGGGTGCGACCGGCCCCGCCATGGATGGCGTGTGGTGCGTGGGCTCTTGGCCTTCCGCCGGAAGCGTGAAGCGGAAAGTGGCGCCTTTGCCCGGCGCCGATTCCGCCCAAATCCGCCCGCCATGCGCTTCCACGATCCGTCTGCATATCGCCAGGCCGACCCCGGTTCCGGGATATTCCACCGCGGTGTGCAATCGTTTGAATGGCGCGAAGATGTTCGCCGCGTACTTTGGATCGAAACCGATGCCGTTATCTTGAACGGAGATGATCCATTCTTCCCCAGCCTGTTTCGCGGCCACATGAATTTTTGGGGACTGACCGGGATTTCGATACTTCAACGCATTGCCCACCAGATTCTGGAACAGCCGGACCATCTGTCCGCGATCGAGCTGCATCGTGGGCAAAGGATCGTGGGTAACCGTCGCGCCGCTCTCTTCGATCGCTTGCGCCAACTGCGTGAGAGCGGCCTCAAGGTCTTCGTCAAGTGCAATGGAGGAGGGCCGTCCGATTTCTGTCGCGGTGCGGGCGTACATTAACAAATCTTTCACCAGCGTACTCATCCGGTTGGATCCAGCGACAATCGTGTCGATGAACAAATCCGCGTCGGCATCCAGCTTGCCTTTGTATTTCTTCGCCAGCAGCTGCGCGTAAGTACCCATGGTGCGGAGCGGTTCCTGCAAATCGTGGCTGGCCACGTAAGCGAACTGTTCAAGCGCGGCGTTGGATTCGGTAAGCGAGTCCTGCAACTGTTTGCGCGCCGTTTCGTCGCTCAAAATCTTTGTGAAGCCAAGTAACGTTCCAGCGTCGTCTCTTATCGCATTCATGAAACCGTTGGCGAACATCTCAGTTCCGTCTTTTCGCCGGTGCCAGCGGATGTCGGTGGCAAAACCGCTCTCTTCGGATTTCCGCATCTCGGCATCGCACACCTCTTGCGCGGCGTCCTCAGGAGTGAATATGATGCACGCGTTTTGTCCCACCCATTCCTGTTCGGAGTAACCGAGTAGGCATTCAACCCCGGCGTTCCATGTCAGGAGGATGCCCTGCGGATCCATGGTGAACATGGCATAGCCCCGCAGCTCCCTCACTTGAATTCTGTAGAGATCCGGGGAATCGAAGGAATTGAAACTCTTGGGTGACGTTTGCTTTTCCATATTCACGACGGGAGTGTTATTAGTCTAACAGTAGTTTCGCGGATGGACCCCGTTTTAGGCGTTCCCGCAGCTCCGCGGTCACCGTTCGATGGCATAGCAAACACAGCGTACGGATATTTTCTAGATCGCATCCGCCGCCGCCTTCCACCACTGGTACGATGTGATCCGCATCCCACAGGCTTTTCCGCGTGATGCTGCGCAGTCCCCATTTCGCCAATGCGCGGGTGCGTCCGCTGCCGCGCTGGCGTTTGATGTGAATCCATTCGGCCATCGTATCCACACGGCATTGCGCGCACACGCCGCGGTCGCGTTGAAAGGTGCGTTCCCGCAGATAGGACATATCGGTGCGCAGCCGCCATTGCTCTACGCACCATTCTGAGCAGAAGGTCTGGCGGCCCTTGGGAACTTCCAAGCTACACCAGCGGCACAGATTGCGGCCGTTCGCACCCTTCGGCAACGTCCGGCCGCGCGCCCATCCACCCTTCATGGCCCGTTCTGTCGCGCTCTCATCCATGGCTGATCTTTAACATGGCTGATCTTTAATTTATCGCGCCTTGCTGTTATACTGAAATTTCATGCGAAAGCACGCCCAGCACCACCATCATCACCATCTGCATCGGGCCGTGCTCTAGTCATTCTTCACAGCATTTGAGCAAATCGGGCCCGCAGAAGTTCTGGCGGGCTTTTTTATTGGACACATATGGATCTCGATTTCAAAAAGATGGACGGCCTGATTACCGCCGTCATTCAGGACAACGCTTCCGGCCGCGTTCTGATGGTGGGCTTCATGAATGAAGAAGCGTTTCAAATGACCGTGGAGAGCGGCTATGCCACCTTCTACAGCCGTTCACGGAACAAGCTTTGGCTGAAGGGCGAATCGTCCGGGCACCGCCTGATCGTGAAGGATATCGCCACCGATTGCGACCAGGATGCGCTGCTGGTAAAGGTGGAAGCCGTTGGCCCCGGCGTATGCCACAACGGCTATGAGAGCTGCTTCTACCGCTCCTTGAAAGACGGCGTGTGGACCGAAACTGAGAAGCAGACATACGATCCGAAGGCCGTTTACGGGGGAAGCAAGTGAAGCTGAAGCTGGGTATTCCGAAAGGCAGTCTGGAAAACGCAACCATCGATTTGTTCCGGCGCGCGGGGTTCAACATCACCACTAGCAGCCGCTCCTATTTTCCCTCCATCGACGATCCTGAAATCGAGTGCATGCTGATTCGCGCGCAGGAGATGGCACGTTATGTAGAGGACGGAATTTTGGACGCAGGCCTCACCGGACTGGATTGGGTAGCCGAATCTGAAGCCGAAGTGGAGTCCGTCGTCGACCTGATCTACGCAAAGCAAAGCTTTGGTAAAGTGCGCTGGGTGCTGGCGGTTCCAGAATCTTCACCATTCAACAGCGTGAAGGATCTGGAAGGAAAAATCATCGCTACCGAACTGGTGGCCACCACCAAACGCTACCTGGCGAGAAACGGGGTCACGGCAAAGGTGGAATTCAGCTGGGGCGCGACGGAAGTAAAGCCACCCGTACTCGCGGACGCCATTGTGGAAGTCACGGAAACGGGGTCGTCTCTACGCGCCAACAAGCTGCGCATCGTGGAAACAATTCTGGAATCGAACACTCAGCTGATCGCCAATAAGTCGTCGTACAAAGACGATTGGAAGCGCCGGAAGTTGAGCGACATCAAACTGCTGTTGGAAGGCGCGATTGCGGCGCTGGGCAAGGTCGGTTTGATGCTGAACGTGCGCAAGGATAACCTGGCCGCGGTTCTGGGCGTGTTGCCGGCGTTGAAGAAGCCAACCATCTCCCACTTGAGCGACGACGAATGGCTGGCGGTAAATACCATTCTGGATGAGCTCACGGTGCGCAATATCATCCCGCGTTTGAAAGAAGCCGGCGCGCAAGGCATCGTTGAATACCCTTTGAACAAGATTGTGATGTAAGCCAATGATCCGAATCCTAGAATCTAGTGAAGTAGGAAAGCTGCTGGCCAGAAAGGCCGCACGGTTTGCCGGGGCAGAAGAAACAGTGCGCCCAATTCTGGAGGGCGTGCGCAAGCGCGGCGACAAAGCATTGCTGGAGTACGCGCGCCAGTTTGATCGGTTCGATCGAAAGAGTGTGGCCGTGGGCGCCGGCGAATTGAAAGCCGCGGCAGAGAGTCTAAGCCCTGAGTTCCGCTCAGCCCTGAACATCGCGTCGAAGAATATCCGCGCGTTTGCGAAATTGCAAATGCCAAAGGCAAAGAGCAAGGTGATCGCGCCGGGGCTTCGCGTAGGGCAGATCGTCCGGCCGCTCGATACCGTGGCGGCCTACATTCCGTCGGGCCGATATCCGCTGCCGTCCACGCTGATGATGACGGTGATTCCCGCGCAGGTCGCGGGCGTGCGGAACATCTGCGCCGCCTCCCCCCGTCCGGTGAACGAAGTGCTGGGTACAGCGTCGGTGCTCGGCGTATCGCAATTTTTCCTGATGGGCGGCGCGCAGGCCATTGCGGCGTTCGCCTTCGGAACGAAGACGGTGCCGCGCGCGGATCGCATCGTTGGACCCGGAAATATTTATGTGGCGGCAGCCAAGAAGTTGCTCGCCGGAGAGGTCGGCATCGACTTCGTGGCAGGTCCCACCGAGATCCTGATGATCGCCGACGATGGCAATCCCGCGTGGATCGCCGCCGACATGCTGGCGCAAGCAGAGCACGATACCGAGGCGTCCGCAATCTTGTTGACGCGTTCTAAACGTCTGGCGCAGGCCGTGGCTAAGCAGATCGAAAGACAATTGGAAACGCTGAGCACGGCGGATGTTGCCCGCAAGGCGATTGACCGGAATAGCGCCATCATTCTGGTGAAGTCCAGCCAGGAAGCCGTCGATCTTAGCAACCGGTTTGCACCGGAGCATCTCAGCATTCACGACGCCTCGCTGCTGCCGCTCATTCAACACGCGGGCAGTGTGTTCATTGGGCCCACTAGTCCGGAAGCGGCGGGCGATTACGCGTCCGGTCCCAATCATGTTCTGCCCACTTCAGGTGCGGCCCGGGTGCGGGGCGGCCTGTCTGCCGCGGACTTCGTGAAGGTGATTTCCACGCAGGAGGTCAGTCCGGAAGCTCTGCGGAAACTGGCGCCCGCAGTCACCAGCCTGGCCCGTGCGGAGGGCTTGGAGGCGCACGCGCGTTCGGTGGAGGCTCGGCTCAATGGCTAAGCGGCTACGGCCTCGCGAGGCGATTCTATCGATGGCTCCCTACTCACCGCCCAGTGCGGGGCGCGCGGACAAACTGCGTCTTGATTTCAACGAGAACACAATCGGCTGCTCACCGAAAGTCGCCGAGTTTCTGAGAACCCGGTTGGGTGAGAACCAACTCGCCACCTATCCGGAATACAGTGACGCACGCCGCGAACTGGCGGCGCACTTCCGGGTCGACGACGAACAGATGTTGATCACGAACGGCACGGACGAGGCTATTCAGGTGCTAATCAACACCTACGTGGACGATGACGAGGAAGTCATCATTTTGCGGCCGTCTTACGCCATGTACCGGTTCTACACGGAAATCGCCGGCGCCAATATCCAGGAGGTCGATTACCGTGCCGGCACACTGCAGTTTCCGCTGGACGAATTGCTGGAAGCCATCACTTCTTCTACGCGAGCAGTGCTGATCTCCAATCCGAACAATCCTACCGGTGCGGCAGTGAGCATCGAGGGGATTGAGAAGATCCTGAAGAAAGCATCGAGTGCCGCTGTTTTGATTGACGAAGCCTACTACGAATTCTGCGGCATCACCGCTATCCGGCACATTGCTGAGTTTCCGAATCTCTTTGTGAGCCGCACGTTTTCGAAGGTCTATGGAATGGCGGCAATGCGCATCGGATGCCTGTTTTCCAATGCGAACAATATTCAATACCTGCGCAAATCGCAATCGCCGTATAGCGTCAATATGCTTGCGACTCTGGCGGCGCGCGCGGCAATTCAGGATCCCGCCTATATCGCGAAGTATGTGACGGAAGTTCTGGCAGCGCGGGAACTTGTCTATGTCGGTCTGGAAAAGCTGAACATCCCGTATTTCGAAAGCCAGGGAAACTTCGTGTTGATGCAACTGGGGACGCGCGCGGCGGAAGTCCGGGATGGTATGCGAGAACGCGGCATGCTGGTGCGCGATAGAGGGCATGAGATTCCGGGAACCGTTCGCGTAACCATTGGCACGCGCGATCAGATGCGCGAATTTATCACCGCACTGGAACAGATCTGGTTATGACCAACGACATTATCGTTTTCGACATGGACGGCGTGCTGGTGGATGTGACCGATTCTTATCGCGAAACCATCTGCCAGACCGTGAACCACTTCACCGGCCGCGAGATCACCAAGGAATTGATTCAAGACTACAAGAATTCCGGCGGCTGGAACAACGATTGGGCGCTTTCGCAAAAGATCATCGCCGACCTCGGTAAGCCTCTTGAATACGGTGTTGTGGTGGATTATTTTCAGTCCATCTTTTTCGGCACGGGAACGGATGGACTGATTCTGCGCGAGAAGTGGATTGCGCGCGATGGGTTGCTGGAAGCACTGAATCAGCGATTCGGTTTCGGAATATTCACCGGACGCCTGCGCTCGGAGGCAGCCGTCACGTTGCAACGCTTCGCGCGGCATTTGGAATTCGAGATGATCGTCGCCGACGACGATGTTGCAAATTCGAAACCTGCGCCCGACGGGTTGAACCTGGTGGCGGCAAAATTCCCAGGCCGGAAAATCTGGTACATCGGCGACACAGTGGATGATGCGCGCAGCGCCAAGAGCGCACAGGTTTCCTTTATCGGCATCGCCGGCCGCGAGAATCCCCGGCGCGAAGAAGTGGTCAAACTGCTGCATCGGGAAAACGCCGTTGCCGTACTGGAAAGTATTAACGAACTAGAGACTGTCCTATGAGAACCGCAACCATTGAGCGCATCACGAAAGAGACGCAGATTTCGGCCACCCTGCGGATAGACGGTGAGGGGAAGTACGACGTCTCCACCGGCATCCGTTTTTTCGATCACATGCTGGAATTGTTTACCAAGCACGGCGGATTCAATCTCACGCTGCGGGCAACCGGCGATCTGGATGTGGACCAACATCACACTGTGGAAGATGTTGGCATCGTGTTGGGACAACTGTTTTCGCAGGCTCTGGGAGAGAGGCGCGGCATTAATCGTGCCGGTTACTTCGTGTTGCCCATGGATGAGACGCTGGCCGTGGTGGCGGTGGATCTGGGTGGACGCGCGGCATTGGTTTACAAGGATCTGGTACGTGTGCGCCTGGTGGGCGATCTGCAAACGGAATTAGTGGAGGATTTCTTCAGCGGCTTTGTGCAGCACGCCGCCGCCAACGTGCATGCGAAGGTCCTGTACGGACGTTCCAACCATCACAAGATAGAGGCGATTTTCAAGTGCTTTGCCCGGGCGATGCGCTATGCCTGCTCCACCGATGAACGGCTGCGGGATCAACTTCCGTCCACCAAGGGTCTTCTATGATCGCAATTCTGGATTATGGGGCGGGCAATTTACGTTCGGTGCAGAACACACTGGATGAAATCGGTGCGTCGTACGAATTGGTGCGCGATGCCGCAGGACTGCGCAATGCATCGAAGATTATCCTTCCGGGCGTGGGTCATTTTGGACAGATGATGCGGGCTCTGGATGAGATGAACGTACGGCAGGCCTTGCTGGCTGGCATGGCGGAGAAGATTCCGTTCCTGGGAATCTGCCTTGGCTTGCAGGCGCTGTTCGATGCCAGCGATGAAGCCCCTGAAGAGAAAGGACTCGGGGTGTTCCATGGTACGGTGCGGCGTTTCCCCATGGATGCGCGTGTGCCTCATATGGGCTGGAACACGCTGGATTCGTTGAAGCCGGCGCGCTTGCTGACAGGCCTGGGCGCGCATCCGCACGTCTACTTCGCGCACAGTTATTTCGTGCCGATGACGGAACAGACCGCCGCGGCCTGCACCTATACGCAGCCGTACACGGCCATACTCGAAGATGGCAACGTTTTCGGCGTTCAATTCCATCCCGAGAAGTCCGGACCGATCGGACTGCGGATTGTCCGTAACTTCGTGGAGTTGATTTAACATGCTGGCCAAACGGATTATTCCCTGCCTGGATGTGACGGCCGGCCGGGTTGTGAAAGGCATCAACTTCATAAATCTGCGCGATGCCGGCGACCCGGTAGAACTGGCCGATCGCTATAACCAGCAGAGTGCGGATGAACTGGTGTTCCTGGACATCACCGCATCCAGCGATCAGCGCGACACCATGGCCGACGTAGTTGCCCGTACGGCGCGTAAAGTTTTCATCCCGCTCACGGTGGGCGGCGGCATTCGTTCGATAGCCGATGCACGGCGGATTCTGATGTCGGGCGCGGACAAGGTGAGTGTGAATACGGCGGCGGTGCGCCGTCCGGAACTGATCACCGAACTGAGTCGGGAATTCGGGGCGCAAGCGGTGGTGCTGGCGATCGACGCGCGGCGGCGGCCGACGGGCGGATGGAACGTCTACACGCGTGGTGGCCGCGACGACGAAGGGATGGATGCTATTGATTGGGCTGCTCGCGGAGAAGCGCTGGGAGCGGGTGAGATTCTATTGACGTCAATGGATACGGACGGCGTGCGGACCGGTTTCGATTGTCCGCTCACGCGCACCGTCTCAAGAGCCACACTCATTCCAGTGATTGCATCGGGCGGTGCCGGGAAGCCGGAGGATTTTCTGGAAGTGTTGACCGAAGGCGAAGCGGATGCGGCGCTGGCCGCCTCCATCTTCCACTACGGCACGTACACGGTGGACGATTTGAAAGAGTTTTTGGATAGGCACGGAATTCCCACCAGGAGAGTGCAGGCGTGATCGTACCGTGCATCGATTTAATGGGCGGCAACGTAGTCCAGTTGGTCCAGGGCCGCGAAAAGGCACTGGAGGGGGGCAGTCCGCGGGAGATGTTGGACCAATTCGCCGCATTCCCGCAAATCCAGGTGATCGATCTGGACGCAGCCATCGGCAGTGGAGCCAACGCGGAACTGGTTGAGTACCTTGCGCGCCGTGCCACCACGCGTGTCGGTGGTGGAGTCAGAACCGTTGACAGAGCTGTCGGCTTGGTGGGGCTCGGTGTAAGCCGGGTGATTGTGGGAACAGCCGCATTCGACGCTGAGGGACCCAACCATGCGTTTCTCAAAGCGCTGGTGGCGTCTGTGCCCAGGGAGCGAATCTTGATCGCGCTCGATTCCAAGGGTGGAAAGATTGTGGTGAAAGGCTGGCGCGAGGCTACCACTTTTACCGCGGAAGAAATGATTCAGAGGATGGAGCCTTACTGCGGCGGCTTCCTATGCACCTATGTGGATAAAGAGGGCATGATGCAGGGAACCGATCTGGATTGGTTTCGCCGGCTGCGTGCGGCCACCGGTCATGAAATCACCGCGGCCGGCGGCATCACTACGCTAGCGGACATCGAAGCGTTGGATGCGATTGGAGTGGACGCCGCGCTGGGAATGGCCATCTATACCGGCAAGTTGGATCTGGCCGAACTAGCCCGCTGGCAGCAGGCTAAGTGAATCGGTCCAGATAGTTCTTGGCCGAAAGAATGCCTTCGTACTCCGTAAGCCGGTCGCCGTCGAATTCGATTCCGACCCAATTGCGATAGCCTGAATCGAGCACGCACTTCATCAGGCGGTCCATGTCCATGGTGGTCTCTTTGCCGTCCTTGAAATCGACGCATTTGAAGGTGACCGCCTTGGCGTATGGCATCAATTTCGCCACCGCGTCATAACGGTCCGCCTCCTTTGGGAAGTTGCCGAAATCCGGCAGCGTTCCGAAATTGGGCAGCTTGACGGCCTTCATCACACGCGTCATGGCGACCGGGTCCGATGACACGCCGCCATGGTTTTCCACCACGACGTTGATTTTGCGGGAAGCCGCGTATTCGGCGAGCTTGCGAAAGCTCTCACTGGCGTAGTTGACTACGGCGTCCAACTCCGCCGGTGTTTTCGGTTCCTTCTCCGGGTGCAGATTGGCGCGAATGGCGTGTGCTCCCAATTCCGCCGCGATGTCCACCCATTTGAAGTGGCTGGCCGCGGCCTGCAACCGCTTTTCCTTCACCGGGTGCGCCATCAATCCTTCGCCATCACACATGATGAGGACCGCTTTGGTGGCAGTGGAAGTCATGGCGCGCTTGACTCTTTGGACGTAGTCCGAGGTGGGCGCTTCCCAGAGGAAGTTTACGAATTCCAGCCCTTCAATTCCGAACTGCTCCCGGGCAACGCGCGGAAAATCGAGATTCGAAATCAGCCGCCGGCCAATCGCTTTGTGCAGCGACCATTGGCCGAGTGAAATGCGAATCTTCCGGGTCTCATTTGCAGCGCGGCCCTCTAGCGGCAGTGCCGCCAGTAAGGGAAGTCCAAAAAGCGATCGTCGATTCATTCCGGGGCCCTCAGGTTCACATGATAAATCTGGGTCATGTGTTGCCAATCTCCATCCGCTTTCATGGGACGGACAAAGTCCTGCCACTCGCGGTCCGTTGGATCATTGGCAAGCGCTGCGTCCAGAACTGCGTGGTTCTCCGCTTCGGTGACCAGCACTAAGTCTACGCCAAGCAAAAACACAGCGCAATTGCGCATACCGAGTTCACCGTATCGGGTCAAGACGCGTTCCGGCACGTTGCGGTGAGCTTCCAGATACTGCGCGAGGCACTCGGGTTTCAGACGTGTGATGGATACTCTTCTTTCCATTTCTATTCACCCCTACGCCACCAGTTCTACGCCACCAATTCCCGCAGATCGGAGATCCAATAGTCGGGCTCAAACCGGGCCATGGCTTCGTGGTTTCCGTAACCGTATTTTACCCCGCAGATCTTGACACCGGCGCGCCGCCCCGCCTCCATATCCGGGGCTGCATCGCCCACCATCAAACAATCCTCGGCGCGCACGTCCAGTGCCTTGAGCGATGCGTAGATCACATCCGGTGAGGGCTTTGAAGGAAATCCGTCCGTGCCCTGGACATGATCAAAGTAAGGAAGCAAGCCGAACATCTCAAGAATGATTCTAGTGGTGGGCGTGCCCTTCGTAGTTGCGGTGGATTTCCTGCCGCCGAGGTCCGCCAATGCCTCCAGAACTCCGGGATATAACCGCGTGGAGGCGTGCTTTCGAGCGGGATAAACGGCCCGGTACTCCACTATTAGCTGTTCAATTTGTCCGGGGGACTTCTCAGGAAACAAGTCCTCAAAAAGATCGATGAGGTGAAAACCGATGTAGCGCTTCAGGAAGGAATCGTCCACGGTGTTCTGCGGGGTATTCGCAAGAACACTCTGGATGGCTCCGCATATGTCAGATGCGGAGTCCACCAGAGTGCCGTCAACGTCAAACAGGTAAACAGGAAATGCTGGGATCACGCAGGGAGCGGAGGTTGACCTTCCGTAAGGCCTGGCATGCGGACGCCGCCGTCTGAGCGATGCAGCTGCTGCGGCTTCGGGTCTTCCGAGTTCCGCGGCGTATCCACCGGCTTCAAGGTTCCGCCGTCAATCAGGATCTTTACCTCGGCGCCATCCAGCACTTCGCGTTCGAGCAAGGCCATCGCAATTCGTTCCAGCGCCTCCGCCCGTTCCTCAATCAAGACTTTAGCCCGCGCATAGCCAGTCTGCACCAGCTTATGCACTTGCTCGTCAATGCGGATCGCAGTGGATTCACTGTAATCGCGGTGTTGCGCAATCTCCCGGCCCAGGAAGATCTGTTCTTCTTTCTTGCCGAAGCTCATGGGGCCCAGATCGCTCATACCCCATTCGCAAACCATCTTGCGAGCCATCTCCGTGGCGCGCTCAATGTCGTTACCGGCGCCGGTGGTGATGTGCTTCATGAACAACTCTTCGGCAATGCGCCCACCCATCAGAATGGCCAGCTGAGCACTCAAGTATTCCTTGTTGTAGCAGTGCTTGTCATCCAGCGGCAGTTGCATGGTTAAACCCAGCGCCATTCCGCGTGGAATGATGGTGACCTTGTGCAGCGGGTCGGCTTCCGGAATCAACATGGCGACTAGTGCGTGGCCAGCTTCGTGATAGGCGGTATTCTTCTTCTCTTCGTCACTGATGATAAGCGACTTCCGCTCAACGCCCATGATCACTTTGTCTTTCGCCAGTTCGAAATCGATCTGCGAGACAACTTTGCGATTCTGCCGGGCGGCTACCAGCGCTGCTTCATTGACCAGGTTTGCCAGATCCGCACCGGTAAAGCCAGGCGTACCGCGGGCGATTACAGCCAAATCGACATCGTCGGATAGCGGAGTCTTCTTTGTGTGAACACGAAGAATCATTTCCCTGCCCTTCACATCCGGACGGCCCACCACCACGCGGCGGTCAAAGCGGCCAGGGCGCAGCAGCGCGGGATCGAGGACATCGGGACGGTTCGTCGCCGCTACCAGGATCACCCCTTCGTTCGATTCAAACCCGTCCATTTCCACCAGCAACTGATTCAGGGTTTGTTCGCGCTCATCGTGACCACCACCGAGGCCTGCTCCGCGATGCCGGCCGACCGCATCGATTTCGTCGATGAAGATGATGCACGGCGCGTTCTTCTTTCCTTGTTCGAAAAGATCGCGAACGCGGCTTGCGCCGACGCCGACAAACATTTCCACGAAGTCGGAACCAGAGATAGAAAAGAACGGCGTATTGGCTTCTCCGGCGATAGCGCGGGCAAGCAGTGTTTTACCGGTACCAGGAGGTCCGATCAGCAGCACACCCTTGGGAATGCGGCCTCCCAATTTCTGGAACTTCTGCGGTTCCCGGAGGAATTCGATGATCTCGGCCAGCTCTTCCTTGGCCTCCTCGACGCCAGCCACGTCCTTAAACGTAACTTTCTTCTGCTGGGAGGAGTGCAGCCGGGCGCGGCTCTTGCCAAAGCTCAAAGCCTTGTTCCCGCCGCTCTGCATCTGCCGCATCATGAAGATCCAAAACGCCAGAAGCAAGACGAATGGAATGGCATTCAGCAATATCGAAATGTAGTTACCCGAGCTAGCTTCGTGGAATTCCAGATTCACGTTCTTCTCACGAAGAGTCTTGTAGTAATCGGTGTAGTTTACCGGGGCGAGCGTCTTGAAATTCGTCGAGTCGCTGAGAATTCCTTTCACGTCGGTGCCGCTGATGCTCACCTTCTTGACCTTGCCCTGGTCAACCTGGTTCATGAAGTCCGTGAACGAATAGGAAACCTCAGTCGGTCCACGTCCAGACTTCACCACCACGTACAACAGAACGGCGACGCAGACCAGAACGATCCACAACACGGCCGTCTTCACATTTGAGTTCATTACATCTCCCTGATTAAGCGTGTGGCAACCCCAGCCGCCACTGTTAATAAAGACGCGAAATTTCGCCGGATAGATTCAAGCTTATGAACATTAAGTGGCATTCGCTCAATCCACGTCTCGGCCCGCGTCCGCAATCCCGGTTACGCAAACCACTTTGATACTACTTGCCGATGGGACAGCATCGGCCGATACGCCGAATTTTCTCGCCCATAGAATTCTGTCGCCACTCGTCAAAACCGGCCAGCCCTGGCGATCCCAGATCGGGATACGCTCCTGCTGAAACAAGGCCTTTATCTTCTCGCATGACCGCCCTGGCCGCGCGTACCGGTCACCCGGCCTCCAATTTCGAAGCGTAAGGGGCTCAGAAACACGGTCCAGATCGAGCGAACAACCTCCTTCAGTATATCCCGATTCTGAAATCTCAAGCAGATCCAAGGAGATACTGAATCCTGCACCAGGGATTCTTACCTTTATCGGAGGAATCACTTCGAAACAGTAGTCCCGGCCCGTGCGGGAACCAATTCGCGGCCGGGCGATCCGCAGCCACTCGAACGACCGAAAGACATCCAGACCAGGGAGTTGCAGCCGTCCGTGGCCTTCCCCGCCCGCGGCGAGCTGCATCAGCGCCTCCACGTGTTCGAAATCGATGCTTCTAAGATCTCCCCTTGCCCTGGCAATCGCCCGACGGAGCAACCGGCGCGCCGCTGCCCTGGGGAGAGCCAGGAGGTTCGGGCACGCCAGTACCACTGTTTCACCCGCAACCATCAGTTCGCTGGCCTCAAGCCGGTCTATCTCCGCATCCCAATACTCTTCCTCTTCCTGCGCCATTACGGCCATTTGCGCCAACGCCTGTGGAAGGGCAGGATTGTATTCCCGGCGGAGTTGCGGCAGCAGTTCGTGGCGGATTCGGTTTCGCAGGAAGGCCCGGTCGAGATTGCTGCGATCCTCCCGCCATCCGATGCCTCGCTGCTTTAGATACGCCTCAACTTCCCCGCGGTTACAATCGAGCAACGGGCGAACGATTCCGTCCCCGGTGACTGGCCTGATTCCCGCGATCCCCGCCGTTCCCGATCCCCGCAGCAGACGATAGAGTACCGTTTCGGCCTGGTCTGATGAAGTGTGCCCGGTTGCGACCACGTCCACGGCGCCGGACGCGATTAAGTCTAAGTAAAAATTTCGTCGTGCCCTGCGGCCTTCCTGCTCGAGGTTGCCGCCGGCAGCGGCGACGTCAACCGCATTGGCCAGCAGCGGATATCCCAGCGAACCGGCCAGATCCCGCACGAATTGCTGGTCTCTATCTGACTCATCGGCACGGAGTTTGTGATTGAGATGAATAACTGTAAGATGCAGATCGAGGACCGGCGCCAGCTCGTGTAGAAGGTAGAGTAGACAGACCGAATCGGCGCCTCCGGAAACAGCCACGCCAACCCGTCCGCCGGGAGCGATCATGCTATAACGAGAGATGATTCCGGCGACACGATCAAGCACTGAGGTTCCGATTCCTTCATTGTAAGTTGACGGCGCCGCTATCTTCCGAGGAGACGCGATTTTGAGTGCACAGGATTTGGCAGCCCGCATCAAGCTGGTTTTGATGGACGTGGATGGCGTGCTTACGGATGGGCGGCTCTACAACGTACCGGATTCCAGCGGCAAGATGGTGGAGACCAAAGGATTCGATTCCCAGGATGGGATTGCGCTGCAGTGGCTTTCCTGGAACGGGATCAAGACGGGATTGATCAGCGGCCGCATTTCACCGGCTACCGACGAACGGGCACGGCAGTGCAAGTTCTCCTACATCTACCAAGGGCATATCGAGAAGATTCCAATTCTTAACGAGATTCTGGCCGATGCGAAGATCGACAAAGACCAAGTGGCCTTTATCGGCGACGATCTAACCGACATCGTGGTGATGCGGCGGGTGGGATTGGCGATTGCCACTGCGAATGCGAGGCCGGAAGTGAAGCGGGCTGCGCACATGGTAACCTCGCAACCGGGTGGATCGGGCGCGGTTCGCGAAGCGATTGAGATGATCCTTGCGGCGCAGGGGCTTTGGGACGCCATTTTGAAGAAATACGAGGCGGTTTAAGCCATGTCAGAGAAGATTGGCATTGCGGTGCACGCAAAGTCGGGACCGGGTGTGCTGCATCAACTAACCGGCGTGATGGCGCAGCATGGCGGGGATATTTCGTCAGTGGACATCCTGGAGAGCCGGCCGCCGGAATCCCGTATCTACTTCGAAATCGAACTTCCGGAGGCGCCGTCAAAACTGGTGGCCGATTTGGAGGCGCTGGAGATTGTCAGCAAAGTCAACGTGGTGAAGAGCTTGGGGAAGATTTACGGCAAACGGATCATCATCATTGGTGGTGGCGCGCAAGTGGGGCAAGTGGCGATTGGCGCCATCTCAGAAGCGGACCGGCATAACATCCGTGGCGAGCACATCTCAGTCGATACGATTCCGCTGGTGGGCGAGCAGGCGCTTGCCGATGCCGTGCGAGCCGTGCCGAATTTGCCTCGGGCGCGGGCGCTGGTGCTGGCGGGTTCCCTGATGGGCGGTGACATTGATGACGCAGTGCTGGAGGTACGGGCGCAGGGACTGCTGGTGATCAGTTTGAACATGGCGGGCAGTGTCCCGGATGCAGCCGACCTAGTGGTTACGGACCCGGTGCAGGCGGGCGTGATGGCGGTGATGGCTGTGGCGGACACGGCAAAATTCAACGTCCAAAGATTGACCCGGCGCGTCTTCTAGCAAACCTTGGGAGACGCTGAATATAGATGGGAAGCACGGACGGGGAAGTGCGGGCTGCCGAGAGCCGTGGTGTGCGGGTGATGCGGACCGCGCGTGGGCGTTGCCGGTCGAGGGTGTAAGCGTCGGCGCA
>JBBRNO010000153.1:0-15588 GCA_038230275.1 Bryobacterales bacterium
CCTGGCGGCAGCCCGATTCGATTGGAGCCGTGTTCACATTTTCTGGGTAGACGAGCGCGCAGTCCCGCCAGGCGATCCGCAAAGCAACTACAAACTGGCGGACGAGAATCTGATTGTCCCGGCCCACATTCCGCATCGCAATGTACACCGCATTGCAGGCGAGTTGCCGCCGGACAAGGCAGCAAAGCGCTACGCGCAAGAGATCGTCGAGTTCTTTGAGTTGGACACTGGGGAGTTGCCGCATTTCGATGTGATGCACTTTGGAACCGGTCCGGACGCGCACACGGCCAGCTTATTTCCCGGCGAAGCGCTGATAGACAATCGGGACGGTATTGCCGCGGCGGTGTTCGTGGAGAAGATCCGGCAATGGCGAATTACGCTTTTGCCAGGCGTACTGCTGGCTGCCCGGCATTCGGTCTTCCTAGCGGCCGGAGAGGACAAGGCTGAAGTACTGCGGGACGTTTTCCTAAATCCCTACGACCCGAAACAATTCCCGGCACAAATGATTTCTCACCACGGCCGAAAGGTGACATGGTTTCTCGATCACGCAGCTGCCCGGCACCTGGAATAACCGGCCGGCGGGAGTTCCTGGCGCTGCTCGCTCCATTAGCCGCACCGCCTCCTGTAAACACCCGCCTGGTCTTCGGCGGGGATGTGATGCTGTCCCGGTATGTCAGCCGAAATGCCCAACAGCGGAACGATCCCACCTGGCCGTTCCGGCAGATCGCGCCGGTTTTTGAGGCCGCCGATATCGCTTTTGTAAACCTGGAATCTCCCTTCACCGAACGCAAGCGGCCTTTCGATAAGGGGATGATTTTCGGAGCCTCGCCCGATATGGTGAACGGCCTGCGGTTGGCTGGAATCGACGTAGTCTCCACTGCCAACAACCACGCGCGCGATTGCGGAGATAAGGGGATTGAGTTCACGTTGCAGGTACTCAATGACAATGGAATCGCTGCCGCCGGGACCGGACTGACCGAAAGCCTGGCGCACGCGGGAGCCGTGATTGAGCGCCATGGTACACGCTACGGGTTCCTCGCTTATACCTACGATCAACGGAACGGAAACTACAAGGACGATGACGACCGGGTGGCAGTCATGAACATCGACCGGTTGCAAAAGGATCTCAGCAATTTGAAACAGCGGGCCAGCGTGGCCATTGTCTCCATGCACGCGGGCGTTGAGTATCAGAAAAAGCAAAACTTGTGGCAGACTGCCTTCGCCCGCGCCGCCATCGATGCAGGTGCGGCTTTGGTGATCGGCCACCATCCCCATGTAGTGCAACCGGTTGAAAACTATAAGGGAGGCGTCATTTTCTATTCCCTGGGCAATCTGATCTTCGATCAGACCGAGCCGCCGGGAACGGAACGCGGTATTGTATCGGACGTAACATTTTGTGGAAACCGTTTGGTGAGTTACGCAGTCAAACCCTTGATCATCCGAAATACCGTACCGGGATTCCTAGGCTAAGACTGCATGACAACTGCTCTAATACGAACTCTATTACTCTTTGTTTTTCTGAACGCCCTGCTGCCGGCTGCGATTCAAGACATCCGGCATATGCCGGTCTACTTCGAACCGAACCGCGGGCAGGTGGATTCGGCCGTTCAATTTGTCGCTCGGACACCGGGCCATACCGTGTTTCTGACCGCGCATGGAGCGGTGTTGAGCGCGAAAGGACACGCACCGGTCCGACTGCAATTCCACGGCGCTTCGAACCTGGCAAAGTCCGAGGGCGTGGATCGCGTTCCAGCCGTTAGCAATTATTTCACCGGCAATCGCCCTGCCGGTTGGCGTACTGGAATACAACAATTCAGAAAGGTTCGCTACGCGCAAGTCTATCCCGGTATAGACGTTGTCTATTACGGCAGCGGTCAGGCATCGGAAGGCCATCTGGAATACGACTTGGTAGTGGCGCCGGGCGCGGATCCGAGTGTGATCGATATTGGATATGAGGGAGCACGGCCGGCGCTGACCGCGGATGGCGATCTGCTGATCGCCGGTGTTCGCCAACATCGCCCGAATATTTACCAGACGGCCAAGGGCACGCGCATCCCGGTAGCAGGCGCGTACCGATTGCAGGCCGACGGCCACGTCCGCTTCTCACTGGGGAGCTACGACCGGACGCTGCCGCTGGTGATCGATCCGGTAATTCAATTTTCGCTATACCTCGGCACCGCGGGTTATGATGCGGGCTTCGCCATCGCCGTGGATGAAGCGGGCAACTCCTACATTACCGGCAATACAAACTCCATCTCGTTTCCCTCACAAGGGACCGCTCAGGAATTTCCAGGGGGGAACGGAGATGCATTCGTCGCAAAGTACAGCCCGCTGGGCGAACAGCTGATTTACATCACCTATCTGGGCGGAAAGCAGAACGACGCAGGAAATGGAATAGCCGTGGATGCGCAGCACAATGTTTACGTTAGCGGCTTCACGCTGTCCATGGATTTTCCGATACAAAATGGAGTGCAGAAAAGTTTCGGCGGCGGGGAAGAAGATGCGTTCGTTACCAAGATCTCAGCCGCTGGCGACAAGATCGTTTACTCCACCTATCTTGGCGGGGGCGCCAACGATTTCGGCAATGGTATCGCGGTGGATGCAGTGGGTAACGCCTACGTTACTGGGTGGACGCGGTCGTCCGATTTTCCAATCGCGAATGCCTTTCAATCCGGACCCTCGGGCGGGGGTGAGGATGTATTCGTCACCAAAATCTCACCAGCAGGCAACGCGTTTGTCTACTCGACATTTGTCGGTGGAAACGGACGCGATCTTGGGACAGGCATTGCGGTGGATTCCACCGGCGCCGCTTATGTTGCCGGATCCACTTCCTCCACGGTGTTTCCAACCGTGAACGCGTTCCAAGCGCGGAACGCCGGTGCTTCGGACGGTTTCGTTTTCAAACTTTCACCGGCCGGCAACTCGCTTATCTTCTGCACTTATCTGGGAGGGGCAGCCGAGGACACCATCTTCCGCATTGTGCTGGATGGCACCGGCATTTACGTCGGCGGCTATACGTCCTCGTCGAATTTCCCGTTAATGAACCCCGCGCAATCGACTGCCGGAGGATCCTACGATGTCTTCGTGGCGAAACTTTCCCTCTCCGGCTCCACGCTGTTGTATTCCACTTATCTGGGCGGCACTGGTGACGATTTCGGTTATGGACTTGCCGTCGATTCGAGCGGCAGCGCCTATATCGCCGGATGGACCGCGTCGACAAACTTCCCCACTCAAAATGCGGTGCAGCCGCTGTACGGAGGAGGAGCCTCCGATGCGTTTGTAGCCAGGCTGGCGCCGAACGGAAACTCGCTCTTGTACTCCACGTTTCTGGGTGGAAGTGGCGACGATGAAGCACATGGCCTGGCGCTGGATCCTAAAGGCGCTACGTTCATTACCGGACGCACTTCGTCAGCCTCGTTCCCAGGCGCACGGAACCGCTATACGGAAGGAAGCGGAAAGTTTGATGCCTTCCTCACGCGAATCTCCGCCGATGTAGGCGCGGCGTTCGCCCTGGTGTCTCCATCGGCGCTAAGTTTCACGGGCACCGCCGCGGCGGCTCAAACGATCGTGCTGTCAAGCAGCGGGGCATCGCTGAACTTCGCCGCCTTCGCAACATCGAATGGCAATTGGCTGACAGTGAACCCTTCCTCTGGAGGAACGACGCCGGCAACGCTGACGGTGAGTGTGAATCCAGCGGGGCTTGGCGGCGGAACCGTCAACGGCACCATCACCATCAATGTTCCTGGTGCGTCGAACAGTCCCATTCTTGTCCCCGTGAGCTATACGCTGGTAACACCGCCGGTGATCGGTTCCATTAACCCGCCGTCCATCAATGCCGGAGCGGGCGATACCACGGTAACAATCATTGGCAGCGGATTTAGCAATACAACGTCGGTATCGGTGAATGGAGTTGCGGCGGGCACCATCTTTGTCAATGAATCCACGCTCCGGGCGCTGCTACCCCAATCGCTATTGAGCGCGGTCAGCAATCTTCGAGTTGCCGTTTCCAATGCGTCGGGGACGTCGCAGCCGGTTATTTTTAGCGTTACCGGCGGCGGTATTTCCTTGCTCTCGGCCGGCGTGGTGAATGCGGCTACGTTTCAATCGGGATCGTTTGCGCCCGGCGAATTAATCACCGTCTTCGGGTCGGGGTTTGGTCCGGCTTCGCTTGCCGGCACCACAGTGGATGGATCTGGGGTTCTCAGTAATATCGTCGGCGAGACGCGGGTGCTGTTTGATGGCGTGCCTGCCCCGCTGATCTACTCGACGCGGGGACAACTGAGTACGCTGGTTCCATACTCGGCTGCGACCCGGTCGAGTATCTCAATGCAGGTGGAGTATCAGGGAGCGGCTTCCGGACCGGTAGTGCTTACGATTTCCGGCTCCAATCCAGGCGTGTTTACGGCGGATTCGTCGGGTCGCGGGCAAGCGGCCGCCATCAATGGGGATGGCAGTCTGAACTCCGCGGCGAATCCGGCCAGCCGGGGAAGCGTGATCGTCCTCTATACGACCGGCGAGGGGCAGACGGATCCGCCGGGGGTTGACGGGAAGCTCGCCAATGGCCCGACGCTGCCGAAGCCGCTGTTACCGGTGCAGGTCCGCATCAATGGGTTGCTGGCTGATGTGCAATATGCAGGCGCGGCGCCAGGACTGGTGGCCGGCGTCATGCAGGTGAACGTCCGCATTCCGGATGGTGTACCCTCGGCCAGTGCGCTGCCAGTGGTGGTAAACGTCGGCGGCGTCAATAGCCGGCTGGATGTGACAATCGCGGTGCGGTAAGGCCGGCTAAGCCAGCGATACCCGGCGCACATCCATCTTCTTTTCGTCCCATTCGCCCAGACCCATGGCGCCGGCGATTTCGATGTGCTCCGGTTGACGGTGCAGGAACGTGCTGAATTTGTCCGGTGTGTCATTCACAAGGGATTTCATTCCCATCGCGAGACGCTTCTTGTCGAGTTCCTTCCAGCCGATGTGATCTAGCGCAACTGGGTCGGTAGCGAAGTACATGGTGCGGTGTTCCCATACGAATTGCGGCCTGGCGCCGGGACCGCCGTGATACAGGCCCTTGATGCCATCCAGGATGTTCAACACTACCTTGTTGCGGATGGTGGGGATGGATACCACGGCAGGGATGAAGGCTCCGCAGGTGTTCTGCGTGACGGTGGCGTGGCTCCGATTCACGTTGTTCACCAACCCGTGCGACAGATTCTTCAGAGCCAGGGTCACGCCGGCCGATTGGTGGTCCTTTAACACAGGAAGATTGATCAGCTTGTTCACCTGCCTGGTGATGAATTGCGCGGCGTAAGACCGGCGAGCCGTCAAATTGTTGATGTCATAGCCGGGCAGCGTGAGCGGCATATCCATATAGTGATCCCGGTCATAACCGGCAATGCCCTGCTGCACTTCTTCATAGTCTTCGGCGGCATAGGCGGTGCGAACGCCATCCGGCAGCCATTTGTCGAAACCGGCTTTGAAGAACTGGGCGCGGTAACGATCATAGACGACGATGTCCTGATTCTTGAGACCTGCCGAGCGAAGGCCGGCGATGATTTCGCGAACCACTTCGGCGCAGGAGATGACGTGCGGTTGGCCCACCGGATTCACCTTGATGCCGACCACGTCGCCCGGCTCCACAAACTGGCTCCATGCGCTCTTGCTATCCGGCGCGCCAGTCAGCTTCATCATTCCCGTGCGGATCATCTGCTGAATGGGCTCGGCTTGAAACGTTCCGGAGACAATACAATTGGGGTGTTCCACCGCTACCACGCGACCGCGGTACAAACCGGGCATGGACAACTTGGTGCGCTCAGACTTCGAGGCTACCTGTGCATTCAGCTGCAATTGCGACGCGGCCAAACCGCCCGCTACACTTGTGAACCACTTTCTGCGTGAGCATCCCATGCAAACCAGCGTATGGCCGTAGTGGATGCGAAGTCAAACCGGGCGGTAGAATGGCAGTTTCGCTATGAATGAATATTCTACGCTCGCCCAACAAGTCATCGCGCAGACCAGCAGCGCTTCCGCCACCGGCTTGCCCACCCGCGTGCTTGGACGGACGAACGTGCGCGTCTCCGTTATCGGGATCGGCGGATGGCACCTGGGTGCCATAAAAGACGAAGCGGACGCCATTCAGCTGATGCACGCCGCCATCGACGAAGGATTGACGTTTTTCGACAATGCCTGGGACTATCAAGACGGCCATGCCGAAGAGGTGATGGGCAAAGCGCTGGCAATGGAAGGCCGCCACAAGGTCTTCCTGATGACCAAGAACTGCAACCGGGATTACGCGGGATCGATGAAATGTTTGGAGGATAGTCTGCGCCGTTTGCAGACCGACCATCTGGACCTGTGGCAGTTTCATGAATGCAATTACGACAATGATCCCGACTGGATCTTCGACACCGGCGGCATTGAGGCGGCGCTGGACGCCCAGCGTGCCGGCAAGATCCGGTTCATTGGATTCACCGGACATAAAGACCCGCGGATTCATTTGAATATGTTGGCGAAACCGCACGATTGGGACGCATGCCAGATGCCGGTGAACTTGCTGGACCCGCAGTACCGCAGCTTTCTCAATCAGGTTGTGCCGGTGTGCCTGGATAGAAATATCGGCGTGATCGGAATGAAGGGTCTGGGGGGCGGCTGGCCCAACGGCCGCTTCCTGAGCCACGCCGGGTTGACGCCCGAGGAGTGTTACCGGTTTTGTTTGAGCTTGCCGGTTTCGGTGCAGGTGATGGGGATCAACACGCTAGCACAATTGAAGCAGGACGTGCGGATCGCGCGGGAGTTTGTGCCGATGACGGCGGCGGAAATGGACAATGCGGTGGCGCGCCTAAAAGCAATCGCCGGGGATGGAAGACATGAGCAGTTTAAGTCGACCACCGAATTCGATGGACCGCACCACCGCATCCAGCACGGTTTCGCGGTAGCCGCGGTTTGAAAGCTTTCCTCAGGCACCCGGGGTGTATACTGAGCGCGGAAAAGCTGGGGGAAACTAGATGAAATTGACTCGAGCTATTTTGTGGGCGGCCCTATCACTTTGTGTGGCGTCGGCCCAGGAACTTAACTGCGATTTGAGCGGCTACAAAGCGCAGGATGGCTTGCAGGCGCAGGCCCGCGGCGGCGTGCTCGAGTTGACCTGGCAAGGCGAGCGGCGCGAACAGCTGCGAGCGGCCTTCATCATTCGCGGCGGGCAGCCCACCGTGCAGGAACTTGCCGCAAAGAAGAACGGCGGCAGCTGGGTTGTCCTGGGACAGAATCTTACGCCTGAATTCGAAATCACCAGTGGCGTGCGGCGGCTGTCGCAACAACAAATCGGTCCGCTGAATGAACTGAACGTCAAACTCACGCCAGAGCTGATCGAAAAGGAAAAGTGGAACGCGTTTTGGGATTCTCCACTCATGGTGCCGGGGCGTCCAGGCACGAATCTCGACTTACCACGCAAGCCGGAAGAGATTCGGAAAACGTGGGCGAAGTATCACGCGACAAGCTGCGCGGTGAAGACGGACGGCGCGCGAATTGAGGTAGAGTTTTCAGGCTTCGAGGCAGGAATTTTCTCAGGAACGCTGCGCTACACGGTCTATCGCGGAACTAACCTGTTGCGGCAGGAAGCTGTGGCGAAGACGAACGAGCCGTCTGTTGCTTATAAATACGTCTCCGGCTTAAAGGGCTTCTCAATCAATGACGACACGAAGGTTGTGTGGCGCGATACCGCACGCGGATGGCAGCAGTACGCCTTTGGTGGATCAGTCAATCAGGAACCCGTGGGCCTACAGGCGCGCAATCGGCTGGCGATTCTGGAAACCAAGGGCGGCTCGCTGGCATTCCTTCCGCCCTCGCATAAGTTTTTCTGGTCGCGCGAAATCGAAACGAATCTGGGTTATGTGTACTACCGCAAAGACAGCGAGCAATCGTTCTCCATTGGCGCACGCCAGCCAGATCGCGAAGTGGGCGCGAAACCATGGGGCATTTCCGACGCAGTCTGGAACCGGCGCGTGGGCGAATCCCGCGGCCACCTGAACAACTTTGCGCTCTACAATGCGCCGCCCGGAACGGTGCAACGGATGCCAGTCTACTTTTACCTGAGTCCCGAAGATAGCCGGACTACGCAGCAGGCGATCATGGCATTTACGCACGATGACGTCTACAAGCCGCTGCCTGGATACAAAGTTCTGATCAGCCACTTCCACTTTCATCTCAACGAACAACTGACCGACGCAGGCACCATGGACTTCCAGCCAACCTGGCTGCCGGTAATTCGAGACTTGGGGATCAACATCGCGATTCTGGCGGATTTCCACTCCGACTCGCATCCGGACGATACCGGGAAACTCAGGCTGGATGAACAGAAAGTGTATTTTGAGGGAACGCGACGCTTTTCCGATCGTGATTTTCTGTTGATTCCCGGCGAAGAACCGGACGCCAACTTTGGCGGCCACTATATGTTCGTCTTCCCCAGACCGCTGTACTTCACCCACTTAAAGGAACCGGCGAAGGGACCTGCGGGACAGCCGTTTATGGAGACGCTGGCGCCCTATGGCAAGGTGTATCACACATCCACCGCACCGAACGAACTGGACCTGCTTCAGCAGGAGAAGGGTTTGGTCTGGCAGACACATCCGCGCACAAAGGGTTCCACCGGATATCCGGATGTCATCAAGGACAAGGACTTCTTCCAGAGCGACCGCTTCCTGGGCGGGTCCTATCAATCTTTGCCGGTCGATTTGTCCGAGAAACGGTTGTGCGAGGCACGCTGCTTCGGCTTGCTCGACGACATGAACAACTGGGGCGGTCCGAAGTATATGATCGCCGAAGGCGACACCTACATGAAGTATCCCGACGATGAAACATTTCCGCAGCTAATTGTGAACTACGTGAAACTGGATCGTGTCCCCAAGTACGACAGCGGCTGGACGCCCGTGCTGGATGCCATGCGCGCCGGCGATTACTTCGTGACCAGCGGAGAAGTGCTGCTGCGAAATTCGGGAATCGAGGGAGCGGGCGCGAAGCGCACTTTCACCGCCGAAGCCGAGTGGACTTTTCCCCCCGAGTTCGCCGAGTTGGTGTGGAGCGATGGAAGCAAAGTGGAGCGTGAGGTGTTGAGCTTATCGGACAAAGCTCCGTTCGGCAGCCACAAGTTCCGCATTCCTTTTGACGCCAGCGGCAAGAAATGGGTTCGTTTCGCAGTATGGGATTCGGCGGGCAACGGAGCCTTCACCCAGCCCGTGCATCTGAAGTAAGTGCTCTAACGCTCCGGCCGGATCACAAAACGATAGAGCACGACGCAACCAAGGAAGAGCAAACCGGAGACCACAGCGCCGGGTAGGGCCGCGTCTCTGTGTCCCGCGAGAAATGCGTCCAGCGTCGCGGAAAGCAGCCACACTTGAACAATGAGAAGTACGAAGATCAGAGCCATCGCCCCGTCAATCATTGTGAGGCGCTGGCTCCGTTCGGCATCGTGATTCTGCATTTATCCCTCCGGCTCCTGCTTCATTCTGATTGCAATCAATTCCGGGCCTCTCCGTTCCAAAACCACCATGGGGAGCGGACGCGTAGGCGGGCCCTGGAGCACGGAACCGTCTTTGATGGAGAAGTAACCCTCATGGCAAGGGCACTCAATTCGATTGCTTTCCTTGGAATAGAAAACGGCGCAGGAGAGATGCGTGCATTTCTGGCTATAGGCGACGTAGGCATCCTCGGCCGTGCGCACCAGAATACATTGATCTTCGGGTCCGGGATATTGAAACAACTTGACGCCGCCCACTGGAATCTCGGCGATTTTCGCTACGGCTTTGACTGGATACGCGGGCTGCTTGTACATCCAGGATTTTGCCAGAATCCAAATATTGCCCGCGAACATTCCCAGACTCGTTAAAGTTAGAAACTTGGTTAACTGCCGCCGGCTGACGTACTTTTCGTCGGCCTTGCAGATTGAGAACTCCTCTCTCCACAGCGGCTTCTTCTCTGCCGAATCTGTTTTCATTTCGGGTCTCCATGCCACATGTAGTCCGTTACGTCGATCGCAATTTCGTCGCGCCCCGCCGGGGCCATCATGAACACCTTCGTTGAGACGCGCGCATTCCCGAACACAAACTGGTTCACGGGCTTCTCCCGCCGGTTGCGGGCTATATCTTCGGGGCGCACATAGGCCAGTGCCTGGCTTGGGCACACGGTGGCGCACATGGGCCGTTTACCAACGGAAGTCCGGTCGTAACACATGTCGCACTTCATCATCTGCTGGTATTCGGGAAATATCTTCGGTATGCCGAACGGGCAAGCGAGCACGCAGTTTGAACACCCGATGCAACGCGGCTTGAGTGCGGATTGAACAATTCCGTCAACGCCTTTCTTGATCGCGTCCGCCGGACAAACCTGCGCGCACGTGGGATCCTCGCAGTGGAAGCATACAAACGCAGCAGTGGCAATACTGTTGGGGCGGTCGACGTAATCGAAATTGATCATCGAAACCCCGCGGTGCGTGTCGCATTCTTCGCATGCCTTCACGCAGGCCTGACAGCCAATGCAGCGCGAAGTGTCCACGTAAAAGTCGTAACCGAACATCAGGCTTCCCCTCCGGCACCGGCTTTGGCAATGCGGCAGGCCGACACTTTGAACTCCGGGATCTTGCTGCGCGGATCTAGCGTGCGGTGAGTCAACATATTTGCGCTCTGCTTATTCGCCCAATGGTAGGGGATAAAGATAGTGTCTGGACGAATTGTCTTCACCACCATCGCACGCAAGGTAATCTCATTCCGGCGGGTAGTGATGGTGACCCAGTCTTTGTCCGCGATGTTGTGTTTGGCTGCCATCAACGGATGAATCTCCACCCGCGGTTCAGGATAGATGTCGACAAGCCCGCCGATGCGCCGTGTTTGCGTACCCGAAAGATACTGGCTTACCACGCGGCCGGTGGTCAGATAAATGGGGAAGTCGTCGGCTACTGGGTCTCCGCTCTCGCGCCATTCGGTGACGTGGAATCGGCATTTCCCATCGGGGTAAAAAGACACTCCGCCCTCAAACAATCTCGGCGTACCGGGGTGATCGAGTTCGGGGCATGGCCAAAATACGCCCATTTGTTCGTCGATTTTCTCGTACGTGATGCCGTAATAGTCGGCGATGCCGCCGCGTGAGGCCACGCGAAGCTCATCGAATATTTCTCTTGTCGACTGATAGGGGAAGAACTCACCCTTCCCCAGCCGCTTGGCAAGCTCGCAAATAATCTGCGAATCGCCGCGGGCGTTCGCGGGAGGATCGACGGCCTTCTGAATGTGAATCACACGACCCTCAGCACTGCACGTCACGCCCTCTTCCTCTTCCTGTAAGCTGCCAGCCAGAACAACATCGGCGTGTTGCGCTGTTTCGGATAGGAAGAAATCGATCACGCCGAAGAACTCCAGTTTGCTCAGGGCCTCGCGAGTGAACTCGGCCTCGGGCAAGGAAACCAGCGGGTTGAAACAGATGGAAAGCAGTCCCTTGATCTCACCGGAATGGATGGCATTCATGATCTCCTGCGCCGAGTACCCTGCCTGCGGAAGCTCTTCGGGAGTGATACCCCAAACGTTTGCGACATGCGCGCGGGCGGCGGGATCGTTGATGGAACGGGCACCGGGAAGTTGGTCGCATTTCTGTCCATGTTCCCTGCCCCCCTGCCCGTTGCCTTGGCCAGTGATCATGGTGCAGCCACATCCGTCTCGACCCACTTTGCCGGTAGCCAGTGCCAGGTTGATCAACGCCAGAACATTTTCGACGCCTTTTGATTGATGCTCCAATCCGCGGGCGTGCATCGCAATTCCGCGCTCCGCCGTGGCAAACCACCGCGCGGCAAGTTCGATGGACTCCGGAGGCACGCCGGTCTGTTCGGCCGCCATGCGTGGATTATACGGCTTGACAGACTCCGCCACTTCGTCAAATCCACTGGTGTGCGCAGCAATGAAATCGTGGTCCTCCAGACCTTCTCGCAGGATGACGTGCAGCATGCTCATCAGCAATACAAGGTCCGTTCCGGGACGCAACGGCAGGAACAGATCGGCATTGCGCGTAATCGGCGTCATCCGCGGGTCGGCAACAATCAGCTTGGCGCCGCGGTCCCTGGCTCGCCAGATGTAGTCGGTGGTGATGGGCGCGCATTCGCCTACGTTTGCGCCGATCACAAAGATTACGTCCGCCTTTGGAATCTCACTCCACTGAATAGGGCTGCGGTCTACGTTGAATGCCAACTTGTAGCCGACGCCCGCGGACACCATGCAGAGGCGTCCGTTGTAATCGATATGACGCGTGCCCAGAGCCACGCGGGCAAACTTGCCCAGCAGATAGGCCTTTTCCGTTATCAGGGAGGCGCCGCCGAATACGGCTACGGAATCCTTTCCATACTTGGCCTGGATCTCGCGCATCCGCCGCACGCTGAAGTCTAGCGATTCATTCCAGGTGCTGGTGCGAAATCCGCTGTTGGTCCGCATCAGCGGATTTAGCAGCCGGTCGGGGTGGTTAGCTTGCAGATAGCGCTTCACACCTTTCGGGCAGAGCATGCCGCGATTGAACGGGAACTCCTCCCACGGCTCAAAGCCGACCACCTGATTCGCTCGAACCTTTAATTGGATGCCGCACTGCTGTCCGCAAAAGCAGCAGTGCGTCTTCACCAAACGTTCGGCCGGATTGCGTGCTTCGTCCTGCCAGCCACCTGGAGGAAGATAATTTGGATGCGGTCCGTATTCTTCGCTTAGTTCAATAAGCGAAGCGGGTATTTTAGCCACGAGAAGCCTCTTTGATTCGCAATTGCGCCGTCGTCAGCGTCTTTCGTTTACAGGCCGGGCAGAGGGCCTGCCAGTGCCCGGCGGAGCCCGGGACACTGTAGTCAAAGCCCAGTTTCGGCAGTACAGTTCGTAGATCCTCGACGTGCATTTTTGAGGCAAAGCGTTCACCGCAGCGGGCACAAGACGCCCCTTCGCCGGCGTCGCCAGTCTGATGATAGAGCTTCACTCCAATCTGGGCCGGCCGCTGGAAGATATGGAAGAATTTTCCAAACGGAAGATAAAGCAAGGCAGCGATTACCGTGATGGCGTGGATGATGGCCAGGAAACTGTAACCGGCGCCGCGGAACCACGCCTGCGAGACGGTTAGCGCGAGGCCGGTTACCGAAATGGCGAAAAGCACTACCAACGGGAACAGGTCCATCGCGAACGACTGCAACGCGTGTGCACCCCGGTCCCGCATTCTTCGCCACAACGACAATCCAATGCCGGTTAGCACGAGGATAGCGGCAATGTCAAGTCCGTGAAACAGCACTTCAGACACGAAGGTTCGGATGCGAAACTCTCCGGCTGGAAATCCGAACAGGTACGTTACGTAGATCATCTGATCGTCGGGACGGCTGCGGAAGCCGATCCATCCGAAGACCAACGGGAAGGTAATCAGAAGGGCGAGAATGCATCCCCAGAAAAGGCACTGGTGCATCCACCAGCGCAACATGGACCGTTTGGCGATGAACCGCTGCGCCACCAGGTCCGTGGCTGCGACGGGCAGAATCTTGGCGAGACTTCGCAGCGGGCCTAGCCCCCAGAAGATTTGCCAGCCGCGGTCCCAGTACAACCGCGTGGGCGGTTTGTCCAGCCAGACATTGTAATGGTAGATCACTCCCCAAGCAGCGAAAATCACCGCGAAGGTGTAGATCACCAGGGCTGGGTCGAAGTTCACCAGATTGCGCGAACCCACCACGATGGACGCAACAAGAAAGCCGGTCCACAACGTGGCCCATGCTCCTGCGCGCATGCGATCGAAGCCCCGGGGATGCGGCAGATCGACAGCAATCTCGCGCGGCACGAAGACGCGGGCATTCAATAGCCAAAGCGCCAAAGCGGTTAAGGCCAGCATCACGAAAGCGGGCCAGCTGACTCCCAGGCGATCACGGAACACTCCCAGCAGAAGCGGGGGAAAGAAGCCGCCCAGCCCGCCCATGGCACCCACCAGGCCGGTGACGGTTCCGGTATCCGCAGGGAAATATTGCGGCACTAGTTTGAAGACAGCACCATTGCCCAAGCCGAGTAACGCAGCGCAGCCTAGGGCTCCAACGGTGAACGGCAACATCAATGGCCATGCGAGCAGCAGCGCGAACGGCACTACGCCAAGGAAGACGATGGACAAGACACGCGCTCCTCCGATCTTATCCGCCAGCCAGCCACCCATGGGACGCAACAGCGTTGCCAGTACAACAAAACCAGCCGTGCGGAAACCGGCGTCAGCTGGGCTGAGTTGGAATTGGTCCTTGAGCAGACTAGGTAGATATATGGAAAACGCGACGAAACCACCGAATGTTAGAAAGTAAAAGGCGGAAAGCGCCCATGCAAGCGGCTCACGAAACAAGACTGCCAGCATCGCATTCAGAGACCGTGGCTTAGCCGTAACTTCCGCATTCCGGGCTGAAAGGGCAAACACAACTGACCAGACAACCAGCGCCGCGGCGACGAAACGAAATACGTTCTGCCACCCGATACTGACGGCAAGCAGGGGACCAAGGAAGACAGCCGCCGACTGCCCTATGTTACCCAGGCCGTAGACGCCCAGGGCCGAACCCTGCTTCTCTTTCAGAAACCATGGGGACACGAAACCGACGCCTACCGCGAACGACGATCCAGAGATTCCCAAAAGAAATCCGATACCGATCAGCATGGAATAGCTGGTGGCCTCCGGTACCAGCAGCGCAGGCAGAGCGGATACCATCATCAACGCGGAGAAAACGAGCCTGCCTTTGTAGCGGTCCGTCAACAAGCCCATCGGGATGCGCGCCAGAGCTCCTAATAGAACAGGAACCGCGACCAGGAAGGCGCTCTGACTAGCGCTGAGGTGGTAAATTTCCCGAAACCTAGGCGCGAACGCCGCGATCAATCCCCAGGCTGCGAAACAAATGGCAAAGGATATGGTTCCGAGTGCAAGTTGCCGTTTTTCCATATTATTGACCGCACCAACGCCACACACTGCTTATGGCATCTTCCTTCCGCCGTATGTAAATGTAGTGATCAGATTGAGCGCAAAGGCGCTGACAGCGGCCATTTCGATGACCGCGGAGACGGGCAGCAGCGTCCATGCTATCGCAAAATCAAACTCGTAGGCTGGTATTTCCGATGCTACGCGAAGAATGCAGCCTATGTTCAACAAAAGCAGGGAAGCGAACATCAGCTTCTTACTGAATAGGACATGGCCGCCGCAGAAGGCAGGCAAGATTCGCTGCCCGAGGGCGAACACCATGGTGGAAAGAAATCCCACAGTCAGAGCATGGCGCGACGCGCCCCAGATGCCGCCGCTATGATCGGAAGACGCAGCCCATATGGACAGGACGGAGGCAATAATCAGCCAGACGTAGGCACATTTTACAAAAACCGGGAAGCTGGAATGGATGCCCGCTGTTTTCGGCAGCTGACAGGATCGTTCAAAAGCGCCTAACCCAAGAATCGCCGCAATTGCCGCAATCGGGAGCATTGCCACCGAGATTCGAGTGAATCCAGCCATGGCTAGAATCACCGCCGTCGACGAAGTACCGAACGCGAACAGCAAGTATAGGGGATCCGGCGCGCGCAGACCAAGGAACACCGGCAGCCA
>JBBRNO010000154.1:0-15483 GCA_038230275.1 Bryobacterales bacterium
CAGTTCGAGGAGTAGAATGGCGCAGCCAGCATTTGTTTCGCAAAGTACTCTACTATGAAAAGAAGAATGGAGATCGACCCGCCTCGATTTTCGTTCGTGAGGATTCCGGCTCAACTGTTGATTTTTTCACGCCTTCTGAGCAAGCCGTTTATTGTGTCCAGTTATTTGTCGGACAGTACACTAGCCCACCGCGTGAGCAGTGGGTCACGTCGGCCTCCCAACCGGCACATAATACTGAGGTTACTAGCCCAATGTGATGGCAAAGGATAGAATTTATACGGTCAGAGCACTAGTCAACGCGATACTACTTGCAAGGAGGGTAGGCGCAGTAACCGGGTTCATTCCTGCGTGACCAGTTGAGGTTCTCCCTGGCGGCGAGAATGGGGTCGATTAGACTGTTACCGCCAGATAACCGCGGCATCCGCGCCGCCACCCGCGCGTTCTCAATGTCGGCAAGCTTTTTGATGTAGGCCCCAAGTGCCTGCAGGTTGGGGAATCGAGCCGGTGTCTCCCTAGAGGACAGTACACTGGCGATCCCAATGCCAAGGCCAGAGGCGCGAAGCATTTGAATTGCCCGCTCGCGGCTGCGGGGCACGCCGTCGCCTACCTCGTAGGCCATCCCGACTTCCATCTGTGCTTTGTCGTAACCTTGGTTGGCGCTCAGCAGGTACAACTCTCTCGCCTTGGCGCGATTCTTCGTCAGGCCGCCGTCGCCTTCCTCATACATACCGGCGAGTGCGTACTGCGCGGCCCGATGGCCTTGCGCCGCCGCCAAACCAAACCAGTGCGCGGCGGCCGCGTCGTCGCGACGGACCCCATTTCCATCCTGATAGGCGATCCCCAGAGTCGACTGTGCCTTGGCGTGCCCCAAGCGTCCCGCCTGCAGCAGCAATGGCATCGCCTCGCGGTAATTGTTGCGATCAATCAGCGTTACGCTGCGCTGCCATAGGCGCTCCGCTTCAACCCGTTGCGCCGGCGTAAGGGAAGATGCCGGTGCCGTGGAGTAGGATAGCTCTGGCGCCGATCCAGGATTCTTGCCGCCGCCGGCACCTGCCCCGTCACGCCGGTCGAGGCGTATCTGACCATAGTTGCGCGTAAGTTCTCGCGAACAGTTCACCTGTGTGCGGCTGTACATGGTGCAATAGCTCACCTCGTTTAACAGTTGATTGAGGCGTTCGGCGGGTACGCTGTACGTGAAGGCGCAGGGATCGGCCCCGCCGCCATAATAATTTGTGGAGTTTGTCCCGCCGCCGTTGGCAGCCCCGCAGGGTCCGTATTGTGCGGTTACCGGATCTTTGGCGCGTTGCGCAAACGCCGGAGCCGCTATCAGTAGAGTGCCAACCAGCAGCAAAGGTCGCAGAATGAGCAGAATCATATTTCTCCTAATTAAGCGCGGATCACTCTCCAGAGTCGTCATTAGCATACCTCTCATTGAGCTCCGTGCGCCGATCACGCGATCCCGCAGTAAATGCAACGCGGCGCGGGGAAAACGTACAGCGAGCCGAACACTACACCAGTTTAACCATCGCCTGGAAAGCCAGACGACCAGAGCGCAGCGACGAAGCTTTTGGGGACCTTGCTCGGGAAATGGAGAACGGTCTTTTCGATAACCTAAGGCTCACTTGGGGCGCGGTGCATGGTTGCCAGGCGAAGGTGCGGACGGGTGGCTTGGGTCCGGCGGAGTATGGGACTTTCGCGGCGGCGGCGCGGATGGTCCGCCTTCCGTTGCCGGCGAATGCCGCGGCGGAGGCGGAGGCAACGAACCTGGCGCGGCGGATTGGCTGTTTCTTTGCGGTGGCGCGTTCGGCGTGGCCGATTCGGCTTGCGGTCCCGGCTTCTTGAGGTGGTGCGCGTGATTCGCATCCCAATCCTGAGCGTAGTATTGCCCGTAGGGTGCGTTGGTGTTGCTGGTGACCACCGTACCGTCCTCGAATCCCTTCTTGACCGCGCCGTACCCGGATTTCCGGCCGTCTTCGGCTAACTCGTGATTGGTCGCCTTTGGATTTGCTTTGCGATGTTGATCCACCGCCTGTTTATAACTGTCGTTGTATTGGGATTCCAGTGGAAATACGGAGGTGATTTTCTCACCCTTGGCGATCAATTCATTTTTCGCCTGGATCGATTTTACGGTTCCAGCGGTTTCCTCGTCGATCTTCTTATCGACGTAGCTTTTGCGGGTTTCGGTGGTGATGTTGGCCCCGTGGCCCTGGCGATCGGTTTTTGCGTGATGAACCTCGTGAACCGCGGTGAGACTGGCAAGTTCGACCGGTTGGCTGCGGTCGATCACAATTCTATGTCCGTCCCAATAGGATCCGCCGCCTGCCGCAAACGCAACCGGGATCTTCTCCGCCTCCATATACTTCACCGTCTCTGCGCCGGTGGGGCACTTGTTGAGGAGAGTCTTGATGTCCTCCAGGCGTTGATCGTCGGCGGATTTCATTGATGGTGGTCTCAGGGTAGCGTCTGAGTTACGGGCAGGTGTTCCACTACAACCCGCTCGGTTTTCACTTCGACGTGTCCGTTTGCGTTGATCAGCAAATCAAGCTCGAACAGGCGGGTGTCTCTGACCGCCGTGGCCAGGACGGAGTAACTATTTGGGCTTACCGTGGCGGGTGCAAGGGGCCGAATGAGGGATAACGCGCGCTCTTTGTTCTGATGCGATTCGGCGTTCTTCAGCCATGGGACGTCTTCCGGTCGTTCGACGATGAGGAATCGTTGACCCGAAATGTTGTCAAAATAGAACCGGAGGTAAGCCGGGAGTTGGCCGGCCGCGAGATGGAGAGACTCCGCGGCATTGACCTCCTCCACGTTTTTTGGGTACGAGCGAAGGACCACGATGTGGTTTCCGTCGTCGGCGAAATGAAACTCGATAGCGCGGTGACGAAGAGTGACCGCGGCTCGCAGCAGCTTGAACTTCCGGTAAAACGGCAACGCTTGCCAGGAGAGGGTGGTGGGATTGCCGCGCATGGTCTCCGCAGTGACAGGATCGACGCGAGCGATACGGTCAATTACTTCCTTGTCGGCCATCGCAACTTTCCCCCCTTGCGCACTCACTGAACTTGTGATGCCGCAACTCAAAGCTAAAAGTACCGTCACGCATAGCCTGAACATAAGCGAGTGCCATCTTTCCTAGGGCACCATTCTAACAGCAGGTTGATTTCGGCGTCCACGGCAGCGGGATGAGTCTATACTGACTCTAGTCGAGGTAATTGTCCATGCGTAAACTGATTGCGATTCTTGGCTTGTTAGCTTACATTGTTGTCCCGTCGTTCGGCCAGAAAAAGCTAACTCCCGATGAGCTAGAAAAGGCTTTGGAGAAGCGAGACAGCGTGTTCTTCCTGGATGTTCGCGAACCCGATGAAATTCAGAAACTGGGAACACTGAAAGGTTACGTGAATATTCCGCTGGCGCAGTTGGAATCGCGCCTGAAAGAGATTCCGAAGAATAAGCCGATCATCACCGCATGCAATCACGGTGTCAGGGCGGGTCGCGCGGCGGCGATTCTGGAAAAGAATGGATTCCAGGTTCTGGGCGCTTGCGGATTGGAAGAGTGGAAAGAAAAGGGGAAGAAAGTTATTTATCCGGAGCCGGAAAAGAAGAAGAGCTGAGGAACGCCGCGGAGGCGCCTACCCAGTTCATGTTCTTGTTGTGATCGACGCCCATCTGGCTGCCGCGCCCAGTGCGGATTACCGTGTTGACGGCGCGGAGCGTGTCGAGCCAGATGTACATCACGCGGACCTCCACTTTGGCCCGGCCCTGCGGAGTATCGATCACCGGAGTGAAGTTGACGCGGTCCTGCACGATGTAGCCGTGGCCGCGGGCGGCTTCGATTTGTTGAGGTGACGGGCCGACCACAACGCCCAGTCCGGCGAACGAAAACAGCGGTTTCAAAACGACGTTCCGCGGATTGTCCACGCGATCCAGCTCATCTAGGAATCTGGTTTCGGGGACGGCGGGATGTTTCATGTAGGGCAGCGAAAATTTGCTGAGGCGGAAGAACCAGTTCGGATGACCGGCCCATTCGACATCGAGATCGTCGCGGAAATCGAACTGTAGCGCGATCTGTTTGCGTTGCAACTCATCCACGATGGCGCGGTTGTAAATGCGATGAATGGGCACGCCCGCGTGGAACAGACGGCGGCCCTGTTTGCTGATTTGGGTGATGTCGACGGTCTTGATGCCGCAGATTTTCCCGGTGATGCGAAAGTCGGCCACTGTCTTCTGACGCAACGGGTCGATCTCCATCAGCATCACATTTTCGGGGTCGTGATCGGCGACGATAGCGCGGCGGAGCAGTTTATCGTATTCGTCCACGGTGATACCGCCGGGAAGGCAGGGCAAATCGATGTCATAGGCATCGCGGTAGCACGAGGTCAACACCGGCTGATAGGCGTAGAGCGAGGGGAAGCCCTGAATCTCCACCAGCTTTGGCTGATGATTTTCATCCAGGCCAAAATCCACTTGGATGAAAAGCGGCGCCGAGTCTTCGCCGGGCACGTTGTATTCGGCGGGGATGGCAGAGTTTGACGCTTTGCGGTAGGCGTCATCGGACAGCAACGTTTCCACCATCTGCTTTCCGTACAGCTCCATCTTGGCGATTAAGGCGGTGTCGAAAAAGCACGGCGACTGATTGTGTTGGAACTGTGGCGGTCCGCCCGTGCGCTGGGTTAACAATTCCAGGAAACGCGCGTACTTCGCTTCGGTGAACTGGTCGTTAAACTTGCGGCGCAGGGAGGGAATCAAGCAGGAAGACTCCGCGGTGCATGATCTGGCAGCCGTCGATCCAGATATCGAATTCGCGGCCGACTACGTCGATGTGAGTGCGGGAATACCAGTCGGCGCCGGTGTGGGCTCCGTAGGGATTACCGAAGGCGATGTGGATGCCGGGGATCTTTTCATCCTGCAGGATATTGCCGATTACATCGTGTACGCCGATGTTGGTACCGATGGCGAATTCACCCACGCGGTTACTGTTTTCGTCGGTGTGGCAATAGCGCCAGAACTCCTCTTCCAACTCCTTATTACTGCTGTGCGCTTCCAGCAGACGGCTGTCGGCAACTTTGATGGTGAGCGGCGTCTTGGCCAGGTCTCCGTATTTTTCGCAGAGGTAATCGCCCACCACGCCATCCACCACGAAGGTGCCATCCACGCGTTCGGGCGTGGTGAAAGTCTCACCGCCGGGCAGATTGCCCCACTTCTGCGGACTGATGATGCCGCTGGTCTTCAACCATTTATAGTTTGGCGTGAAGAGGCCGGTAATGTCGGTACCGGCCGGATTGGTGGCGCGAATTTCACGGGCTTTGCTGGCCATTTGCCAGACTTGGATGCTGAGACGGTCGACATCCAGGAAATTGGCGCGCATGCCTTCCAGCATGATGCGCGGCTCAATGTTGACCATGTGGGCATGGCGCATTTTCCGGCGGTTTACCACGTCGGTCATCTGCATGCGGCTGTGCAGTTCGTTAATTTGCGCTTTCACCGCGAAGATACTGACGTCACTGGTTTCCATGTCGTCCAGCACTTCCTTCGGCATATCGATCAGTGGACGGGGCGCCAGCTCTTCCAGTATGAACGCGTGGTAGTGAATGCACTGCCGGTCGAGTTCAGCGGCCAGGCTGGCGGCGATTTCCTGACAGGCATGATCGGTGATGAGCGTCACCTTTTCGTAGCTTTGAATGCGCAGGCACTGGGTGACGGCGTTATGGGCCGCGGGCTGAAATTCAGGATCAAACTTGATTTCGGAGAGATTCATCGAGTCTCTGCCGCCGCCACGGTGCGGGCATCCTCAAACAGACCCGCCTCGGTTTCCTGAATCATGTAATCCACCACTTTTTTGAGATCGCCCGTCTCTCGAAACACCCGCAACTGGCGGTCGGCGCCGGTGCCGTGGCGCAGAATGTGGTGAAAATACATCAGCTCATCGCGGCTGCCGAGGCCGTCTACAACGTCGTCGACAAAATCGAGCACCTCGCCGATCAACTCGCGCTCCGGAACTTCAGTTTGCTTGCCGAAATCGATCAGCTTGCCTTCCAGCCCGTAACGCGCGGCGCGCCATTTGTTTTCCATGATGAGCGCGCGGCTGTAGTGGCGGAAGCTTTGGTTCTTTTCGTGAATCTTATACAGCTTGGCGATGATGGCCTGGCAGAGAGCGGCGATTGCGATGGATTCATCCATGCGCATGGGCATATCGCAGACGCGGAACTCTAGCGTTGGGTAGTGCGGATGGGGGCGGATGTCCCACCAGATCTTCTTTGCGTTGTCGATGCAGTTGGTTTTGATCAGCAGGTCGACGTAGTTTTCAAATTCACTCCAGCTATGGTAGATGTCCGGGATGTTAGTGCGCGGGAACTTATCGAAAACTTTGCAGCGGTACGATTTGAGTCCGGTTTCCATGCCTTGCCAAAATGGTGAATTCGAGGAAACCGCCAGCAGGTGGGGCAGGAAATAGCGTGCGCCGTTCATGATCTGGATGGCGGTTTCGCGGTCTTCCACGCCAATGTGGACGTGCAATCCGAAGATGAGATTGGCGCGGGCCACCATCTTCAGATCTTCCACGATGGTCTGGTAACGCGGATCGGGATAGATTTCCTGGCGCGCCCACTCGGCGAAAGGATGGGTTCCACCGGCGGCGATGCGCAGACCGTTCTTGCGGGCCAGATTGACGATTTCGCGGCGAATGGTGCGAATTTCTTCTTTCGCCTGCTGAATTGTTTCGCACACGACGGTGCCGATTTCAATGACCGATTGATGCATCTCCGGCTTGACTTGCTCGGCGAGAATCATGCGGCCCTTTTCGATAATCTCGGCTTGGATGTGCGAGCGAAGATCGCGTGTCTCCGGATCGATGGTCTGGTATTCCTCTTCGATGCCGATGGTGAGACTGGGGCGGCTCATATCTTTACTCTACTTTCAATTTACGCGAGAAAGGCAGCCCAGTTGAGCGGCGGGTTCGATGGAGGGGCGAGCGCCTTGGTGAGAGCCATCTCCGCCACGGCGTCCACAATCCAGCGGAAATTGTCCGCTCCGACGGATTCGAGGCCTGCATCCGGGGCGGGGTTCATGAAATCGATGGCATACGGGATACCGTCTTCCACGGCGAATTCCACCGTGTTCAGGTCGTAGCCCAGCGCGGTGCAGATGGTGAGGCAATCTGTGACCAGGCGCTGTTTCATGGCGGCGTTGGGCGGCGGATTCCCAGGCACGTAACGCAAATGATGGGGCTGACGCGGATCGTAGCGCATGATGTGGACCTTATCGCGATTGATGCAATAGCAGCGGAAGTAATCGATGAAATTTACACCACGCTGCAGGGTCATGCAGAGATCGCGGCTTTGATCGTAGGCGGCGAAAAACTCATCCGGATTATCCACTTTATAGACGTCCTTCCAGCCTCCGCCGTCGTGCGGCTTGAGGAACGCGGGAAAACCGACGTATTGGAAAATGGCGTCCCAATCCAGCGGATATTGCAGGTTGCGCATCGATTTGGCTGTGGTGCCCGGAGGGAAGTGTTTGTGCGGCAGCAGGACGGTGGGGGGGATAGCGATGCCGAGTTTCGAAGCGAGGGCGTAGTTGAAAAACTTGTCATCGGCGCTCCACCAGAATGGATTGTTGATGACGGTGGTTCCGGTGAGGACGGCGTTTTTCAAATAGGCGCGGTAGAAGGGAATGTCGTGGGAGATGCGGTCGATGATCAATCGGTAGCCGCACGGGACGGCCACCTCCACTCCTCCGGTGAGCAGGCTTTCGGCACGGAGATCGGGGATGCCACGATTGGCGATCAGGGAGTTGATTCGATCCACCAGAGCGGGGGGGAAGGAATCCTCCATCCCGTATAGAATTCCAATCTTATTCATGGTTTTTCCTCCAGTTCGTTATTCGAGAAAAAATTTGGCCGCCATGCTGTGCCACCAGGGCCAATCGTGACCGAAGCCCTGCCAGACGTCCAGCTTATGGGGGATGTGAAGGGTTCCCAGAGCGTGGGCCAGGCGCACGTTCTGATCGAAGAGCGGGTCGTGTTCTCCTACTGCGAGTACATAGTAATTGCGGCGCATCTGGCCTAGCAAATGGTCGTCCTGCATGTTGATGAGGTAATCGAGCGGGCTATGGAAGTAGGCGTCGATATTGTGGAAGCCTTCGAGGAAACGCTGCGGGATGTTGAAGGCGCCGCTCATGCTGACTGCGTAGGTGACCAGGCTGGGATGGCGCAGGGCGAAGTTGATGGCGTGATAGCCGCCGAAGCTGCAGCCGGTGGTGGCAATCTGGGGCCAGGAGCTTTTGGTACGCAGGAACGGCACCACTTCCAGGGCGAGATAAGCGTCATAGGCGTTCTGGCGGTGGAGGCGGTCGGCCGGGTGCGCGTGCTTGTTGTACCAGCTTTCCAGGTCCACGCTATCGACGCAGCAGACCTGCAGTTCGCCACGGTCGATCTTCGGGCGGAGCGCTTCGATCATGCCGCGCTCTTCGTATTCAAAGAAGCGTCCGTAGGAAGTGGGGAAGACCAGGAGCGGAAAACCGGCGTGGCCGAAGAGTAGCAGTTCCATATCCCGTTGGAGCGAAGGGCTGTGCCACTTGAAATATTCGCGATGCATGGGAGAATCCACATGGTAACCCAGTGATCAGGGGCCGGGGTGCTTGCATATAGTAGCTAACCTAAGAATCCATACGAACTACCTGCCAGCGCGCAAATGATGAACTTGCTCTGGGGCAAAGCCATCGCCACGGGCGCCCATGCCGGCTCGCTGTACCGCGTCATGCGCATGCTTGCCAGCATCAGCGTTTTTCAGAAACTTCCCGGGCAGCGTTTCGCCCTCACGCCTATGGGCCGCTAATGACGTCCGCCAGTCAGCTCAATCGATCGAGATACTGCTTCACGAAATCGCAGCCCACTTCGGCGATGTAGGCGTCGGTCAGGCGCTTGGTGATCGGCCCGGGCGCGCGGCCGTCGCCGATCCCGGCGCCGTTGAAGGTGCGCACGCCGGCGATGCAGAGGCTGGTGGAAGTCAGGAACATCTCCTCGGCGTTTGCCGCGTCGAAGAGATCGATATCGCCTTCCACTACGGAAATGTCGAGCTTGCGCGCGAGATCGAACGTCATCTGGCGGCTGATGCCCGGAAGGACGTAACGCTCGCTGGGCGTATGGAGCTTGCCCTCGCGGACCACAAAGACGTTGCAGCCCATGCCCTCGGCCAGATTTCCGTTGGCGTCCAGCAGCAGTGCCCAGCCGTCGGGATCGTGCGCTTTCACCGACTGCTCGGCGACGATCATGTTCAGATAGTTGTGCGTCTTGGCCCGCGGGCTCAGCATGTCCGGCGCGATGCGGCGCTGCGCGGGCGTCCACACGTCAAGGCCATCGCGGAACTGGCGCGCGCGGGCCTTCAGCGGCAGGGGCGTGCATTCCACAATGACGTTCGGACCGCTATGTTCCGGCACTTCATCCGCGATCGGATCCATACCGCGGCTGACGCGCTGGCCGATCCACCAATCGCCGGCCGCCGAGCGCAGATGTTCGTTGCGCTCTACGATCTGCTGCGACACGTCGATCAGCTCCTGCGGACTGATGCCGGGATCCAGACGCACATACCGCAGCGAGCGATAGAGGCGGTCAATGTGCTCCTTCAGCCGGAAGGCGCGGCCGTTAAAGGTGCGGGTCATGTCGAAGACGCCGTCGCCGTACTTCCAGCTCCGGTCGCGGAAAGAGATCAGCACTTCATTCTCGGGCATGAATTTGCCGTTGAACCAGGCAAGGCGGGCCTTGGTCGATTGCATCATGGGCACCCTGTTATTTTAGACGCACGTACTTTATTTCCCTGGCAATGCGAACGCGACGTAGCCTTTCGGCCGGTCTGAGCCCACGGGCCGCGGGGTACGGCTGCTTACTGCGTGCCCACCGCCTGCGTTGATATTCGAAGACGCAGAAACCACCAGGTATTGCCGTCCGCCCACTTCATACATGGCCGGGATCCCTTCGGAACCCGCCGGCAGCGTGGCAGTCCATAAGACTTTGCCGGTGTCCTCATCCAGGGCGCGGATCTTGCCATCGCTGGCCGCGATGAAAATCAGCCCGGCCGATGTGACGATCATTCCGTGGTGTTCGGCCATGAAGGCGCCAGTATCGTGAGCACCTTCGGCTTCGGCTGCGGCATCCTGCCCCAAGGGAACCTTCCATTTGATGGTTCCGGCGTTCAGGTCATAGGCGACAACCGATGACCAAGGCGGACCGATGACGTAGGGCTGATCGGGATAAAGACCCCAATTGGTGTAGTAACGAACGCGAGGGGTCTGCGTCCCTTGCGGATAAGCCGGCCCACCGAGCGGCGTATATTGAGCTGCGTTCCCTTGCCTGACGGTCAGCCCACCCGGCGCCCCCCCGGAGGCAACAACTGGACCGGTAGATACCATCTTCCTTGCCGGCGCTTCTTCGGCAGTACCAGCCGGCGGCTCCAGGCTGCCGAGATAGCCGTAGAGCTGTTTGACGGCGGCATTATTCAAATCCGCAAAAGCAGGCATTTCTCCGCGTCCCGAACGGACAAGGCTGCGGAACGCACCAAATGGGAGACGTTTGCCGATGGCGGCGAGCGGGGGTGGACCGGATCCGGAGCGCACACCATTGACGCCGTGACACGTCTGACACCTGGCCTCATAGAGCGCTTTTGCGCTGGTATCCGTGGTGACCTTTCCAAGCGGGTCCTCGAGACTCAGTTTATAAACGGTGGGCCAATCCTGAGTATTTAAATACATCAGACCTTTGGAAGGATTCGCCGCGCCGCTGCCCCAATTCGATCCTCCGCGTGCGCCGGGGAGCGAAATCGTTTCCGTCATTCCCGGTGGAGTAAAAATCCCTTCGTTGCGCATGCTGGTAATTCGATCTTTCCATGCCGCGCGCTCCTCGGGGGTGAGGATATACGGGTTCACATCGTCCGCCGTGATTTTCTGGCGCGCGAAGGGCGGTGGGGCTGTAGGGAACGGCTGCGTGGGCCACGACTGCTCGCCTGGCATCAGACTTTTGGGAACGGGCCGCTCCTCAATAGGCCACAGGGGCTTGCCTGTCACGCGATCGAACACGTACAGGAATCCTTGCTTGCTGGACTCCGCCACAACGTCCACCGGTTTTCCGTCGTGCATCACGGTAAGCAATTGCGGCGCGGCGGTGGCGTCGTAGTCCCACAAATCGTGGTGGATCATTTGGAAGTGCCACAAACGCTTCCCGGTACGTGCATCCAGCGCCACCAGAGAATTCGCGAATAGATTTGACCCGATGCGGTCGGCGCCGTAGTAATCGTAGGTGGGAGATCCGGTGGGGAAGTAGGCGATTCCCCGCTTCGCGTCGAGCGTGATCTCGCCCCAGGTGTTCGTTCCACCGGTGTATTTCCACGCATCTTTAGGCCAGGTGTCATAACCGAACTCGCCGGGATGCGGAACGGTATGAAAGCTCCAAACCATTTTGCCCGTGATCACGTTATAGGCGCGAATATCACCGGGCGGGGAAAGGTACGCTTCGCCGGGCGTTGACCCCAAGAGAATCAGATCCTCGAAGACGCGCCCGGGAGTGTCGGTTTGAATGCGATTGATGGTTTTTGGATCACGGCCCAGACCTTGCCGCAGGTCCACCAGCCCTTGCTTCCCGAACGTCAGAACCGATTTGCCGGTCCGGGCGTCGATCTCTTCCAGGTAGTCGTTGATAGCGAAGATCAGGCGCCTGTCTTTGCGGTTCCCGCTTTCCCAGTAAGCGATGCCGCGGGTGGTCAGGCCGGGAAGATTCTCATGGATCCAGATCTCCTTTCCGGTGGCTGCGTCCAAGGCTACCAGCGAGCTGTTCTTCGCCAACACGTACATGACGTTATCGACCACGATGGGATTGAAAAGGTAGGCATGGCCATCTTCGGTGGGATAAACCCAGGCGACCTGCAACTGGTTCACGTTCGACTTGTTGATCTGGTCCAGAGCGACGTAATGGGAAGAGTCTGGTCCTCCGCCATAATCGGCCCACTGCTTATGGTTCTGCTCGGCTGCCGCCAACAAGGTTGCGATTCCCATGGCGAGCGTGGCACGTGTGAGGTTATGCATGAATGATTTCCTTGAGACCACCGTCGCTGTCGATCATAGCCGATCTCGGGCTTGCGGGGTGTTGTTGCAAACGGGAGCGGACTGCTATCATCCGGACATGGTAAATCCGGCGTCCGCTCCGATCGTAACAACGGTGGGCGTCCGGCATAGTCTCCTGGTCCGTGTCACGCATTGGCTTACCGCGCTCTGCTTCCTGGCTTTGCTGGTTAGCGGGTTCGAACTCGTCATCTCACACCCGCGATTTTATTGGGGCGAGGACGGAAATTCGTTGACGCCATCGCTCTTCAGCATTCCCATTCCCGCCTCGCGCTCCTACGTGAAGACCGGCTACAACTTCGTTCTGCCGGACCAGAACGGCTGGAGCCGCTCGCTTCATTTCCAGACAGCTTGGATCGCGATTTTCACGGGTTTGCTCTACGCGGCGTTCAGCCTCCGGTCCGGGCACTTGCGGAAAGATTTGCTACCCGCCGCGGCGGATCTCTCAGGGGTTCGGCTCTCGGCAGCCATCGCGAACCATCTCCGCTTCAAACGGCCGGTTGAAAAGGAGGCGTGGTCCTATAACGTGCTCCAGCGGCTCGCCTACTTGTCCGTAATATTTGGTTTATTCCCATTAATGATCTGGACCGGCTTGGCCATGTCGCCTTCCATTACGGCAGCATTCCCATTTCTTGTGGATGGCGCCGGCGGTCAGCAGTCGGCGCGCACCATTCACTTCGTCGTGTCTCTGTCGCTGGTACTTTTCGTCTTTATTCACGTCTTGATGGTCTTCCTGGCCGGATTTGGGAGCCGCGTGCGAACAATGATCACTGGCCGCGCTGATGCGCAGAAGGAGCAACAATGAGCAGCATTTCCCGCCGCAAACTGATTACGGCCGGCGTTGCAAGCGCCGCAGGTTTATCCGGTATTGCTTTGGCTGGCCGCGCCGCCAGCCGACACGGTTTGATTCCTCCCGATTCCGGCGGTTTCTATGGTTGCGGCCACACGTTGACCTATGCGGCTCAGCGTTTGCTGATCGGCAATTCCAATGCGCGCGAATTCACTCAAGGCCAGATCTCCAAAACGCCGCACCCGAAAGGGAAACCGCCGAAGGGGGACGAATTTCCCCGCCTGCAGGCCGGCGGATTCAAGGATTGGCGTCTCACAGTGGACGGTATGGTCAATCGGCCCGGTTCGTTTTCGATAAGTGAGCTCAAAGGCTACCCCAGTGGGAGCCAGATCACGCAGCTCATTTGTGAAGAAGGCTGGTCCTACATCGCGGAGTGGACCGGGGTGCCGCTGTCGCACATTCTAGAGCTGACGGGCGTCATGCCGCAGGCCAAATATGCCGTCTACTACTCGATGGACGGCGCGGCTGACGCCATCGACATGGAGGATGCGCGGCACTCGCAGACGCTCGTCAGCTATGGAATGAATGGCGGTGACGTCCCCGTTGGACACGGCGGGCCGCTCCGGCTGCGTGTCCCGCGGCAACTCGGTTATAAGAGCCTGAAGTTCCTCAGCCGGGTGACCCTCACCGACACCCTTATAGGAGTGCCGCTGGATCGCGAATATTCCTGGTACGCGGGCATCTGAGGCAGTTTCAGTGGATGTCGAGGATCTGGGGCGCGCCGGGTGGAACTGAGGTCAGCACTTAGTACACATACGGCACCAAGGCCTTCGTCGCACGGGCGTAATCCGGATATTCGGGATAGCGTTCACGAAGCAACCGTTCCTCGGCGATGACGCGAGCGACAGCCACTCCCGTGACGGCAACGCCGACCGCTAGCGCCAAATACGACCGATGCCCGGCGGCCGCGGCCCACACAAAGAGGAGCATCGCCGAATACATGGGATGCCGAACGAAGCGATAGGGACCGCGACGAAGGATTACATCGCCGCCTGGCGCGGCGGTGACACGGAACGTGCCTTTTGCGAAAGCGCTCCGTGCCCAGATGTTCAGGGCAACCGCAGCGACTTGAGCAGCAACAACGAGAGGTGAAGCAGAGAATAGGTTGCCGGATAGCCCCAGCACAGCGATCGCGAGGAAGATCAATACGAGCGGTAAGGCTGAAGTGAGCATCAGACTGGTCTCCAGTGATTCTGCTTTGCAAACGCTTCAGCCGACAGTTCCGGTTCGACTCCCGGTTTGCCTGCCTAGTATACGTCCCTCCACCTGCCGCCTCAAGGTAATGGGCGACAAATACGCGGTCCTCGATGTGGTACATTGACCGCCATGAATCGAACCCTCAAAGTGCGTGCTTTCGCGGGCGTATTATTGCTTGTTTGTGCCGTCGCGGCCTATACCTACCAGGCCACGCCTCCGCCGGTGCTGACTATCGAGAAGGTCCACGACGACTTATTCATGATCGTGGGTGACGGCGGTAATGTGGCCGTCTACATCACCAATGAAGGCGTCATTCTGGTGGATGACAAGTACGATCAGGACCATGCCCAGATCATGGCCCGGATTCGCAGCGTCACAAATCAGCCGGTGCGCTACATCCTAAGCACGCATTATCATGCTGACCACAGCGGCGGAAACACCCTCTTCACCAACGAGGCGGAAATTATCTCCACGCGCAACGCTCACGACGGCATCGTGAAACATCTGCAGTCGAATGCACCGAATAACATGGTGCCGGCGCGGGTGACGTTCACGGACGAATGCTCGATTTTCCTGGGCGGGAAAGAAGTACGTGCCAAGTATTTTGGGCGGGCGCACACCAACGGCGACGCCTTCGTCTATTTTCCCGCGCATCGGTTGTTGCACTCGGGCGACAGCTTTGCCTCAGCTCCCACGGCTACGCCCCTTATCGATTATCCCGGCGGAGGGAGTGTCGTTGAGTGGACCAAGACGCTCGATAATGTAATGGGTACGCTGGACTTCGATGAAGTGATACCCGGACACGGTCCACTGAGCAACAAAGCCGGTATGAAAGCGTATCGCGACCGTGTGGAAGTTTTGCGCAGCAAGGCGCAGGCCCTGGTCCGTTCCGGCAAGTCGCAGGCGGAGCTGGCCCAGTTAATGGAAACTGATTACAAGTGGGCACCCAACAGTTTGTTTCAGAAGTGGAGTGTCCCCGGCATGATGACGGAACTGAAATAATTGCCGGGGTTTATGCGCAGCGCGGGGCACTTTGCTCGCGCCGGCAAGTCCCACGCACGGATTGACAAAGGCTAGCTTGGTTGTTTGTATTCGGTTTCATTGCGCAGAATGGGTGTATGATGGGAATCAGGGGCCCGACGATGTTCGAATCGCAGGCCCGGTTAGCTTACCTTATCTTTCGGATGAGGACGGCCAACTCAATGGTACCGATGAGAATCAGTACAATCCTGATCTTTAGAGTGATCAATAGAACCACCCCTTTTGCTTCATAATGTATGGAAGGCCCGGGTGTCTACCCCGGGCTTTTCCCTTTGAAGCTCTTGTGCTTCATCGAG
>JBBRNO010000155.1:0-15089 GCA_038230275.1 Bryobacterales bacterium
AAGCGGCTTTTGTATATGCTGGGCGGGCTTGGCGTAGCGTTCATCGTTTGCCTGACTTTTTGTTCCGAGCTTTGGGTGATTGTTTCCGAGCCGGCAGTTTCCGCCTTGAAGGAACTGAAAGTCGATCCGCCGCAATTGGTACAGATCAGCCCTATGGATGCGTTCACCATTATCTGGATGAAGCTTCCACTGCTTTGTTCGGTGTTCATGGCGTCGCCATGGATCCTGTATCAAATTTGGGCTTTTGTCGCTCCCGGTTTATACAAGAAAGAGCGCCGCTTCGCTGCGCCGTTCGTCATTACCTCCGCCGGGCTTTTCATTACCGGCGGCGCCTTCGCCTATTTCGTCGCCTTCCGCTACGGCCTGACGTTCTTGCTAGGCATCGGCTTTGCCGGAGGGAACGGCACGGTTCGCCCCACCATTTCCATGGTGGATTATTTCGATCTCTTTGTGAACGTGATGCTGGGGATCGGGCTGGTCTTCGAGCTGCCGATTCTGATCTTTTTCCTGACGTTCCTGCGCATCGCCACGCCCAGCTTCCTGCTTGCTAATTCGCGCTACGCAATTCTCATCATCGTCATCGTTGCGGCCATCGTTACCCCGACTCCCGACGTTTTTAACCTGATGCTATTCGCGGTACCGATGGTACTTCTATTCTTTGTCGGAGTTTTCGCGGGTTACTTGCTCACTTTGCACCGCGAAAAGCGGCGCTTCCCGTGGCTTATATTCCTGATGATAGTAGGGATACTGGCAATCTTGATTGGGGCTGGAGTCTATGTAGCCATTGCTAAATATGGTTATAAATTGGTACTACACTGGCCTTTCCTAGTACGTTAAGTCCATTTTTTTTCTGAGTTTCTGGTGTACGCTGGGAAATCGGAAAATGGACCTCGTCAAAGCAATCCAAGAGCTATCCGTCCAGAAAAAGCAACTGGACGCCGCCATCGCGACGCTGGAAGGCCTTCTAGGCGGCGTTTCGGTAAAAGCGACGGGAAAGAAGAGAGGCAGGAAACAAATGTCTGCCGAAGAACGCCGTGTGGTTTCGGCCCGTATGAGCAAATACTGGGCGGGGCGGCGAAAGGAAAAATCGTCGAGCGCTACGTCCTGAAGAACCAGAGCCAGAAATACTGCTCGCCGGCACCGTGCCTATGGCGGGGTTCAAACCCGCAGGCTTCGGCCATGACCACTGCTTCCTGGTCAGAAAATGCAACGCCCAGCCACGTGTCATCGGGGGCTGTCATCATGGAACTATCGCCCTGTACCTGGAATTTGAACAAGGCACCGGGCCGCAATAGCCGCGCCACTTCCCTAACGTAGGAATAGATTACTTCCCGGCTGGGAATGTGCTGAAACACGATGGTGGAAAACGCGAAATCGAAGCTGCTGCCCGGGATAATCGATAAGTCTTTTCCATTATTCTGGTAGACGAAAGCGTTTGGCCTGTCCGCCAGGGCTTTCTTGGCCCGCGCCACCATTTCCCCGCTAACATCCACGGCGTGAACTTCGCCGAAAACGCCGGCAAGTGCCCTTGTCACCCGGCCGGCTCCGCAGCCGATTTCCAGCACTTTCATCTGTTTGGGATCCTTTCCCCGGCAGATATTGATCATGTCGGTGAGGATTTCTTCGGCTACCGTTCGTTCGCCCGATTGGAAGAACTCCTCGTCGGTCCAATCGGACTTACCGGTGGCGACGTAATAGCGGGCATTTTCGCGAGCGCGCTCGTCCCAGTCGCGCTGCATTTTCTTAAGTTGTTCTTCCAGGCTGATTTCCGGCATCCGAATCTTCATTGTAAGACAGGAGCGCAAAGGCCGCTTTCGGCGGTCTCAAACGAAACTGCGGATTGGCTGACTGAGCCGCCGGAATCGAGTCCGTTCGGAGCGTTTTTCTCCAAATTCATGCTAAGATCGGAAGGTTCAAGTGGGCGGCTAGCTCAGCTGGGAGAGCGCGGCGTTCGCAATGCCGAGGCCGGGAGTTCGATCCTCCCGCCGTCCACCAAAAATTCCCTCCAATCTCCTCTTTCAGGAGTCACTCTGAATGGTTCTTTCCGACGTCGACATCAAGCGCTACATCGAGCAGGGCAAGATCAAGATCTCGCCGGAGCTGCCACCGGAACAGTTCGGCAGTTGTTCGGTGGATTTCCGCCTGGGCGCCGAATTCAATGTGTTTGAGCACAGCCGCCATCCCTATATCGATCTGAAAGGCAAAATTGGTCTGGAAGGCCTTATGCGGCCGATGATCGTAGATCCAGGGGAGGCATTCATCCTGCAACCGCGAGACTTCGTCCTCGCCATCACGGAAGAAACGCTGGAACTGGACGATGACGTGCTCGGTCGTCTGGAAGGGCGTTCCAGCCTGGGACGCATCGGTATCATCGTCCATGGCACCGCCGGACTGTTCGATCCCGGTTGGAGCGGGAAGGCCACGCTGGAGTTGAGCAACCTGAGCCGCATGCCGGTGGCGCTCTACCCTGGAATGCGCATTTGCTCGTTCACCTTCGAGCAGCTTTCCTCGCCGGTCTCTGTACCGTATCGCCAGAAGTTGAACAATAAGTACGCCGGGCAGACACAGCCGCTGGCAAGCCGGCTGGACCGGGAAGTGGGAGAACTGCGCAAGAAGCCGGAATAGTTAACGGCCGCTGGAACCGAATCCGCCCGCGCCGCGAACCGAATCGCCCAGATCGGACTCCTCCAGTTCCACTCCTTCGTATCTGGCAATTACCATTTGGGCCACCTTGTCGCCCGCGTGTACGTGATAATCGGTTTTTCCCACATTCACCAGGATTACTTTAATCTCGCCACGATAGCCAGGATCAATCGTTCCTGGGGAATTCGGCACAGTGATTGCGTGTTTTAACGCAAGTCCGCTTCTGGGCCTGATTTGAGCCTCAAAGCCCGGCGGAATCTCTATCGCGAGCCCGGTGGCAACCGCAACCGGCACTCCAGGCGTCAGGACGGCGCTTTCCACCGATCGCAGATCCATTCCGGCGTCTTCCAGGGGACCATGGGCGTAGCTCGGCAGATGTGCGTCTGGATTTAGCTTCTTTACTTTGATTCGCATCGATTCGATAATCATAGCTTCCCAATGAGCGAATCCAAAGGAACCAGAGTATTTACCGTCGGCCCCATGCCGCCAGAGAAGTCCGCCTATGCACTGGCGCGCTACAGCCGGTCTCCGGACTCAATCCGCAAGTCGATTGAGTGGGTGCGCACTCACAACTCCGAGAAGTTTCTGGAAAGCTTTTACTTTCAATACGGTCACGCCTCCATCGCGGATCTGGGCCATCTGGTCATCTGCCTGGAGGGAATCTCCGAGCTAGCGGCCACTGAGGCCGAAGATGAACAACTTTGGGATGGACAGGCGCGCTCTTCGCGTTATCAGGATTTTTCGAAGTCCGGGTTCATTACGCCTCCCGAGTTCAACGCCGCCGATGCGGCGACTTACCAACAGGCCGGCGACGCCCTGCTGGCCGGTTACGCCAAGGTGCACGAGGGGATGGTGCGGTATCTGTCCGAAAAACTGCCGCGTCCAGACGAGATGAAGCCGGACGTCTACGGACGTAACATTGCCGCGCGGGCTTTCGATGTCGCACGCTACTTTCTGTTCTTTGGAATTCCGACGGGTGTGGGGCAAGTTACCAGTATTCGCACGCTGGAGCGGCAGATCTGCCGGTTGAAGGCATCCGAATACGCCGAGGTGAGGGAGCTTGCCGATGAGATCGCCGCCGCCTGCGCGGCCCCGCCAAACTGCCCTTGGGACGCAAATTACGAAACAGAACCAATTGCGCCTACCCTTGCCAAATACGTCGATGTGGACAAGCATGTACTGGAATCTAAAAAAGATTTGACGCTATGGGCGGAGCAGAATCTGCCGCCGGGGCCGAAAGCGAAACCCGAAAGCATGGATCTGATGCGCTCCACGGATACGCTTTCCGAGATTGCAGCTACCTTACTCTATACCGTGACCGATCGCCCATATCGGCAGCTTTTTGACATCGTTTCGAGCTGGAACGCCCAACGGCGGATCGAAGTATTAGACGTTGCGGTCCAATCGCGCGCCAGCCGCGACGAATTGCTTCGAAGCTTTCGCGGCGGATTGTATGCCTACGACATGGTGATGGACATCGGCGCGTACCGTGACATGCATCGCCACCGGCGTTGCCAGCAATTTCGCCAAGGTTATTCGGTAGATTTGGGATATGCCACGCCAGCGGGCATTGCGGAGGCGGGATTGGGAGATTTCTACACTTCCGCGATGGACCGGGCCTTTTCGGTCATTACTTCCCTACCTGCTCCGGGATCTCATTTCCTTTTACCGTTTGCGGCCAAGTCGCGTTTTTTGTTCAAGATGGACTTTGCGGAAGCGGAATATATTGCAAGGCTACGAAGCGGCGTCAAAGGACATTTCAGTTACCGCCAAATTGCTTGGGAAATGAAAGAAAAGATGGCTGAATTGGAACCGCACATGGCCCGGTTTCTTAGCGCCACCCCGCCCTGGGTGGAGGATCCCCTCAAACGGTAAAAGTTGCGCGATCGGAAATCGACAAGGACTGCAACCCCTTTATTTGCAATCGATTCATTTGGCATCCCAGATGCAATAAGCAAGAGCGTGAAAGGTACAGGCCGAGTGAGCCTGGCCGGATTTCAGAGCGAGGGCTAAGCGCCCCGCCAATGCTTGTTTAGTGGAGGATAATTCTATGAATCGTCTCAATTTAGTAGCTGCTGCTTCCTGTTTGACTTTAGCCAGCCTGTCCGTAATGCCTGTAATGGCCGACACCTGGAATAAGAAAACCATCATCACCATCACCGAAGCCGTGCAGGTTCCCGGCGCGATTTTGGAACCCGGCAAATACGTGATGAAACTGCTCGATTCGCCCTCGGATCGCCACATTGTCCAAATTTTTAACGAGCGTGAGGACCATGTATACACGACCATCCTTGCCATCCCCAACTATCGCCTGCAACCAACCGGAAAGACGGAATTCCAGTGGTGGGAGACGCCGGCCGGACAGCCCAAGGCGATGAGGGCCTGGTTCTACCCGGGCGACAATTTCGGACAGGAATTCGCGTATCCGAAGAGCACCGCGATACAGATCGCGAAAATGACCAACCAGACGGTCGTGACGCGGACGGACGGGGAAGATGTCTCCAAAGCTACGATATCGACGGTTGATCAAGCCGGCGCAGTGGCTGAATTGAACAAGGAAACCTACACCAGGACCGTAGAAGTGGCCGCGGCCCCGGCCCCGGCTGCGGCTCCAGCGCCCACTCCTGAGCCGCAGGTAGTTGCCCAGAATCGTGCTCCGGAACCAGTTGCCGCGCCTGAAGTTGTAACCCGTGCCCGCACGCTGCCGAAGACTGCCAGCCCCTTTCCAATGGTAGGATTGATCGGCTTGTTCGCACTAGGCACCAGCGTTGCCCTTCGCGGACTTGCGAAGCGCGTCGCATAGGGAAGAGTTTAACTCTAGTAGTTGATTAGGATAGTACGTGTAGATGTAGAATCCTGGCACCTGGCTGGCCCTGCAATTTCGGGACGGCCAGGTGCTTTCTAGCGAGTGGACTGGAGGCTGTATGACTATACGCTATCTGCCAATGATCGGAGTCGCAGTTATCGGGGCAATGGCTCAGTCCGTCAGCGGACCGCGGAACCCTTCGCCAGAACCACAGGAATTTCGAATTACTTCGCATTCCGATCTTGTGCTGCTCGACGTGAGTGTCAAAGACCCAGCAGGCGGATTTGTTACTGGCCTGACGAAAGACCAGTTCAAGGTCTTCGAAAACGGACGAGAACAGCCAATTCAGACCTTCGAGGCGGGAGATATCCCGGTCACGGTTGGACTGGTGGTGGATAACAGCGGAAGTATGCGCTCTAAGAAGCCGGAAGTAGTAGCCGCTGCGCTCACGTTCGTCACCGAAAGCAATCCGAAAGACGAAATGTTTGTGGTCAACTTCAACGATAGTGCGCGGCTGGGTCTACCGCGGCAAACCACGTTCACCGACAGTGCCGATTTACTTCGGGCTGCACTACTAAGCAATCGCGTAGAGGGGCGGACCGCATTGAACGACGCGTTGAAGCTTGCCCTGACGCACCTGGAAAAGGGCATGCAAGCGAAGAAAACACTCGTTCTGATTAGCGATGGTGGCGATAACGCTAGCGAACTGACAACGAACGCCTTGCTTCGCTTGTCCGAACAGTCCAGAGCGACCATCTACGCCGTCGGGATCTACGATACCGACGATCGCGACAAGAACCCGGGCTTCCTGCGGAAGATCGCATCGACGACCGGCGGCGAATGCTTCATTCCCGACAAGCTGGAAGACTTGGTTGGAGTGTGCAAGAAGATCGCAAAGGACATTCGTAACCGTTATTCCATCGGCTTTGTACCCTCTACAACCGAACGCGCCGGCGAGGTGCGGAAAATCAAGGTTGTGGCATCAGCGCCAGACCGGGGTAAGTTGATTGTAAGGACCAGGACTCACTATACAGCAGCTTCCAACACGGAAGGAAAACGATGAGGCTTCGAGTGCCGCTTCGACGAACGCTGCTGCGGCGCAGTGAATACCTATTCCTCATCATTGGGTTTCTGTGTGTTGGCTATGTCGGGTACACCATGGCGCAGGCGTATTTGTACCAAAGCTACCAAAGCTTCCGGCTGGTGGAAAGTTTTCGCGGCCACAACGCTACCCCCGCCAGTTATTTGCGAAGCTTCTGGGAACCCATGGAATCGCCTCCGGCAATGTCCATTAAACAAGAGGGGCCGAAGATGGTTTTGGACCCCGGCCTTATCGGCCTGGTGCAAATTCCCCGGCTGGATATTTCCGCCGTCGTGCGGGAGGGTGTTGACGATCGGACTCTGAGTCGCGCGGTGGGTCACGTCTCCAGCACCGCACTGCCTGGCGCGCCGGGCAACGTTGGAATTGCGGCCCACCGCGACACTTACTTCCGCGCCGTACGCGACATCAAGAATGGAGACACCATCCGCATGGTGACCCCAAAGGGAACCTACGAGTACATTGTAGACTCGCTGAAGATCGTTGACCCTTCAGAAGTCAGCGTGCTGGACCCGACGCCGCAACCGTCCATCACTCTGGTTACTTGCTATCCGTTCAATTTCATTGGCTCGGCGCCGAAAAGGTTCATCGTGCGCGGCCGCCAGATTATCACGGAAGCCCGCCTGGGTCCACCTACGTCCGCCCGCCGCTTGTCATACTGAACCTGAAGCGAGGTTCGATTAATAATTGCAGCTTCCGCGCGTCATCCGTTTCAGAAGTAGAAAGGAGGACGCCCTGCTGCAAGCTACGTTAGAGAGCCAACCGCTCTCACCACAACATCCACCGGGCATGGAACTGGAACAGATCTTCCAGGACCACCGGACCCGAGTCTTCCGCGCTGCGTATCGAATCACCGGAAACATAAATGACGCGGAAGACGTTCTGCAAACGGTCTTCCTTCGCTTGGCGCGGCGCGACGATCCGGGAGCGGTCCATAATCTGGAAAGCTACCTTTATCGCGCGGCTATCAACGCCGCGCTCGATCTGTTGCGTTCCCGCAAGACCAGCGCCAGTGTGCCCCTGGACGAAACCGCACCGCAGGATTTGCCGTTTACGTCGGCGCTGAACCACTCGCAGGATCTGCGTGTGTGGTTGCGGCAAGCACTTGCGAAGCTCAGTGCGCGCCACGCCGAAATGTTCGCCCTGCGCTACCTGGAAGGGTATGACAATCGCGAGATTGCGCAAATGATGGACACCTCACAGGCGGTGGTGGCCGTGACCCTGCACCGCACCAGGGGCCAACTGCGGAAAGAATTTCGATCGTTTGTAAAGAGGACAAATTAATGGACACCCGACTCAATACGAAGGAACTTCTCGACGACGCCGTCTCCGCCGTCCGCGATCAGGAGATCGAAAGGGCTGTCATCGACGCGGCGAGCACTCGCGCCTGGGACCGGATCTCCAGCGAGCTGAAACTGTCGTCCAGCACGGATTTCAAGATCCGCGGATGCACCGATATTCAGGCCATACTCCCCCAATATAAAGCCGGCCGGCTTTCCGAAGATCACGCGCTGATTGTTCGCGATCATCTGGCTGAATGCATGGCCTGCCAGACGCAGAATTCCCGGGTGGCGACGGTACTGGCGTGGCGCGATCCAGTCAGGACAGGCAAAGCCGCGGCGAATTCGACGCGCCGCTATGCCATCGCTGCCGCGCTGCTGGCAGGCGTGGGCATCACTTCCTTTCTGTATCGCGATTCCTTTTTGCCTGCTCCGGCGGGCCCGCGCGCTACGGTTCAGAGTCTTGATGGATCGTTGTACCTGCTTGCCTCCGGAAGTCAACGCGTACTCACCGTTGGACAGGAGATCGGCGAGCGCGAATGGGTGCGCACACCCAGGGGCTCCCACGCCATCTTGAAGCTGCGCGACGGTTCCGTGGTGGAGATGAAGGAGCGGTCTGAGCTCGGGGTTTCCATGAACCAACGTGACACTACCGTTCACCTGGAACGGGGCAACGTGATTGTACAGGCGGCACACCGCCGCACTGGCCATCTCTATGTGGACGCAACCGACTGCTTCGTCTCTGTAACCGGGACGGTTTTCGCGGTGAACCGCGGTACGAAGGGTTCGCGTGTCTCGGTGATTGAAGGGGAAGTGAAGGTACAACGTGGCGGCACGCAGGACGTTCTGCATTCGGGCGACCAGGTAGCCACCGACCAGAGAATGACGCCGGTTTCCGTGCAGGATGAAATTGCGTGGAGCACGAATCTGGACCAACATCTGGCGCTGTTGAAGGAATTTTCAGTGCTGCGGAAGAACCTGGAAGCCGTCCGGCTGCCCGGCTTGCGCTACAGCAGCCGCCTGCTAAAGGCCGTGCCGGATGACACGGTGCTGTTCGCCAGCATTCCGAACTACGGGCAGGCGCTGAGCGACGCGAGCCGCATGTTCCAGGACCGGGTGCAACAAAGCCCCGTGCTGCGGGCATGGTGGGAAAAGAACGCCGGAGCGGATCCCAACGTGAACAACGCAATCGAGCGAATCCGTCTGCTGAGCAGTTACCTTGGCGACGAGATCGTGTTGAGTGCATCGCTCAACGGCACTGGAGGCGTTCGGCTGATGGTGATGGCAGAGGTCCTCAAACCAGGCCTGCGTGAATTCATAGAAGCCGAAATGCACGCCCATGCGGGACCGGCGTTTCGCATTCTTGCTCCCGCCGACCTTGCCGCTGTGAGCGGCGCAAACAGCGACATGCGGGTGCTGCTGGATGGCAATGTGATCGCTGTTTCCCAGGATACCGAACTGCTGCGCTCAGTCTCCGAAAATATTCGAAATGCACCATCCCGCAGCAATCTTTATCTGCAGCGAATTTCCACTGCATACGGGGAGGGCGCGGGCTTGCTCTTCACGGCCGATCTGGAACGGATTGCCACCCGCCTGCCGCGGAAGGCGCTGGAGAGTGCCGGCGCGAACTCGGTAAAGTATCTGATCTTCGAGCAGAAAAACATTGGCGGCAAGACGGAGAACCGGGCGGTGGTCAGTTTCAGCGGCGCGCGGCAGGGAATCGCTTCGTGGCTGGCAACGCCGGCGCCGATGGGGTCGCTCAGTTTCATCTCAAGCGAAGCGACAGCCGCCGCTTCCTTCGTCATCAAGAATCCGGCACAATTGCTGGACGATCTGATCCGGATGGCGTCGGCAAACAATCCGGATTTCGGGCCTCAACTGGCTGACCTGGAGGCAAAGATTGGCATCCGCCTCCGGGAAGATCTGGCCAATACATTAGGCAGCGACATCACCATCGCCCTGGACGGGCCGGCGTTGCCCTCTCCCTCGTGGAAGGCTTCGGTAGAGGTTAACGATCCGGTGAGGCTTCAGCAGACCATTGAGCGCCTGGTGGCGGCCGCCAACACCGAGGCGAAGCAGCATGGTAAACAAGGAATCGAGCTGGAGAAGAGCCAATCGAACGGGCGGACGATATACACCGTGAAGTCGCTGGATCATCCCGGTATCGAGCCCTCCTACACCTTTGTGGATGGCTATCTGGTGTTGGCCTCCGGTGCGCCGATTCTCAACCGGGCCTTGCGGACCCATGACAACGGCAACTCGCTGAACCGATCCAACCGGTTCACTTCGCTGCTGCCGTCCGACGGGCAGACGAACTTTTCCGCGGTGGTCTACTACAATCTGAGTAAGATGGCCGATGGTATGGCGACAGCGGCGGATGCAACCTCAGCGGTTACAGAGGAGCAGAAACAGGCAATCCGGGATCTGGCCGACAGCATGAAGCCCACGCTCATCTACGCCTACGGCCAATCCGATCAGATCCAGGTGGCCAGCACCGGAAATCTGCTTGGATTGGGTCTGGACAACATGATCACCGCCGGAGGTCTCAAAGGAATTCTCCAAATGCGATTACCTGGAACAAGGCCTGCCAAGGCATCGTATAAGTAGACGATGCGGTCGATTATTGAACTGGAAAGCTTGCAGGTGGTCCTTGGCCAGCGGACCATCTTGAAAGGACTGAACGGCTCACTGCGCGGCCGCGCGGTAGGATTGCTAGGCCCCAATGGCGCTGGGAAATCGACACTCATCAATACGCTGCTTGGCTTTCATGCGCCGTCCTCCGGGACGGCGCGCTTGTTTGGCCGCGACATCCGAACCGACATTCACAGCCTGCGGCGTCACATCGGGTATATGCCGGAGAACGACTCGTTCATCGCGGGTATGTCCGGTGTCCGTTTCGTTCGATACATGGCGGAGCTTGCCGGACTGCCTCCGAATGAGGCGATGGAGCGGGCCCATGAGGCGTTCTTCTACGTGGGCCTGGGCGAGGCGCGTTATCGGGATGTGAACGGATACTCGCTGGGCATGAAGCAACTCGCGAAGCTGGCGCAAGCGATTGCACATGGGCCGAAGCTGTTATTCCTGGACGAGCCGACCAACGGACTGGATCCACCCGCCCGCGCGAGAATGATCAACCTGATCCGCGAAATCCGCGACACGGAAGACATGCACATTGTCCTTTCCTCGCACCTGCTGCGCGATGTGGAGGAGTGTTGCGATGAAGTGCTGATCCTAAAAGATGGCAGCATCGCCGCGCTTTCGAATCTGGAAGACGAGCGCAAGACGAACAAGAAATTTCTGGAGTTGGAAACTGTTGGCGCGGCACCGGCGTTCGCGGAGGCCTTGGAGCAGATGGGCTGCGAATGTGCTTCGTTTGGTGGAGGAAAGTTCCGTCTCATTCTGCCGGTGGGCATCCAGATTCAGCAGATTTACGCCGTCGCCGCGGAACATGGCGTGGAGATGCGGCGCATGAATTACCGGCGGGATTCGCTGGAAGACATTTTCCTGAAGGCCATGCAGCCGGCCGTTGGAGCCTTGCATGGCAGTCTATAAACGCACCTACAAACCCTACTCCGGCGAGTTGACGGCGAACTGGACGCGGTTTACCATTCTGCCTCGCTACTCCCTGGCGAAGATCTTCGATTCGAAGATTTTGATTGGCTTGCTGCTGGTGAGTCTGCTTCCGTTTCTGGTGGCCGCGACCATTATTTACCTGACCCACAATCCGATTGCACGCACATTGATCGGCATGCGCGGCGAGAATATCCTCAGCATCGACAATCGATTCTTCTTTCAGTTATTGAAGATTCAAGGCTCACTGGCGTTTCTGATCACCGCGTGGATCGGCCCTGGTCTTGTTTCGCCCGACCTCACCAACAACGCGTTGCCGTTGTACCTGTGCCGCCCGTTTTCGCGAGTGGAGTATGTTCTGGGCAAACTCAGCGTTCTGTTCTTTTTGCTCTCGCTGGTTACCTGGGTTCCGGATCTCTTCCTCTACGTGCTGCAAGGGGAACTGGAAGGGAATGGCTGGCTGATGGCGAACCTTTCCATCGCCTACGCGATAGTGGCGGGATCGCTGCTGTGGATTACCGTCCAGTCTCTACTGGCACTCGCGCTTTCCGCCTGGGTCAAATGGCGGATTGCGGCCAGCGGACTGATGTTTGCTATCTTCTTCGTCGCCGCGGGTTTTGGCGAGACATTCAATCAAGTACTGCGCACCTATTGGGGGCATACCATCAACCTGGTCTATCTGATTAACGAAGTGTGGGCCGACTTGTTTGGCGTGCCAACCAACGTCAGTTTCGGCCGCCGCGGTGTTGGTGACCCGCGCACGTTGAGTGTGCCGCTGGGTGTTGCCTGGGCCGTGCTGCTATCGGTTTGCGCCCTGTGTCTGCTGCTGTTGAATCGCCGCCTGCGTGCCAGAGAGGTGGTCCGCTAATGGCATACGCCGCAAATCAATCCATCCTCTTCGACAACGTCTCGAAGTTTTACGGCGACGTGTTGGGTGTGAATCGCATCAGCCTTGCCATAGGCCCGGGAGTCACCAGCCTGGTGGGTCCAAACGGGTCGGGTAAAACGACGCTCATGAACCTGATGACCGGCTTGATCTGGCCAACCAAGGGTTCGGTCCGCGTGCTTGGGTTGACGGCTCAGGATCCGGAGCGTTTCTTCCGGCTGGTGGGCTATTGCACGCAGTTCGATTCCTTCGCCAGGGGAGTCACCGGGCGAGAGTTCATCTACGATTCCCTACGGCTTCACGGCTTGACTCACAAAGAAGCCGCGGACCGCACGCAGGAATCATTAGAGCGCGTGAACATGACCGAAGCCGCCGACCGGAAAGTGGCGGCCTATAGCAAGGGCATGCGGCAACGCGTCCGGCTGGCGCAATCCATCTGCCATCATCCGAAGGTCCTGGTGCTGGATGAGCCCTTGAACGGCCTGGATCCAATGGCCCGCGCCGAATCCATGGCGCTGTTCAGCGCTTTGGGTAAGGACGGAATGCATGTCATCATCTCCAGCCATATTCTGCACGAAGTGGACCGTATCTCCGATCAGGTAATCCTACTGAACAGCGGCTACGTGGTGGCCGAAGGGCAAATTCAGGGTGTGCGGGATGAAGTGAAAGAACATCCGATGCAGATTATGCTGCGCTGTTCGCATCCTGGCTTGATGGCCGCGAAGCTGTTTGCACAAGATCACATCATGGAAGCGAAGCTCCACGACGATGGCCGCGGGATGCTCATCAGAACGCGGGACGCTGGCCGCTTCTACAGCCAACTGCACGAAATCGTGCTGGAAGGAGAGATTGATCTGGAGGCCGTCGCCCCGGCCGACGACGATGTGAATTCGGTTTATCAGTATCTGATTGGATCGGAAGGAGCCACCGTATGAGCTCGGAAGGACTGGCGATTCCCATGCGGGCGAAGGCCGAGGGTTACCCGTGGCAACTGTGGCGAACCCAACTGCTGACGATTCTTCGTCTGGAGCTGAAGCGAAATTTCTTTAAGCTGCGTGGATTCTGGATCTATCTATTGGCCTTCGCACCGGCAGTCATTATTGCCGCGCACGCGGCGACCAGCCGTGGCCGTTGCACGCTGGAAGAGGACACCACGATTCTGGCCGGTATCTTTGAATTGTTCTATCTGCGGTTGGGGATCTTCTTCGGGTGCATGGGTATTTTCACACGCCTATTCCGCGGCGAAGTGATTGAGAAGAGCCTGCACTATTATTTCCTGGCGCCGGTGCGCCGCGAATTGCTGGTGCTGGGTAAATTTCTGGCGGGTGTCATCGCTGCCATTTTCTTTTTTGGCTCCGGAGTCCTGCTTTCCTTTATCTTTATGAACGGCCACTTCGGCCAGGCTGGGCGGCAATATGTGTTCGCCGGCCCTGGAATGGGCCAGTTGGGTTCCTATCTATTGGTAACCGTGCTGGCTTGCATCGGTTATGGCTCGCTGTTTCTGCTGATGGGAATACTGTTCCGCAACCCTGTTGTTCCGGCGGTAATTATCCTGTTGTGGGAATCGATCAACAACGTGCTGCCGGCCATGCTGAAGAAGCTAAGTATCATTTTCTACCTGCTTCCGCTATGCCCGGTGGAAGTGCCGGCCGAGGGCCTGGGCACATTGTTCACGGTGGTGGCGGACCCGGTTCCCATCTACGTTGCAATTCCCGGTCTGCTTTGCCTCTCCGCGCTCACGCTGTTCTATGCGGCGCGAAAAATCCGGTCGATGGAAATCAGCTATGGGACCGATTAGCGGGTCTTACTTCTCCCGCGAGATGGCAGCATAGACGCCGCTCACCGCGCGGACATAATCAGCGGGATGCAACAGGATCTGCAGGCCGCGCATTCCCGCCGAGACCGAGATCACATCGAACAACTGCGCTATCTCTTCAACGTAAACGGGATAGTCTTTCTTGCACGCCAAGGCAGTCACTCCACCCCGGATGTAGCCGGTTAGCGGAAGTACTTCTTTCAGCGCCACCGTATCCACCTTGCGGTCGCCGGTCTGCTTGGCGAGCGCCTTCAAATCGAGTTGATAATTCCCGGGAATCACTGCCAGGCAAACGCCAGCCCGATCCCCTTCCGCCACCAGCGTCTTAAACACCTGCTCTACGGGCAAGTCGATTTTCCGCGCCACGGTTTCGGCCGCCAAGTCCTCCGGATCCACTTCGTATTCGCGAAGTTCGTACGAAATGCCGAGCCCGTCCAGAATCCGCACGGCGTTGGTTTTCGCGCTCATCGCAATTCGGCCCCAGGCAACGCACCGGTAACGTTGCCCGCGTCCCAAACCAGTTTCCCGTTCACCATCACTTTGCGGATTCCCACGGAGATCGCCAGCGGCTTCTGGAAGGTGGCCCGGTCAGACACCATCGCTGGATCGAACAGCACCAAGTCCGCTTTCTTCCCTGCCTCAATGCGGCCGCGGTCCGCCAGCTTCAGCCGGTCGGCTGGAAGCGAGGTCATTTTCCGGATGGCCTCCGGTAACGTCAGCCAACTTAGTTCCCGAACATAAAGTCCGAGAACCCGCGGATACGTTCCAGCGCCGCGCGGATGCCGCATACCGATGCCGCCATCGCTGCCCACCATCACCCAACGTTGCCGGTAGAACGCCTTGATATCGGCGTCCACCATTGACTTCACCACCACACTGGCGCCGCCATCACTGACGATTTGCATGAATACATCGATGGGTGTGGTGCCCCTCGTCCTGGCAATCTCGGAAAGCGTCCGGAACTCGTAGTCGCGATGGGCCACGCACGT
>JBBRNO010000156.1:0-14833 GCA_038230275.1 Bryobacterales bacterium
AGTTGCAAATCATCGGTACCGAAAGCGGCGCCCGACACCGGCGTGGTGCAGCCGCCCATTCCGCTGCAAGTGACCGTCAGACCGGTGCTGAAATACACCTTACCCACCGGCGGAGTTACCGATGTGTCCAGTGCCAGGCGAACGGTACCGCTTCCCGCTGAGACCCCGACCGTTCCGGATGGAATCAGGTAGCTGATGCCTCCAACGACAATCACCCCGGTGGCCACGGAAAGTGCTGTCCCGCTGGTTCTTGTCGTCTTTAGATCGGTCAACTGGGAAACTGCGGTCGCTCCACCGCCGCCACTAGCTGCCACACAAGGTTTCCACGAAGCGCCAGTAGCATCCCAGCAGATGACCTGTGTATCGGCCGGAGCGGTTGCGGCAAAATTACGGCCCTGGAATTGAACTGCGTTCGCGCCGCCGCTGCCAGTCTGGTTTTGCGGCTCCCATTGGCTGGTGGAACTGTTCCAGGTCAACACCTGCGTATTGGAGGGCGCCGTAATTGAAACCGCGCGCCCTCGGATTGCATTCACCGCCACGCTATCGGGAGCGCCGCTGATATCTCCGTTCAGAGCCCGCCAGTCGGCCGTCGTGCCGCCATTCGACAGAATCTTATTCGCGTTTCCGCCCACCGCCGGTAGCGAGGATAAACTTTGCACGGTCCAGATATTGGTCGCCGTGCATCCGTACAGGTTCGCGCCCGCCACTGCATCTGTCTTGAAGAAGGTTTCCCCAATCGAACAGGTCGCCGGAAACGCCGTACCGGTCTTTGACGGTTTGGTTGACGTGGCTGCACTGAAGTCAACACTCTTGCCCTGGGTTCGCAGGTCGATCTTCGTCTGCGCCGCGGCGATGGAAACTGCCGCGAAAATTAGAACTAAACTTTTCTGTCGCATCATAACCTCTAAGTTGTTAGGGTCTAAACTGCATTTCTGGCTTGAGTGTGGGCTTGGAGCTCGACAGGCAGATCGGCGATTGTCCGTAAGCTATTGAATTAATGATGTCGATTTTTGAAAATAGTTGGGAACGGCTTCGGAACCCGAATCAGATTGCTTTTCAAGGTTTGGTGGACGAGGGTGTGGATGGTTAGATTTGGCGGACCAAACGGAAGCCAAGCCTACAACCTGAGCTTCGCCATAATCGCCGCCTTCCAATTAGCAGTAGCGGCCGGTCGAGCCGGCTACGCCAGCACTTCGTTCATCACATTACCCGCGACATCGGTCAGACGGAAGAAGCGGCCGCTGTACTTATACGTCAGCCGCGTGTGGTCCAACCCCATCAGGTGCAAGATTGTCGCGTGGAGATCATGCACATGGGCGCGCTTCTCCACTGCCTTGTAGCCGAACTCGTCAGAGCTGCCGTAAGTGGTCCCGCCCTTCACTCCGGCGCCGGCCAGCAGATACGTGAAGCCTTCGTTGTTGTGATTGCGTCCGTTCTGAACGTTGATGCGGCCTTGCGTTTCAATCCATGGCCGGCGGCCGAACTCCCCGCCGATCACCACCAGCGTTTCCTTCAGCAAACCAGACGCTTTCAGATCCTTGAGCAGCGCGGCGATCGGCTGATCGGCCTGGGAGCCGAGCTTGCGGTGAACCAGAATGTCGTGGTGGCTATCCCATGGCTTATCGTTACCAAAGTAGACTTGCACCACACGGACACCGCGCTCCACCAACCGGCGGGCCACCAGGCAACCGCGGGCAAAGTCTCCATCGCGCGTTGCCGACTTGATCTTCATCTCAAGCTGGTTCGGATCCCGCGTTACCCCATACGCCATGCGTGTGGCGGCGCTTTCCTTTGAAACGTCGAATGCATCCAACGCCTCGGCCTGCATGCGATAGGCGACTTCCATGGATTGAATGCGGCCTTCCAGTTGCGCGTCCGGGCCCTTGCGCTGCAAGTCTAGCGAGTTCAGTTTGGAGATGAAATCCAGATCGCGCCGTTGTTCCGGCAACGTGACGTTCAGATTCCGTAAATGCTGAATCATCTTCTCAGGATCGGACTCATCGTTCGGAACATAAGTCCCTTGATAGATAGACGGGAGGAAGGCGTTGCTCCAAAGCTGCGCGCCTACGTCCGGCACTCCGGCGCAGAGCGCGATGAAGCCGGGGAGATTCTGATTCTCCGTTCCGAGCCCGTAGGTCAGCCACGAACCGAATGACGGATACCCAGGGATGATGCGGCCCACGTTCATCTGCAGGATGGCCTGGGGATGCGCCGGTAAATCGGTATGCATCGAGCGGACAACACAAATGTCGTCAATGCATTCGCCCACCTGACGGAAGATTTCGCTGACTTCGATGCCGCTCTGGCCGTACTTCTTGAACTCAAACGGCGAACGCATCAGCGTTCCCTTTTCCTGTTTTGCCGCTTTGTCGTCGCCGGGCATCGATGTCCCGTGATATTTTTCCAGCGCTAGCTTGCGGTCGAAAGTGTCCACCTGCGACGGGCCGCCGTTCAGGAACAGAAAGATGACGTGCTTTGCCTTGGCAGGGAAATGGGGCGCGCGGACTTCGAGCGATCCCATCCCTTGCGCGGAGTCCGCAATCAGGCCGGCGAGTCCCAACATGCCGAATCCGGCGCCTGCTTTTTGAAGTGCTTCACGGCGAGTCATCATGTTTTATATCCAGCGGTCAGTTAACAAATAGGAATTCGTTCGAGCTCAATAGTGCCTTGGTGAAATGCTGCCATTGCGCCTGGCCGGCCTTCACAAAATCGAGACTCAGCTTCAGTTCGTTCGCATCCGGATCGCGGCTCAGCACAGTTCGATAAGCGCTCCGGATCTTCGCGGCGTCGCTCAATTGGGTTCGTTTTGTAATCTCGGCAGCCAGCGCCTTGGCCCGCGCGTCTACAAATCCGCTGTTCAGAAAGTATAGCTGCTGTAGCGCGGTAGCAGTGGCGGTGCGCTGTTCGCCGGTCACGTTCGGATTCGGAAAATCGAACAACGCGAGAGTGCCGTCCAGCTTCCGGCGGCTGACATTTCCGTAGACGGTCCGCTTGTGGTTCTTCTCGTCACTGAGGTCCAGAGGGTTCGCGCCGGGCACCGCATCCAGTTCACTCGATACCGCCAGCAGGGAATCACGCAACGACTCGGCATCCAACCGTTGCCGGTTAGCCCGCCAGAGCAGACGATTGTCGGGGTCGACGCCGAAGTTCTTTTCCGAATAGTCCGCGCTCAAGCGATAGGTGGAAGAGAGCATGATCTCGCGATGCAGCTTCTTCATCGACCAGCCATTGTCCACAAAATCCGCTGCCAGATAATCCAGCAGTTCCGGATGGCTGGGCTTTTCACCCATGCGCCCGAAATTGCTGACCGTGCGCACCAGCCCTTCCCCGAAATGATGCTGCCAAATGCGGTTCACCATCACGCGCGCCGTAAGCGGGTTCTTCGGATCGGCAATGGCTTCGGCCAGTTCCAGACGCCCGCTGCCCTTCTCAAATGGCTTCGGTTCGCCCTGGGACAGAATGGAAAGAAACGCGCGGGGCGCTTCTTCACCCAGATTATCGGGCTGCCCGTTGATTTGAATTCGCTCGTTCTTCGGCTTCGCCGCGTCGGTGATGACGTGCGCATAGGCGTACTGCGGCGGCAGCGCGGCCTTGCGTTCATTCAACTCGGCGCGCAGAGTTTGCAGATACTGCTTCCATTCGCCGGTGAGAAATCGTTCGATGGTGCCGTCGGATTTCAGATAACCGCGGTTCGGCCCGTAGTACAACATGCCATCTTCTTCCTGCTTGAACTCTTTGCCGTAGAAATCGCTGAAATAGAGATCGCGCCAGAGGAAGTAGTGCTCCACCTTCAGCGCTACGGCTTGCAGGTCGTCATCGACGGCTGCGCCGTTCGTCTTGGCCTTCAGAGCGGCCTTGCGAATCATGTTTTCCTGATCGACTTCCTTCCGTTCTTTCAGAATCGCCAAAGCCTGATCGCGGAAGCCGTTGAGGTCGAAGGAATCGTTCTGCCAGCCCTTGAGATACTGATTATCCTTGGGATCGTTCTTCAGATAACGGACCCAGCGCTCGAGTGTTTCCTTGTCCAGATGATCCTGCGCGGCTACTTGCGCCACATCCTGCTTCGTTGGGCCCAGGACACGGCGCGCGGCGATGATGTATTGCGGAGACTGCATGGTGAGGATCTCCGCCATCTGCGTGGCTTGCTGATGGAGAAAATCCTGAATGCGCGTTTCCAGGTCCTTCACCTTGGCAGCCTTCTTCTTGTAGTCGGCCACTTCGTCAGCGGGAGCCAGATCCAGTTCCGATCGCTTGGTGCTGGTAAAGACACCCTGAATTGCGTAGAAGTCCTTGGTGGGAATGGGATCGAATTTGTGGTTATGGCACTGTGCGCAGGCGGCGGTCATGGCAAGAAAGCCGCGGGTGGTTGCGTCTACGCGATCATCTACCAGTTCCGGGCTCAGGCCGTAGAAACCCAGCCCCACGGCCAGCTCTTTGTTCTTCCCGTTTTCCAGCAAATCACCGGCGATCTGCGCTTTGATGAAGACGTCGTAGGGCATGTCCTTGTTCAGCGCACTAATCACCCAATTTCGATAGCGGAAGGAATTTGCGTAAGGGTCGATGACATCGTTGTTCAGCTTGTCGTCGGCGTAGCGCGCCACATCCAACCAGTAGCGGCCCCACCGCTCGCCATACTGTGGCGAAGCAAGCAGGCGATCCACCACTTTGGCGAAGGCGTCCTGCGAAGGATCATTCACGAACGCATCCACATCTTCGGGCTTCGGTGGAAGTCCGGTGAGATCGAAGGTAGCCCGGCGAATCAGATCCCGCTTTTCCGCGGGTTTGTTGGGGGCAAGGCCTTTTTCTTCCATGCGCGCCAGCACGAACCGATCCAGGGGTGAGCCAACCCACGCCTCGTTTTGCACCTTTGGGGCTTCCGGTTTGGTGACAGGGCGGAAGGCCCAAAAAGCTCGCTGTTCCGGCGTGATGACGTAAGCGGCGGTCTTCTTGGCTTCTGCCGGCACGGGAGTTTCCGGCCAGACTGCGCCGGACTTCACCCACGATGCAATGTCGTCGATCTCCCGATCGGAGAGCTTTGCCTGCTGCAATGGCATCTGCAGTTTACCGCCAGTGTGCCGGACTGCCTGGACCAACAGACTTTCATCGGGCTTGCCCGGAACGATGGCCGGACCAGTGCTGCCGCCTTTCAACAGCGCCGCGCGCGAATTCACGGCGAGTCCGCCCATGGCCGTCGAAGAATGACAGACGTAGCAGCGATTGGCAAGCACAGGGCGGACACGCGTTTCGAAAAACTCGGACGAAGCATTGCCCGCGGGTTCCGCGGCGTGAAGAAAGGAGGAGGATAACAGCGCCAACACGGCGGAGTGAAAGATGAACTTAGCGCTATGCATCGACGGGGAGCCTTTTAGTCGGAATGCCCTAATTATATACCTTGCTTACAGTTCGATGCTCCAGCCTTCCTGCGCCGCCATCGTATTTTCGAAGCGGAGCCGCGCCCGGTCCACATTTTCGCGGATCATCTGATCGCTATGCGAAGGGTCGTGGTGGAACAGTACCAGTTGCTTCACAGCGGCGTCCTTGGCAACCGCCGTCGCCTCCAGCCACGTGCTGTGGCCCCACCCTTTCTTGTGCTCGTACTCTTCCGGCGTGTATTGGGAGTCATAGATCAACACGTCGGCGTTCTGAGCGTAGCGCCGCAATACGGAATCCAGCTTTTCGTCGCCATGCTCACAATCGCTGGCGTGCACCACCACTGCTCCGTTGCATTCAAAACGGTAGCCGACGGCGGTTTGCGGATGATTGAGAGGGAACGCTTCCACGGTGAGCGGTCCATGGCGGAATACCCCGGGACAGGCTCGTACAAACTCCCGCTTCGCTTTCAGCAGCTCGAAGTTTACGGGGAAGTAGGGTGTGGACATCTGCCCTTCCAGAATCTCGCGCGATTCAGCGGGAGCCCGGCCGGAGTGAAACGTTACCTTGTTCGTAGCTTTATAAAGGGGCTGGAAGAAGGGCAGTCCCTGAATATGGTCCCAGTGGAAATGCGTCAGAAACAAGTGCAGCGATAGCGGGTTGGCCTGAAACTCCTCGTCAAGCGCGATGCCGAGATTGCGAATGCCGGAGCCTCCGTCCACAATCAAAATATCCTGATCGGGCACCCTGATTTCGACACACGCGGTGTTGCCGCCAAATTCGAATGTTTCCCGGCCTGCCGTGGGAATCGAGCCGCGGACGCCCCAAAACTGCAGCTTCATTTTTGACGTTTGCGGCATAATCTACCCTGGTTGTTTCGAAATACCAAAAAAGTCCTGGATCCGTGCGAGCAGGTCGGATTTGCCCACCGCTTCCGGCTTGTTCTGCAGTTTCTCCCGGAGCGAATCGAGGGCGATCTGACGCTTCTCCAGCAGATCTGAAATCTGTTGGGCCAGTTCCGGACGGCGCATGAGGATATCGGCGACATCGTGTTTTTCGAGCTCGCCGCACTCTACCTCATCGACCGCAACTACGGATGCCGTCCGCTTCACGCCTGTCATCAAAGACATCTCTCCGAAAAAACTGCCCGCTTCCAGCGTCGCCAGTTCCTCCACGTGCCCGGATCTTCCGGCCAGAGTAACGCTTACGCTGCCCCCTAAGATTACGAACATCGACGCCCCACTGTCACCTTGGCGAACGATGGTCTCACCCGGTGCGTAGTGCAAATGCTTCAGCCGAGCGCCCAGAATTTGCAGTTCCTCATGAGTTAGAGTACGCCACATGGGAACCTGACGGAGTGCGGCGGTGGCCATACTCTCATGGTCTTCCCCAACCTTGGCGCGTCTCAAGTGAAGTTCCGTGGGAATGGAGGCCAGCGGAATGCCGGCCCTTTCCATGGCAAAATAAACGCGGCTTATAACGCGGGATAAGGGTCCCTCCGCATACCCGGGCGTGGTGACCCAGGCGAAGATCCCATATTCAATGTGTTGCACCTGCGCTTCGATAACAAAGCATTCCGGCTTGGGATCGCTGGCGATGCCCTTGATCACCGAGGCTCGCAACGCTTTTTCCACGATCCGGATGACGGCTGTCGGGCGATGTCCGGCTCCCACCCGGAAGTGAACCAAATGGCGCCGGCGATCCGAGAGGATGGTTACCGCGACTTTCATTAGCGCGTGGTTGGGAATCAGCACCAGGTCGTTGTCGGGCGTTTCGATCACCGTGTGCCGCAACCGCACATTGCGCACCTTTCCGATGCCGTGCTCCGATTTGATCCAGACGCCCTGATGAATGGCTCCATCCGCGTGCAGCGCGAGCCCGCCGATCACATTGACCAGCATTTCCTGCAGCGCGAGTCCGATGACCGCCGCGAGGACGGCGGAAGTGGCAATCAGGCCGGAAACGTTGACGCCCAGCCTGGCCAGCAAGGTGAGAATGATCACCGCATAACCGGCGATCACTACGATGTCGCTGACAATGACCGGCAGTCCGAAGCGGTGAAACAGAATGCGGAACAACAAGATCGATAGAACGTGCAGCGCGACCAGTTGAGCCAGGGCAAGGGCAGCCTCGTGCATCCAGGGCTGGCGCTGCGGCAGAGCGAGCAGCACGAAGCACGCGGCCAGCAGCAGGATGGAAAAGCGCAGCCGCGACCGGTATTGCCGGGCCAGGCCCCAGAGCAGTCCCGCGATCGCCGCAAGCGCCACCGCTCCCCAAGTGAGTTGTAGGTCCATCCTACGATGATCAATCGAGCGGATTGCGCGGGAACTTTAGGTAAGGCAGACGGACGCCTTGGACAATTTGCCTGTCCGCGCGCGTTGCCTCGGCCGCTTCAAAGCCTTCCGCGGCCGCGGCGGTATCAAAATCGTCCTGCTCAACGCCGTCGCCGCTGACTCCCAGGCCGCCCACCAGCTTTCCGTTCTTATATAGAGGAAGGCTGCCCGGGAAGAACACGATTCCGCTTTGATTTGGGTTAGAATCCTGCAAGCCCTGGGTGCATGGGTTCAGCGTATCGCGTTTGTAAAGTTCGAAGAACGGACCCGGTCCGCTGTAGTCGATACCCGGCGGATAAAAAGGTTGCGAGCCAAACGCGATGCTGCGGTTGGTGACCGCGATATTCTTCGGCACGCCGGGAAGTTCGCTATCCTTCCGGTCCGGCCCGTTGAAATAGATCATGTTGCGCGCCTTGGCGACTGCTACATCAATGCTAAAGATAGTGGCGTCCGGCATGCGATGCAACGCCAAGAGGGTTCCATCCAGGTCCGTCACCGCGATCACGAAGCGCGCTCTCGATCCCAGCGGCAGCCGGATCACGGCGCGGGTTTGATTGCCGCGCGCGATGGCCGCGTCGATAATCCGCCGGACTTCCGTCCTGGTGAGTCCCCCTAGCGGCCCATCCCGCGGCGCAACCAAATCGCCTTCCGGGGCCGGTCCGGGGCTCCCGTGAAACGGCACAATCCAGCCGCCCTCGAAGGACCCTGGCGAGACGCCGGCTGGAGCGGTGGTCTGATTCACAAACGGAAGCGCAATGCCATCAATGATGACAACTCCGGGCGAGGCTGGCGTTGGGCCAAAACCAGCGCCCGCGGCGCCCGAAAACGCGGCATACTCCGCTACGTCCGGAGGAACTCCGGTTACCCCCACGCCGCCCACGACGGCTCCGTTCTTAAACAAGGGCACGCCGCCGGGATTCACCGCGTCGGGATTGCTATCGTTCAAGTCAGTCTTGCCGGTCTGAATGCCGAGGCCGGTCTGGCTGCCGTCCAGGGATCTGGCTGGAGGCACTTCCTGCCCCGGGATAAAGTCCGCGTTGAGGGGACAGCCGCGATTCGTGTTCTCGATTCCATAGAGCGCGGCGACCGGGGTATAGCGGATGCCGGGCGGGAAATGGACGCCGCTGATGTATCGCACGGTGCGTGAGGAAAGCGGCGCCTGGTTGTTGCTGAAAAACGACGCCGTGCGCGCCAGCGCGATAGCCAGATCGTTCACGTCCACCTGATTGCCGAAATTTCCCAGATAGGTAGCTCCGGCATCCGGCTTTCGGAAAAGGCCCAGAATGTTGCCCTGCCGGTCTGTCACGGCGATCACGGCGGTTTTGGAGTTGATGGACGCCGCAGCCTTACCGATCACCGACTGTACGTCATCGGCCGTAAGGATCGGAGCCTGGCCATAGGCGGAGAGGCCCGATAGCAGTGCAATGACCGCGCCGAGTCTCATCGGAGAACTCATAACAAAGAGTTGACCGCGCGCATTTGGACGGCGAACTTTTCGGGACGATAGGAGGACGGGTCGTCCAGTTGACGAAAAAGCCCGTTAATCGCTGCGCGGAGCTGTTCCTGGTTTGCCGGTTTGGCACTCGTGGAATAGGCGACGAAGAGAGATTCCAGCGCCATGGCTGCCTGCTCGGCCGCGCGTTCGCCCTGGGCGGAGATCCGTTCGGCATCGCCCGATATTCCCTTCAGCAATCGAAGTGCGGATGCCTGATCGAACTTCATCCCCACGATTCGCTTCGCCAGACGGTCCGCCGTCTCAGCGCCGGAAGCGGCAACGGCCGCCAGGCGCTTTCGGTCCGTGGCCAGATCACCCACCAGCTTGGCAACCTGCGTGAGTTCCGTGTCCAGTTGTTGGCCCGCGCCGGGTTCAAGCTCCTGGAGAATTCGCTGGAAGACGACGTATCGCGAGGCATTGAACGGAGGCACTCCGGGGGCGCGGTCGGCATAGCCCCGCTCCTGGCGCCAGCTGTCCTTGGCAGCGGTCAGACTGTGGTGGCAGGCGTAGCAATCGAGTTCGGCATATTCCGGCCAGACGTCTCCCTGGGCTCGCCGGGCCAGACGCAACAGATGTTCGCGTAACTGGACAGCTTGTCCGGCAGCCAGCGTCCTGACTCCAATCCATGGGTCTTTGTCCAGCGGTTCTTTCCAATGGCGGGGCATCACGGCCGAGAAGGAATCGAGCTCGAAGTACAGATCGGGATGGCCCGCGGCAATCATCTTATGATCTACGAACTTGTCCTTGTCACCCAAATGGCAGGACAGGCACTTTTCGCTTCGCTTGATGAGATCGCGCGTGTCATACATGCCCAACTGAACCGACTTATCGAAGTTCCAATCGCGGGTTGTGTGCGGCCCGAGCCAGTTGGAGGCCGGTCCATGGCAATTTTCGCAGCTGACGCCGTCATTATTATCGAAAGTGCGGGCGCGCTGCGAAAGAGGAACATCCAGGGAATGGCAAATCAAACATTTCGGGGCCGTTTCGGGGTGTGGAAGCCCGAGAATTTTCCCCATCCGCTGGCCAATTGGGTTAGTAAGCACCTCAAATGCTTTGGTGTGTTTATCTTTAACTACCCAGGTGCTGTATTCGTTTTGTAGAACCGAGGTATCCTGGCGCGGCTGGACCCCACCGTGACAGCTGGGGGAACTGCAAGATCCTGGACCGGTAAACATGGCCTGAAGGTTCTTGGCGGGTTCCACTGCGTCCGCAGCGGCAAGCGAGCAAACCATCGCGCCGAAGGTTACGGCGAGCCGGAAATAGCAAAACAGATGCTTCAGTTCAGTCACTCGATTGGACCTTCCGCGCAACAGCCAATTGTAACGGTGTAAAAATTGTACACTGATTTCCCGGACTACACCATAGCCGTCCGCCCAAGGCCAGCCGGGACGCGGGCGGCCGGGTTGTTGATCATCACGGGCAGGCGCAGGGGTTTGCCGGGGTCGCGGGATTCCTGGATTAGAGTCTCCAGGATCGCCGTGCCGGCGCCCGCCCCGCGCCGTTCGGGCAGCAAGGCCATGTCTGCCAGAAGAATGGCTTCCTCCGTTCGCGCCGCTACCAGCCAACCTGCCTCCTGGCCGCCGACTCTGCTTATTTGCACCGCAGTGTTTGGGTAGACAGACACAACGCCTTGCCGGTGCCCGCGGTATTGCATCGAGAGCAGATTCTCTCTCATCGGCTCGGGCCAGGCATGCTCTCCTCCGCCAAAGTGACTTTCAGTAGGCGTTCGATAGACGCTTCGTCTTCCGCTACGGCTGGGCGAAGTGAGAACTTCATACACCCGCGGCGGATCTTGCCGGCCTTACCGTATCGAGCCAGATCGCCAGACGCTCGACGAGGAGTTGCTCAAGCTCGCTCGCCTTTTCAAACTCCAGCAACGCGCCGGCTTGCGACTCCTTGAAGGCAACTACGTCCTGTTCCACCTTAGTGAGGGAGCAGCGGTTTCTTGAAGAACACAACCACCTCCCGCATCGGCGGGCCCGGGTCGGCTTGGCAGCGTTTTGCAACGGCGTACCCTTTCTCAAAATTCTTCTGAGGCGGGCCCTAGGTCTCTTCTATGATTTGAACGCAGTAGCGGCAGTCCGCGATGTGCTGATGGATCGTACCCTGATAGGCGCGTTTGTCTGGAAACTGCGCGGGTAACAAGACAGCCACCAGCAGAACGCCGCGCTTCATGGCGTGATCCTCATCAAAGGTGCTCAGGGTGGCCAGAAATGTCTGGCAGTCCGCGTCCAGGTCCCCTGCTGGGGTGCAGAAGATTCGGTGCATTTCGTAGGGCATTGCACGTTAACGGGTCCCGGGCAGCATATCTTTACCGCGGATCCGTTGGTTTTTGCAGAAACGAAGGGTACAGCAGAGGTACGCGAAAAAAGAGAGGTTGTTTTCTAGATGAAAGGAGAGTTATTTTCAAGCTGGCGGTGAGGGTGGGATTCGAACCCACGGTACCCGTAAAGGTACGGCAGTTTTCGAGACTGCTCGATTCAACCAGCTCTCGCACCTCACCGTTCTCTTCTAACTTATCCCAGTTCGCCCACCTGGCGCAAATTGGCTGGCTTTGCCGTCAGTCCAAATTGAGCATCGACGTCCCCTTTTTCTTCGGAGGCGGCGATTCCCGTTTCATGCTAAAGAACGGATCGCCCGACTTCGTGCTGCGGATCACCATGGCAAACACGGCCAGCAGCCCTACCATCACGGCAACCGTCCCGATCACCATGTAATCCAGCTCTTTCAACGGCCCCGGCACCAGCCGGGTAAGAATTGCCGCCGAGACGCCGAACACGCAGAGGAACAGCGCCGGGAGCGCGAATAATCGCCCCGATCCAGCCGTGCGCTGAGGTTCGTCCATGGTTCGATTGTACGGCACAACCAGTCGTGAAAGGACCGTGCGCCTGAGGAAATTTGCCCGAGTTTGGCCGCGAATCAATCGTATTTTTCAAAAATGATTTGCCGGCGGTCCAGGCCCAATTCCTTGAGCTTCCCTCGCAAATCGTCAACCATTGCTTTCAAGCCGCAAATGTAGACGTCCATATCCCGGCGCTCGCCCAGCGTATCGATTACGTGCTGCTGTACGTGCCCTTTCAATCCGCTCCAATCTTCGCCTGGACGGCTCAAGGTTGGCAGGAAGTGAAAGTTAGGGAAGTCTTTGGCAAGCTGCTCAAACTCCGCTCGATAAAGCAATGCCCTCTCGAAACGAACGCCAAATACTAAGGTAAACTGCCGGTCAGGGTTCGTCTCCAGATGCGCGTGCAGCATGGAACGGAAAGGCGCAATCCCGGTTCCGGTGGCGACGAAGATCGAATCAGTGGGCGGATTCTTGAGTACGAAATGGCCCAGCGGCCCTTTCATATCGACAAGCGCACCCGGAGTCATATCGAACAGATACGGAGAGAAGAAGCCATCCTGGACGCGATTGAGACAGATCTCGAACCGGTTTCCCAACGGCGCGGAGGCAGTGGAGTAGGCTCGGGTGATTTTCTTGTCGTTAAAGACGCCCGAAAATGAAACGAACTGTCCTGGAAGATACGGCAACTGCGCAACTTCCGGAACTTCAAACACAAAATGGCGGATTTCCGGCGCGATCTCTCGCGACTCAATCAACCGTGCTTGCAGCATCGCTACTCCCATGCATTGCGTCCTTGGCCCGGTCGAGAAGAACGTCTATCAGGGCGGGGTGGCCGTCCATCGGTTCCGTGATCTCGATCTCGATACTACTATAGATGAGCCTTAGTTCCGCTACGATGCGTGGTAAATCCCTTTTCAAATGAATACCCAGCGTCAGAAAATACGGGATGACGAGGATGCGTGTCGCTCCGCGGTCCACCAAACGCCGAACTGCTTCGGGCAAGTCAGGGTTTCCCAATTCGAGAAACGAAGGCTCAATCAGGGAGAACCCGCCCCGGCGGCCTAGCTGGGCGGTAAAATCCCGGACAGCTTGATTGGCGGTTTCGACGCTGGAACCGTGGCCGAAGACGGTGATTGCGGTCATAGCTCCACAATGGGCTCCGGTTTGCGTTGCGGGAAACTCTCTGTCAGGAAGCTGATGAACGCCCTGCCCATTTTGCGGCCATTGTTGTGGTGCATCTCCATCCGCTGCAGGAACACCAGGACGCCCAGCACAACGGCATCGCGGATCGGGGCCACGTCCGCCGCAGCCAGGCGTTCCCGGAAATCGGCGGATGTCTGCTGGACCATCTCCACAACATGGGCGGCGAGTGGGTTTACTGGCTTCGTTTCGTAAATGAGGCCGCTGTCCAGTGCCCGATGCGTCTGGATCAGCGCCTCCAAACCCTCGCGGACATCGAAATCGATCATTTCCGGCTTATCGGCACAGGCGCGAGCAAGGGCGAGAGAAAGAATCGTCAGCAGTCCTTCGTGCGTGGAAAGAAACTCATCGGTAATTCGCACATCTTTGTTGGGAAACTCGGCGGGCAGGGCGGTCGGCTTTTCGTGAGCGCGAGCCTCGCGCAGGAATTCGCAACCCAGGGGGCAACTCACCGTCACCTCGCGTTCAGTGCCGCAGCACAGGGAGCAGATGTCGCCTTGAACACCGGGACAGTAACGGCGCGGCCGCCTTGTTTGACAAATTTTGCAGAGGATCACGGGGATGCTCCTATCGTAACGTAGAATGAAAAACGAACCAGCCTATGCGTACTGATGTTTACCTGAAAGTTGTGGTGGAGCACGAACCACCGGATACACCACAGAAGATCGCCGCCGAAATATGCCGCCAGGTGGAGAAAGTTTATAGTGTCCGGCGAGCGGAGATTTCCAGTATCGTCAGCCAACAGGCGGAAGAATAGGCCCGATCAGTTGACCGAACACCCTGCGGAAATAGCCGTCAGTCATCCCGGCAATATAATCGCAGACTTTCCGGTGTTCAGGTTCCTGCGATTCCACGTAGTTCTCAGGCAGCCGGTCCGGGTGATCCAGAAAGAACTGGAACAGTTCGGCGATCATAGCCGCTGAGTGCTTCCGTTCAATGGCCAGCAGGCCGGAAAAGTAGACCTTGCGTTTCAGAAACTGCTTCAAGGCCGAATTGGCGGCGTTTGCCGCGGGTGTAAAGGCGGCCAGGCGTATCGGCGAGGCTCGTATCTCCTGAACGTCGTGCACGCCTTCCGCGGCGGCGGCGGTGCCCTCAATCAGACCCGATACCAGAATATCGATCAGGCCGCGCAAGCATTCGAGGAACCTGACCCGCTCCGAAGCACCGGCAAATTGTGTTTCGACCGCCTCGGCCAATTCCCGGTAATCCGGCACATCGGCCGATAGCTCCTCCACGGTGAAGAATCCGGCGGAGACGCCGTCGTCGAGGTCGGCCGTATTGTAGGCAATTTCGTCGGCCAGATCGATCAGTTGCGCTTCCAGCGGCGGCTTCAGGCCCGGCGCATACTCGTCCAGTTCGGGAATCTCGCCTGGTTCGAAATCGCGGGAGTGCTTAGCGATGCCCTCGCGGACTTCAAAAGTGAGATTGAGTCCAGGGAACCGGGCATATCGCTGCTCAAATGACTCGACAATTCGCAGGGAGTGCAAGTTGTGATCGAAACGGTCGTCAAACCGGCGCATTTGCCGGTCCAGCTCCTCTTCGCCGGCGTGTGCGAACGGCGGGTGGCCAATATCGTGCGCCAGCGCCAGTGCC
>JBBRNO010000157.1:0-14826 GCA_038230275.1 Bryobacterales bacterium
CTGAAGGTGCCGGTGGCGCAGGTGATTCCCGCATCCACCGGAGTGATTGGAGTGGAGCTGGATCCGAGCCTGATTGTCAATGCTTTGCCGCGGTTGATGGAAGATCTGACCGAGAGCCGGTTCCCGGACGTTTCGCACGCAATTATGACCACGGATCTGGTACCGAAGGTGGCCTTTGCCGAAGTCCCGTTGAAGGGCGGCGAAGTGCAGATTGCGGGGATGACCAAGGGATCGGGCATGATTCAGCCGAACATGGCGACCACGCTTGGTTTTGTGATGACAGACGCCGCAATTTCTCCCATTCATTTGCGGGAAATGCTGGTGCGCGCCTCTGAACGCAGCTATAACCGCCTTTCGGTGGACGGCGATACCTCCACCAACGACATTGTGATGCTGCTGGCGAATGGCGCATCGGGAATCAAACCATCGGAGCGGGAACGGCGGACGCTGGAAGAATCGTTGTACCTGGTGATGGAAGATCTGGCCGAGCAGATTGCGCGTGATGGCGAAGGCGCCAACAAACTGATTACGATTCGAGTGCTGGGTGCGGCGGACGAGGAGTCGGCTACCAAGATTGCCCGCTGTATTGCGAATTCCCCTTTGGTAAAGACTGCCATTGGCGGATCGGACCCGAATTGGGGCCGTATCTTGTCGGCGGCCGGGAACGCCGGTGTGGAATTCGATCCGTTGAAGGTGGACATCTCGCTGAACGGAGTTCCGGTTTGCACGGGTGGTTTGGCTGCCGAATTTTCGGAAGCTGAGTTGAAGCAGAAGCTCGACGAACGGGAATGCATGATTCGCTTTGAAATTAAGGGCGACGGCAAAGGCGAGACGCGCTTCTGGACGTGCGATTTCACCGAAGGCTACATCAAGATTAACGGCAGTTACCGCAGTTAGCCGGCGCGCTATCGGCTTCGTCAGACTTGTGCCGTGAGTACGCGGGCTGTAAGGTGTTTCTGGCTGCGCAGCGGGAACATACAGCGGGCGCCGCCGATAGCGTCTTGGCCGGTCGTGCCACAATCGGACATGACCCGTCGAAGTCTCCTGCTTAGCTGTATGGTGGCGAGGTTAGCAGGCGCGGAAGACGATTCTTCCCTGCTGGAAATCTTTGAACCGCTGGCATCCGCATTAAGCTCTGGAGACCTCGAAGGCTTCCTGAAGCCATTCGACCGCAAACTGCCAAACCTGGCTCAATTGCGCGAAAACGTTTCCGGCCTGATGGCTCGCTTTGCTATCACGTCGTCGATTGAATTGCTGCGTTCCGAGTCCGGGAAAGTGGAACTGGACTGGTATCTGGAATTGCGGAGTAAGGAGGGCGCGGGCGTGACCGAACGGCGACGTCAGACCGTCACTGCGAACATCGGGAATAAACGCATCGTGTCCATTGCGCCTGTAGAGTTCTTCGCGCCTACAACAAACTGGAAGTGAGTTCGGCGAAGTTTGCAGGCGTAATCAACTGGAAGCGGACTTCGAGCGAGGTGTATTTCTTCAACTCACGCTGCATTTCGTCGGTGGGAAGTTCGGGTCCGGCAACGAACAGGCTGCCCATCTCCACCTTGAACGGCATCACACGCCAGTCGCGAATTACATCCCAGGGAAGACCGCGCGCGACGTTTGCCCGGACCTGTTGCGGCGAAACCCTGCCCGACTGCAACCTCTGCTGTTGACTGACCGCTTGGTATAGTTGCGCCTCGCTTAGCAAGCCCAGCTTAACCAGGTGCCAGCCCAGGCGCGTTCGTTCCGGCCTGCTGGCGATGGCCTGCCGCAGGCATTCCGCGGTTAAGAGTCCGGTGCCAAGCAACACCTCTTCCAGCGTTCGCTTATGTTCGTTGATCGCGGCTTGTGTTGGATAGGCGTGGTCTGTCTTCAGCCAGGCATGGGGCTTCTTCTTGAGGCGGCCCCTGGTATAGCGATAGACGGCGCAGACTGTTGCCGCGGAGTTGATGCAATTGGCATAGGAACTGCGCAGTGGAACGCCCAATGCAAACAGCCAACCGTAGACGCGTCCCGTGCAGAACATACGTACCAGGATCCGGGCTATTCCCAGCGTCATCGTCGAGACAAACAGCCAGGCGAATTGCGAGGGGAGATGCTGCCGGCCAAGTCCCCAGTTGTAGCCGCCGATGCCGGCCGTGGCCCAAGTGCCGAATCCGTATATGGAAATGAGATTGGTTAACAGGCTGAGCGAGTTTCCCAGCAAGCCCTTCCGATCTCGCCATAGCCAGTACTTATCGATCAGCCCGCCCTGCCACCCGTGCCTTTCCCAACCCTGCAAGGAGATGCCCATTACCCAGCGGGTGCGTTGCTTTACGGCACTGCGGAAGGTACTTGGGAAGAACTCTCGTGTGGCCACGAAAGATCCGTTCCGGAAACTGAGGGGTACAAAAATCTGCTTGGCTCCCAGCAGGTGAAGGCTCAACCCATTCTCGTAGTCCTCCGTCAGACAGGCGGGTTCGAAGATCCGATTTCCCTTGGTGACCGCCAGTTGTTCCAGCGACGTTCTGGAAAAGCTGGTGCCCACTCCGCACGACGGAATGAAGCTGCCGGTGAACTGCCGGGCGCGCATGTCCCTGGTGTGAGATTCCGCGAACTCATCGCAATACACACCGTGGGTCAGCTTCCGGAAAGGCGTGGGCAGAGGCAGCACCGGCGTCTGCACCATGTCGTGAGTATCGGAGTAATAGTTTACCCAACGCAGGGATTCCGGATGAATCAGGTCTTCGGCATCGTGCGTCATGACGACCGCGAAATGAGTTCCGGTGCGGCGCTCGAACCGCAGCACATGGTCGTAGATCGCGTTCAGGCAGTCCGCTTTGGAGGTTGGCCCATCATGCGGAACCATCGCCAAATGGACATTTGGATATCGCTTCTCCAACTCACCCACAACGGCAACCGTCGCGTCATCGTTGGGATAGGCGCCGATGAAAAAGTGGTGGTTCCGGTATTGGATGGCCGCGGTGTTGTGTTCAATCATCTTGCCGATGACCCGATGCTCGTGCCAAAGCGGAACAAAAATCGCGATTGTGGTTTCCGGCTTCTGCCGCAGTTCGTCTTCCTGGGGAAGACGGGAAGTCCGCTTTCCGGTGAGCCAGTGGTAGAAACAGACAACGTCGAGGACCAGGTCGTCCAATCCGCTAACCAGAATCCAGAGACCCAGCGGCACCAGGCACGCAATGATGAGGCGATCGAAACTAGCCAGGTATTCCACTCAAAGTGAAAGTGTTTGTTGGGATGTCTTTCTCTCCTAGGAGAAAACTTGCCTCTGATCGATTCGAGTCCGGTAATGCGCACTTCTCTAGTGAAACCCTTGGTACGGAGAAAGGGGCGCGGGGAGCGGGCGATGGGCTACGTGGTGGATGTGGTGGACATGACCGACGGAAAGCTGTCCGCCTCGGTGATTCACGATATAGAACGAACTGAGGCGGGCACTACCGTGATCCAGATCCCGGCCATCCGCGGTGGGCTGGCATTCATGGTGGATTCCATTTTGAGGCGCACCGGTTATCACGAAATGAATGTGTTGAGAATTTGGGGGCATGGCGCCAAAGGGCTTCAGAATATCTCGGCTAACCGGAGTGACGAGGGGTGGGTAACCGGTGGATCGCTCGACGTTCGCCATTTCGAACTGAGCGCGTCGCTGATGGCGAAATTGCGTCCGAAGTTCTATTCCAGCAAGAGCCGCATTGAATTGCGCGGCTGCCAGGTGGCCCAGGGCGACGAAGGTAAAGGATTGATGCTGAAGCTGGCGCGCACCGTGGGTGTGCGGGTGATGGCTGCCTGGGACGATCAAGCGGGTATGGAGTGGATTAACGACGTCTATCAGGCAGAGCCGGACGGAGGCTTCAAACAGATTTTCTATACGGCATCGAATATCGTGATGGAACCCAATCGCAGATAATAGAGTTGGAGGGTGCCCATGAGTTTTTCAGTGACGCGGAAGTGCGGCGAATGTGGGACAGGGAATCGGATTCCGGCGAAACACATTTCCGACACCGGCCGTTGCGGTAGTTGCAAAGCGGAACTGCGGCCTGCGGACGCGCCGATCCATGCCGATGCCGAGGCATTCGCCGCAATTACGCAAGATGCCAAGGTGCCGGTTCTGGTGGACTTTTGGGCTCCCTGGTGTGGTCCTTGCCGGGCGATAGCGCCAGAGGTGGACGCGCTGGCTCGCGAGTTGGCGGGCTCGGCCATTGTATTGAAGGTGAACACTGAGGAACATCCCGATCTGGCGAATCGATTTAGCATACAGGCGATTCCGAATTTCGTGGTGATGCGGGGCGGAAACGTCGTATTCCAGCGGGCCGGTGGCGCCAGCCGGCGCGAAATGCGTTCCTGGTTGAATGAAACGGTCGCGAACTAGAGGCTATCTGGGGCCTAACGTCTCCAGCAGCAAGAGTGTTCGAAGACGAGCTACCGCCGCCGCCGGCCGCAAGTGCGACGGATAACACGGTACCGCTCCTTCACAGTCGCGGCTCAGTAAGCTTCTCCGTTCGCTCGTATTTGGTTCACACAGGAGTGGCGCCGGCTGGCAATTGCACCCGCGCTTCGTTCGGCTGATTGCGCTTTTGCAAATCTAATTCGGCAAATGTAACACGAATGTGCTGCCTTCACCGGGACGGCTCTGCACCGTAATAGACGCGCCGTGGGCTTCTGCGATCCACTTGGCTAACGACAGACCCAGACCGGCGCCTCCGCTGTCGCGGGAACGGGCTTTATCGGCACGGTAGAAGCGCTCGAAGATGTGCGGTAAGTCCGCGGCGGCAATCCCGATTCCGCTGTCGGTGATTTCTATGGCGGATGGATTCATGACGATGGTGACGTTGCCGCCGTGGTGCGTATATTTGATGGCGTTGTCCAACAGGATTAACAGCAAGCGGCGCATGGCCGCGGCATCTCCGTGGAGTTCCACCTGCGAAACATGCGCCGGGGCACTGAGTTCAATTCCACGGGCCGCTGCCAGTTTTCGCGCCGATGCCACCACGTCCAGCATGACGTTCTCCAGTTGGAACGTAGTGTGGACCGGCAGTGTCGCGCCTGAGTCCGCCCGGGCCAGGAACAACAGATGCTCCACCAGTTCCGTGGTGCGGACGGTCTCTTCCACAATCTGCGGAAGCGCATCCTTGTATTCGTCCGCTTGGCCCGAACGCAGCGCCACCTCGGCGGTGGTGCGGATCAGGGCCAGCGGCGTGCGGAGTTCGTGCGCGGCATCCGCGGTAAATTGCGAGATCCTCTGAAAGGCGGATTCCAGGCGTGCGAACATGTCGTTCAGCGTCTCGGATAGCGCCTGTAGCGCGTCCCCGGTTGGGGGAACCGGCAATCTTTGCGCAAGATTCCGCATGCCGATGGTATGCGCAGTTCGCGTGATTTCCTCCACTGGAGCCATGGCACGCTTGCTCAACCAATAACCGCCGCCCGTGGCAATCAACAGAACCAGCGGGATGCTGAAAAGCAGAATCCAGCCCAAGCGGTCAAGCGCGGAATGAATATGCCGCGTGGAGGCGGCCGCGAAGATGGTGAACGCTCCCTCGTGCTTGACCAGGGCCCGGTACGGTTCGCCGCGCACCTGCAGATTGCGGTAGCCGGGGGCGCTTTGCGTGCAGGTGAAATCGAATTCCGGCGCCTTATATAGCGACTCTCCCTGTCCATCGCAAACGGCGCTGCGCTCGCCCGGGGAGGCTGACAGCGACTCGCGAATCTCCCGCATCGCCAGGGCTCGATCATGCTCGGCGAGTTCCTTACTGACGATGCGGCCGGTTTCCACTACGTGATCCTGCAGCCGCTGATCGATATCGCGAAACAGGCTGGTTTCCAGGACCCACCAGATGCCCGCTCCCAATAGCAACAGCGACAGACTCAAGGCCGCGCCATACCACAGCGTCAAGCGAGCCTGGATGGACCAATGCTTCACTTCGGTCCTTCTTCGCGGATTACATAGCCGACGCCGCGTACGGTATGGATCAGCTTGTTCGGAGATTCACGATCGACCTTGGCGCGCAACTGGCCGATGAAGACCTCCAGCGTGTTATCCTCCACTTCGGCGTTAAAGCCCCAGACGCCTTCAATCAGCGTTTCCCTTGGCAACACGAAACCGCTGCGGCGCAGCAACATCTCGAGTAGAGCGTATTCCGTTTTCGTCAACGACAGCTTGCGGCTGCCGCGGGACACTTCCCGCGTAACGGGATTGAGCGCCAGATCGGCCAGTTGCAGTTGTGGGGCTCTCAACGGAAGGCTGCGGCGGGAGAGTGCATGCAGCCGCGCCAGCAGAACTTCGAAGGCGAAGGGTTTGGTCAGGTAGTCGTCCGCGCCTTGCGACAGGCCATTGACGATATCCTGACTGGTGTCGCGCGCTGTCAGCATCAGGATTGGGGTGGAGACTCCTTGCGCACGAAGCTCGCGGGTTACACCGAAGCCATCGAGTCCGGGCAGCATGACATCCAGCACGATTACGTCGAAATTACGGCTGCGCGCGGCTTCCAGGCCGGAGGCGCCATCGAAGGCCAGTGCGATTGACATGCCCTCGCGCTCCAACCCTTTGCGCAACGTTTCGGCCATGCGCTTTTCATCTTCAACGATTAGTACCCACATGCTCTAGGGAAGCACTACCGTGATGATACGCTTGGGAATCCTGCCCACGGCAATCTTCCCGATCTCCTTGCGCGCTGGGACATCCAGAACGGACACCGAATTCGACCCCGCGTTTGACACAAAGCAGCGGTTGCTGTCGGGCGTGAAGGTCAGCCAGTCCGGGCCGCGGCCCACGGGAATGGTCGCCAGGTGCTTCAGATCGGGCATGGAAAACACGGACACCGAATTGTCCAGCAGGCTTGTCACCCAAAGAGTTTTGCCATCGGGCGTGACACCGATGCCGTGCGAATACGTGTCGGGGATCAGCGGCTTCGCACCCGGCGGCGCATCGGGGAGCAGAATGTTGCCAGTTACTTTGTGCGTGCGGTAATCCACCACCGCGAAGCCGTGCAGTTTTGAAAGCTGAACGAAGATGCGGCGGCCTTCCGGATCGAATGTCAGCGGACGCGGAACTCCCGGCAGCGGGATTTCAAAATCAGGCTTCTCCGTCTGGATGTCGATCGCGGTCAGCTTGTTCTCGTCCACCGACGTGGCAATCATATGCTTCCCATCCGGCGCCAGATAAACATTGTGCGGCCCCTTGCCCACCGGGATGCTTTTCACTTTCTCCATGGACGCGGTGTCAACCACATCCACCCACGATTCCTGGCGGATGCAAACGTAGACGCGGCGGCCGTCCGGGGTGATGGCGACGTTGTTGGGACGGCGCCCCAGCGGAACGCGGCGGATCATCTTCGAAGTCTTGCGGTCTACTATATCCAGCACGTCCTCGCTTTCGCTGGAGACATAGAAGCGGGATTTGTCCGGGGAGAATACGATTCCGTGAGGATTCTTCGAGACCTTGATATCAGCGCTCACGGTGTTGGTTAGCGGATCGATTACGGTGATGTTGTCGCCGTCGCTGTTGGCCACGTAGATGTGGACCGAAGCCGCGAACAGAGGGACGGTAAACAGAAACAACAGAAGTCTGCGCATCGCGACCAGCATACTCAATTGCGCTTCTTGCCGCTGATCTGCCAGTCGGTAAAAGGCGAGCGGACGCCGCGAATATTGACGTTCAGACAGTAGGGGACGCCGGCGGAAAAGGCTCGTTTGATGGCCGGGCCCACCTGATCTAGTGTGACAATGGTTTCTCCGGCGCCGCCGAAGCCCTGCATTACGATGTCGTAGCGGGTGGCTCGCAATTCACACGCTACGGTGCCGGGGCCGGTGAGTGCGGATTGCAATTCACGCTCCAGGCCCCAGCCTGCATCGTTGCCGACGATGATCACGATGGGCAGGTTGTAACGCACGGCGGTATCCATTTCGGCGATGTAGAAACCCAGCGAACCGTCCCCGGTGATGACGGCCACCGGTTGGCCGGGATTTGCCATTTGCAACGCCAGCGCATTGGGCAGCGCCGAGCCGATGGTGCCTAGCGGCCCTAGCCGTAGCCAGCCGCCAATCCGGAGTGCCGGCAGGTTGGCGCGGCCCCAATGGGCGAAATCGCCGCCGTCCCAGGCATAGAGCGTCTCCGGTGGCAGCGCCTTCTTCAACTCCGCGTAGAAGGCGGCGGGGTGCATGGGCGATGCATTGTCCGTCGCGATTTCCGTGAGACGCGCTTCCCACCCGGATTTGAGGGCCCGCAGATGAGCCAGCCATTCCGTGCGCGGCGGCATTGCTGTAGTCAGGGCGGTGAGTGCGGTTTTTACGTCGGCTTGAATGGCTACGTCCAGCTTGTGATTGAGGCCCAGTTCCTGCTGGTGAATATCGATCTGGATGAATTTCGCCGTGGTGGAGAACAGCCGCGCGCCGCCCAGCGCCAGGCGGTAATCGATGCGCTTGCCGATTACCAGGAACAGGTCGGCTTCCTTGAAGGCGGTGTGGACGGCGGTGTTGAGGGCGGGGTCGGCGTAGCCCAGGCAAAGAGGGTGATCGTCCGGGACGGTTCCCTTCGCCATGGTGATGGTGTAGAGCGGCAGGTTGGTTTGTTCGATGAAGTGGCGCAATTCGGCAGCCGCATCGCCCCACCAGATGCCGCTGCCGGCGATGACCACGGGACGCTCGGCGGATTTGAGCAGCTGCATCGCCTTCTGGATTTGATCGGCGTTCGGTTGCATCAGCGACGTTTCCGGGATGGAGAAGGCCGGGGCCATCACACCCGCCTCAGCGGTGAAGAGATCCACGGGAATGGTGAGATGCACTGCGCCGCGGCGGCCCGCATTTGCCTCAGAGTAGGCGCGCGTGAGGTAGAACGGGATTTGGCCCGCGGTGGCCGGTTGCGCTGCCCACTTGGTGACCGGCGCCGTCATCCCCACCTGGTCGATGTCCTGGAATGCCTGACGATCCGCAACGGCGTTCGCACGGCTTCCGCTTACGGCGATCAATGGGCTGGCTGCCAGTTGCGCCGTGGCAATCCCGGTTAAGGAGTTGGTGTGTCCGGGTCCACCGGTCACCAGCGACAGCGCGGGCTTGCGGGTGAGGCGTGCCCAGGCGTCGGCGGTGTGGGTAACGCCGGATTCGTGGCGCATGTCGATGATCTGAATGCCGGCTTTCGCGGCGACGGCCAGGACTTCGTTCAAGTGGTCGCCGACCAGGGTGAAAATACGGTCGATTCCAAGGTCGGTGAGGGTGCGGACGAACAGTTCGGCGCCAGTGGGCATAGAAGATCATTATGCGACAGACGCCGTTGCTAAAATCGGCCAGATGCGCTTGCTTGCCGCCTTGCTGCTGTTTGCCTGCACTGTGCGGGCAGTGGAACTCCGCGTTCATCACAGCGTGATCAAGAAAATTCTGGCCGAACAGGTGTTCACCGACGACGGACGGAAGTATGTCCAAGCCAACCGGGCTGCGAAATGTACGTTCGCCTATCTGGAAAATCCAGAGATTGGGGAGGACAAAGGGCGGTTGAAAATTCGTGCGCGGTTTAGCGGCCGGTCGGCGAAGGACTTTTTCGGGAGATGTATCGGGCTGGGCGATTCCTTTCTGGTGGCGATCACGGCCGTGCCTTATTACGACGCCGGGTTCATCCGCTTGAAGGACGTAAACGTGGTGAGTGAAGACAAAGATGGAATCTACATACGGCGTGTGCGGGCGGCGCTGACCGAGAATTTGTCGACGCAGTTTTCCTACGGCGTGATGTTGGATGCGAAGAAGATTTTAGAGGAACAGCGGGGCAAGGCGCCCTACCGGCAGGAGTTAATCAGCTTTCAGGTTTCACAAATTCGCGTAACGAACGACGCGCTGGTGTTGACCATGGATTTCGTATTGGATGTAAGGTGATAAGGTTCGTAGTACCACTCCCTGACGGTCGCGGCTCGGAGCCGCGACCGTCAGGGAGTGGTAGATGACTGCCGCCCGTTAAAACATGTAGAGCGGCGTACCGGCGCCCACTTCCACCGGCTGCTCTTCTTCCTCTTCGCTCGGTTCCTTGATCTGGCGGCAGTAGATGCCCGTATCGCCAAGGTAAACCTCAAGCTCAGACGGCCTTGGCAGCGTACCCTGAATCAGCGCTTCGGAAAGCGGATCTTCGATGTACTTCTGCAAAGCGCGCCGCAGTGGACGGGCGCCGTAGTTACGGTCGTTGCATGTCTTTTCCAAAACATAGCGCGCCGCGCCTTCGGCCAGCCGGATTTTGATCTGCTTCGGTACCAGATTGATGTTGATCTGTTCCACCAGCAGGCTGATAATCTTCAGCAGGTCGTCGTCGGTAAGCGATGTGAATAGGATCACTTCATCCAGCCGGTTCAGGAACTCCGGATTGAATGACCGCTTCACCTCGGCCATCACCATGTCTTCCACCTTGCTGGGCACGCCTTCAATGGCAGGGGCGGAGAAGCCTAGCTGGCCGCGTTTCTCAAGGAAACGTGCGCCCAGGTTCGACGTCATGATGATGATGGTGTTCTTGAAGTCGACCGTATTGCCGAGACCGTCGGTTAACTGGCCGTCTTCAAAAACCTGCAACAGGATGTTGTAGATATCCGGATGCGCTTTTTCGATTTCATCCAACAAGATGATGGAATACGGCGCGCGCTTCACCCGTTCGGTGAGCTGGCCGCCTTCCTCATAACCAACATAACCAGGAGGCGACCCGATCAACTTCGAGACCGAATGCTTCTCCATGAACTCCGACATATCGAAGCGAATCAGCGATTTCTCACTGCCGAACAGGAAATCGGCCAAGGCCCGGGCCACTTCGGTCTTACCAACGCCTGTCGGTCCCAGGAACAGGAACGAACCTGCCGGACGCTTGGGAGACTTCAGGCCCGCGCGGGAACGGCGGATGGCGCGGGCTAACGCGCTGATAGCTTTGGTCTGGCTGATCACCCGGCGATGCAGCTCTTCTTCAATCCGCAGCAGCTTGGTGACTTCTTCCTCGCGGATGGCAGTCATCGGAACGCCGGTCCAGCGCGCCACCACGTCTTCGATATCGTCTTTAGTGACGATGCCGGTTGAGGTGTCGTCCAGGTTGTATTTATCGCGCAGGACGCGCAGATTCTCGCGCTCCTTGCGTTCTTCATCCGAATAGAAGCGCGCCTTTTCGAACTCGTGGTTCGCGATGGCGTTCTCCATGCGGTGAACAATGAACTTGATACGCTTCTGGATGTCGGCGACTTCGCCGGGAAGCGTGGTCTGGCGGAGCTTCACCCGCGCGCCTGCTTCATCGATCAGATCGATGGCCTTATCTGGCAGAAAACGGTCTGGAATGAAGCGCGTCGACGTGAAAACGGCGCTCTCGATGGATTCGTCCGTGTAGGCCACGGCGTGGAATTTCTCATACCGCTCCTTGATGCCGAACAGAATACGGACCGCATCGTTTTCAGTAGGTGGCGGAACCTTCACCGCCTGGAAGCGGCGCTCCAGGGAGCGGTCCTTCTCAATCGATTTGCGGTATTCGCTGGGAGTCGTCGCGCCGATGCACTGGATTTCCCCGCGCGAAAGAGCAGGCTTCAAAATGTTGGCCGCGTCCAGCGAGCCTTCCGCCGATCCCGCGCCCACCAGCGTATGCAGCTCATCGATAAAGATGATGGCGTTCTGATTTTCCATCAACTCTTTCATGATGGTCTTCAGCCGCTCTTCGAACTGGCCGCGGTACTTGGTGCCGGCTACGATGAGCGAAAGATCCAGCGCCAGAATGCGCTTGTCGGCCAGGAACGAAGGCACGTCGCCGTCGGCGATACGCTGTGCCAGGCCTTCCACAATGGCAGTTTTGCCTACGCCGGGCTCCCCGATAAGCACTGGATTGTTCTTGGTACGGCGGCAGAGGATTTGCACCACGCGTTCCAGTTCATAGTCCCGCCCGATCAGCGGGTCCATCGAGCCGTCCATGGCGGTCTGGGTCAAGTCGCGGCTGAACTCTGCCAGCAGTGAACTTTCCTTGGGCCGGTTGGACGACATCTTTTCCGAGGACGACCTGGCGATTTCTTCGCGCACTTGCGAAAGCCGCAAGCCGCGCTCATGCAGGATCTCGGCGGCGAACGATTTGTCTTCCCGCAGCAACCCCAGCAACAAATGCTCGGTCCCGATATGCTTATGGTTCAGGCGTTCGGCTTCCTCCGCCCCATAGGCAAGGACGCGCTTGCACTCATGACTGAGCGGGAGGTCGACCGAAGTCGATACCTTTTCGCGAATGGTGGTATGCGCCTCAATCTGCTTGCGAATGGACTCAATGGCCGCGTGCGAACGGAGGAACCGGTTCGCCAGCGCCTTGTCTTCGCGTAGCAGCCCTAGCAGCAGATGTTCCGTCTCGATGTATGGACTTCCGAACTGGCTTGCTTCGTACCTTGCGAAGAAGATAACTCGCCGCGCCTTCTCGGTATAGCGTTCAAACATAGTTTGTCCCGTTTTCCCTACTTGCAGTATTCTCAGAAACGCCCCCGGCCTGCAAGGGGACAAGGGCGCCTTGTTCCAACTTTAAGACGCGGTCGCAGCGTCTTGCGAATTCAAGATTATGCGTGACAAAAACCGACGTCAGTCCATACGTATGATGAAGCTCATCAAACAGATCGGCTATTTTTCCGCCAGTCTTATAGTCAAGATTGCCGGTCGGCTCATCCGCCAGCAAAACTTTGGGCCGGCCCACCAGCGCCCGCGCCAGGACTACGCGCTGCTGTTCGCCCCCGGAAAGCTCTCCGGCGCGGTGCGAGGCGCGGTCCGCTAAGCCCACTTCGCTCAATCTTTCCTGTGCGATAGGGGCAGCCTTAGACTTCGGTTCGCCACGCATCAGCAGCGGCATCATGACGTTCTCAAGTGCCGTAAATTCGGGCAAGAGATAGTGAGTCTGCCAAACGAAGCCAATTTCGCGGTTGCGGAAATCAGCCAGCGCGGACTCATCCAGCGATGATATTTCCTTATCCCCAAAATATATTGTACCGTTGGTTGGCTTGTCTAGACCCCCTAGCAAATGGAGTAGGGAGGATTTGCCGGCACCGGATTCCCCCACTAGGGCAACGCGTTCGCCCGGGCCGATTTCGAGGTTGAGATCGTCAAACACAACAACAGTATTCTCACCGGAGCGGTAATGCTTGGTGAGGCGAACGGTGCGTATCGTAACTTCGCCGCCCGATTCCAAAGCTGTGCGTGGACCTCTTGCAACTAGTTTAGCGTGCGCTAGGGCGGAGACGCCATAGAACCATTTGACTAAAGGGAACTCTGTCAAGGAACCTAAGCCATGCCGGGTAATTCGGTCAAAGACGCACCAGTCATCGTCGTCCGGTTCGGCCCTGCCGTCCCGTTGCGCCAACGGCGGGTTACCAGGCGAGTAAGCAACCGCTTGGTTGAACATCTCTATGCCAGACAACTCCGCATCGAGGTCCTCGCCGGTGGAAGCGAGTAACCATGCGACGCGGGCCTTGATTCCCGCGGCTCGAAGGAACGCGACCGCCAGTGGTCTCGGCCATGCAACGCAATGCAAGGAATGTCAGCCGAAAATCGTGCCGGGCTCCACCTTCATCCGCTTGGGTAGCCGCACAGCGGAAATCGTTGGACCTGAGCGATTACCAAGCGCTATCTGAACTGTTTCCCGTGGTCTATAAACCCGGCGTTTCCGACACACATCAGCGCGTCTTGTGGGGGCTCGAAGGAATCGGGTCGAACGGTGCGGAACTGATCGAGTCGCTTAGCAAGGACTTTCCCATTCGAATCGACTACGTTGTCGTCATCGGAGATCAACTGAGCGATCCGGTAGCCAATCTTCATCCGGTTGCGAGCGGTGGGGCGGACCCGTTTGTGCGTGTCTATCGGGGAGACCATTTCTTCCGCCGCTAGATCGTTTTCGAAGTTATCATGGCCATGGGGGGGAGGGACCATGAGAAAGCTTCTGTTGACTGCCGTTCTGAGTAATGCCGGGCTGTACGCGCAGCCGGAGGGCATTGCACTGGCGGAAGCTACGCCACAGGAACATTTCGCTTGGCGGCCATCGGCCGGGGTGCGGTCTACCAGCGAAGTCTACCTGCACATCGTGTTCGCCAATTTTGGGTTGTTGAGCGTGACCGGCCCGAAAATGCCATCTGACCTCAAGTCCGCCGATATGGAAAAGTCGGTGAAGGCGAAGAGCGAGGTGATCCACTGGCTGAAGCGCTCGCTGGAAGCCGTCAACACGGCGCACGCGGCGGCGAAACCGGCTGACCTCCAGCGTAAAGTGAAGATCAACGGAAGAGACGCCACGGTGGACGGAATGTACTTGCGGATCATTGTCCATTCGAATGAGCATATGGGGCAATTGATCGCCTATTCCCGAATGAATGGCCTTGCGCCACCTTGGTCGAAGCCGGGCGGCGAATGATAAGGCGCACAGTATATCTAGTGCTTCTGGCGGCAGGTTTATTCGGTCAGCAAACCCGCGACCTGCAGTATGAGCCGGAGCAGCCCGTTAATTCCTTGAAAGACCGGGGAACGCGATGGGCGCTGGTTGTTGGAATTTCAAACCATCAGCATCTGCCACCTGCGGCGCAGCTTCGTTTCGCACATCGCGACGCGGAGGATTTTGCTGCCTTCTTGAGCACCGTTCCAGGCGGGGCACTGCCTGCCAGCCACATCCGGTTGCTGACCAATGAACGGGCCACGCTTGCCGCCATTCGCGCGGCGCTTCATACGTGGCTGGTGCAGTCGGCTGGGCCGGACGATGTGGTCTATGTATTTTTCGCCGGTCACGGCGTGGTGGGCGATCAGGAAGAAGCGTATTTTGTTGCCAACGATTCAGACCCGCAGAACCTGCACGCAACGGCGCTTTCCTTTCGCGAGGTGGATGCGACGCTCAGCGGC
>JBBRNO010000158.1:0-14683 GCA_038230275.1 Bryobacterales bacterium
CCGGCCTCCCCAAGCCTGCGTGATCAGTTCGATCTGAGCTTTCGGGAATCGCTCGCGGAGACGTGTAACGAACTGCTCCTGCCAGCGTTGGGTTTGCTTGTTGGGGAGATAAGCACCATCGGTGACGCTGTCGCCCCAAGCTAGAATGCGCAGCGGTTGGCCGATATCGAGCCGGGGCACCAGACGCGTCACGGTAGTGTGCTTTGAAAAGCGCGGCTCAGGGTAGGCTCGTTCCAGGATGGGAAAAAGATTTTCGGGTTCCAGCTTGGTGACCAGCCCCGGAAAATAGATATTGCCAAGATGGCGTTCACCCGCGTTTACCGGTGGAATGGAAGGGGCTACGGCGCGCGGTTCGCCTTGCCGCAGAACAACCTTTCCATCGGCGGTGAGCACTACGGCATCAATCCGCACTTGGGAATGACGATAGCTGGCGAAGACCGCTTGGGTAGGCTTGATGCGGCTTTCAGCGGTACGGCCGAACGTGCCCCAATTCAGATCGATTTCGTAGTCAACGCCTCGGGTGAATAACTCAGCGTCGGATTCGCGACCAGCGCGCAGAGTGAAGCTGGCGGTGTCGAGCAAGTGCGGGCTGGTGGTCTCCTGCGCTTTCACACCGTTCAACTGAGCGCCTTTGACCCAACCTCCAGCTTTGGGATTAAAAAGCGGGATGGCGGTGTACTTTTCGGCATCCACACTGATGGTCACAGGCGGGGTGACGTGAACCGTCTGGGGGGCGATTCCCGGCAGGGTAACCTGGACATCCCAGTCGGCGGCAATGGAAAAGGAGACTGGTTCCTGCGCCAGGGCGGAGCCGACCGCAAGGGCGGCGATCATCAGAGAGATAGCGCAGCGAAACGACATGAGGTCACCCCGGCCCCTATGCCCGCTTGAAAACTTCGCGCAGCCGTCCCAGCACAATCTTATGTTCGCCCGGCTGCATCATCCAGACAGAAATCTTCAACTGGCGCTCACCAAAAGCGGACACGGCAATGGAAGGGTTGCCTTGCATTAGCTGCCGGGTCACATCGCTTGTCTTCAGAGGAAAGGCGGCTTCGGTCCAGGTCACCAGCACGTGCGGCACATGGTTGGCGATGGGCGGCATGTAGCGTTCCGTCGTCAGGCCATCGATCCCCGCTAACCCATCGCGGATCTCGGTGACGCGCGCCTCCAACTGTTTCATTTCCCCTTCGAGGTCCGCCTTCAGATAGCGTTCCAGGGCCGTCAGCAGCCCGATCAGCTCTTCTTTGCCGACCTTCATGCCGCGTCCGATGCTGGCGTAGGGGGTGAACGCGGGCACCGCTGCCGCAATCAGGTCTTTGCGTCCCATCAAGATTCCGGAGCACTGCGGTCCGCGCATCGCCTTGCCGCCCGAGAAGGCGACCAGATCGAAACCTTCCTTCTGATACTGAAACAGCCGCTCTCTGGGTGTCGCGTCAGAGGCTGCATCGTTGAAGGTAGGCACGCCGCGCCGCTTGCCGGCTTCGATCCACTCCTGGCGCGTAATCTTCCCGTCCGGTTCCATTTCGTTATAGAAGAACATCATCGCGGTTCGTTCGTTGATGGCCCGTTCCAGTTCTTCCTTGGTCTCTACCCAGACGATCTTGGCGCCAACCAGCAGCATCTGCTGTTCATAGCCACCACGGTGGGTCTTCTGCTGCACAATCTCGTTCTTCATCCCGGTGGTATCCGGCAGGCGCTTCAATTTCTCCGGATCCCCCTGGGCCACACAGGCCACCGTGCCCATGGTGATGGCCGAAGCGCAACCGCCCGTCACCATGGCTGCCTCCGCTCCAAGCAACTCCGCAATTCTGGCCCCCACCTTCGTCTGCAATTCGGTCAACGGCACAAAGCAGCGCGAAGCATCTTCCATTGCCCGGGAGACTTCGGGATGCATCAGCGATCCACCTAGGTGAGTCACCACGCCCACTCCGTTGATGACCGGCCGGATGCCGAGCCGGGCGTAGACTTCCGGCACCGGTGCAAGAGCGGGTGCGGCGGGTGCGTTCACCGCTCCGGCCGCGGCCGCAAATACTGTCGAAGCCAGAAAGCCGCGGCGGCTCGATTCACTCTCCATAATGCCTCCTGTTATTTGCGCCGATTCCGCAGCGGACCGCTAGACCTTGTAGCATCCCACCAAGGTTCGCCGAGCGCCTTGTAGTCGCCCAGTTTGTCCCAATTATCGCGCGTGCGGCCGTTCGTATCGTAGATTACCAAACCGTCGCGCAGTGTCAGCTCATTCGAAAACCGGCGCGTGCCCCGCAGTCCCGCGCCCCAGGAATCGACGAAGCCGAAGTCCCCCTGTTCCACCCGCAGTACCGCAATATCCGCCGCGGCACCCACGGATAAATTGCCGAGTTCTTCCCGCTTGATGGCACGCGCGGGGTTCCACGTCGAGCGGTAGATTACGTCATCCACCGGCATGCCCATGTTCAGGAATTTTGACATGACGTTGAGCATGTCCTTCATACCGGAGTTCAAGCTGCCGGAGTGTACGTCCGTCGAAATGGTATCGGGTGGAAAGCCCTGCTTCACTGCGCCGGAGGCCTGCTTGAATGCAAATGCGGCACCGCCGTGGCCTACGTCAAATAGCAGACCTCGCGCGCGTGCCTGTTGCAGATACGGCAGCAGCCGCCCCTTGTCATCGAAGAGCGGAACGGGCGGATAGAAGGCATGCGTGTAGATGTCGCCGGGTCGCAATTTTTTTAGGACGAGTTCCTGAAACGGCCGTTCGGGACGGAAGGCGCCAAAATCGACCATCACCGGAATGTTCGCGATGGAACCAGCTTCGACGCCGCGTTCGACAGGCGTCCAGTCGGGCCCATTGTAGTGCGCTACTTTGATGCCGACGACCACATCCTTATTCGCGATGGCCAGATCCGCCGCTGCCTTCGCGTCCATATCATTTACGTCTTGCTCTTTCTCGTCGCCCGGCATCCCGTTCCCGCCAATATTCAGGAAGACCAGCACCCGGGTGCGCGACCGGTCTACCACGGTGCGCCGGAACTCGGCGAAATTATGCCGCCCGGAAGACCCCGCGTCGACCACCGTGGTCACGCCCAACCGCTGCGCAAAGCTGTCAGGGTGGATGCTGCCGCTGCCGCCCGCCAGCATCCCGCCATTGATACCGGCGAAGACGTGGGCGTGGATGTCGATCAAGCCGGGTACTACGTACAGCCCGTTCACCTGGATGGTTTTACGCGCCTGTGCCGCCGGTATGGACGCCGCCACGGCCGCTATCTTGCCGTCTTTGATGGCCACATCCCGGGGGCCGCTGATGCGGTTCTTGGGGTCGATAACTTGTCCGCCCTTTAGCAAAACATCGTATGCCGGCTGCGCGCACAGCGCTCCGCACGCAAATAGAAAAATGAGCAATCGCATAGGTCTGACTATCATATGTCCGGCGGACACGGCGCGGCGTGTGTCGTGCGCAGGCTTCGCCGGTTTTACGAATGTCCTAGAATGCGGTGCGGTTGGTACGGTTCGGCCAGCGCTTTGAGTTCAGCGTCGTCCAGCTTTAGGCTGAGTGCGGCGATGGCGTCGTCCAGGTGCGGCATCTTACTGGCACCGACGATTGGCGCCGTGATGCCGGGCTGTTGCAGCACCCACGCGAGCGCTACCTGCGCGTTCGAAACGCCGCGCTTGCTAGCGATCTCCGTTACGCGCTCAACGACGGTGAAGTCGGAGGGCTGATAGTAGAGCTTCTGGGCGTAGTCGTCGGTCTTGGCGCGGACGGTTTCGCCGAAATCTTCGGTGCGCCGGTTGCCGGCCAGAAATCCGCGGGCCAACGGGCTCCAGGGGATGATACCGATTCCCTCTTCCCGGCAGAGCGGGTTCATCTCGCGCTCCTCTTCCCGGTAGATCAAGTTGTAGTGATTCTGCATGGTAACGAAGCGTGTGAGGCCCATTTCATCGGCCTTGTAGAGCATTTTCGCGAATTGCCAGGCATACATGGAAGACGCGCCGAGGTAGAGTGCTTTCCCTGCCTTGACTACATCGTGCAGCGCCTGGATGGTTTCCTCAATCGGGGTTTTGTAGTCGAAGCGGTGGATCTGGTAGAGGTCGACGTAATCGGTGCCGAGGCGGCGCAGACTATCGTCAATCGCGTGCATGATGTGTTTGCGGGAAAGTCCCTGCTGATTTGGATCGTCACCCATGGCGTTGAAGACCTTGGTGGCAATTACCAATCGATGACGCTCGGTGCCGATCTCTTTCAAGCATTTGCCGAGAATCTCTTCGCTGGCGCCTAACGAATACACGTCGGCCGTATCAAAAAAGTTGATACCCAAATCGAGAGCGCGTTGAATGAAGGGGCGGCTTTCCTTGAGCTCAAGAATCCACTCGCGCCAACTTTTGGAGCCATAGGTCATGGTGCCCAGGCAGATGCGCGAAACTTTTGTACCGGTCGAACCTAGATTGACGTATTCCATTTATGAATTGTGTAGTTTCCTGAAAGCGACCAAGCAGCGGGCTGCCGTATCGATGGGTGGATAGTCGCTGCCTTCCTGTTCCACCAGATAGTATTCAATTCCACCGGATTTCTCAACCAGTGGGAGCAGCTTTTTCCACGGCACCACTCCGTCGCCCAGCAAGACACGGTAGCCTTTGGCGGCGTCGGGAGACCAGTCCTTGCAGTGCATGGAAAAAATGCGGCCGGGATTCGATTTAACCCAGGCGATGGGATCGGCGCCGGCATCCATACAGGCACCGACATCCAGTTGCAGCGCGACGTCTTTCGGTGTGCCGGCAGCCAGCACGTCCATGGGACGCTTGCCATCCAGGGATTCGAATTCCGCCTTGTGATTGTGAAAGCCGGTGCGCAGCCCGAGCGGTTTCAACTTCTCGGAGGTGGTGGTGAGGGTCTGGGCAACGGTCTTCCAACCGTCGATCCCTTTGACCGGGCCGGCGCTGGCCATGATGATGAATTTACTTCCAATGAGCTGATTGATCTCGATGGCATGTGGGAGATTTTCAGGCAGGAACGATTTCGCTCCGTTGTGCGTGGAGAAGCAGCGGATTCCGGAATCGTCCAAGAGCTTTCTGACTTGTTTGGCGTAATCGGGAGTCCAATCGAAGTAGGGGGCGTAGAATTCCACGCCTTCGTAGCCCATCTTTGCGACGGCGCGAACGGTGCCCATCAGATCCTGTTTCAATTGATCGCGAACCGAGTAGAGTTCCAGGCCGACGGGGAGCTTCTTCTTCTTTGCCGACGCAGGAAGTGCGGCGGCGGCGGCGGCGGCGGCCAGGAAGGATCGGCGAGAGACGGATTCTGAGGGGATCATTGTTCAATTTCCATTACATCATGAGAGACTGCCCAGAGATACATGGCGGCGTAGGCACGGTAGGGGCGCCATTGCTCGGCTCTGCGCAGCAGCAGGCGGGGATCGGTGAGACCGGCGGCACGCAACAGGCCGAGGTCGCTCTCCGGGAACGCATCGGGATCGCGGCCGAGCCGGATTGCCAGATAGTCGATTGTCCATGGGCCAATGCCGGGAATTTTCTTCAGCACTATAGCGGCTTCCTTCCACGATTGCAGATTCAGACTTTCGTCCGCGACTGCTTGCGCAACGGATCGCAGAGTCTGGATACGGCGTTGCGGAATCCTGACCGAACTGAGGTCCGACTGTGCTATTTCTTCGGCCAGGAAATTGGGAGATACCTCCGCCAGGCGGCGCATGAAGGTTGCGGCAGCTTTCACACTGACCTGCTGACCCAGGATCACCCGCAGGCAGAGCTCGAATGGTTCCCAACAGCCGGGAATACGCAAGCCGGGGACCTTTTGCAACCTGGGTCCCACGATGGGGCACGCGGCGAGCGCGCGGTTGACGGCGGCGATGTCACAGCCGGTGTCGAAGATTACGCTCACGCGGCTGGCAGCGTGCGGTTCGCAGAGCAGACACCCTTGACCGGGGTCGTATTGGACAGACACCGGCCCCGAGGGAGTGAGCCTGGTGTATCCATCTTCTTCAATGATGTCGAGTCCGGGCGTGCCGCGCCAGTGCAGATAGGCGAGAGTCTGCTGCCAGGGGAACGGTTGATTCACCGAGATTGCGATTCGGTCAGGCGGCATCGTGAAAGATGATACCTAATGTCCAACGCTCGCCGGCCATCACTTCACTGACGCCGTGGCGTAGGCCGACGCGATAGGCGCCTCGCTTGCCCTGCGCCGGCCTGTAGCGGGTGGTAATTATCACGGCGTCCCCTTGATGGGGCCGAAGCGCACGGCCGATGGATTGAGCGCGGGGAATCTGTTGGGTAAGAAGAAATTCGCCACCGCGATAATCGCGGTCCGGTTCCGACAGGAAGAATACGACTTGCAGCGGGAAGGCGATCTCACCGTAGACGTCCTGGTGCAGGCAGTTGTAGTCTCCTGTTTTGTAGTGCAGCAGCAAGGGTGTGGGACGCTGCTGGCCGCGTTGATGACAGATCGCCGTGAGGTCCGCAAGAGTGGGCGGAAAGTCATCTGTGCCGAGCGATTCGGCCCACGAGTTTGCAATGGGCGCGAGATTGGAATAGAGTTCATTCCGGAGATCGCCGATCAGCGGCGGCAGAGGATAGGCGAAGTATTGGTACTCTCCGCGCCCGAAGCGGTAGCGGGCCATTTCGATGCGGCTGCGGAATAGATCCGGATTGGCGTAGAGGCCGATCAGTTTTTCACATTCAGGAACGGTAAGGACCGCGGGTAACGTGGCGAAGCCGTGGGATCTGAGAGAGGCTTCCGCGGCGAACCAGTCGATTTTGTGAGTATGCACGTTTCGATGGTAGGGCGGCCCGCGGTTGTGGCGCTATCCGATTCTTGCGGTTTGCAGCAGAATGCCGCCGGTTCTGTAAAGATGGTGTTTCGGAGGAATGATATGGCTAATTTTTGTATTAAGTGCGGCGGCGCTCTGGATGCGAGTGCAGGGTTTTGCCGGCAATGCGGAAGTCCGGTCGCGGCCGGGCAGCCGCCGGTACAGAATGCCGCCCCTGTTTATAACGCTCCGCCGCCCGCAGCACCCTTGCCGCCGGCGACATCGAGCAGTTCCGCGCTGAAATTCCTGCTGATCGCGTTCCTGATCTTCGCGGTATTAGGAGTGGCCGGGATTGCGGGTGTCTATTACTACGCCAAGGGAAAAGTGACGGCGAAGATGGCAGAGTTTAAGGAGCAGACCGGCGTGGATGTGGGACAGGCGCTGGAGAAGGCGGCCCACAGCAAGCCGTCGTCGAGTGAAAGGCGAGATGGCTGTTTGATGCTGACGAAGGCGGAGGCCGAACAGATTTTGGGGATGCCGCTGGAACGGGTGAGTGGACGTCCAAGCGCCAACGAATCCGGGGAGCATTGCGAGTATTATGCCCCCGCTAGCGCAGCCAAAGCGAGCGCCGAGCAGGCGGCTGAACGCCTGAAGCAGTTGGGGAAATCAGGCTCAGCCAAGAGCGATGAAGCGAATTTGAAAGATATTGAAGGCGTGGTGAAGAGCATGGGGGCGGCGATGAGCGACGGCAGCACGCCGGTTCTCGTGGTAACAATTTACCGGGGCGATGCGCAGGCCGCAATCTTAGGTTTGAATCTGGGAGTGGTGCTGGGCGGGATGAAGGCGGAGAAAGTCCCGGGCCCCTGGGACGAAGCCACGATGGGACCGCTAAATTCTTTGATGACTGTGCGCAAAGGTGACAACGGTTTGATGATCGATCTGCGGCAACTGCCGGAAGGGCGCGAGAAGGGGATAGAAATCGCGAAGACGGTGGTGGCGAAATTTTGATCTTGCAGAATGCCGCGGCTGTTTGATCTGGCGGTTGCCCGTACCATTCTGCAGTCCGATCCCGTGTGGTGCGTATACGCGTTGGGTGATTTGGAACCCGCCCTGGCGGCGAAGTGTTCCTGGTATTGGAACGAAGGCGATCTCCGTGCGCTGGTTTTGATCTATCGCGGATACTCACCGCCGATTCTCTTCGTGATGGGCCAGGCTGAACTGACGGCGGGGCTGGTGCGTGAGATCGGCTTGGAACCGGCTCTTTCCTTGCACGTGCAGCCTGAGATCGTACCCCTACTAGCGGCGCGTTACCAGATTACGGATGAAAAGGCAGACTGGCGGATGGCGGTTCGCGCGGAGGACTTCCGGCCGGCGTCAGTCGAGAACACCGTGTTGCTGGGGCAGGCCGATCTGGATCGCGTGAAATTGCTTTATGCGGACGGTGAGGCGTCAGGGGAATCTCCCGAGTACTTCGCTGCCGGGTCTTTGCGGGATGGCGTGTTCCATGGAGTTTTAGAAGGGGATGAACTGGTAGCGGTGGCGGGTACTCATCTGGTATCGGTGGCGGAGGGGGTGGCCGCGATTGGCAACGTTTATACGCGCCGAGACCGCCGGGGGCTGGGCTTGGCGGCGCAAACCGCCAGCGCCGTTTTCAGTGACCTGACGGACCGCGGCATCCGCACTATTGCGTTAAACGTCCGGCAGCAAAACGCGCAGGCGATTCGGGTGTACCAGCGATTGGGATTCCGGAAGCACTGCGAGTTCCGCGAAGGCATCGCGTCGCTCCGGTAGGATGGCGGCATGATGTGCCGATAGAATGTGGCACCACATTAAGCACGGTTCGATTACTTCGATCAAACCGGCAAGGCGACACCGATCAACAGCCACAATTTCAGACTGACAGCTGGAATGCCACTGCATAAGGATCGTGTTTTCTTTTTCGACAGCTTTCAAAAGATCATCGCGCGCGGTTCCGGTGGCACCAGGGTTGCGAACATCCCGCGTGAAGACGAGATCACGGGCGCGATTGACCCGACGGTGGCGTTGCTGCTAAAGAGGCTCCACAAAGAGCGGATTTCTTCGGCTCCTCCGCGCGGCTGGACTGGAACATCAGCCGGAACGATTACTTTACGCGCGATTCGGTTAGCAAGGCGGGTTTCCCAACGCTGGCGCCGCGCTGCAGAATCCGTTTAACACTCCCGACAACAGAGCGGTATTCGCTTTCGATTTACCGCAACGGGTGGTGATGACCCACACATTCGAATCAGCGCAGGCGTTTGGCATTCAGAACCCCTGGCTTCGCCACCATCTTGCCAAGGGCTGGCAGTTCGATGGGACCATTCAGGCGCAATGCGGTGTGCCGATCACACTTCTTGCCGGCTCCCGCTCGGGTTTGGCCAATTTACCGGTGCTTCGATTCACCCAAGACCCCGGCGCCGGCGATCGGAATCCGAACAATGTGATTGGATGGTGGGACGGACGATTATTGTCACCGAGGCGGTGCGATTGAGAATGCAGGTTCAGGCGTACAACGTATTCAACAACACCGACCCGGATGCGCGGAACTTTCAAGTAGTGCTGCGAATTCTTTGGTAGCCGTTCAACTGGCCAAGCTGGAGCCGGCGATGAGGGCCATCATATTCCAGGCAACGAGAAGCGCAAACAGGATGTTAATCCTTAATAGCAGGCGGTACTTTTGGATCCGCCAGCAGTAGACACCGAGTGCCAGCGCCAACACCTTTATCAGCACCAGGCCCACCATGGGAGAGGGCGTGATATGCATCATGCCTTTCACCAGCGGATTGGCTTCCTTCACCCCGTTTATCAGAAATGCCACCGTGGTCAATAAATCCAGGAGCTGCAGATAAGAGTACTGAAGAATCAGATTGTTCATGCCCCCCTCAGAGCAGTTCGAAAGATTGCCCTCGAGCCGGAATCTCCACGGATAAGTTCAACTGCTCTCGAATGGCGGTTGCCAACGCATTTTGTGCCAGCAATTCCCCATGCACGAGGAATACCTTTTTCAATCCGGCCGCGGCGGGCTTCATCCACTGAATCAGCCCCCGTTGGTCTGCATGGCCGCTAAGCTCATTCAATTTAACCACTTCGGCGCGCAACCTCATCGGCTCGCCGAAAATAGATACTTCTCGCTCTTGCTCGACGATCTTTCGACCCAGTGTATTTTCTGCCTGAAATCCGGTAATCAAGACCAGGTTTCGGGAGTCTTCGATGTTGTTTTTGAGATGGTGAAGGATGCGGCCTGCCTCGCACATGCCCGAAGCGGAGATGATGACCATGGGACCGCGCAGATCGTTCAAGGCCTTTGATTCCTCCACGCTCTGCACATAGCGCAGTCGTTTGAAGCCGAACGGATCTTCGCCATTTTGGGAAAACGCATTTGTTTCGGTGTCCAGAGATCCGGCATTTTTGCGGAATACCTCAGTGGCTTTCAGAGCCAGGGGACTATCGACAAACATCGGAATGGAGGGAATCTTGTGCTGGTTGATGAGCTGGTGCAACACAAAAACAAGCTGTTGCGTTCGTCCCACGGCGAAGGCGGGGACAATAATCCGGCCGCCTCGATTGCACACCCGGTTGATGACCGCGGCGAGTTTCTCTTCCACCATGCCCATCTCCTGGTGCAGGCGATTGCCGTATGTGCTTTCCACGATCAAATAGTCGCCAAGCGGGCAGAATTCCGGATCTGGAATCAATGGCAAGCCGGGGCGGCCCACGTCGCCGGAGAAGATGAGGCTAGTGCGTTTACCTGCCTCCTCCAGTTGCAAGGCCACCGATGTGGAGCCTAGCATGTGGCCGGCGTCGACGGACTGATAAGTCACGCCTGGGCCCACGTTGACGGGAAAATGCAGAGGCACGCGCTGGAACCGCTGCAAGACCTGTTCGGCGTCCGCCACGGTGTAGATCGGCGTAATCTCGCGGTCGCCGGCATCGGTACCAAGCAATTTCTTTCGCCGCCAGCTCCGCTTGTTGATAAACTCGGCGTCCTTCTCTTGAATGAAGGCGGAATCCAGCAGCATTGGTTCGCAGAGGTCCGCCGTGGCGGGCGACGTATAGATAGGCCCGGTGAACCCGTTCTTGGCGAGTGTCGGCAGATTTCCGCTGTGGTCAATATGAGCGTGCGACAGAATGACCGCACTGATATCGGCGGCGGGAAATGGCAAGTTGGCGTTCCGCTCCCTGGCTTCCTGGCGGCGGCCCTGAAACGTTCCGCAATCGAGCAGGTACTGCTGGCCTTGCACGGTAAGGTGATGCATGGATCCGGTAACGGTTTGGGCAGCGCCCCAGAAAGTGAGTTTCATCCCTTGAATGATACTCTAGGTCTTCACATGAAACAGGCGGTTCTGTTTGTACTCATCCTGCTGCCATCGGCGTGGTTCAGTTGGTGGAACCGGGACATGCCGCAGTTAGGCGTGCACCACGATGACGCACTGTATTGGGTGGGCGCCAAGGCGATTGCCAGCGGACAGGGTTATCGAATACTCAGCTATCCAGGAGAACCGTTTCAGACGAAATATCCGCCGTTGTTCCCTGCCCTGCTGGCAATCGCCTGGAAGTTGGACCCGGTGTTCCCGCATAACCTGCGCTGGGCGGCGTTGCTCGCGTGGTTGATGATGCCGTTTTATATTTTGTTGGTACGGAAGGTATTCCGGGATTTCGGATTTTCGGCGTGGTGGAGCTGGGGCATCACCGCGGCTATCGGCTATAACGTGATGACCGTCCTACTCAGCCTCTCGCTGATGTCGGAATTGGCGTTCAGTGTCTTATTGCTGGCAGTTTTGATTCTCGCCGCGCGAGAAGCGGTTCCGGGGTGGGCTCTGGGACTGCTGGCAGGAGCCGCATTTCTGCTGCGATCGCTAGCGCTGCCACTGGCTGTTTCCGTGCCGATCTGCTTCTGGATGCAAGGACGCCGGAAAGATGGGATTGGGTTTGTTTGTGCAATGCTGCCGGTGATCGCCGTTTGGCAGATATGGGCGCGTGCACACCAAATGCCGGCGACTGACGCCATCGGACTTTACTACACGAATTACCTTGGCTTCCATCTGAAGTACGTCCATTGGCGAGACTTGCCGATCCTTTTCTGGACCAATCTGGATGCCTTCTTCACTGCCACGGGCCGACTGCTGATCTTCAATCCCGATGAGGGTTTCTGGGCCGTGCAACTGACGCGCATCACCAGTTTTGCCGCGCTGATGGGAACGGTCAGGCTGGTGCGGGAGACGCGGCGATTTCAGTTTGCAGCCTATGCCATGGGCGCGTCGGCCATGCTGCTGTTATGGCACTATCCGCCCAGCCCTCGGTTTGTCTACGCGCTTTATCCGCTGCTGTTGGCCGGGTGGGTGACGGAGATGAAGCACATAGCCAAGATGCTTGGCGGCGCATTCCAGAAGCCCAAGCGCGACGAACGAATCGCGGCTGGCCTGCTGAGTGGAGCCGCGACGGGATACATTGGCCTGTTTGTCTGGTTCACGTATACGGGGCTCTCTACGTTAATGCCGTCTTTGCTGGACAACCGCCGGCAATGGACCGCGGAGCATCAACCGGCCTACGAATGGATCAGGAACAACACTAATCCGAGTGCGCAATTTTTCGCCTACGACGATGTGATGCTGCATCTTTACACAGGCCGGCACGCTGTGGGAAGTCCAATTCCTCCGGACCTACTGTTCCGGGGCGATGAGGCGGGCATCGAGAACTTTGTGAAAGAAACACCTTCGGTGGCGCGCGCGATGGCTCTGGAATATCTGCTGCTTACCGACACCGATTACTCAAGGGACTTGCATGAAGAGCGAATGCAATTGTTACACAAGACCGTGAGCGGAGATCCGCAGTATGAAGAGATCTACCGCGATCCGCACGCTACGGTGTATCGTTACCGGCCGCGTCCCCCGGAATTGTGAGTACCACCCGAATCGCCTGAGCGGCCACCTTCGGCGGGAGCGGCCGCTGGGGCTGCATTGCCTGTGCCGGCAGAGACCGGTGAGGCGCTGCGATAGACCGCGGATGACCTGGAGGCAGTATCATAACCCAGATTCGAGTTGTATTGTGGCGACCTGTTTAGGTCACCACCCGAGCCGGTGAACCCTGAGTTATTGACATTCGATACCGGCCGGACATTTTCATAGACGCGCACGACGTAGGCGGGCGAGTAGTAGTTATAGCCGAAGGGACTGCTATAGAAACCGCGGTAGGGAATGTAGGTGAACGAACCAAACATCGGATTCCACATCCAGCCGCTGGAGAGCCAGCTACCGCCATTTTCCTGAACCGACTTGGCAGCGGACAGATTGGCAACGGCCAGATCACCAGCCCGGCGGCTGGCCCAGCGATAGAACGGATCGCCGACCTTGTTATCGAATTTCTCGGGCGAAAGGACGCCGGATAGAAGCGTTTCCTTCCCTTCCTTCAAAGTGATGGTCTGACCGGCTTTGGTCACCGAAGCTTCACCGTCGTAGACGCGAAGCATGTCGCCGGCGGCATCCAGGCGGATGAGGCCCTTCTTGTGGAACTCCACGATTGCATCTTTATAGATGAAGGTGACAGCGTTGTCCTTCTGCAATTCCGCGCATTCCACCAACATGGATCCGGTGAGCAGTTCGACACGGGTATCGATGAGACGGCTGGAGATCATTTTCACGGAACTGTTTTCCGATACACGCAGGAACACGCCGGGAGTTAACAGAATCTCCGCGCGGCCTTCCGCCGTATTCAGAACCTGCCCTTCCTTGACGTCGGGAAAGTGACCGAATTTCGTATCCAGAGCTTGACCGGCGATCGAAACGTCCCCTTCCAAGTAGTGGACCATGCCGGAGCGCGCCGAGATAGCCATTTGGGCGAAGGAAGTGGAGCAAAGCAGACAGGATCCGAGGATTAGAGCGGTGGAGCGCAGGATAGCGTTCATCAATAGATACTCCCATCCAAAGTATACCGCTGTTCTGCCGGTGAGGATGGGCACGCTATGTTCATGCGTGTGCAGTGAAGGAACGGTGGACGCAGTTCTCCTCTTCTTTCACCCTTGCTGATTCAAATTGTCAAAGATCCGCGGGATAGAGCTTCCTGCGAAGATACCCCTGGCGCCGATATGGTTCGATTTCCAGTTATTCCGTGCTTTCCTGCGGCGATTCGGAGTGCTCGCACGGTGACTTCAGAGTGGACAGGCAACTGGGTCGTAAATCTGGAGGCAATGGAGTGATTGTTTCGGCGAAGTCAGGCAAGGAAACCGGTACGGAGACCGTTGGTGGAGGGTCGTTTCGCAATTCTTGCGATGAGATTGGTTCGGGACGGTTTTCGCCGATTTGGATAGCTCGGCGCAGGCGTACCAGCGTGCTGATGGCCCGTTGGTATAACCGGGTGTAAGTAGTTTCGTAGCGCAAAAGGAGGTCGAGGGACTTTTCGTCGTTGGCCAGGGTGGTGAAGGCGACGGTGACGCGGGTTGCCTGGTCGATCTGGTGGAATTTCTTGGCGATTTCCGCATCTTGCTGGTCCATTTTCAGATCCAGGGCCGCGGTTTGCATGATCCAGATTCGGCGGAGACGCCATTGCGAGGCCACCATTTGGTCGACTAGATCCATTTCGACGCGATTAATGGGTTGGAACGTTTCGATGTACGTTTCATGAAGTTCGTCGAAACTGGCTTGGGATTCATTGGTGAGGACGATCATTTTCGACGTGAGGCCGTGTTTGATGGCGTTCTTGGAGGACTGCTGAATTCCCGCCGGGGACTTCGTCCCGGCTGCCTTGGCGCCATTCTGGCGTGCCTGTTTGCGTAATTGTCTTGACGACATTGGAGGTACCTCGGTTCTTCGCTGTTTCAAGTGGGTTGACAAGATAGATCAAGTTTGCCGGCGATGAGGTAGATGATGCTGGCAAAGTTGCGGTTGGAACGATATCCTCGGGCTTTGGCTTTGGCGGCTTGGACCAGACTATTAATACCTTCG
>JBBRNO010000159.1:0-14546 GCA_038230275.1 Bryobacterales bacterium
AGCAGCAGGCGTCGAGCGAAGATGGACTACTCAGGTTGTCGTGCCGATTCTCACAAACTGATCTAGTAGGGATTGACAATCGGAGTTCTTTACGAATTCCCATCCTTTTAATCCGGATGTGAATCTTCGCCAACTTTCTTGCGTGCTCTCCAAAGCGAAATGGGCATGATGGCCAATTAAAAACCTGTCGAAATCATCCACAACACCGCGAGAAGATTCCAAGCGAGCCTCATGCGATAAGCCCTTATCCACCGTTGCCGCTAAATCGGGATTCGTTACCAATGACCACCGAGCTAACAAACCGCGATGATTCGTTCATAGCCTTCTAACATTCCGCCACAGTGGCGGGTGTCAGAGGGCCTAATCTTTTTACGAGTTTCTCTCGCCGTAAGTACTTTGAGGATCTGACAGCTACAAGATTATCTACAGTGATTTCGACCGGGCCGCAAGGAGGGCCACAACCTATTGATTCTATTGGTCGGGGCGGTGTGATTCGAACACACGACCCCCTGCGCCCAAGGCAGCGGACAAACCCCCTCCAAATTTCTCTATTTTCAGATACTTACATTTCAACCACTTACGCGGCGGTTATTGAAATCTGTGGAACTCCGTTGCGAAGGGATGCTTCCACAGCTACGATTTTATCTACATCTCCTTTTATTCCAAACGAGCAGCGGTACGAGTAACCGGGTGGGCCAAATTAGATGATCGAAGTGGGCCAAGCCGGATGATCAAACGCAATACGCTGCATCCAGATTACGCTGGCCGGTGCCTTGCTGCAAAATGCCGCCGGACACGTACGAAACCGTCTGATTTACCTGCAGCCGCTTCCCGACTGGCAGCCCAGAAGCCGCATAGCTGTACATCTCCGTGAACTGCACCCCATTTCCGCTCGAAGCGTTCTGCACCGCCGCCAGCCTCCCCAGCGTATATTGCGAAAAGCCCGTCGGTTGGGCCCCGGTCAACATGACTGGCAACATGAAGGAATTTACGGGTGTTGCGGAGCATCGAAAAGAATTTCTGCGTCAGCTGAAGGATATCGGTCGAGGCTTGGCCTATCGCTCCAGAGCCGGCATGCGGCCATAGGATCTGGAAGCGGTTCAGAGCCTCCCGCCATCATCCATCCGAGCGCTACGGTGAAAGGAGGGTTAATCACATGGCAAATATCGACTACTCCCATGTGCGATCACGCTATAATCGCGCCAAAGATGGCAGCTACCCAACCCGCGCCTCTGGACGATTGCAAATGACGCGGTCGCAGACGAGGCTACCACGGCAGGAACTTCGAAGTTTTGTACGCGCATACGGCCAGCGCGAGACCGATATTAGAGCAATGGTCTCGAAGTACTGACACGATTCTACCTTCACCGATCAAACTGAGCAATTCTTCCCAAGAGTTCGGCCCGCCAACTCGAAACCACGCCTCCGAAACTGATTATTAGCGGACGAGTTTCTGCGCTAGCCTCCGGTCCTCAGGAAGTATCTGGGGATCACTTATGATCCCAGATAAGCAACCCTTCTCATTGAGGGGAAATTCAGCAAGTAAAATGCAAACTCGCCCTCTGGCTTCATGATTTGGGCTTTGAAGGTACTTCTGAAGTATCTGGACCACTTGCGTTTGAGGAATCAAGCTAAGCGCGACGGCTACGCTGTGGCTCCAGGAATTCAGGCTGCCTTCCAATTTCAGCCCTTCTCCTGGCTCTAGCAACAGACGACCAATTGCAGAGAGAACCTGCTCTTTACCGGACACGGACAAAACGTTGTGTTTGCCTGTTACCAGACGCGTGTGCGACAAATACACGTCGGTCGTCGCACGCAAGACGCCTTGGTCGTTTACAAGGTAAAAAATGCTCCTTCCTGGACCCACAATGTTTATGGGAGGCCCATCCCAAGCTCCTGTGGTTTGATAGTAATAGAAAGTCAGCTGCTCACTGCCAAAGTGACCTTCCAGTACCCCCTCTACCGCAATACGGACAGCGCGGAGTTGTAGGGGCATCGATCCTTCTTTGGGCTCACTCACGAGTGTTCGCACCGCACGTTCGCTTTCCGCATGCCCAACGACGACAAGAGTTGCTTTCCTGATCTGCTCCTTAAGTTCCGTACGAGCAACATGCGGAATAAGCTTTGGAACATGTGAACAAGATCCAATCAGGGTGACCACCAGAATAGCGATTGCTGCAGAGTTCAATACGGCAAAGAGCATGGGCTAGTCCTCGTGGCAATAGTTCAACTGACCGTTGATCTTCCCGTCGCTACCGTTTATGAAAACCGTGTGCTGTCGGAGTGTTATACCCAGCGTTCCGAAGAACGGCCCGTTTGGATTGCTCGGATCATATATCATGATAGGGGTGCCCCCAAATGAATTCAACCCAGACGTATTTGTCGCCGTGAACTGTTGAAATTCCACGGTGTCTGGATTATTACCCCTCGATAATAAATCGTAGATTTTCCCCTTATCGTCCGGGGAGAAAGAGCTGTTGTAGCTTTGCAGACTTCCGGATTGGACATAGTTGTGTTCACTGATCGTCAGCGTTGAGGATTTGAAAGGTTGTCCAAACTGATCCAGGACTTCATACGTGCGCTCCCGCACAACCGAACCTCCGCCAAAAACCTGCGAAACATAACAATCACCCACTACCTCAAGTTCCGCGACATAACGAAACCCGGGTTGCTTGCTATTCTGCTCTGCTATAAGAGCGGCGGCAATCGCAGCATCCCATAAAGCTACCCTCAAACTTACCTGCCCTGATGTCTGCCAGTTAGGATCTGGCCTCAGCAAGGGTGTTGCTGGCGCTCCCCCGCCCCCGCCACTAAAACCGATTCCTCCCCACCACGCCCAATCCCACCAATCGCGATCTTCTGGATCAATATAGTACAGACCGCTCGGATCAATGCGGTTCACCGGGTCTCCCGCGGTGTAAGCGTACTTGTTCCAGGATTGAGGATCCCCATCGTGCACCCTACCACTTAGATCCGTACTCGTAAACCTCCCCAGCGAACTCGCATAGAATCGCTGATCCGCATAGTCCAGGCCGCTACCCCCATCCCGCGAATACGTTGCGAACTTCCACCCATCTCCCCCCGGATTCCCTGCCTTGTCTTCCCCATACGGATAGTAAGTCGAATGCCCCGACGTCCCGCCCGGATTCGGCACCGACCCGAGCCGGTCCATCGGAGCCAGCCGCCTCGACCCGAAATACGTCTCCGTCGAACTCGCCGAGTCCAAAAGAGTCGCCGACCTCCCCACAGCTACCGGTACGCTCATCGTCACCTGATAGACTCCCAGCCGCTTCCCATTCAACCCATAGAAGTACACCTGATACGAGTTAGGATTGCCGTACTGGTCCGCGCCGCCGCTCCACACCCACACGCGTTTGTTCTGCGAATCGTAGCCATGCGTAGCGGATGTCCCTTGATTGTAATTAGCCCACTGACTCAGCCGATTCTCCGAGTCGTAGGCCAAAGACACATTTCCCGCCATTGCAGTCATATTTCCGTTCGCATCATACTGTCCCGCGACCCGGTTCGTAGCCGGATCCACAGTCACATGCAGCGAAGGAGCCGATCCTGCGGTCACATTCTTGTCCGTCAAACTCCCGTACCCGTCATACGCATAACTCTGACCCCATGTCAAACTCCCCGAAGCAAGTGTGCACGAACCGCTCGGTTGACCCGAAATCGTCCAAGCCGTCGCCGACGACAATCGATTCTGCATATCGTAGCCGTACTGACTCTGCTCATGGCTGATCAAGTCGCTCTGCAGGCACACCTTCCCGTTATTCGCTCCCGCCGGATACACGTACTGCATGTTGACATACGACCCTGAAGAAAGCCCAATCAGCTGCAGCATGCTGTTGTAGTTCCGCACTTCCGCGATCCCGTTGTAAGTCATCCCCAGTAGCTCATTGGCTGGCCCGTACGACACCCCATTGACAACCGTGTTGCTCGCTTGATCCGTCAACCCCACCGGCCGGCTCATCGTGTCGAACCCGTACGTGTAAGACGGCCCCGAAGCAGGCACCGGGTTCCCCAACCCATCCGTAGACGGATAGGTCGTAGGATAAGTCACTGAAGAAGCCTGTCCCTCCGAGTTGTAGCTGTACGTTGCATCCAGATTGCGCTGGCCCGTCCCTTGCTGCGAAATGCCGCCGGACACGTACGACACCGTCTGATTTACCTGCAGCCGCTTCCCGACTGGCAGCCCTGAAGCCGCATAGCTGTACATCTCCGTGAACTGCATCCCATTTCCGCTCGACGCGTTCTGAACCGCCGCCAGCCGCCCCAGCGTATACTGCGAAAAGCCTGTCGAATCCAATGTGTTCGAATCGTAAATGTAACTCCTCAGCAGCGACCCGCCGACGCTCACCGTCTGCACCCGCTTGTACCCGTCGTACGCGTAGGTGAACACCTGCCCCTTGGCATCATGCTTGCTCGCCAGCGTGTTATCCGAGTTATACGTGTAAGTCACCGTGCCCGTCTCCGGATTCGTCGCGCTCAGCACCAGCGCTCCTACCGTAGTTCCCACCGCATAGTTGAACGTCCGGGTCTGCGTATAAGTGCTCCGCGGCATCGACACGCTCGTCAAATGGCCCAGCACGTCATACCCGTATGTAGTCACCAGACTCCCCGGCTCCGTCACCGTAATTAACTGGCCGAGCGCGTCCATCACATACGTCTTCGCATTCCCCGCCGGATCCGTCACACCCACCGTATTGCCAAGATACACGTAATTGGTCGCGCTCAGCCCGTCCGCCGCCACCGTCTTCACCGTCCGCCCCAGCTTGTCGTACGTGTAAGTAGTCCAGCTCTGCGCAGCGTTCGGCAGATGCGGCTGCGACACCGTGTACATCTTCCCAAGCGGCGAGCACGCGCACGGAGCGTACGCGGTATCCACCACCGACTTGGTAGAAGTGGCATCGCCAGTCTCGGTCTTCACCGTCCGCCCAAACCCGTCCGTCGTAGTCCGCACCCAATGCCCGTTCGTCGTGGCAGTCTTTGTAGCAGGCGCGTAGCCATAAGCGTAAGTCGTTACCGCCCCATAGGAAGACGTGTTGGTGGCAGGCCGCGCAGCCCCGTCATACGCAATCGACGCCGTATCCCCGTTCGGTCCTGTCTGCTGCGTCGGAGCCAAAGCGCTGTTCCAGTTCAGCGACGTCGTCAGCGCATTGGTCGTGATCGAAGAAGGCGCAGCCCAGTTCGTAGCCGCACCCGTAACAGAACTGGTGGTCACGCCATTCTGCGTGACGCTAGTGACATTCCCGCCAATGTCATAGTGCGGCCCCGCAGTTCCTCCAGGGGTAGTCGAAGTCGTAACATTGCCCCGGTACAACAGGGCTGTATTGTAACTGGCATCATGCCCGGTCATGCCCGGCACATCCGTCGTATACAACTCGTCATACCGATTCGAAGCCAGCGTTGCCGTGTAACCCAAGTTATCAGTCACGGTGCTCGAAACGAGTCGATTAAAGATATACCGCGACGAGTAGTTCGCCCCGCCCAGATACGCATTTGTATAGGTCCGGATCGGATTGACCAGATTCCCAAAATTGTAGGCCGTCTGCTGCGTCACGTTCCCGTACTGATCCTGCACCTGAGCGGTCTGCTTCTGCACCGAGCCCACCACCCCCGGATCCAGCGTCGTCAGCACGTTCGATATATACTCGTTCCCGCCCCCATTCGTTGCCCACGTATACGCATCCCGCTTGATCACCGCATGCGTGCTCATCACCCGATCCTCGTGCGATAGCACCAAACCACCTTCCGGCTGCGACCCGTCCGTCTGGAAAAACCACGCCTTCTCCGCGTCCGCCCCCGTATCTTGGATCAACCCGTAAGCGTGCGCCGCCCGCGTCGCATCCGCCGGATCCCGCGCGAAGTTGAACGCATTCTCCTGCCCGCCCGCCGATGCCGCCACGTAGCGATACAGCACCTCCCGCAGCACGCCGCCGCTGAGCGGATGAGCTTGGTAACTCCAGCGAATATGCCCGTTGTACGGCGTGATCATCGTAGTCAATTCCACGCTTCCGCCCGCATCGTACTGCAGGCTCGTGATCAGCCCCGTCGATTGCTGCGTCACGCTCTGCAGCACCGAAGTGGTTCCGAAGCTTGCTCCCCCAAAGGGATCGTTCAGCGCCTGCCCGCTTCCGATCCCGATCCAGTAACTCTCCGCCGTCCCCGTGAAATTCGAGATCGAAGCCAGATGCGAACCGTTGTAGCCGAACGAGTAGCCATACCCGCTCGGACCGTTCCGTACGTCCGCAATCTTATCGATACGCGCGCTCGAGTTGGCTAGCGACAACCCCGCGCCAGCCAGATAACTCACCGTCACCTGGTTCCCATTCGTATCCTCCATCAGCGTCGGATACATCGTTCCCGCATCCTGCTCCGTCCCGCCCGAAGTAGACCCCAGCACCCAAAAACTCCCGTCCCGAAAGTACAGTCGGCCAACGTTCGAGTCGTACCAGACATACGCGCTCTCCTTCGACGACCACACGCCGCCTACATTCTGGTCCAGCCGATACTCCGCCCCTGTCGAATCCGCAAAGATAAAATGATGCAAATTGTAGAACCCGAAGTAGTAGGGAACCAGCGACCCGGCCAAGAGCTTCCATCCGTAGCCGTAGCCCACGTCCCGCCCCACGTTCCAAATCCCCCCGCCCGTATCCTTCCGCCAGTTCTGCGAGTTGTAAGTCAGATTGAACCCTACTCCCCAGCCGCCCCGGCCCATCGCCTTGATTAGAGGAACCGTGTAATTCAAGTTCCCCGACCCTACGTCGATCTGCTCGCCGATATCTCCCCAGTAACTCCCATTTGGGCGCACCCCCACCCGCCGCGGGTCCAGCGAACTCGCAGGCGGCGTAGTCACAGTAATCGTGGTCGGACTGCTCGCATTCCCGTGGAAGTCCGCCGAATAAAACACGTAGCTGTACGTGGTACTGGGCGCTACGGATTGATCGGAAAAAGTGGTAGGCGGAGCGCCCACAAGATACGTCCCGTTCCGATAAATCGCATACTCGTAAATCCCGCTCCCGTCGAGATTGTCCGCTACGCCCTGCCACTGGAAATCTACCCGGTTCGGAAACGGCATCACACCAATCGTGGCAGGCGCAACCGCATTCGGAGCCACGTTGTCAAACTGCCCCAGATCCGCGCGCGCCAGCACGTTGCCCCCGGTCGCCCCAATCACGCCCACCCCCGGCTGCCCGGTCGTAATGCTATTATCGAAAACCGCGAGATCTAAGATTCCGTTTATAAACAACACGATGTAGTTGTGGAGTAAGGCACGACGCGAATAACGGTTCCGTTCACGCAAGCCCCGGTCGACCCGCCGCCCAGACTCGAAACCACGCCGCCCACGCTCTTGAAGAGCGAATACGCGCACGATCCGTTGTTCGGAGTCACCTGCACGGCATAGAAAGTCCCGGTCGCCGCCGTCGCAGTCAGCAAAGCGTCCTGGGTAGCCCGCAAATACGCGACATAGCTCGCCCCGGCGCTCTGAATCCCGAGCGTCAGCTTCACCTCGTAGGAGTTCGGCACCGGCCCCGGGACCGCCACCGTCGAGATCAGCGACCCGGCCGAACTCGAACCGAGGCCGCTCCCCGTCGTCACACTCCCGTTCTGGTGCCAGGAGCTGCCCACCGACGAAAACGTATCGGAATAGTAGTACTGAGTGGCAAGCAGCGGCGAAGCCAGCGCAAACAACAGCAAAGATCGAAATCTCATTGAACTCTCAACTCCAAATGCTTGAAATCGAAATCCGCCTTGTATTTCTTCAACTCAGATTCCACGTCTTCGCGCTTATCGCGCCCATTTAGGAATGCTTTTACGGATTTATCGGCCAGAATATCTTTGAAAGCGGCGCGGTCGCGGGCCGCAAATTGCACCAGGGCGAACTTGCCGTCGTCGCTGGTCACGTGCGTATATGCCATGATCGCGGTCCTGGACGCCGCATTGAGCTTGGAATGCAGGGGCGCGTAGAGCGGGCGCTTGGGATCGTCAGGCGTCCCTTTGCCGACAATAGGGACCACGCAAATCAGCCGTTCATACCGGTTCTGGGGGGCCACCACGTTCTGGGCGAACGCGTTCGGGACCGCGATCGATAGGGACACCGCCGCAAATGCAGCAATGCTGTATAAGCGCATCTTGCCTCCGTAAAATGTGTGCGAAAAGCAACAATGCCTGATTAACGTAAGAAAGTCAACACTAAAATGGAAGCTGGCAGCTTTACACTCCTCAGTTTAATCCGGTGACATAAACTCTCAATTCAATTTCATTTCGTATCAGCAACATCCAGGACAGGCACCCCTCTTTTCCTTCTGCTACTCGGAAGCCCCAAGAGATCCTCATGCGAGATCTGAATCTGCAACACAAGACCTGCAGAGCGCCAAGCGGCATGGCTTCATCGCCTACAAAATCCATCCTCCATGGGTGCTGATAACGCGACAGTCCGATTATCAATTGGATATCGAAGTAGCTAAGGCTGTACGCCCGGCGGCCGGGCGCTAACTTTCCCCCGATGTTTGACCGGGTGTGCGCTGATAGCCGCGACGAGGCGATGAAAGTCGGGCCGGGTGCTCGACGATCTGAACTATCTTACCTACGGCGATCAACTGAACGTGCATGCCTCGTCGGAGACGGTGAGAAGTTGCGTGCATAGACCACCGACCGGCCACTTACACGTCACTTAGACGCGCCTACTTCTGAAAGAGGCGGAGTTCTGCGGGTTGTTGGCCAATTTAGCACATTTCGGCTGTCCCTATGTTAGCCAAAAGTCGGAGCAAACTCGAAGCAGGAGAAAGTGGCTCGCCACACAGGAACTCTAACCCAAGGTCCTTGTGTTGGCAGAGACCGATGAGTTCTTAGCTAGTCAGAAATCCCGGAATACAATCACAGACTTGCTGTCGGCCCGTTTCAGTACCATCTATCCTCAATCCTTAGAGTCCGCTTGGCTGGTCAATACGGAAATTGTTTGGTGTCGTTTCCAAACGTCGTCCAGTCGGTTCGCTCTTGCCGGCTGAAAAGCTCAACCTTTTCTCCGGGGCAGGTCGCTTCTACGAGTCTATAGAATTCTTCTGGTTTTCGTGAATGCTCGCGACGGGCCGCTTCCAGGACCGTGCGATGACAACCGTTCAGAAAGACAGGCTTACCTCTTATAGCCAAAAGGCAGTGTTCTGTCTGCCCTCGAAGCCATTCGCCTGTCCCCATCCGATCCTTAACCCAGGTAAGCAGAGTTTTGTATTCGAAGTTCCATGCCTCGACAACTTCAAAGGAAACGCGAAGATGGGCATTTGTGGTCCAAAGCCACAGGATGGCGTTTTTGTCTGCGATATCGGTCACCGGAATCGCCTTTATTTCTTGAATCGACATTGTGGGATAAGGCAGATCGCTTCCGGTTTCATAGCGCCAAGGCGGATCGGCCACGATTACTTGAAAAGGTCCCGTCGGCAGCTTTGGTTGTTCGGCCAGTAATTCCTTTGCTTGCCTGAGTACTGTCAGCCGACGGTACGCACCGGCCACTTTGCCATTGCGGTCCATTCGCTCGACAAGGTGGCCGTACTCCTCAGGCTCCTCTTCGGCAGCCTCAATCACGGCCTCGGCACGTTCAATTGTCGTACGGCCAACTCCAAGATACCGAGCGATCCTGTCCCTTGCATCTCCTTGAGATTCCTCCAGGGCGGGACGACAAAGATCTGCTCGGGTGCCTTGTCGTTCTCTCGCGGCACGGCGTTCCAGCGGTTCGATTGCGCGCTTGAGCGCAACGATCTCGCTTGGCAGAAGATCTTTGCGCACGAAATTCTCGTGCGCTTCGCCGGATGCGGCCTGGTAAAGGTCGACTACTGTGACCGGCACCTCGGTCCAACCAAGGTGCCGGCAAGCTTCCAATCGTCGCTGTCCCGCAATTAACCGCCCCTCCGGCGTGACCACGACGGGGTGCAGCAGGCCCACTTCGGCAATGCTTTGGGCGAGCGTGCTGAGATCGCCGAGGTCCTTCCTGTAGCGATAGCCGATTTGGATGTCATCGACGTTCATTGAAGAAACGGCTCACCTCCATTTCCTCGGACGCTTCTTTGGGTTATAAAGCCCAAGCGTCGCAACCGACAAGAGTCCCTTGAAGACCCCTTTCACAATCCCCTTACCCTCACGGCCGAGTGCTCGGCTTAATGATTCTCGTTTTCTCCACTTTGCCATTACGAATCTCCTTTTTTGTGATGTGAGTTCGGTTCATCTATCGCGAACATCCGGCAGCTCTCACTGGCCGCAAGTAGCGAGGAGCCGTCCAGCGTGCCATCCGAGAGACTGATTCTGCGGTAGTTCCAACTGCGCGACCGCTTCATTAGCAGCGTGTCTATTGCATATACTGCGAGCGCACCGAGCGCCTGCAGAATGTCAGCAATCGCTGGTGTCCCCGGGCAGGGGTAGCGGTCGTCATTGACCATGTCGGGAAAGAGGCAGCCGATGCAAGCGCCTGCTCGTTCCTGCACGAATACATATCCGTGATCGCCATCACGGCTAACAGCCGTAAAGATCACAGGGATGCCACTCGTTCGGAAATACCGGCTCGCTTTAATGCGAGCCGGGTTGTTGTCTACGCCGCAAACCGCGACGCCGCACGGCAGGTCAATCTCTCTGGTAATGGCCTCCTCCAGTCGAAATGGGTGACCGCGGAGTTCCGTTGCAGCAATGCATTCGCGCTGCAAATTCTGCGCCAACGCCACAGCCTTGTTTCGTCCGATATCCGCTTCATAGAAACGTTGCCGATTCAAGTTGCTCGGTTCAACGACGTCGTCGTCAAGCAGGGTGATACTGCCGATCCCCTTTCGTGCTACCGTGGGCGCGATATGTGAGATGATCCCGCCTGCGCCGATGCAAACGATACTGCTCCGCGAAAAGACCTCCTGGTTAAATCCGACGATCTTTCTCTGGCGGTCCCCCGCTTCCGGAATCGCTTTGGCCCTAAGCCGGATCGAGGTTGGTGAGGCGGTAAATACCGGGTGCATGTTGTTCCACTCCTTTTCCATGAACTTCAATTTCAAGATTCTGATCGAGCCGGACGAATCGGACGTATCCATCCCGGCTAAAAATGGCCATCACAGCAACATGCCCTGCCGCTTCCAGGCGCTTTTGAAAATTCTCGTCAGTGCCGGACGGGTGGGTCGCGTCCACGCCGGTTCCCGGATGACTGTGGAAGTGCGCCAGCAGCCGATGACCGAACTGCTCCAACTTGATGAGCAGCTTGTGCGTGGCACGCTGGTCGCCCGTCACGCCCATCATGGTCCGCTTTTGATGGGCGAACTCCGCCCATTGGTCGAGCACGTTCACGCCCTCCACCTCACTGCCGGTGATGAAGAAAAACTGCTCGTCCTGATCAACGGTTAGCTTGCGAAAGCTTTCGTGCAGGAACAACGAACTGACAGCGTAGCGGTGCGAACCCGCTTCCTTGTCTATCGGGGCTTCGCCCGTCTTAATCAGATCCAACGAACTGAGAAACTCGTTGGTCTGTCTGATCTTCATCAGCAGCGTGGCCAGTCGCCGATTCCGTTTGCCTGAAGTAGCGGTCTTTGAGAATTCCTCTATAAATGACCGTCGCTGGTTCAGCCACCGCTGCTGTTCGGTTTCAAGATGATTCAATGCTTCAGTTTTCATAATTGTTATTCCTTTCAGACTTCGTAAGCGTCAGTAATGAGCCGCTCGATAGTCAGAATTCCTGAGCTGACGTCGCGCGGTTGTCGGGACATGTGCACCAGATACCAGTGGTTGCCGCGGTCCTGAAAGCAGGTCCAGTGGCTATGGCCGCGGATCTGATGCGACGGGTTGGACAAGAAGAAATCGATGTGGCCGCCGCGATGTTCTTCGATATGGCCAAAGAACGCCTCGTACGGCGTAGCAAAGCTGCCGGTATACACGTTGCCGTTGCGAGTCCAGCCCCGTTCCTGCCAGTACGGAATCTCCCTTCGCTGGACCGCAATTGCGGGGCCTTGCCCCCGCACCACGCGCGACAGAAAGCCGCGAATGGAAGCGGGGGCAGACCGGGTGCCGATGTCCTTTATGCGCACCGCTCCAGCTCTCCGACTTCGGCCTTGGTTGAAGCGAAGATTTTCTCGCCGTCTTTCACCTTGTCGTACACGGACTCGGCGGCGGCGAAAAACGGTTCGTTCGGACCCTTGGACAACAAGTAGTCCCGAAGATTCAGTTGCTGGAGGATGTCACCAGCCGTAGTGCCGGGCTGCATCTCCACGTCTCGGATCTGGCCGGTTCCGGCCACAACAACAGATAACTTTTTCATAACGATTCTCGATTCTCCTTTTTGCAATTTCGCGAGGCTGATCTGCTCCCGCTGTGAGTGGTTGGGTAAGCACGAACTCCGAACGTGAAAGCCGTGCCAAAGAAAAGAGACCAAGGTATAAAGCTTGGTCTCTTGCTGCGAAGCGCCCGGGATGAGAATTCATCCATGGCGTTCCGCCACCTGCGTCGTTATGAATCCGGCGCGGGTACAACATCAGTGAGCCTGCCTTCGGTGAAGGTCAGGTCGAATTCCACGCAACTCCCAGTGGGGTTGCGCAGCGTCTCCAGCTCGGAGAGCAGGAAATAGCCAAACTCGTCCGCATGGCCAGAGACGAAACCGAAGAACCGGTAATCTTCCCCGGCAGCTTCGCCTTCGATCACATACCAGGCCCAGTCGGTACCGGGCAGGAAGAATCGGGCGTAGATGAACGGTTCGCTCTCGGCTTCCTGCGCATACAAGGGCGGAAGCCTGGCACGGAGTTGTGCTGAAAGTAGCAGCATCGGATTACATTCCTTCGAACAGCTTCTTGGCCTCTTCGAACTTCTGCAGCTGCCGCCGTTTGGTCTTCAGCTCCTCTTCGCCTTCGGCAATCTCGGCCTTCAGTTTTTCCGCCTGTTCGAGCACGACCTCAACGGGCGTCTTCTTTTTCCACGGTTTTCGGCTCTCGAACTTAGTCGCTGGAGGAGCCGGTTTGGGATCCGACGGTTTCGGATCCGGCTGTTTGGGTACTGGCATGGTCATGTCCTTTGATGAATTCCTTTCGTTGCTGGTTGACCCAGGCTTCGAGCTTCCCGATGGCTTCACGCTTCACCGGCAATTCGATGTGGGTATAGGTGGCATGCACTCGCGATCCTGAGGAGTGACCCATGAGCGCCATCCGTACGTCCTGGATGACTCCGGCCTCCATCAGGCGAGTGTTGAAGGTGTGGCGAAGATCGTGAAACCGAATATGGCGGAGTCCAGCGCGCCGGAGCGCACCCTGCCAAGCTCGCTTCACGATGCGGACCGGCTTGCCGCGGAAACCGATGATAAGTCCCGAGTCGGTCTCGCGACCGTCGAGCAGGAGCTCGCGCAGTCTTCCGGTGAGCGGGATCTCGCGGCTCTCCCCCTCTGGGGTTTTTGAGCGCGTGACGAACAGCAGCTTGCGTGAGAAGTCGATATCTTCCCAGCGCTGGCCGGTGATCTCCCCGCGCCGCATGCCGGTATCGAGGGCCATGATCGTCATGGCGTGCAGGTGATCGGTTGCGTTGGCTAGGAGTAATTGTTCCTCGGCAACGCTCAATACCTGTCTGCGGGTGCGCCCCAGGGAGAATACAACAACACCGAAAAGAGGAAAACTCTTAGCCAATACTAGCCAAGACCTTGAATTCCTCACTCGCCGGCGTGCCGAGGCGGAGATGGTCCGAGTAGGTTAGGGTGCAATCCGGCGTTCCTCTTACCCAAGGTGGACGAGATCTAGGTCCTGGAGGCCGCGACGAATTGGCAGCCGTTATGTCATGCCGGAGTAGATGCGGGGTCTCGAAAAGCTATGGTCGCAATACGTAGGTTGAAAGCGATAGAGTGCCGATCCGCTGAATCAGCGCCTCTGATTTATCCGTAAAACCGTGTAAGACGCTACTTCTGACTGAAACAAAGGGCCACGAGGGCCAAAGCGATTGCTAGCACTCTGTGTGGGGTCACATGTTCCCCGAAGAGGATTCGACCAACTGCAATTGCGAGAACGACGGTTATCGACTCCCAAATGACAAACACGAGGCCAAAGTCCGTCCTTTTGAAAGCGAGTACAACCGGTATGGCACCGAGCATATAAAGAAGTATTCCAAAAGATAACTCTAGCGGTCGCTCGATACCATTGCTTCGCTTGAGAAATACATCGCCTGTAATCGTCAACAGAACCCCGGTTGAAATCAGGATCCAAAGCCTGAGAATAGCCATAAGAGGTTTCTTAATGGTGAGGTGCAATACATCTCAACGGTTTGGTCCCGGGCAGGAATATGGCGTTGGGAGAAATTTTGTGACTTCGGGGATTAAGACATCTTCTTTCAGTAACATAGCAGATACTCTATTTCCTGCCAAGGCTCTGACCTGCCAGGAGACCCATACGACAGCCTGGAACTGTGCCAGATAACCAGAGATTATCTGGCATGGCATCTTAATGCAAGAAAGCTGTACTGACCTTTGAAACCTCTTCGGGACGTAAATATATGGACAGATTGTCCCGCATGCGTTCACAAATGCTGCAGCCAGCCGTACGACTGGGTAT
>JBBRNO010000160.1:0-14448 GCA_038230275.1 Bryobacterales bacterium
CGGTTGGGTGGTTTAACACTCAAAAGCAAAACCAAAAGGAGGCTGGCCGCTTCGCGGCCCGCTCAATCTCATTTATTTCAGGATCATCTTGTATTGGAATGAAACCTACCTTCAGGATCATCCTTGGATTGGAAAATGCTGTAGAGGTAGGTTGCAGAGAAAAATTCCTATCGGCCTTTGGGGCCTTCAATCTCGCCCCAGATCACTTGGTAGGCCTCCAGTTCATTGTCCAGATTGCGGCCGCAGCGAATGGAAACGCGGATATTCACCGCCAGCATGGAAGCCTCGGCTGGAAGACCGCTATCCATATAACGGGTGTCCTGGCGCAACAAAACGGTGGTTTCGCCCTGCGAGCGAGTTCGCAGGACCATCATCTGTGTATTCAACCGGAGGATGACTCCGCTAAACGTCAAGTTGCCGCGAGGGTAAAGTTGATCGAGTAGCGTGCTTCGACGGGCGGTAACGCGGTAACCGGGGTTGGTGGGTGGCGGTTTCTCCACCACGCGCAGGGTGCGGGCATAACAACGCTGGCTGCCCGGCTTCCGGTCGGTAACCAGTTCCAGCCGGTCGCCGGCCTTCAGAACACCCATCGCAATGCGTTCGCCGTCGCGCTCCATGTAGGTGAAGCCGTCGAAGTGGCAGGTATACAAACGGTCGGGCGGAAGGCGGACCAGCATATCCCCTTCTGTCTTGTTGCCGTCCCATTCCACCAGGTCGCCGCGAACAATGCCGCTCGGGGCGTTTTCCTGAGACATAGCCGGCATGCCCACAAAGGTGGCCCACGTGATCGCGAAGACGGTTAACCGCCGCAGGCGCATGGTTGTTCTCGACTTGCTTCAGTATAGAACCGAAACCAGATTTGGATGAGGCACATCGAATGTTACTATTAAGGAAATCCGGAAATCGTAGCTGGGGAAGTTTGGGTGCCTCTACATAATTCGTCGCTAGACCGCGCAGGCTGTTGGTACGTCAAGTCGGGCATTCAGGAACCGGCAGGCGGCGTAGCGCGATACTATCTTGCCGGCGCCGGCCGGAATGCACTCGTCTCCACCGAAATCACCGGTTACGTTATTAGCGCACTGGTCTACCTTTACCAGAAGCGCGCGGATCAAAGTTTTCTCGAAGCGGCCGTCCGGGCGGCACGGTTTCTAGTGGACCGCGCCTGGAACCCGCGCCTCAGGACGTTTCCTTTCGAATATTCCGAGCATGGTACCCAGCCCCAGGCGCTGACCTATTTTTTCGATTGTGGAATTATTGTCCGCGGACTCTTGACGCTGTGGCGGACTACTGCTGACGAATCGCTGCTGGCTTGCGCGCGCGAGGCTGGCCAATCCATGCTGGCCGACTTTGCACGGGAGGACGAGATCCACCCGATTCTGGCATTGCCCGCGAAACTGCCGCTTCCCTACACCCGGCAGTGGTCCCGCAGCCCGGGCTGTTACCAGTTGAAGGCTGCCTTGGCCTGGCACGAACTGTTCCGGGTGACGGGCGAAACCGCGTTTAGCGCCAGCTACGAACGGGCTCTTGGGCTGGCGCTGGAAAGCAAAGATCGATTCCTGCCGGCTGAAACACCCGAAAAGACCATGGACCGGCTGCACGCCTACTGCTATTTTTTGGAGGCGCTGCTCCCTCATTCCGGCCGCCCGGAATGCCGAGCCGCGCTGGCGGAAGGGATTCCGCGCGTCAGCGCCTATCTGCGGCAGATTACGCCCGTGTTTGCCCGGTCCGATGTGTACGCGCAGTTGCTGCGGGTTCGACTCTATGCTGCAAATCTGGCCGGCTTGCCGTTGCATGAGCTGGAAGCGGAAGAAGAGGCCGCCTGCATCAGTACGTTTCAATGCCAGAGTAGCGATGCCCGGATGAATGGAGGGTTTTATTTCGGCCGCAAAGGCGAGTCAATGCTTCCGTTCATCAACCCTGTTTCCACAGCATTTTGCCTGCAAGCGCTGGACCTGTGGAAAGAGCGGGGCCATGATTCCCAACTCGATCCGCAAGCACTCATTTGAGACCCCGCATCAAGATCGCATTTGCCTCCGGCTCGGACGAGTTGATCCCGGCATTTCTCAATGAAATTGAACGGTTCTATCCCGAGTTGGAGCTGTACGTGGTTTCTGAGTTTCCGCCCCCTAAGGGCAAGTGGATTCCCTACCATTTGGGGCGAAGCTTCCGGGAGAATTTGGACCGCTGCCGGGCCACGCTAAAAGGTACTGACATTCAGATTGCCGCAGTACTCCTCCAGCCACGGATGCCATTCTGGCGGATGCGAATGATGCCGGCTGTGCTTGCTCCCCTACGCACGCTCATCTACAACGAAAACCTGGACCATTTCATGATCCGGCCCAATGGCATGGGCAGCATTGGACGGCACTTCGCCTGGCGGACGGCGAACTTCTTCCGCTGGCAGACCTCTCCGGGAGGCCATCTCTACACGTTTCTTTGGCGCATGACCCATCCCTCGGAGTTGCGTGTGCCGGGCTTGAGGGAAATGGCCGCATCCATGGGCAAGCTAGCCCTTTTGCGAAAACGAATCGCGAAGCGAAGGCCGCTCCCTGTGGTGGGCGCTTCCCTTCCCCTTGGTATTTCAGTGGTGATCCCGTCGCGCAACGGCAGAGAGCTGCTGGAACGGCTGCTCCCCGGTTTGATTCGGGAATTGAATACCCAACCCTCCGAGATTATCGTTGTCGACAACGGTTCCAGCGATGGGACCCGCGAATTTCTAGCCGCCGTGTATCCTCACGTTCGCACGGAGGTCAGCATTGAGCCTCTTTCCTTTGCTCGCGCGGTGAACCTCGGCATGCGGCTGGCCCGGTATTCCCGTACCTTCCTGCTGAACAACGACATGGTGCTGCATCCGGGCTTCTTTGCTCCTTTGCTGGCCGCCTTTGCCACAGTGCCCGATCTGTTCTGCGCCACGGCCCAGATTTTCTTCCCCGATGGACAGCGGCGGGAGGAAACCGGGAAGGCGGTGATGCCGCGGACGGCCGGGGAAGGTTTTCCGGTGCGCTGCGATTTGCCGCTGGAGGGCGAATCCGGCAGTTACGTTCTCTACGGCAGCGGCGGCTGCTCACTGTTCGATAGTGCGAAGGCTGCGGCGCTTGGCGGGTTCGATGAGATCTACGAACCGGCGTACGTGGAGGATCTGGATCTAGGTTTTCGTGCCTGGCAGATGGGCTGGCCCACCGTGTTCGTTGCCGGTTCGGCGGTGACTCACGACCACCGCGCCACCACCTCCCGCTACTACACCGAGGCCGAATTGGAGCGGGTGCTGGAGATCAACTATTTCCGCTTTCTGGTCCGCTGCATTCAATCGCCGAGATTGTTCGCCAAGCTCTGGGATCAGGCCGTAACCCGGTTAACGGGGAACGGAACGGAGCCGGGATTGCAAGCGCTGGCCGAGACGCGTCAGGCATCGAAGTGGGTGAACGGCCGGATCCGCAGTTGCATGGACGACGAACTCCTACTGGCGCTGACCAGCGGTGAAGTGGCCGTGTTTCCGGGCCGCCCACCGGCCGGGCGTCCCGTTGTGATGGTTGTCGCGCCGTATGTTCCCTTCCCCTTGGCGCACGGCGGAGCAGTCCGGATGTACAATCTGATGCGCCGCGCGGCCGCCGCCTACGACCAGGTGCTGATTACCTTCGCCGATCAGTTGCAGACGCCGCCCGCCGAACTGTTGGATATCTGCGCTGAGGTGGTGCAGGTGAAACGAGTCGGAAGTCATGTCCGGCCTTCCACTCCCCTGCCTGACACGGTTGAGGAGTTCGATTCCGCCGCGTTCCGCGCGGCGATCCGGCAGACGGCAGCCAAATGGAAGCCGGCCGTGGCGCAATTGGAATTCACGCAGATGGCGCAGTATGCGGCCGACTGCGCACCGGCTCGCACGCTTCTTGTAGAACACGACATCACGTTAGACCTCTACCAGCAATTGCTTGCGCAGTCTGAGGATTGGGAAACCCGCCGCCAGTGGGAGCGTTGGGTTCGTTTCGAAACCGCTGCCTGGCGAAACGTGGATTGCGTAGTCACCATGTCTGAGAAAGACCAGTCGGCGGTGAGAGGCGCCAAGCGCTGTACCGCTTTGCCGAACGGCGTCGACTTGCAGAGATTCCAGCACTCAGCCGAAGAGCCGGAGCCGCTGCGGCTGCTGTTCATTGGATCTTTCGGGCACCTCCCAAATGTGCTGGCGCTGGACTATTTCCTGCGCAAAGTGTGGCCGTTGCTGCAAGCCGTCCATCCCGTGCTGCACATTATCGCGGGAGCGCGGCACCATTACTTTCAGGAGTTTCACGAAAGCCGGGTGAGGCTGCATCTGGATCAACCCGGCATTGCAGTGGAAGGCTTCGTTTCCGACGTGCGGCCGGCCTACCGCAGAGCTTCGATTGTCATCGCGCCACTGCTCGCCTCGGCAGGCACGAATATTAAGATCCTGGAGGCAATGGCCATGGGAAAGGCGATTGTAAGCACACCCGGCGGAGTCAATGGTTTGGATGTGCGGCCGGGAGAAGACCTGATCGTGGCCGGGACCGCTCAGGAATTCGCGGACGCGATTGTGCGATTGACCCGGGATGCGGACGAACGCAAACGGTTGGAGCGGGCCGCCCGATGTACGGCGGAGGCGAAATACGGTTGGGACGTGATCGCTGAGCTGCAAGCGAAACTCTACGAGAGTCTGTAAGTCGCCGCGTCGCCGCCGCTGCAAATCCTGCAACTCCCAACAGCACCCTCGCTGCGCTCGTCGCGCCAGTGGTTGGGTCAGTTGCGCCATGGCAGCCTTGCCCCAAACAGTCCATATCCCTAAAGGCAAGCGTAGCGGCACTACCCAAAAACGCAGACCATCCGGCTTCCACGCAAGCCAACAGGCCTCGGGGAACCGGTGAATGTGGATTAAAGCTTGCGGCCCACAACGGCGTAATCCAACGCACCGAAGAACGCTTCGCGGAATTCGGCCGGAATCGTAGCAAGCGCAGGCATGCTTTCTACCGCGGGTGACTGGCGGTGAACTTGCACGCCACCGAAACCGAACTCTTCCAGATAAAAAACCAGCAGCGCCGCCGGAATCGGGCGCGTGTGCGTCGGGTCCAAATAGAAATGAGTGGCGAAAATGGCCAGACATTCGGGGTTCGGCGTCTCAATGGCGAGCACGCCGCCGGCGCGGAGTTTCGCCGCTGCCAACCGGACCAGTTCCGGAACGCGCTCCGGCAGCAGGTGTTCGACCACTTGCGAGGAATAAATTCCGTCCAGGGCAGCATCCGGAAGATCGTTGAGGTATAGGAAAAGGTCGGCGGCTTCGGCGTCCAGTCCTTTGGCGCGGCAGAGCGCGATCGATTCCGGGTCCGAGTCGATGCCCCTGGCGGCGATGCCCGCATCTTTCAGGACTTCCAGGAACTCGCCACGGCCACAACCGATATCGAGAACCTGGGTGCAGCCGGCGAATTGCGGAACGTAGAACTTCTGCCTGCTGCGGACATAGTCCCCGGCGCCCCGAAAGCGCTCCGCGAAGCGGGCGTAATCGAAGCCAAGAGTGGGAACAGGCGCTGGCGCCACGGTGGCGGCAGCGGCCTCCGGGTGCAGAATCGTGCGCTGCCGGATGATTCGTAATTCCGTATGAATCAGCCGTTCGTAGTCCACGCGGATATGTTGCAGGTCGTCCCATAACCGTTTCTGAATTTCCGCTATCGATTTGGCCATCGCGGCCGTAAAACCCGCATGGGCAAGCTTGGCGGAAGCAGTGAAATCCAGATGCTGCGCCTGGATGGCCTGGCGAAAATTTGTTTCCAACTGGCGAAAGTTGGTTTCCATCAGCAGCGCCCGGTGGTGGAATCCGGCCTGCAAATCTGCCATGGCGCGCAACAATTGGACTTCCGTCGAGAACTGCTTCCGCTGCCACTCTTCACGCCAGGCGATCCAATGGACGCGAATATCTTTTAGTTCCCTGGCTTCCTCGCGCAAGGCAGCGGCCTCCGCGGCTGCCACGGCCTCCGCTTCTTTGGTCCGCGCGGAAAGTACCGCGATGGTGCGGTTCGCCTCACCGAATGCGGTCAGCAGCGACTCCACGCATCCCAGCAAGGCGCGATTGAATTCCACTTGATCTCGAACAAACCAGCCGAGCGACCGGGCGATCTGGCGTTTGGTGAACTGAATGGCCCAATTGATTGCGCCACCCGGCCTGGGATTCACCGTACCAATGGCCGCCACCTTGGCCTCGGCGGCATCGCGGGCATGAACCACTGGCATCAGATCCGGCAGCGATACCCCAAGGCTCGCAATTGGGCCCGAAGGATGATGCGCCCGCACGCGTTCTTCAATCGAGCGGATAATGGCGGCCAATTCTTCCGTATTCGGGTCGGGGTCAGCGGCCACGCTTTTTGCTCCAACTCGCCGTGATACGGGACTGAATGCCGCCCCTTGGCGTGAATTCGCCCACTACCGTTGCCGAGACCGGCTTACAGGCGCGAACCACATCGCGAAGAAACTTATTCACTACGTTCTCGTAGAAGATGCCGAGATTGCGATATTCCAGTTCATACATCTTCAGCGACTTCAACTCCAGACAAAGCTTGTCCGGAACGTAGCGAAGCGTCAGCTTGCCGAAATCCGGAAGGCTCGTCTTAGGGCAGATCGATGTGAATTCCGGGATTACGATTTCGATCTCATAGCCGGGGTACTGGTTCGGCCACGTCTCGATCTCGGGCAGCTTCGCATCCACGCCGGACCGGGCATGTTCGTCGGTATATTGCCTTTTCATGCGTCTCCCATCCCCACCAGCGCGTCCGCTAAATGTTCCAGAAACAAGCCCACGTCGGTCACTACGCCCACGGCTTGGCCAGTGCCCCGGTCGCTCACCTTGGTGGCGACGGCGGGGTTAATATCCACGCAAACAATCTTCACCCAGCTCGGCAGCATATTGCCGATAGCGATGGAGTGCAGCATCGACCCCAGGCACAGCACCACGCCCGCGCCTTTCAAGTGTTCGGCGCAAAGATCCTGCGCGATATTCATGTCGGTCACCGTATCGGGCAGCGGGCCATCGTCGCGCAGGCTGCCCGCCAGCACAAACGGCACGTTATGCTTCACGCATTCATACATCACGCCGCTGGTAAGCCGGCCCGCCTGCACCGCACCTGCGATATTCCCGCAATTATTGATCGCGTTGATAGCGCGCATGTGATTGCGGTGGCCATGCTCTTCCGGCCGTCCGTCGGTCTGGCGCACACCAAGCGAGGTGCCCAGCAGCGCCGATTCAATGTCGTGAACTCCCAACGCATTTCCACTCAACAGGGCTTGCACATAACCGTTGCGGATCAGCCGGGCCAGGTGCACGGCGCCGCCCGTATGAACCACCACCGGTCCCGCCACCACAATAATTTTCAACTTCGCTTCGAGCGATTGCCGGATCAGCGCGGCAGTCTGCTGCACCGCCGTTTCCACCTGGCGCTCAGATGAGATGCCGTTGCTCATGAAGGCGAACGCCAGCCGGTCGCGTTCCTTTGATTCAGGAACCACGCGGATCCCCCGCATTCCCACCACCACTTCATCGCCGGCTTTGATGTCTCGCAGTTTACGGCAAAACGCCCGGCCGTCTTTGATCATCACCAGCGCGTCCATGCGCTGGTTCTCCACCTCGATCCAATTCTGGCCGCGGCGGACCAGCGTGCGATGGTTCGTGGTGGAATAGAAATCCTCCGGGGCACAACGGTCCTTCTCAATAAAGCGGGTTTCGATTTCTCCCGAATCCACCGGCGAGCATCCCAGGCTCACTAAAGTTTCCAGAATCTGCAGAAGAGATTCCTGGGTGGGGGCTTCAATCTTCAGACGCAGGTGCGACGGATCGCTGTTGGTGCGTCCAATTTCGAAGCGCTCGACTTCGAACTTGCCCTGAAATTCAACAACGGTGTCAAAGATTCGCTCCATCAAGTGCGAATCGATCAGGTGACCTTGCGTCTCGACGACTTCCGAAAATGGGGTTGCTGCATTGCTGGCGCTCATAACTCTATCTTTTTAGGATAACTTGCGATGGCAAGGAGACCGAAGCGGCCGGGCGGATTTGGTTTCTAGCGGACGATTCTCACAGCGGATCATCAGCAGCGGGAATGGCCGGGAAGGCGTTTGGACTCTGCTGCGGCGCATAGGCGGTAAACGAAATTCGAGCATTTAATTCGGCGGCGAGTTTAACGGTCTCTGCCTCCAGAACGAACCATTGTGAATTGGGTTTGGCGCCAGCCTGCACGCCGACGTTGAATTCACGAATCTTGGCTTTGTCCCAAAGTTCACGTTCCGCCGGCGGCAGCGTCTGAATCAAGGCGCATCAGTCCCGAATGGTTGCATCTGCGTTCCTGGTTAGCTTGGACAGTTCAAGGTGGGCGCAATAAGTTCGCTTGTCGCGCCCTGCGTGCAGTACGACTACGTTTTTCCCCATTGCGGCGATGAGCGGTTGCAGATCGGACTTTGATAGATAGCAAGATCAACGTTCAGGAAATGAGTCGCCACTATTTTCGCGCCAACCAAGCCAGAAACAAACCGTCCGGTTCCACGTCTTCCCAGTAGGAAATCAAACGGCTGGAAACCTCGTGGCAATGGCGGCCGAGCAGTTTCTCCAATTCCTTCCGGCGGAACCACTTCTCCCAGGCGGGAGTCTTGAGCCGTCCCCAGTGTTCCGCGTTCTTATCGATGATGACGATTTTGCCGCCCGGCTTCACCACACGGCAGATCTCAGAGACGGCTCGCTCGATATCGACGGCGTGCTCCAACGATTCGGTGGCATACACCGCATCGAACGAACGGTTCGCGAAAGGCAGGTCGGTCATCGACGCGGAACATGGAGCGATTTCTTTAGGAACGAATCGCAGCATCGCTTCGGCAAGGTCAAGACCAACGATGGATGCGTCTGGATTTCGTTCTTTCAGAATACGGGCGAAGCGGCCCTTGCCGCATCCAACGTCCAACACGCGGCCGCCGCGCAGATCACCGAAGTATTCAAGGATCAACTGGACGTGGAAGATACGCGGATCGATGGTAGCAGGAAAATGCTCTTCATCGGCGGCCGCTTCATTGAAACTGCGGCGGATTTCTTCAAGACTAATTTGCGGCTGCTTGGAGAGCCAGGAAGGCCAACGCACGGTATAGACCTCGATTGTACCGCGCGATGTCAGCCTCAGCCCGCACCCGAGCACTAGAGAATCCGGCGCCTTCGAGGCGCTGGTCTAACCCTTCGTCAAAAACACCGGCAGACCAAGCTTATTCGAATAGTTCGGCCGATAATGCTGGGTGTCGTACATCGTAGCAATGTCCACCTTACGAGGCCCAAGTTTCGGGTCGGGAATCGCCACCAGCGCGTAACATCCACCTTGAATGGCAGCCATTAAGCCAGACTTGCCCTCCAGCACGGCATCCAGCGCGATAGTGCCGAACGTGGAGGCGATCAGCTTGTCGGTAAAATCCGGATCTCCGCTGCGAAGATCGTAAGTCAAATCGCTGACTACCGTTTCCTCACTGAAGCGCTGTTTCAACTCCGAGCTGAAATCTTCGGCCACGCTCATTTTCTTGCGATGTCCGAACGCGTCCGGCTCGCCATACTCTTGCATCTTGTGGCCTTCCCACTCGGCGCCTTCAGACAGCACCATCAACGAATAGTTACTGGGGTTGTTCCTCTTGTCGGCCAACAACAGGTCTATCATCTTCTCCAGATTGAACTTATATTCCGGGATGGCACAGCGGATGGAAGTGACGTAGGCGGTGTAGAGCGCGGTGTAACCCGCGTCTCGCCCGAAAACGCGAAAGATTCCAATGCGTTCGTGCGAACCGACTGTGGTGCGCTGGCGATTGATGGCGTCCGAAGCACGCGAAATGGCGGTGGAAAAACCAATGCAATACTCGGTATTGCGCACGTCGTTATCCATCGTCTTCGGAATGGCAATCACTTTCATCCCCAGCTTGTCCAGCCGGGCCGCGTAACTGAGAGTGTCGTCTCCACCGATGGCGATCAAGTAGTCTAGCTTCAACGTCTCAATGTTCTTAAGCACTTGAGAACTCATATCGCTGACAGTTGAGGTGACGCCGCCTTTCGTGACCTCGGCCTTGGGAAAGTCGACGCCCGCCAGAAACTCAGGGATCTTCTTCATCTTCGACGGGTTGGTGCGGCTGCTATGAAGGAACGTGCCCCCTGTCCTGTCAACCGATCGGGTGTTTTCGCGGGTTAGCGGCAGGATGTATCTGGCCGTGCTCGCCGCATCTTCGAAATTTACATGGGTCAGCGCTTCCCAGCCCCTGCGAAGGCCTACAACCTCACAATCGCTGTCGCTGCCACGATATACAACGCTCTTAATCACCGCGTTCAGACCCGGCACGTCCCCACCACCGGTGAGTATGCCAATTCGCTTTTTTGCCATGACTTCTCCTGAAAATTGACTTTCCTGAGCTATTGTAGCTGGTTCGCTTAGACGCCGAACCGGGAGAATTGCATAGACTTCTCAGCTGTTTACCTGATGCCTCCGATCATGCCTGCCGCCTACCTGTCTTTAGAATGGAAAACCCTTGAATCAAAAGCCGTTGCATGGTATCATCAGGGGCGATTCATAATGACGAGCCAAAAAATCATTGGATATCGTATCGGAGCGGCGTATGTCATATAAGCGGTTGAAGTTCAAAATAAAACCGCAGTTTGTAATCCTAGCTACAGTTCTAATCGGGGCTCAGCTTGGTCTGGCGACTCCGGTTCTTATTGATACGTTCGTTACTGCGCAGACGAACACACCTCTCACGTCGTCATCGACCAGCCATACTGCTTCTGCGAACCTGGGCTCCGAAGTGTTAGGAGGGTTTCGCATTATGGACGATGTTTGTACTGGTTGCACCGTAAGCCGGCAGGTAAACTTCGCAGCGGAAGGCGCGCCGTTCAAAGATCTGGTTTTAAATACAGGTAACGGTGTTCAGGGTTCCGGTTTAAGCAGCTATTGCGGTACCGCTAGCTGTGGAGTTGCAACATATAGCACAGGGAACGTAACTCCGACTCTTTTCGGACTTGGGGCGGTTGACCTCACCAGTGGCGGAACTAACACCCAAATTACGATCATCGGTAACACCGACCTCACGGTTCAGATTGTCGCTCGCTTCTATATAAGCTCCGCGATTTACGCGCAGATAACGTTTCCACTCTTGGGAACCGGAAGTGCTTCGACCAATATAGTGGGGGAATTCAACTTCAACGGCATAGGCGGTACCGCTCCGATTGTGTATTTTGGCGGTGCCACTGCAAACCTTTTCAAAACCGTGAATGCGATCACGTTTGAAATTGAAGGAACCAGCGCATCGGACACATTTATCAACTATTTTGCTGCCGACGCTCCAGAACCTGCAAGTTTTGCACTCTTTGCCGGAGGCCTTGGTTGTTTGCTTTGGTACGCGCGAAAGAAAGCAACGGCTAGAATTTAGTTACTTTTGCCGCTCCTATAAAAAGGGACGCTGCCGATGGCAGCGTCCCTTTTTATTTCTTTAGAAACGGTAGCTTCTTCCGAATCTCCGGCCAGAATTCCGTCAACACGAATTCCGCTGTTTCCCCGCCAATGTCGATACCGACCGATCTCGCAATGGTGCCCGCATTCCTGATCCGGTCTGGGTTCCATTGGTTGGCAATCGCCGCACCGCCTACAAAACCCGCCAGCAGAGGAACATTTACTGTTTCTCCGCCCTTGTCTCTACGCGCCAAAACCGTGCGCCGCAGCGCATGGCCCAGGCGAGGTTGGAAGCCCTTACAATCACAGCGGTCATAACGGGGCTCCGTTTTCATCGCCACGCTCAAGCCCAAGCTCAGTGCGTTCTCGGTGGCCCTTCTTCCGTAAAGCGAGAGGAAGCGGTGACCATACCCTTTCGCCCCCTGCCCCCACTCTTTAGGATAGTTATCAAGCTGATCGAAGCCGGCGCCGATCAGACTGCCAATGGCTCCCCCCGGTGGAAGCGTCAGCTTCAAAGCCCGCCGAGCCTTTCCTTCCGCCGTAAGGGGGACGGCAGGATCCCAACTCTTCTGGATCATCTGCGCCGCCAGCGGCAGCGCGCTTACACAGGCAATCAAACCAATCCGGGAAACAGAAATCATTGTCCAACCTTCGGATCTTAGATTCCCGTCCCCGGGAAAAGTTGGATTACATTTGCTAGACCCACCAGGCAGCGGCAGGTTGCTCGCGAATCACAATCGAATTGAGGAATCCCGCAGCCTTAGTTAAACCTTCGTCGGGCGACATCAATGTATCCTCGTGTTCAATAGACAAGACATAATCGTAGCCGAACATGCGCAGCGTGGAAATAAACTCCTTCCACCACCCGGCATCATGCCCATAGCCGCAGGTGCGGAAGATCCAGGCGCGGTTCCGTTCGTCGGTGTACTTCTTGGTATCCAGTACGCCCATCGCGGGCAGGTTCCGCTCGTAGATTTGGGTATCCTTCGCGTGCACATGGAAGATGCAGTCGCCCAATACGCGAATGGCGGCGATGGGGTCGATGCCCTGCCAGAACATATGGCTCGGGTCGTAGTTGCAGCCCACGGATTTCCCGCCGATGGCCCGCAACCGCAACATCGTCTCCGGGCTATAAGCGACAAATCCCGGGTGCATTTCGACGGCGATTTTCACACCGTGATCTTCGGCGAACTTCCCCTGTTTGGTCCAATACGGCGTCACTTTCTTATCCCACTGCCATGCTAAAACGTCCAGATATTCCGGTGGCCAGGGGCAAGTCACCCAGTTTGGATACTTCGCTTTGTCGCTGTCGCCAGGGCAGCCGGAAAAGTCGATCACCGTCGAAACGCCCAGCTTCTCGGCAAGCAAAATCGTCTTCTTGCTGGTTTCCTGGTAAGCCTTCGCAACCGCCGGATCCGGATGCAGTGCATTGCCGTGGCAGCTCAGCGCACTGATAGAAACGCCATTGTCATCCAGCAGCGCCTTGAATTCCTTCAGCGCCGCCTTGTTCTGCAACATAGAAAGCTTGCAGTGCGGGTCGCCCGGGTAGTTGCCTGTGCCCAGTTCCACCGTGTTGATGTTCAGGCTCTTCAGCTTCTCAATCACTTTGTCCAGCGGAAACTGCGCCAGCAATGCCGTAAAAACGCCGACTCTCATGATAGTTTGTCCTTTTTTTTCGCAGTGATCAGAATATCACAGCCAAGGCAGTTCAAAAGCAAGAAGCGGATAGCACCGCCGCGTCAAATTCCGTATCGTTAGAACATGCAGGACACGAAACGCTGGACAGCGGTGCTTTCCCGAGAAGAAGATCTTAATGACAGATTTTTTTATGCCGTCCTGTCTACCAAAATATACTGCCGGCCCGGGTGCCCCTCGCGGCGGCCGAACCGCCGGAATGTGATCTTCTTCAACGCGGCTGCCGACGCGGAACAGGCCGGATTTCGCCCCTGTCTGCGTTGCAAGCCAACGCAAACGAATCCCGGAACCACGGAGCGGGTATGCCGCTATATTGAAGTACACCTGGACGAATCGCTCACGCTGGAAGCATTAAGCAAGTTCGCCGGGCTCAGCCCCTTCCATTTGCAACGAACGTTTAAGAGTGCGGTTGGCGTAAGCCCCCGCCAGTATGCAAACGCACTGAGAGCCTCTCGCCTGAAAGCTGGCCTGGGGAAAGGACATGCCGTGACCGATGCCATGTACGACGCTGGATACAGTTCCTCTAGCAGACTTTATGAACGATCCGGCGGCGAACTGGGGATGACCCCCTCCACTTACCGCAATGGCGGCAAAGGCGAACAAATCGATTTCGCCCTCGCCGACTCGCCACTCGGCCGGATGCTGGTAGCCTCCACTCCGAAAGGCATCTGCGCCATCACGTTCGGGGATTCCGATGCCGCGCTGGAAGCCTCCCTGCGCAGCGAGTTTCCCGCCGCGGATTGCCGCAGCAATGCCGGGCAATTGTCATCCGCCGTCACCGCCATGGTGCAACACCTGAACGGTGGCACCCGTCACTTTTCGCTACCCTTGGACATCCGCGCCACCGCCTTCCAAAGAATGGTGTGGAATGCGCTGCAGGCCGTCCCCTATGGCACCACATCGTCCTACGCGGAAATTGCAGCTGCAATCGGCAAACCACAGGCCGTCCGGGCAGTCGCCACGGCGTGCGCGAAGAACCGGATTGCGGTCGCCATTCCATGCCATCGCGTGGTCCACAAAGACGGCAGCATCAGCGGCTACCGCTGGGGCGTTGATCGAAAGAAGAAGCTGCTGGAGCATGAGAAGCTCTAGGAGTGCTCTCCATTACTCACCATCTGGCCAGGCGGCTGGAAATTGCTGAAGCCGAAGACGGCGCTACCTGCGTCCAGGCGCAGCAGTTGCTGGACCCGGAAGCGGGCGCCAGTTCCGAACCCTTCCTAGGCGGATATCTGCTCTACGTCGGAGTGGGCTCTCCGTTCACTCATGCCCTGGGGCTGGGATTGGCCGGCCCGGTAACGAACGCCGAAGTGGA
>JBBRNO010000161.1:0-14302 GCA_038230275.1 Bryobacterales bacterium
GCCGTAGCGGAGAACAATCGATTGCGCCTGGCAGGCTCCCCGCCCGATCCGGAGCCGAAGGCAAGCCGTACCGCAATGGCCATTCCCAGGCGTGCCGGAGATCCTTCCTCCATTGAACACGTGGTCTACATTGTGAAAGAGAACCGCACCTACGACCAGGTGCTGGGCGACGTTGCCAAAGCGAACGGCGACGCTTCGCTGGTGATGTTCGGAAAGGAAGTAACACCCAATCACCACCGGCTTGCCGAAGAATTCGTGGTGCTGGATAACTTTTACGCCACCGGAGGCAACAGCGCCGACGGGCACCAGTGGTTGACACAAGCCAACGAAGTGGATTATTGCCTGTGGCCCGGTTACGCCGGACGCAGTTATCCCTTCGATGGCACCGATCCCATCGCCTATTCCAACGGCGGATTCCTTTGGGACCTGGCGCTGAAGCAGAAGAAGAGCGTGCGCATTTTTGGCGAGTACGCCGGCCGTGTCCCAGAGAAAATCAGCGAGCGCACCGCCCTGCTAAAACGTTGGGACAAGGGCGAGGCCTTCTTAAAGGAGTGGAACATCACCGCGCCCATCGCCAACGTCGACGCCTTGCTCGCCAGAAACTATCCGTCCTATTCCCCAGCCATCCCGGACGTGGTCCGCGCCAGCATCTTTCTGGACTATCTGAAAACCTGGGAAGCCGCGGGCTCTATGCCAAGTCTGACCATTGTGCAGCTGCCAAGCGACCACACATTCGGCACCACGCCCGGAGCCAGCACTCCCAAAGCAATGCTGGCCGATAATGATTACGCGCTGGGGCAAATCGTAGACGGCCTGACGCACAGCCCGTTCTGGAAGAAGATGGCGATTCTGGTGGTGGAAGACGACGCGCAAAATGGCGTCGATCATGTCGACGGCCATCGCACCGTAGCCCTGGCAATCAGTCCCTACGTGCGGCGCGGCTCCGTGGATTCCACTTTCTACGCGCACCAAAGCATGCTCAAAACCATCGAGCTGATTCTGGGGCTTCCCGCCCTTTCGCTGTTCGATCTGATCGCCAGCGATATGCGCGCCAGCTTCACCGATGAACCGGATTATCGTACCTACACCGCGCTCCGGCCCACGCATTCCCTGTTCGAAATCAACCCCCAGGCGAGCGCCCTGAAAGGGGAAGAACGCAAAGGCGCAACCGCTTCCGCAAAGATGCGTTGGGATGTTCCAGACGCGGTTCCTTCGGCCAAACTGAACCGGATTCTCTGGCATTCCACCCGCGGCTGGAATACACCGTATCCCCGCACCAAGCGCGCCGTCTTCTCACCGCTGAGTCTTGATAACGATGAAGACGACGAATAGCATTTACTGACAGCGAACGCTCCCAAGGCGCAAATCCAGGGAACAGTCGGCCTTGTCTTTTTGTTTCTCCGTCCGCATCCGCAACCGCCAGCCCGTCGTCTCCCGCGTCATCAGTCCGTAGGAAAAATCGTCGAAGCTTTCGCCTTGCGCTACGGTGCGGCTAGCCAGCTTCGCCCCCGCCAGCGAGCCCGGCAGAGGCTTGGCCAGCTTCGTTCCGCTATCGCCCACCACCAGTTGCGGCGGCAGGTTCGCGGACTTTTCAAAGCTCAGCAACTCAAACAGATGAACGTGCCCGGCCACAATCAACGAGACATCCGATTGCTTCAGGCCTGCCTTCTCCCAGGCAGTCTCCAGCATGGCGCTCGATGGCGCCGGCCGGTTGTCCACCATGCGCAGTCCCCACACCGGATGGTGCAGCAGCAGCCATCCGCCGGCCACGCCCTGCGTAAGAACACTGCTCATCTGCCGCGTGAATTCCGCCGCCGCGCGCTCGCTTGGCCTCGCATCGTTTACCGCCGCGCTATCCATCACCGCGAAACGCTGTTTCCCCAGCTTGACGACATACGGATCAGTGAACGCCGAAGCGCACGGCGTCAATTGCGCCAGTCCACGCGGGTCCAGAAAGAAGTAGAAGCCTTGCCACGCGCGGGCACAGTCCTCATGATTACCGCGTACGAAAATCCACGGCGCGGCGCTCAACAAACTCGCCGCGGGGGTGAAGAAATCGGCGTCCCAAGCGTCCCAACCGTAGCCGTACACCGTGCCGCACTTTCCTTTATCCGGACACGGCGTCTCACGATAGAGATAGTCACCCACGTGAATCACCAGATCCGGTTTCTCCGCCGCGGCCGCCCCCGCCACTTGCTGAAACGGCCATTTCTTCGGATCTTCGCAATCCTGGATTTCAGTTTTCCCATCGGCCAGCCGGGCCGCGGGCGGCAGTTGCGCATTGTCCTTCACCCGGCAGCCCGTATCGCCGATGATCACAATCCGGCGCGGGTCCGCCACCGGCAAGGCAAGCGTCTGCCAGTGGCCCGCCAACGCAACCGACGCCGACTTCACCGTCCGGGCAATCGGCGCTTCACACACATGAACCGGAAACGCAGCCGAAGGATTATCGACCCGGACATGCATGGCCGCGGCGTGTCCATCGAGTTTGATCTGCGGGCACCCGGTCCGGCTATCCATGATGACGCGCGCCACCGCGCCCGCCGGTCCCAGTTCCACCCAAGCCGGAGTCAAGTTGGCGGCATTTAGAGAGACCGCGGCAAGCGTAACGAAGCAGAGACGATGCATAAACTGTCTTCCATTATCGCCGCAGCTTCCGCAGCGGCCAAGTCAACGCCCGCCCCAACCGGAACGAAACCGAACCCGTGATCCCGGCAATCGCCTCGGAAAATTTCAACTCGCGTTCATACAGAAACCGAAGCTGCGCATTCCGACGCTCATTCATAATCTGCAGTGCGTCCACGTCCGCCTGCTGCAACGTATACCCTGGCTGCAAATGCCCGGGCAGCGGCCTAGGCACATACACCGTTCCGTGCGGCCGGGCCGTTTCCGCTGGCGGACGGTCTTTGGTGTAGAAGTAAACCGCCAGTGAACGGCGCGATAGATCCTGCTTCTCCGGCGGCAGCGTAATCGGCGGGAAGCCGCGCCAGGAATGCTCCGTAGTCTCAAACAGCACCGCCCGGTTTGCCAACGGGACCACCGTCCTGACGCCGCCCGCATCGGGATCCCAAGGGTCTTTGCGCAATTCCAAACACCCGCCCCAGGACGCCTGCCATTCCGGATTCAAAAAGACAATCAGGTTCAACCGCCGGTGCAGCAGCCGCGTGGGATGGAAATTGAAATCAACGTGCAAATCCAAATCCTGCCCGACCAGATTCTCATGCGTGCCGCCACCCACATAATCCGGATCGTAAAGCAGCTTCGGAATTCCAGCAATCCGTCCCATGGTGACCAGAAAGCCTGCATCGCGAATCATCGAATCGAATTCGCGATAAGCGGCGCTGATCCCCGCAATCCGCGGTACCGCCGCTTTGCGCCCGGCCACCCCCAATTCGTTAATCGCCTTGCGCTCGTCGAACACCGGAAACTCCGCCATCAACCGCTGGCAGAATCGCGCATCCAGAAAATCGTCCACCACAATGTGACGAAACGGTTCGGCCGCGGCAAACTCGGAAGCCAGTTCGGCGGCGCGATCCTGGAAGTTCGGCTGAAGCAACGGCTGCACCGTTCCAGAATATCGGATCGAGCCCACCCAGTTGCCCGCGACACCCAAATTTAGGCAATGAATTACTTGAGTCACCAAAGCGCTAGTGTACTGTCCGACAAATAACTGGACACAAGAAACGGCTTGCTCACGCGCGCGGCTCGGTCTCGAACTCGTTGCTGCAACAGTAGTTTCCGAGCCGCGACTGTATAAGGAGCGGTTTGCGGTAGTGTCCACCCAATTCGCGGACACTACACTAGCGCGCGGCCACCCAGCGAATCCCGACGTCGGCGGCCGAACGGACGCGGTCGATCAGTTGCGCGCCATGATGTTGGATATGGCGGATATTGACGAACTGGTGCTCCAGCTTGGACATCCGATACCAACTGAAGCCACTCTCGGCGCCGTCGAGATCCAACGCGTCCACGGCGTCATCAATCATCCGATCGCAGAACTCCCAGTACTCCAGCACCTGCGCTTGCGTGTACGCCTCACCCTCGATGCCGTCGCCCTCGCCGCGATGCTGTTCCCACAGCCTAAACGCAGCTTCGTCGCGCTGAAGATACAGGTGTGCAAAGACCAGCGCGTGATAGGACACCTGCCAGAACGCATTCTTATGGTTGGTGCTCAACCACTCCTCGGGCGGGCAGCGCTCGATGGCTTCGCGGAGCATCGCCAGCGACGCATGATACTGGCTCTTCAGCACGGCTCGAAGCATTGGATGCGTATGGTTCATCGGCTCGATTGTACATCGAGGTAGCCTTCGCGGGCACCTGTCCAGCTACGGTCACGCGCGGGCCATTTTACCCCCATATTTGCCGCATTGACCCAACCGATTCTTGGGTGATAGCATTGCGGTCAGAATGCCTTCGATTGGTTAAGCGCCCAAATGAACGACAAAGACAACTGGCGCCCGACCTCCTCAGTGCGTTGGACAATAACGGTAGCTCTCCTCCTCTTATCCGGAATCGCAATCGGAGCTGCCGATACGGCCCCGTCTCCACGCCACACCAGGCAGGCTGTCCTCGATCAGTACTGCGGCCAATGTCACAACCAGAAAGCCAAAATAGCGGGCCTCGCCCTGGAGAATTCAGACGCCGAACACCCTGCATCCCGCGCCGCACTGTGGGAGAAGGTAATTCGCCGGATGGATTCCGGAGAAATGCCGCCGGCGGGAATGCCGAGACCGGATGCACCAGCAGCGAAGGCGTTCACCGCAGGCCTGATCAACGATTTGGATGAAGCCGCCAGCAGCACTCTGAATGCAGGACGCCCGGTCATTCGGCGGCTGAACCGTCTGGAGTACTCCAATGCCATTCGAGACCTGCTGGCCATTGAACTCCCCATCGCCGAGGAACTGCCACCCGACGGCATCGCGGCAGGCTTTGACAATATCGGGGACGCGCTTTCCATGTCGCCCCTGCTGTTGGAGCAATACCTGAAAGTGGCCCGGAAAGTGAGCGAGCGCGCAGTAGGCGCGGGTGATTCGTCTCCGGTGACGGAGATTTTCCCCGCCCCGGAGGCGCAAGCCAGCTGGCTGGGTGCGGGCATGCCGTTTGGCACCCGCGGCGGCGTTCGCGTCCAGTATTATTTCCCGCACGACGGCGAGTACAATCTCAGGGCCTTCGCCGGACGGGACCAACTGCCCCATGCCGAAGGCGTTCGCTTCTTTCAGACGAAGGTGGAAGTAAAAGCCGGTTCGCACGTAGTGATCGTCACGTTCCCCGATGAGTTCGCCGAACGGGAAGGCCCGGTCCCGAATGTCGCCGGCCGAGGTGGTGCTCCACTCGGTGGCCCTCTCGATACTCGGGGCTCCGCCATCCATCCCACCATCGAATTCCGGGTGGACACCCGCCGCGTGAAGCTCTTCCAGATGGGAGGCATCAGCGTAGGCGAGGCCGCCTTCGCCGGACAACCCGGCCCGCCCACCCTGGACCGCGTTGAGATTTCCGGCCCCTACAGCACCAAGGGGGTCAGTGAGACGCCCAGCCGCCAGCGGATATTCGTCTGCAAGCCAACACGCCCGGAGCAGGAAACCGCCTGCGCCACAAAAGTCCTTTCCACGCTAACCCGGCGAGCCTTTCGACGAGATGTCACCGCCGCGGATTTCCGGCCGTTCCTGGCAACTTACAGCGCCACCAGGAAGAAGCACAGCTTTGACGATTCCATCGCCGCCGCGGTCCGCGACGTACTGCTTGCCCCCGACTTTCTATTCCGCCTGGAATTCGATCCCGAAGGCGCCGCACCTGACAGCGCGCAAAAGGTATCCGGCTGGGAACTGGCCTCTCGCCTGTCATTCTTTCTCTGGAGCAGCATTCCCGACGATGAACTTCTCGACGCGTCCCACAAAGGCAAGCTGAGCGATTCTGCAACCTTGGAGCGGGAAGTCGAACGGATGCTCGCCGATTCCCGCGCCGCCGTCATGGCTGACAACTTCGCGGCGCAATGGCTAGGCCTTCGCAGCCTCGGCGAACTCAAACCCGATCGCCAACTTTTTCCCGATTTCGACAGCGCGCTGGCGGCCGATTTCGAAGAAGAGACGAAGCTATTCGTGCGCAGCGTCATCCGCGGGAACCGCAGCGTTCTCGATCTGATAGGCGCGGACTACACCTACCTCAACGAAAGACTGGCGCGCATTTACGGAATCCCCGATGTCATCGGACCCGGCTTCCGCCGTGTTTCCGTCGCCGCCAAACCGGAGCGTGGCGGACTGCTGGGCCAAGGCAGCATCTTGCTGTTGACCTCCCACACCACCAAAACTTCGCCCGTGCTTCGCGGCAAATGGATTCTGGATAATCTTCTCAATTCGCCGCCTCCCCCGCCGCCCCCAGGCGTTCCCCCGCTGGATGAAAGCCCGGCCAACGGTCAGAAACTCACCACCCGTCAACAGGTGGAGCGGCACCGTACGAATGCCACTTGCGCCGCCTGCCACTCACGCATGGACCCGTTAGGATTCGCCCTGGAAAACTTCGACGTAATCGGCAAATGGCGAATCAAGGATGAAGGCGGACCCATCGATGCCTCGGGAAAATTGCCCAACGGCGAAACGTTCACGGGTCCGAACGGCCTGAAGAACTTGTTGCTCAGCCATCCGGATCAGTTTGTGAATGCCACGCTCGCCCGCCTGCTGACGTACGCTCTGGGCCGTGAGCTGGAAGTGCGCGACCAGCCCACCCTCCGCCGGATTATGCGGGAAACGGAAGCCGGCCGCTATCGATTTAAAGACCTGGTAACCGCTATTGTCAAAAGCACCCCTTTCCAGATGAGGCAAACTCAGGACAAGCCGAAGGACCGATCATGATTATCACCAGAAAACATCTTCACCGGCGGACGTTTTTGCGAGGCGCTGGTACGGCGCTGGCGCTCCCGCTGCTGGACGCGATGATCCCGGCGTTACGCGCCGACCGGCTCACCGCGGCCGCTCCGGTGCGCCGTCTTGGATTTGTCTTTTATACCTTGGGCGTAGATGAGTCCAAGTGGAAACCAACCGGCGAAGGCGCCAATTATCAGCTCAGCGAAGCGCTGGCGCCCCTTGCGCCCCACAAAGATAAATTCCTGGTCATCAGCGGCCTTTCGTCCGATCCGGACCGCACCAAGGCCGGTTTCCATGACCGCGCCCTGGCTTCGTTCATGACGGGCGTCGAGCCAACCAGGGGCTCGGTTCACGTCGGCATCTCGGTAGATCAGGTGGCTGCGCAGGTGCTAGGTAAGGAAACCCAGTTCGCCTCGCTCGAGTTGTCCACCGAATACAATGCCGCACTAGGCGGAGTATCTTTCAAGAGCGCCACAACTCCACTGCCTTTCGAACCGAATCCGCGCCGCGTTTTTGAGCGCCTCTTTGGTGAGGGCGGCCGCATCGATCCCGCCGCTTCCGCCGAACGACAGGCCGCCGACCGCAGCAGCCTGGATACGGTCACCAACCGCATTTCCGAACTGAAGCAGCGCCTGGGCCCCAGCGATCGGCGCAAGCTGGACGAGTATCTTCAGTCCATTCGCGACATCGAACGCCGCATCCAGGTGGCTATGGAGAAGAAGCCCGTGGCGCTGCCCGATGCCACGCGGCCCGCAGGAATTCCAGACTCGTGGCCCGAACACGTAAAGATCATGTTCGACCTGCAAGTGCTGGCGCTGCAAGCGGACCTCACCCGCGTGTGGACCTTCATGTATGCGCGAGAGGCCTCGTCCATGACGTTTCCGCACCTCGACATCTCCATGGGGCACCATGAGATTTCACATCACAACTTCGAACCAGACAAACTAAAGGCGCTGGCAAAGATCAACGTCGACCAGTCCAAACTGTTCTCCTACTTCCTGACGAAACTGGACGCCCTGAAAGAAGGAAACTCCACGCTGCTGGATCATTCGCTCATCATGTATGGCAGCGATTTAAGCGTGCCAACCGTGCACAGCCAGCACGATCTACCGATCATCGTCGCCGGCGGCGCGGCCGGGCGCATCGCGGGCGGCCGCTACGTTGTCTACCCTGGAGACACCACTCCTCTCACGAATCTATACCTCACCATGCTTGACAAAGTAGGCATCCCGACGGAAAAGCTTGGGGACAGCACCGGAAAATTGAACCGTCTTGAGATGTAGAGCAATGCAGATTACGCGTACTCTTCTAATGCCGATTCTGGCGGTCACGAATTGTTTCGGGACAGCTCTCATAGACGCCGTTCAAGACGACGATCGGGCTCAAGTGCAAGCTCTATTGGCGAAACACGGAAATGTGAACGCGCAGGAAGTGGATGGCTCGACGGCACTATCCTGGGCGGCGGTCCGCTGCAACGTGGAGATCGCCACCCTACTTTTGAAATCGGGCGCGAACCCCAATCTGGCGAATGAGCAGGGAATCGGCCCGCTGTACCTGGCCATTACCAATGGTTCGCCGGCCATAGTCACACTCTTGCTCGCCAAGGGTGCCGATGCCAACCTGGCGCGGGAAGATGGGGAAACACCGCTCATGACGGCAACCCGCCTGGGCCAGAGCAAAGTGATGAAGATGCTGCTCGAGCGCGGAGCCAACGTCAACGCGCGGGAGAAGAAATTCGGTCAGACGGCGTTGATGTGGGCCGCTGGAACTCCGGCTGCGGTGCGCCTGCTCATAGATCGCGGAGCCGATGTGCGGGCGACGTCGAAGGTATGGGACATCACCGCCACCATCTACACACCCACCACCAGCACCATCGGCAAGACCGGGATTCCCTGGAACAACGATGGTGTTTACGCCAGTAAGCAGGGCGGCCAGAACGCGCTACTCTTCGCCATTCAGAAACACGATCTGGAATCGGCAAAGATGTTAATGGACGCAGGTGTCGATGTAAACGTACCGGCCGCGGACGGCTCCACGCCGCTGCTCGCCGCGCTCTATAAATGGGACCCGCTTGGCAAGGCGTTCGTTGGCGGCACTGGAGCGCCGGCTCCATCCGGCAGCTCCGCTCAGTTTGGCGCGGATCTGGCGATGGCACGCTTCCTGCTCGATCGCGGAGCCACGGTGAACGTTTCAGATTGCGCCGGCTACACGCCGCTTCATGGCGCAGCGTTGGCGGTCGCACGGATTACAACAATGGGCCGGGACCGGTCCGCTTACGGCGGTGGCAGGGCCGTGCGAAAAGGATCCGGGCGCGGACGCGGCGGATCTGACGCAACCAAAACACCAGTCGATCCACCCGGACCCGAAACCACGACGGCTTCCGCAAACAAGCTGGAAGAGGCCCTGGCCATGGTGAATCGTCTGCTCGATGCCGGTGCCGATCCCAACCGCCAAACGCTGTATCCCACGTCCGGTCCGGTGGGCGACGTGAGAATCAACCCCGCGCCTCCAGGCTCGTCCGCATTCCACATCGCGGCCGATTCCGATAGTCTGGAGCTGGTAAAACTGCTGGCCGATCACCGGGCCAATCCCAATCTATTACGGAAAGACGGCCACACGCCGTTTTCGGTGGCCGTATTATCCACGGACCTGCTGGTAGTGAAGGAAATGGTTGCTCGAGGCGCAAGCTTGACATCCCGGTATGATCCAACGGATCACTTCGCTGACCCCGTGAAGCCAATCTCGTTAACCCGGCAGAATCAAACCATCATGCACATCGCAGCCGGCGCTGCGGCGCCTGAGGTGATTGAATACCTCTATTCGCTGGGTGTTGGCCTGGATGCGAAAAATTCGGCGGGCGAAACTCCTCTGGATCTCGCCGGCCATCAGGAGAGATACCGCGAAGCCCGCGCCCGGGAAGGCGCCGAGGACAAGCCCGACCGCACTGTTACCAGAGACACAGCCACCACTGCCGCCATCAGGAAGCTTCTGGACAAGAAGTCCTGACGCAGAATTGGGAGATCGATTGCCCGCCAGGCAGCTGATAGACTTGGCCGTGCAGAAGCCCGAATCCACGCAGCTGCGGGAAGCGTTGCGGGCATCCGTCCCGGCAGCCAATCTCAAAGCGGGAACCGTAGCGCTAAGCGACCACGGCCAGGGCCTGTTCTCCGTAGAGACGTCCGCCACTCCGGCGCTGTTCATTGATGGCGCACACGCCAGCGGCATGAAGCAAATCTCCAGCTCGCCCTTGTGGTTCGCCGTGGTACCACTGAAAACAGGCCGCGGCCACTCCTTTCACTACCTGCTCGATCGCAAGAAATTCGGCGGCAAAGCAGACGTGCCTTCGTTCGGAACCGATTCTTACACCAAGCCCGGCGTGCCCCATGGAAAGCTGAGCGAGAAGACGGTGTTCACGAGTAAAATCTACGACGGCATGCAGAGCGGCTATTGGGTCTACACGCCAGCCCATTATGATCCCGCGACTCCGGCAGCCCTCATGGTCTTGGACGACGGACAGCAGTACATAAATCGTGACTCGTCATCCATCCGTCTGGTGGAGGTGATCGATAATCTGACCTACGAAAAGAAGCTTCCCGTCATCGTGTCGGTCTTCACCATGCCTGGAATTGCCACCATGCCGGAGGGGACGCCTTTCTATCAGGCCGTTCATAAGGCTGCCAAGGCTGACACCCAGGCCGCGCACACAAGCGCCCTGCGGGGTGTCGAATACGAAACGCTCTTCGGCCAATACGCACGCTTTCTGAACGACGAACTTTTGACCGAAGTGCAATCGAAATACAACATCCGCAAAGACCCTACCGCCGCGCCATTTCCGGTCTGTCGAGTGGCCCCTGGGAGCAACCCATCAAATCAGCCAGAGGCCACTGGCAGCCCGGCGTTCGCGACGGCGGCAACATCTATCCTTTCAAGATTCGCAACGAGCCCAGGAAGAATCTTCGCGTGTGGATTCAGGACGGATGCGACGATGCCGAGAACGCCAATGGCAGCGTCCCGCTGCAAAATATCGAGATGGCCAACTCGCTAAAGTTCCGCGAATACGATTTCCACTTCAGCTTCGGCGTAGGTGGTCACAGCCCCATGCAGGGCAGTTCGGAACTACCCGAATCGCTCACCTGGCTCTGGCGCGGATACGACGCTTCCAAAGCCCAGGAAGCGTTCGCAAGAGACGAAACCGAAAAAGCACAGCCGTATTTCCGGGTTCACATCTTCAACCGCGGCTAGCCCCCTAACCTTGGTTCTTTATCCGCGTGCATCAGCGTGTATCGGCGGCCAATAGGTTTTCAACCCGGCATCCCGCATAGTTCTACAATATGAACCTGGAGGCAACGCATGGAACGCCGGCATTTTATGGGAGCCGCCGGCTCCCTACTCGCGGCTGCACCCGCCCAAGCCCAAAAGGAACCTGAGGCCGGCGGCACTGGCAGCACGTCCTACACCATCCCCGTAACCATCGAACGGAAATTGCCCGGCAAGCCGCACCGCGGAAAAGTGCTGGCCGCCATCCAGCCGCATTGCGACGATATTCCCATCTTCGCCGGCGGCACCATTCTCAAACTCATCGACGAAGGCTACACCGGTGTTCTCATCACCATGTCGAACGATTCCATGGCCGGCACAGGTTCCTCGATTGGCGATATCGTACTGAAGAACGAGAACGACACCAAGGAAGTGGCCCGCCGCCTCGGTTTGACCGATGCCTACTTCCTGAATTACCCCAATCACAATATGGACGGTTGGCCGCTGCTGGAAATGCGCGCCCGCCTCGTCTTTCTCTTTCGCCTGCTGAAAGTGGATACCGTACTGGTATACGATCCTGCGGCCCTGTATGAGCGCAACCCCGATCACTCGGTCACCGCCAAAGCCGTGGAGTCCGCCTGTTGGGTGGCCGCTTCGGAATGGGACTATCCGGAGCATTTCAAAGCCGGCCTCACTCCACACGGTCCAACAGAAAAATACTACTTCGCCCGCGGTCCGCAGTTAGTAAACCGCGTGGTGGATATTGCTCCGCACATTGATCAAAAGGTCTGGGTCAATATGGCGAATGTGACGCAGGGCCCCGCAGGCAATCAGGGCGCACGTTTGCGCCGCGCGCTGGCCGCAAAGGGCCGCAAGCTTTCTCTGCTGGGCGAGGATGACGATACCGCCAACCGCCAATATACGAAGACGTTCGCGCTAGCCCGGGACCGCCTGCGGGCACAAGCCCACGGACTGGAGTACGCCGAATACTTCCATCACATTGCGCCCGATGAATCCGACGTAGACGAATACGTAGCAAAGCACTCAGTTCCGCTTTAAAAGGATGCCACCCTCATGCAGTTTGTTACCAAAGTTTTGCTAGCCGCTTGCCTGATACCCGCCGCCCACGGCCAGGTATTCCGACTCTCCCGCGAGCAGTTGATCAAGTACACGGCGAAGAGTGAATTCGAACGCTTCCCGGATGGCCGCCCCAAAGTGGACGACCGCCTGCTCGAACGCGTCAAGGGCCTTTCTCTCGAAGAAGCATGGGGCTTCCTCATGAGTAAGGGCTACAAACACCAGTTCGCCGGCTGGGATTTCCAGGTGTTGCATCCAGGCAAGATTCTTGTGGGCCGCGCCGTCACCGCTCAATACCTGCCGCTGCGGCCCGATCTGGCGGAGGTGCTGGACAAAGACGCAAAAGCGGAGGGCCTCCCGCAGCAGCAAAATCAAAAAGTGATCGATCTGCTGCAAGTCAATGACGTTCCTGTAATCGACCTCATGGGAGCCGCGCCCGGCCATAACTTTGGCGGCGATAACCTGCAAGCCGCGGTAGCTGGGCTCACCCGCACAGGCGCCGTAATCGACGGCACCATTCGCGACATCGGCGGCATTCGTGAACTCCCCACCCAGATCTTCTTCAAGAAGGCGCATCCCGCCGCCATTAGTGAAGTAGTTGTCGTGGGCATCAACATTCCAATCAAAGTAGGAGACGCCATCGTCATGCCCGGAGATGTGGTGCTGGGCAACGACGAAGGCGTCATTTTCATTCCACCGCACCTGGTCAAGGAAATCTGCGATGCAGCCGACCTCACGCACATCCATGATGAATGGACCAAGGAAAAGTTCCTCACCGGCAAATATAAAGCCAGCGAACTCTACGGAGGCCCGGGCCTCACACCGGAACTGCAAAAGGAATACGACGCCTTCGTCAAAAAACGTATGGCCGAAATCAAGAAGTAAAACTCGCCGTCCTATTTCTTTCGCAATACCTGCCCGGCGCGCACGCCCGTCATCCGGTCGTTCTCCACTTCAATCCGGCCGTTGACGATGACGAATTCAAATCCCGTGCTGTACTGGTGCGGCTTCACGAACGTCGCATGGTCCTGAATGGTGTTCGGATCAAACAGAACCAGATCCGCGGCATAGCCCAAACTGATGCGGCCCCGTCCACGCAATGCAAATTTCCGCGCCGGCAGGTCGGTCATCTTGCGGATGGCGTCCTCCAGCGTCAGCACATGGCGAGACCGCACAAATTCAGACAACACCTTGCTATTGGTCCCATAGCTGCGCGGATGCGGCGCGCCTGACCCCAGTTCGATAACCCAGCCATCGCTGGCAATCGCGGTGTTCGGATATTGGATAATGCGATCCACGTCCACCATGCTCATCTTGTGATAGATCATGTTGGTGCCTGAGGGCTCGGCCGCCAACATGTCTAGAATCGTGTTGACTTCACCGTCCATTCCCGGCTTACCCGAACGCATGGCATTGATCTCGGTAATTGTCTTGCCATTGATCGCGGGATTCCCACGGCTGAACCCTACCATCGCCCAGGAGTAATCGTCGAACCCCAAGGAATCCAGTTGGCCCCGCATCTCCGCCGCGATTCGCGCGCGGGTCGCAGGGTTCGCCAACCGTTCGCGAATCGCCCGTTCACCGTCGGCCAGCACCCACGTGGGAACAAGATGCCCCAGAATTGTGCTCGAACGGTCGTAAGGATATTGATCCACCGTGATATCGACACCTTCTTTTCGATACCGCTCAACCAGCGCAATGGTCTTCGCGCTGTCTCCCCAAATCCGCTTGTTGTCGATCTTGAAGTGCGAAAGCTGCACAGGCATGTGTGCCTCGCGCCCAATGCGCACCGCTTCGTCGATCGCTTCGGTAATATGCGCGCCTTCATCGCGCATGTGGCTCGCGTAGACCCCCTGGTAGCGTGCGGCCTCCTTGGCCAGCGCCAGCACTTCTTCGGTATCGGAATAAGTGCCGGGAACGTAGATCAGGCCGGTGGAGAAGCCCACCGCACCCGCCTGCATGGCGCGGGCCACCACCTCTTTCATCCGCGCGATCTCGGCGGGCGTGGCCTTTCTGTTCGCTTCTCCCATCGCCGCCCGCCGCACATCGTTATGGCCGATCAGCGAAGCAACATTAGCAGCCGGCCGTGCCGCTTCCAGCCGGGCAAAGAA
>JBBRNO010000162.1:0-14226 GCA_038230275.1 Bryobacterales bacterium
CCACTTGGCGCGCCAGCAGAATGTGCTCCCGCGTCTGGGGCATGGGGCCGTCAGTGGCGGCAACCACCAGAATCGCGCCGTCCATCTGCGCGGCTCCGGTGATCATGTTCTTGATGTAATCGGCGTGGCCCGGGCAATCCACGTGGGCATAGTGACGGTTCTTTGTCTCATACTCCACATGCGCTACCGCGATCGTGATTCCGCGTGCCTTTTCTTCCGGCGCGTTGTCGATCGAATCGAAGCTCCGGAACTTGTTCTTCGGATTGTGCTTCGACAGCGTCTTCGTTATGGCCGCCGTCAGGGTGGTCTTGCCGTGATCGATGTGTCCGATCGTCCCGATATTTACGTGCGGCTTACTGCGGTCAAATTTTTCCTTCGCCATAATTGAAACCCTTATTCTCTGTTTGGAAGCCGAACAGGAAAGGTACCCTTGAAAAAAAGTCTGGAGCCGTTGACCAGGATTGAACTGGTGACCTCGTCCTTACCAAGGACGCGCTCTACCAACTGAGCTACAACGGCTTACTTATACACTATAAACCAACTTCTGGTGGACGGGGAAGGATTCGAACCTTCGTACATCGCAAGGATGGACAGATTTACAGTCTGTTGGCTTTAACCACTCACCCACCCGTCCGTTCCCTTTGGGATTACTGCTGGTGTAAAGGCGTAACGACCTATAAGCTTAGCACATTCGCCTGCGACCGTGAGCTGGAATTTGCCACCGGAACGAAATCTAAATGCAAGCCGCCAGTTTCCCAGCATGGTTCCTTGGCTTCTTTTCCCCTGCGTAGCCATCCAACATTTTCGAAACCGAAGCACCAGGTCTTCGCTTATCTACTCGCCTGCCTGGAAAGGCGCTGCTAAGGTTCCCGGAAGACCGCATTAACTGGTCGTTGGTCATATATAACCGGCTAGACCGGGTTCGGCGCCGTCAGCCAAATGGCCGTTCTTGCAATGTGGATCGCTCAATTTTAGGGGTGCATCACGAGCCGGCCGCAATTGTTTCTAAACTGCGCGAGGGCCGCGAGGCGTCCATATTTGGACAAGGCCTGGGCGCCGCGCAAGGCTAGACGACTAGAGGAAATCGAGCGGTAGAGCATTCCAACTCGAGCAGGTTTCCGAAGCCGCACTGCTTTCGCAGTTTGAAGGGGCCACGGATCCTATGCAGAAGAGCTTCGCTGCGCCCATGCTCTGATATGTTCGGGGCGATGTAATGAACTTGGCGCCCCTAGTGGAGGAGTTCGAAATCAAGCTCGCCAGCGTCAATGAGGACGCCTACCGCGTGCTGGCGAAAACAGCGACACCGTGACATTCCGCCGATGCCTTCGATAGCGAGACCCAGGCGCACGTGCCAAAGCTGGGGAGGCACGGACGGAAGGCTTTAGAGCCCCGAGATCCTTCGCTCGAACTAAGTTTGCAGCGCCTCATTTGGAAATCGCCCCCCCCCGGCGCAGACTGATGCTCAAGCTACCTGAATTTCGAACACCTTTCCTTCGCGGCGAGCCGCCGGAGGGGAAACCGCGCTGCCGTTTTCTGAATCGTCGGCCGCCGAAGTGACGTGATCCTTGCTACACTGAAATTGTCACTGCTCAGGCTCGCTGAATAGCAACATGGTTTTTTGAATTTCGCCAAGCCAGCTTCCACTACTCCAACTTCTGGTACGATATAGTTCTTTTTTAAGGAGTTCGGTGATGAGTCAGATTCAAGACGTAGTTTCCAGCTATCGGGAAACCTCAGAGATTCAGGCCTCGGCCTTCGCCTTCGCTACTCAGTTCGAGAGTCAGTCTACCCCGCAAGTAAATTTTCCTCAAGATGCCGTTGCAGCCATGTTTGAGGCCATTATGGCGGCCCATCGCCAGAGGCTGCCCATTCGGATGGTGCAGTTTTTGCCGAATCTATGCTTTCCTATCGAATCCTCGCGGGATGCGAATGGTCTCCGCTTCGTTTTGTGGCGCCCGGTGTTGGAATTTATCCAAACCGAGTTTCACGTCCATGTGGAAGAGTATTTATGTGATGGGGAGGTCGGGCTCGTATATCTTCACAGTGATGTCGCTGCTATTACAAATCTCATTTATCCCACCATCGAGAAGTCTCGTCTATGCAATCCGTTTCGGCGCGAAGAAGCTGCTTTTCGAGTAGCGTTTAACTCTCTGTGTCAAGTGGAACTCGAGTTAAAGGAAAAGGCGCCGGAGGCCTCCAAAGTTGTTGCGCGAATCCACCGGAACTGGCTCCCCCCGGATATCACCTCACAGAATGCAAATAAGGCAGCCGAATTGCAGGAACTCGCTTCTCGAGTACCTTCCTGGGCGGTGGATGTCTGCGTTCGTTTTTTGCGCCAGGCAGAATCGGACGAAGCCGACAACACTCGTTCACTGGCTCTCGCGAGTGAGAGGGTGCTTGCCTCCGAATGGCTTGCGCCAGCGGAGGAGATCGCGTGGCGCGATTTGTAAAGGGTGAAGTCGTTATCGTTCCATTTCCTTTCTCAGACCTGTCCGACACCAAGAGACGCCCCGCGATGGTGCTTCTGGATTTGCCGGGTGAGGATGTAGTGCTCTGCCAGATCACCAGTCAGGCCGGGCGCGACGAACAGGCAATCTCATTGACCGAAGAGGACTTTGACAGCGGTTCACTTCGGTTGAACAGCTACGTTCGACCGAATCGGCTCTTCACATTTGAGCGGCGGCTCATCCTCGGCTCATGCGGTCGCGTCAAGACTTCCACAGTGACTGAGATCGTCGATAGGTTGGTAACGATGCTGCGCCAGTAACCCCGGCGCCCGGCCACGGAATCCAATGGGTACCAAGAGCCAATGAGCAACCCATATCTCTTTCAAGGTGAGTTTCCCGCTCAACTGAGGCGAGCTATCGCCGATCGCCGTTGTGTATTGTTCGTTGGTTCCGGACTCTCTGCGCCTGTTGTGCGTTCAAACGGCCAACCCCTGCCGACTTGGGCAGGACTGTTGCGGGAGCTTCTCGGCTTGGCGGAAAAAGAGAGTCAGCCAATCCACAGGAGCCGGGAAATTCGCCGCATGATCAACAACGGTAGCTTTCTTGAGGCCGGCCAGGAGATTCGGGACCAGCTTAGCGCTGAGTTGCAACGGTATTTCATCCACATCTTTGGCGACCCCGACGTCAAGCCGGTGGAAAATCACTTCCTGATTCCTGAAATCGCGCTTAACGGCGTCATCACTTCCAATTACGACCGTCTCGTCGAGTCTGCCTATACGATCTCGACCGGCGGGTCTTCTCAATTAACATTTACCCAGCACGACTATGACGTTCTTACTCCGCAGCCGCTACGCAGCAACAGATTTTTTATTCTGAAGGCTCATGGCGATTACCAGCGCATTTCAACGGTCGTTTTGGGCACTCGAGACTATCAGGAGTTGCAGTATCAGCGACCCGGATACCGCGACTTCCTGGAGTGTGTCTTCGCAACGAATACGGTGATCTTTATCGGCTATGGTGGGACAGACCCTGACTTTCGAATCGTGTCCGATAAGCTGGCCGCGTTCTATCCCACGGGATTTGAACCGCATTACATTATCCTGCCCGCCGGGAGTTTGAGCCTGACGCAGAAGGATCGCCTCCTTCACGATCAGCGCTTGCGCACCATTGAGTATCGCTTAGATGCTGAACACTCGGAACTGCGGCGCATTCTTCGCGAACTAGTCAAGATCTCTCACTTCAAGGAAACTGTGCAGCCTGCGGGGCGGCGGGTTCTCATGTTCGCCGATCAGGCCGATGAAGTTCGCGCGGATGAAATTGGGCGGTTCCTCGATCGAGAAGGGCACTCCGTATTCCGAATGTCCAATACTCGCGCAATGCAATCCGCGCAACAGGACCGCCTGAAACGTCTGATCGAAACTTGCGAAACCGTGCTGTTTCTGGTCTCCCGGCAGAACGCACACCTGCTGCACGTTGGACTTCCCTTGGCGGAGGACCTACGCAAAATCGTTGTCCCTGTCGTACTTGATTCGGTGACACCGCCTCAGTGGTTCCGTACCTATCCGTATCTTCGCTTGCGGGAGGACTCAGTGCTCGATGGCCTCAGAATCCTATTATCGACAGTGGGGCCGCAATGAATCCTGAAGCGAATGTTAGACCGAGTCGATTGCTCGACGCAGTAACGGGACTTGTTACAAGTGGACTTAAACAGCACGAGCTATCGGGTATTACGGCGATGCTCGCTTGTGTAGCCAAAGAATTGAATGCCTTTGGCGCCGTTCTTTGGGAACTGAACGTGTCAGGCCCCCTCCAGGTGGATCCATGTTTCTTCCCGCTCGCTCAATCTTTCTCAGGCTCGGAATTCTGGTATGAGCGTAATGTCCCGCTTGCATCGCGCACCGGCCTCGCCGTTACGGAAAACCTGTCCCACTACCACATCTTGGATGTCACCAAAGACACACTAGCGTATAGGGCTCCATTTCTCAAAGATCAAAAGATCCGTACCATTCTAATCATTCCCGTCACGTTTATGGATGGCGCCAGGGGAGCGCTCAACATTTTCCGCCGCGAAGTTCCAAACCCGTTCAGCGAGGAAGAAATCGAAACTGCATGCCGGATGGCCAAACTCATTCCCGACCTCTACGAAAGGATTCGGGATGAAGTCGGCTACCGTCTCTCCAGAGAAGTAAACAACTCTTTACAACGCGCCTCTGTCAGAGGCGCCGGATCCGTAGCGGGCGAAGCGGGCCTCGATGAAACCATGATCAACGTTTCGAACGTCATCCGGCGTTTGCTCATGTGCGAGGAAGTATCGGTTTTCCTCTCAGTGCCCGATCTCGAGAACACACACAGACTCTACGGATTTGCTTCGGCATCCAATCAGGCTCCTCCTCCAGACCCCGCGCCTCAAGATCCAATTTGGAAAGCGCTCTCCGGCCCGGTTCGATATCTTGATCTCAGGCATCTTACATCCGATCCCGAAATTGAAGCGGCATTGAAGCATTATTTCGTCTGGCTGACCGGCGACGAAAATCAGCGGCCCCTCAGCTTCATGGCTGCTCCCATTCTGGTCGGCGGATCCGCCGCCGGAGTCATCCGCTGCTGCGCACCCCTGTTTGGGCCGTCCTACTTTGCCGAACGCGAAGCCTATCTTCTGGTTTTGCTAGCCGGACAAATCGGCCAATACGTGAGCGACCAGCGTAGCCGCTGGGCTTTGGATCTGGAAAACGCGGATTGGCGGGTATTAGTCGAAAGCGTTTCCACCATCATCACGCTCGTTCATGAAGAGCTCAATCGCGCCATGCCGGACGAGAATCAGATCTACTCCAGCAGCGTTCAGATGATTTCCAAGGTGATTCCAGGAGCGACATTCGTAGATGTTCGCGTGAAGAATTCAGAAACGGGACTCTTTGAATTCAAGAGCGGACAGGGATGGCCGAATATTCCTCAACGCCCCGTGGCGCTTCCCGCGCTTTGGGTCGCCCAGCTTGAGAAGGGCGATGCGCTGATCTTCCGCAGTGCCGACTTGAAAAGTGCGGATTCACCCAAGTATTCTCAAACGGTCCCGCCGGAGACGTTGATTCTGGCGCCGATTCAGTCCAATGATCATTTCGGCGTTCTGGAGATCGGACATGTCGGACCGGAACCGTTCCCCAAGCATGCGCGTACTATAGCCAAGTTGCTCGGCTCTCAACTAAGCCTGTATCACAGCCTCTCGATTACCATAGGCAAACTCACGCAAACGCAGGCGGAGCTAAAGAAAAGGGTAGATGCCGAAAAAGACTCAGCACGAGCGCAGGCGCAAACCTTCATGGACCTTGAGCATCAGATCAAGAATCCACTTCGCCATGCCCGCACCAGGATTCCCGTACTTCTCAGACTGTCCGAGTCGCTGGAAGGCGACGGGATCTTGAAGCAACTCCTTTTCCTCCGGGGCATTATTCGCCGCGCCAGCCGCGTGGCCGGAAGCATCGGCTTGTTCGCCGAACTTGCTAGTAACCAACCAGTTCTTCTGCAGAAAAAGATCATATCGATTTCCGACCTGAAGAAGCTCCTGATTGAAGCCGCCATGGACAATCAGCTTATCGTTGACGAGCAAAAAGCCTTGACGTTCGGCGTGAGTGAGGAAACCTTTGCCGCTCTTGCCAGAGCCGGAAAGGTCGAGCTTGATCGCAACTTGCTCGATCAGGCGATTAACAATTTGTTGGACAATGCGGCCAAGTATGGCTACGAAGGTACCAAGGTTCAGGTAACCGCTGCCCTCACCAAAAATCGCCTGGTGATCGCTGTGGTGAATAAAGGCTTGCGACTCGGTCCCTCTGATGTCGAGGACTCAAAAACTCGCGGGTGGCGGAGCCCGCTGGCGAAAGTTACAACCGGGGAGGGAAGCGGCATCGGCCTGTGGATTGTAAACCATATCATGATGGCCCATGGTGGAGAGCTGATCGTCGTGCCCACGACGCCTGAAGGCTATACTGAGGTGCGGTTGCAATTTCCAATAGGTAGGCCCTGACATGCGCATCACGTTGGTCGATGATGATCATTTAGAACTGGCACGGATTGCCGATGCGCTTCGAAAACGCTTTGGTGCGGAAGTCCAGACGCTTGCGACTGAAAGCGAGTTTGTTGCCTCGCTGGACAGCATCGCCTCCGCCAATCCAGATGTCATTATCTTGGACATCATGCTCCGTTGGGCCAATCCCTCAGCTAAATTGGAGTTGAGCGAGATCCCGCCAGAAGTAGTCTCGGAGGGGTTCTATACTGCAGGGATTCGATGCTTGCAGCGTCTCAGGCAGCGCGACGATACAAAGCAGATCCCTGTCATTCTCTACACCACCCTCGATCAGAACGATTTTACAGAATACGTCGTACATACCAAATCAGACGATCTCGATCCCCTGTTCAACGAGATCCTCGATAAAGTAAGGCTGCCGAAGTCTCAAATGCAACGGGATTAGTTCTGCTTCCTCCCCTGAAAGTTCGGTTAAGACTATTTTTCCGGGCTGCCGGACCCTCTGCGGATGGTAACTATCCGGTCCGTATCCGGAAATACCCACGATTCGCCCGCGCCATCGGGCCAACGAATCAGGAGTGTGACCGGACCGGCATCAGCGCCCAACCCAAAGTGAACGCGTGCATCGCTGGCAGTTAAATATCCATAAGCCGTGTGGACCACGCGCCGCAGCGGAGGCCGGGTGCCGCGTCTCAGCTCAAGCGCCGCCCCATATCCGAACCGGTTGGAGGGTCCCCCGTCCACCCGAATCGTCAGCCAGTGGTTCCCGCTGCCGCTCTCGTTTCGTAGCAGCCGAATCGGTCCCGCGTTGTTCGTCACCACAATATCCACTCGCCCGTCGTTATCGAGATCGCCAAAGGCCGCGCCCCGGCTGATTTCGCTGTACCTTAGCCCTTCCCCGGCCTCCGCGGTTACGTCCTCAAAATGAGCCGGGTCGCCGGCGCTCCGCAACAACAGGTTTCTCTGGTTGTAGGGGTAGGGTCCGCCACGCTGGCCGCCCTCAATTTTCACCGCTCCATTGGCGATGAACAGATCCAGCCGTCCCGAGTTCAGTGAATCGAACCAACCGGCGCCAAATCCGGTAAACGCCACCGTGGCCTTGCTCAGACCGCGGGCTTCAGACACCTCGGCAAATCCCACCGTGCCCCGATTCTCATACAACGAGGCGCCTTCGTTTGTCAGATTGGTGATCAGCAGATCCGGCTTGCCGTCACCGTTGATGTCCGCCGCTGCCACGCCCATGCCGGCCCGTGCCTTTCCCGTTTCCGGTAGTGCCGCGCCCAACTCCATCGCGCTCTCGGAAAATGTTCCATTCTGGCGGTTTAACCACAGGTGATTCGGCCGCCCGTCATTGGCCACATAAAGATCCAGCCAGCCGTCGCCGTTCAGGTCAACCGCCGTGACACCCAGGCCTGAACTCGCCGCCGCGCCAATTCCCGATTTCTCCGTGACATCCTCAAAGCGCCCGCCGCCCAGATTGTGAAACAACCGGCTGGGGAGTCCATCGTAGACGTCCGGTCCGCAATAGTCCGTCTCATCGCTCGGCCCCTTGCATTGCTTATGATTCGCCGGACTGAAGTTCACGTAACTGGTCACGAAAAGGTCTTGCAGTCCATCCCGGTCATAGTCGAAGAAAACCGCGCTGGTGGACCATCCCTTCACGGCCGTGCCAGACGCTGCGGTGATATCGGTGAAGCGTCCTCCGCCGTCATTCCGGTAGAGTCTGCTGGTTCCGTAATACGTCACGTAAAGGTCCAGATCCCCGTCGTTGTCAATATCACCGGTGGCGACACCCATTCCGGCGCCTTCCAGGTGAAGACCGGACTCCTCCGTGACATCGGTAAAATGCAGCTTTCCGCCCGGGATCACATCGTTCCGGTAGAGACGGCTTCCCGGCTTGGCCGGTGGCGGGAGCAGCGCATGTTCCCCGAAAGCGGGCGGAACCACATAGTCGCCCTGCACGATCAACAGGTCCAGATCGCCATCGTTATCGTAGTCAAACAACGCCGCACCCGAGCCGACAATTTCGGGCATATAGAACTTGCCCGTGGCCCCGTTGAAATGCTGAAAAACTAGGCCAGCCTCCCGAGCAACATCCCGGAAATGAGCCGCTTGCGTCTGGGTCGGTTTCGGCGTGCCGCATCCGCAAAGAGCGCAGAACAGAGCCGCCGCCAGCAACCTGTGCGCAGGCCCGGAAAGGGTGGAATTCAGCATCAAGGGACTAACGTTATAATACTCCCTGATGCGAATCTGGGCGGTGGCAGCCATCGGATCGGCGATGCTGGCGGCCTACGCTTGTCAGAGCAGCCCTCCGCCTATACCTGCCCTGCCAACTGGCTCTTTCTCCCCGGTTGTCCGGGCTCAACTGGAGCGGGCCTATCAATCCGCTTCGGCTGAACCTTCTAACGCCGCTGCGTCCGGCGAATATGGAGTCGTGCTGCACGCCTATGGCTTGGATGACGGCGCCGTCGCCTGTTACCGGCGAGCCATCCGCCTGGGCGGAGCCTCGCCGCGCTGGCCCTACTATCTGGGCATGATTTCCTTCCGCAGGAAACAGTACGTAGATGCCGTGATTCAGTTCCGGCTGGCCGTGGAACGGGCTCCTTCCGAACCCGCTGTTCGCCTCCACCTGGCCGACGCACTCGCTTCCGCGGGCCGTCCGGCCGAGGCCAAAACCGAGTACGGACGGGTGCTTGACGCAAATCCGCAGGCCGCCCAGGCGCAATTCGGTTTAGGACGAATCGCCGAGGCCGCCGGCCAACCTGCGGAGGCCGCACAGCGGTTCCAGCAGGCGTGCAAGCTTGCACCGGAATACCGCGACGCGCAACTGGCTCTCGCCAAAATCTACCGGGCTTTAGACCAGAAGCGGCAAGCGGACGAAGCGGTGGCGCGTGCGCGGGATCTGGATGAAGTCCCTCCGCCGCTGGCGGACCCGCTCCGCGAAGAATTAGTCGCGGCGGACCGTAGCACCCAGGGCCATATACGTCGCTCCATCGCTTATGAGCGATCCGGGCGCGTGCCGGAGGCAATCCAACAACTCGAACAGGCACTGCAAGTTGAAGACGGAAACTTAACGTGCCACCTAAACCTGATTGCACTTCTTACCCGGATGGGAAGATTTGAGGAAGCCCAACAGCACTACCGGCGCGCCGTGGCCATCAATCCCAAAGAATCTTACAGCCACTTTTACTACGCGAATGCCTTGGCGGCTCAAAGTAGGTTTCCAGAGGCGGCAGCGACCCTGGCCCTCGCCCTGGAATTGAACCCCCAATTGACGGCCGGCCAGATTCTGATGGGGGACTTACAGGTTGCACTCGGTAACAAGACAGCGGCCGAGACACATTACCGGACAGCGTTGGCCAGCAAGCCGGACGATGCTGTAGCGAATCGTGGTCTGGGGCTGATCTTGAGCGAGAGACTTCACTTCGAACAGGCCATTCCCTTTCTCCAGAATTCCCTCAAGGAGCCCGATCCCCAGACGGGCCGGACGGCTCGGGCGCTGGCGAATGCCTACCGCAGCACCGGAAAAAGCGAGCTCGCCTTGCAAGTGCTCTCCAATGCCGAGAGCGATATGATTTTGCGGGGAACTCCCACCCAGCGGATGCTCTTCGACCGCGACTTGGCCGGCGCGAAGCGGCTAGGTCGTAACGGAGTCAAATAAACTACTGCAAACCACCCTACTATCCGAGGGAAACTTACGTACCTGCGCTCTCGTACTAATAAGATTCCGTTGATCCAATAGGCCCAACGTACTATTTGAATTGCACTAGTTTTCAGCTATCATCATGACTTAGTTGGAGGTTGGTTCTCAGTGCACACTTTCTCGATGCGAGTTACCCGGTATGGTCTTCTGGCCCTGTTTCTGACAGCGTTTTCCATGTCAGCTACCACATTCGATTTCTCCACCGGCAATGACTTCGGATTTGCGAATGGAAGCAACACGAATGGATCCTGGGCCTTCACCAGTAATTCATGGCAACTGACGTACGATAACAACTCTGATGTCTCGCTGTTGAGTCCGATCCTCACTGCCAGCGGCGGCGCCGTAACACTGCAATTCACCCACAGCCGGAACTTCGAGTCCACCTTCGACGGCGGAATTGTGGAACTGGCTCTTAACGGCGGCGGTTTTAGCAAGATCACAGCCTTTACGCAAAACGGATATGACCAGAGCATTGGCTTATCTGGTCTTGCCGGCCCTGTTTTCTCAGATTCGTTTTCCTCACAGACCTCCATCGCAGATCTCGGGACTCTGGCGGCGGGCGATTCGCTGCAACTTCGGTGGCACTCAGGTTCAGACGGTTCAGAGTTTCCAGCTGCTCCGAACTGGGTTCTGACTTCTGTGGACGTGAGCGGCTTAGCGGTCTCGGATGGGCCCTCCGCACCCTCCGGTATCCCGGAACCCGCAACGCTGTCGCTGGCAGCAATCGCTTTTGCCGGTATGTCGCTTCTCTGGAAATACAACGCCCGCCAACGATAGTTTTCTACACACCATCGCTCATCCCGCCAGCCCGTATCCTATACTTGAAAGGAACTGCAATTGGGTCGGCAGCGCCATTGCCGCCGCCCCGCCTTTAAGGAATTCATGGCCGTCCTGATTGATGCGATTAACGTCAAGCGCAGAACTTTGTTTGAGCTCGATAATACCCCTTTCTCCTGCCTGGAAGCGGAAGTAAGCACGCCTACGGCTCGTGGCGGCCAGACCCTGGTGCGCCTCAAGATCCGCAACCTTCTCACCAGCGCGGTCTTTGAGCGGACATTTAAGGCGGGTGAAAAATTCAAGGAGCCGGATCTCCAACTGGTCCCCGCCTCCTATCTCTATTCCGACAATGAGGGATTTCACTTCCTGGACCAGGAAAGCTTTGAGACTCTCACCCTCGCGGAGGAAACCATCGGCAATGCGTTGGATTTCCTGACCGAAGGCGCCCTGATCCAGTTGCACAAATACAACGGCAATCCCATCGGGTTGCAACTGCCAATGTTCGTCGAACTGGTGGTCGCTCACACCGAACCCGGCGTGCGCGGCGATTCCTCCAGCGGCAGCGTCACCAAGCCCGCCACACTGGAGACAGGCCTGGAGATCCGCGTTCCTCTCTTTATCAAGCAAGGCGAAAAGGTGAAGGTATCAACCGAGGACCGCAGCTTCACCGGCCGCGCGTGAACTAGCTCTTGATCTCGACAATGAGGATCTCGAGCGGCTTATCGTTCAGATTTTCTTCCTTGTGCGTCTTCCCGGTTCCCCACGAAGCCTCGCCGGCTTTGTGGACGACAGTCTCTACCTTCCCCTGGGAATCCGTACTCCGCACGTTCTGATCGGTCAGCGCCACCGACACGCGATTGAGCACATGCTCATGCATCGGAATCTTTTCATGCGCGCCAACGCGTACCCGCAAAACGCGGACCTGGTCGTTTTCAAACTCCAGCTTGTAGTGCTTCGGATCCACCTTCAGCACATCCTGCGCGCTGGCAGCCTTCACTCCGCTACCGGCCTTCCGTAACTCCACCTCAATAATGTTGAAAGGCACGTCGGTGGTCACTTCGGGAGCGTGCATTCCATCGGCGGCGCTCCACTTCACGTCGCCCGCTTTCCAATCGAAGTTCCCCGGCTTCCTCCCATCCTGATACTCAATCCGCTGGCTGCCCGCCTGCAAATAGATCATGATGCGGTTCATCTTGTGTTCGTGGGCCTTTCCTTTCACGTGCGGCTTTTCCAGCGCCCGGAAAACATTCACCTGGTCGTTTTCAAAAAACTTTGCCGAAGGTTCCGCCGAGAAGCCGGCCAGCGCCGCGAAGCAAACAAGAGTCGATGAGTACATAGCGTTTTTCACGCCCTGTATCATATCGCATTCCCGGTAAAGTTCTCCTCCGTTCCTTCGTCAACTCTGCATAAACTGCGATGCCGATCCCCCGTTGCGTTAAGATTGTTGACGATTTCCCCGGAGTTGCATGATCGCGACTCGCAAGCGCCAACAGATAAAGGAGTCCCGAATGTTCCGTCTTCTCAGCATCGCGTTCTTCATCAGCCTCACCGCCGGCATGAACCCGGCCCTGGCCCAAGCCCCGGCCACCCGCCCACCGCGCCCAACGCCGCCCACCCGCGATCCCAACACGCCCGGTTATGTCACCGCGAAAGACTTGCCCGACGGCGCGAACGCTCCCGTGCAGGAAGACGGAAACTTCATCCTCGGCCCCACCCACAACCCCGCCCCGGAAATGACCGTGCAGGAAGGCGTGCCGCAGGGCGCCGTCTTCAACTTCACCATGGAATCGGCCGACAGCAAGTTCTACCCCGGCATCGCCCGCGAGCCCAACACCTTCGGCACACCCGACCCTGCCGACCCCGCCAAGCTGATTGTCACCACCAGCCACCCCGCTCCCTACACTCGCCGCGTCGCTGTCTACGTCCCCAAACAATACGTTCCCGGCACCGTCGCGCCCTTCATCGTCGGAGCGGACGGGCCGGACAAAGCGCTGTTCACGGCCCTGGATAATCTGATCGCCCAGCATCGCGTGCCCGTGATGATCGCCATCTCCATCAGCAACGGCAGCGGCGACGCCCAGGGCAGCCAGCGGGGCCTGGAATACGACACCATGTCCGGCCGCTACGCGGAATTCGTCGAGAAAGAAGTGCTGCCTCTGGTGGAAAAGCAATACGGCGTGAAACTGACCAAAGATCCCGACGGCCGCGCAACCATGGGCGGCAGCTCCGGCGGCTCCTGCGCCTTGATCATGGCGTGGTACCACCCGGAGCTCTACCACCGCGTTCTCACCTATTCCGGAACCTATGTGAACCAGCAGTGGCCCTACAACGCCGAGACCCCGCACGGCGCATGGGAGTTCCATGAACATCTCATCCCCAACACCCCTGCCAAGCCGATCCGCCTCTGGATGGAAGTGGGCGACCGCGACAATCTCTCCAGGAACGACAGCTACCACGACTGGGTCCTCGACAATGAGCTCATGGCAAAGGTGCTGGCCGCCAAGGGCTATCATTATCAGTTCGTTTTCGCGCGAAACGCCGGGCACACCGACCGCACCGTGAAACAACAAACGCTACCCGAAGCTCTGGAATATGTATGGCAAGGCTACCCGATCGCCGGGTCGAAGAAGTAAGCTGACCGGCGTCGCGGATAGAAAAACGTGAAAACAGTTCTGATCACCGGTGCGGGGAGGGGCATTGGACTGGCCACGGCCCAAGCCTTCGAGTCTGCGGGCTGGAGCGTAGTCTCACTCGACAAGGAGTTCGGTGCCGGGGTCGTGGGCGAGCGCCTTCAGTTCGATCTGCGCCGCGCCGCGGACATTCCCGCGATGGTCGCATCGCTCGGCGGCGTGGACGCGCTGGTGAACAACGCCGCCGTACTTTACTGCGACCCCGTGGAGGCCATCCCGGAGGAGCACCGCCGCGAGATCCTCGCCGTCAATCTGGAAGCACCTTCGGCGTTGATCGCCGCAGTGGCGCCCGGTATGAAGGCGCGCCGCTCCGGCCGCATCGTGAATGTGAGCTCCGTGTCGGCCTTCACCGGACATCCGGATCTTTGGTACGGCGTGACGAAGGCTGGACTGTTAAATCTGACGAAATCCTGGGCCCGAGTGCTAGGTCCGCACGGGGTACTGGTGAACGCCGTCGCTCCGGGGCCGACCCAGACCCGCATGTACGACCAGCTACCCCAATCGCGCCGCGACGACGTAATGCGCGCCGTTTACTCCGGCCGGGTCTGTCAGCCCGAAGAAGTCGCGGCCGCGATCCTCTGGTTGGGCAGCACCTGC
>JBBRNO010000163.1:0-14223 GCA_038230275.1 Bryobacterales bacterium
GCCAATTATCAGTGCCAGTACTTAGCAGTTGCTGGAAGCACTGGCGAACTGTGATCGATGTCGGACAGCCGTCGACGATCGGCGTTGAGCCTGACCCGTTCAACGAGTAGTACATGTCTATCGGAACGGCCGAAAGGTTTATCTCCGTCAAAGTCGGTGAAATGCCCTTCGAGCTGCCCACAAGTCCCATACTCCCGCCCGCTATGAAAAAAGCTGCCGGACCCCGCAATATGCCGGTGTCGATGCAATACGTTGATGTTGGCTGGGCCAGACAACCCGCTTTGATGACGCCAAGATCCATAGCCTTCGTGACATATGGATACCAAGCATGGTTCGGCGGAACGTCAGTTGGGAAATAGTTAGCCCCGGAGGTGGCGAAGCTGTTAGTCACAACGCCGTTCATCCGATATTCCCACGACCGAACCGCGAAAACTGTTAGCGCCCCCCAGCTTATGTCGTAGTCAGTGCAAAACGTAAATGCGGTACAGCCGGATGTGATGTTCAAGTCACGCAACTTTTGGATGTACTTAAAAAAAGGATGAGTCACCGGTACGTCGCTGAAGTATGGGGTGCTGGTGTATGTGAAATTTTCAGGATCTCCGAGTATTGACCAAAAGATGCCGCGCACGATAAAAACTGCCATTTGACCGCGACTAATGACGCTATTAGGACAGTATATTGGCGGCGAAGCCGAGCAGCCGTCGGTGATTTTCTGCGCTCTCAAGGCATTGACGGCGCTGTAGTACGGATCGGAAGATGAAACGTCTTGGAAATCTTGTCCATAGAGTGATAACGCTGGCAAAAAGCACAAGCAGAAAATCCAAGAAATCTTGCTTATCATTGCCCCGACTATGCGCTCTATTTATTAGAATGTCAATCAAAACCTTTGCTCGTATCGTTGTAACCAGACCGCAACTAATGGAGATACAATGCCTGTCATGATCCGATCCAGTGCAGTATTTCTCGGGCTCCTCTTTGTGCAGTTGTCTTTCGGCGAGGATAGCGAGCGATTGCTCACCGTCGATCATTATGTCCGCGTCACTTCGACCGTGCCGGTGATTACGGGGCAGACGACACAGATCTACGTGCGGGAGGTAGTCCAGGCAGGGCTGGCGCTTCGCGGTGGCCCCGGAGCGGATCGAGTGGTTCTGTTTGTTCACGGTGCCGGTACTCCCGGCGAAGTGGCATTCGACGTACCCTATCAGGATTACAGCTGGATGGCGTTCCTGGCGCGCGCGGGGTTCGATGTGTTTGCCATGGATATGACGGGCTATGGACGGTCCACGCGTCCGGCTCCGATGAACGATCCGTGCAACCTGACCCGGGAACAGCAGGCGCAGTTCGTCCCCGCGCTGCTGGAGGCGCCGTGCGCAGCCGCTTATCCGCATCAACTGACCACGTTGGCATAGGACTGGAATGATACTGGAACGGTAGTGGACCGCGTGCGCGCTCTGCGGCATGTGGACCGCGTCAGTCTGATGGGATGGTCACTGGGCGGGCCACGCGCTGCCGGTTACGCTTCGCACCATCCGGAAAAGGTGCAGAAACTGGTGCTCCCGGCGCCTGCTTACCGCCGCGACGCTGCCGGCGGACGGCGCCGTGATGAGTTCTCAGTCGCTGGCGGATTTCCGGCAGAATTGGGACCGGCAGATCGGCTGTCCGGACCAGATCGATCCGGCTGGCGGCAAGGCAGTCTGGGCGGCCATGTTGAGTTCCGATCCGGTAGGCTCCACCTGGGGCAGCGGAGTGCGGCGGGCGCTGTTGGTTACCACCTGGGGCTGGAATCTGGCGGCTGCCGCGAAACTGCGGATGCCGGCATTATTGGTCGCCGGCGCGTACGATAAACAGGTGGTGCCGGAAGGCGTGAAGACACTTTACAGCGACCTTGGATCGCAGCAGAAGGTTTACGTCGATCTGGCGTGTTCGTCGCATAACGCACTGTGGGAGAAGAACCGTCTACTGCTATTTCAGGCTTCGCTGGAGTGGCTGACTCTGGGCAGCGTCAATGGTTCCAAAGTGGGCACGGTGCGTCTGGGATACTGATAAAAATCTGAGACTCTTACGGATTGTAATGGCAACCCGCCCGGTCATTTCTGTTTACGCCGAGGCGCCTGCCTGCGCGGCGCCGATGAACTGGCGAATCGCACGGGGCACCGTGGGGTCGAAACCGGCGACGCGCATCACGTAATCGGGAACTGTTCCTTCAAAGTCCGCGGCGTCCATTGCAAGCAAGACCAGCTTTGCGGGAATTCCGGTTCGCTCGCGATACGCCTCCAGCGCCTCCAGCGGCAACTGGTTGCTGATGAATACAAAGGTATCGACGTGCATCCCGTTTTCGCGGGCGTGTTCGATGGCAGTGGATGGATTGGCCGGTCCCGACTCTCTGGTGACGGTGCGCCACACCTGTTGCAGGTTGGCGTTCTTCGCAATGTCGATGAACGCGGGTTCCCGGTCAAGCAGGGCTATTTGCGAATGGGTATCCGCGCGGGCGAATTCCATCGCCATGGTTGCCGCGGCATGGGCGGCGGAGACATGGGCCATCCCATGGCATCGGGCATCGTTCGCCAGCAGGCTGGCGTCGATTCCAAGAAAGATCCGCTGTCCCGCCGGATCGATGTTTGCGAAGGCGAGGTTCATGGCGTCTTCGAGCGCGCTGGCCACCACGGGTGACGCCTGCCACGGGCCCGTCCGATATTTTGCCAACGCGGACAACAGCGCCGCGGGGTGAACATTGGCGCGGCGGATGCGGCCACGGTCCACCAGCCGCATGACCACCAGCGCGGTGGCCGCGCTCTGTTCCGCAATCAGCCCGGCCTCCGTCATGTGGCCCAGATTGCGCACCATCGCCATATACGGCATGGAGCCCAGCAGTGCTTCCCACACGGCCGCCGACTTGCGGCACAGGGGCGGGATGATGTCATGAGTCATGCGGAAGTCTTCCACCAGCCGCACCATCTCCATCTCATCCGTAGTCTTCTTCAGTTGTTCGAAAGCGTAGATCTGCCGCAGGTTGCCGCTGGCGATGTTGGGCGCCGCCAGGTGGCCGAGTTCCCCCTCTACCGCCCATTGGAAAAGGGCGTTGTATTCCGTCGTAGGCGGTTTGGGATGCGAAAGGCGCAGCAGATCCCGGTGAGACCACCCTTTGCGATTCCGGTGTTTCAGAATTTGCGTGGCGAGTTCCTGAATTGACTTGGATGTGTACCACAGGGCAACTGCCGAACGCAGTCCACGGCCCCAGCCGCGAAGGCTGCCGACATAAGAAGCATACTTGCAGAGATGGGCGCCGGTGCGCGCTACCTTCGGCAATGCATGCAGGGCGGCGGCGTTGGTTTCTGAGTCTGCAAACTGCGGACTGGAAGCGATCGCCAGCGCATAGAGTGCCGCGTCATGGGAGAGCGCGCGGCCAGACTCCGAGATTTCCTCAATCAGGCGGACAGCGCCCACCCCGTCGGCACGAAGCGCGTCTTTTACCGAACGAGCCGCATCGGCGTGAAAAGCGAATTGCGCCGCGCGGTACGCGCCGGGGTCTCCTCCGAGAATGAGAAATGTTTCCAACCTATACATATTATTGCTCCAGCTAATAAATCGTGCGGATAAAAAGAGGAAGCAGAAAGCGGATACGCGACCTGCGCGCAAGCTTCCAACGACCCGCACTCTAAACTGTTTTTTGAGAAGTTAACTACAGAACCACGTCACCGGTGTGACGCTATTTGAAAAAGCCCGAATGCGATGGCATAGGGAGGGCAGCGTCAGGTGCTGGGAACTGGGTAAGCGGTAATAGTAAATCGCCAGATGCTTTCAATCAGCTGCCTCCTTTTGAAGAATGTTTGGGAATTTATCAACCATACCATGGACGACGAAGCCCGGCAACTAAATTTACATTAAGAAATAATTAAAGTTTTGGGGCAGCTTGTTGCCCCGCTTTGCGCCGCCCAAGCATTGCTGATGTTAGGTTCAGGAGTTACGATTACACTCGTCTGCATTCCGCGCCATCACCGCAAGAGTGGCAATTCCGAACGAGACTGCAAGAGGAGCTGCGAATTCGCAAGGAGAGCAACCCGCGCTACTCCTTGCGTGCCTTTGCCGCCTTCCTGGAAACTGACCACTCCGCGCTTTCGCAGATTCTCCGCGGAAAACGCCGTCCCCCAGCCGCGCAGATTCGCCGGTGGTCGAAGAAATTGGAACTTGATGCGGAAGAGGCGGCGGCATATATTGCGGCCGGGCATGTACCCGATGCGGCGACACGCGAACGCGAGAACCAACTTCGCCATTGGACCGCGGAAGCGATGGCCATTATTACGAAACGAACCCATTGGGAAATTGTCCGCTTAAGCCGGACCAGTCCATTTCAACCGGATTGCCGGTGGTTGGCGGATCAAATAGGAGTCACCGCCGATGAAGTTAATCTGGCGTTTCAGCGGTTGCTGCGGTTGCGGTTACTGCAGAGCGACGCGGCGGGCAGATGGATCGATCTGACAAACCCGCCGGTGCTGAACGAGAAGGAGTTTCGACGAGCCGCCCTGGCTCGGGTGAGAGAGAAAGCCGCGGAATCGCGGGTCAAGAAAAGGGGATTAAGCTAATGGCACACCCGGTAGTACAGTTCCAGATTATTTCCAAGACACCAGATGAGACGGCGCGTTTCTACTCCGCGCTATTTGGATGGACGATTGATGCGGGCAATCCGATGGGATACCGCCGGATCGACACCGGTTCGAAGGAGGGAATTCAAGGGGGGATCTGGCCGGCGCCGCCGCAAGCGCCCAACTTTGTGCAGCTCTTTGTGGCGGTGCGTGACGTGAAAGCTGCCGCCGCTCAAGCGGAAGGACTTGGTGCGAAGTTGCTGATACCGCCGACGTTGCTGCACGAAGGCGACGAAATGGCGGTGTTGCACGATCCGGCGGGCATGGCGTTTGCGATTTGGCGCCGGCCCTGAACCCGGCGAATGTCCGCATTCTCACGCAAATTACGCAACCATCAATAGCGGCCTGTGTGGCCGCAAGGAAACGCGATGGTCCAAATATCCGGGGGTTGCGTGAACGAGGTACTCCGTCAGAATGCAAGCGTGGGTCGAGGGAAACGCCCCGACGAGGAGTTGATCGTGATCGCCGCTGGAGAATGCGCTATGTGCGAAACTGTCAGCGGTTTCGCAGCCGTCTACGACGATTTCCTCGAACGGTTCTGCTACGCTCGGCTCTTGAGCGGAGTGCACCATTCCACCGGAGTGCCCGTCACCTCGCCACCGCCTCCCGACATTCTTCGGAATGGTAAGAATCGGGCGCGAGCCGCGAGAGCGTGAACCTAGCGTAGTGTCCGCGAATTGGGTGGACACTACCGGAAACCGCTCCTTTACAGTCGCGGCTCGGAAACTACTGTTGCAGCAACGAGTTTGAGGCCGAGCCGCGGGTCCATCGACCTAGCGTATGACTTCGAGTGGCCGCAAATCAATGCTGCCGTTCGACAACGGCACTGAAATATCGCTGCCCACCACCGCATTGCTGCGGTTCGATTCCAGCCGCGACTGTTGTTCGTTCAGGTAGTAATAGTTGCTGCCCGCGTGGGCTTCGTATTGATTGCCCTCGTTGTCGCGCAAGCGGACCTGGCCCGCGAGCACATCGCCTACCGCGGCACTGCGCCGGTCCGCGGACGCCATCCGATCCTGGAACATCTGCTGTCCCAATTGCGACTGAGATTCCAGATAACGGCGCACCATTTCGGTATCGCGCTGGCCTGCAGCGCGGTTGGCCATTACCCACTGCATGTTCCACTTGATGGACGCCTGCACGCGCTGCATGAGGGCAGCCATGTCTGCCTCGCTTCCCTTCGGTCCAAGAAAGCCGCTAATATCCTGCGTGTAATTGCCCCCCCATCAGATTGGGGTCCGGCGAAACAAGCAGCAAAGTGTTGGCGATCAACCGCCCACTGACGGCGGCACCCCGGCGAGTGCCCTCAAAGGTCACCTCGCCGAAAGCGTTGCGGTAATTGGAAGGGCCGGCGCTGGATGCCAGCCTGTCTGATGCCGAGGTCAGATCAGGACGCGGACGCCTCCCGGTGATACGCAATCCTTCGATTCGCCAATCCGCCGCGATTGCCTTTACTGCGTACATTTCCGCGACTTGTTCGCCGTTACGATAAGGGCACCAGTCGGTTCCCGCCATGGGAGCTTGATTGGTGAATTGACGCGAGAATTGGCCGGGAATCATGCACTTGTTCAAACGGGTATCACCCAGAATCAGTCCTGAGCTTCCATCTGGACCGCTGAGCTGGAAGCCCGTACGGACATCGGAATTCGATATCCGGGTGACGCCGCCGTTCACCCTCCAACCGGCCGGTTTGGCACCGGTGAAGGCCCGTTCAGTTGCCTCCACCCATTGCTCCATCTGCACGGCGGGGGCGGTGGTTCCTCTCTTGTCCGATGCTCCGCCGCCGTAACGAAAGCTCCGCAGTATGTTCAGTAAACTGTCCCGATCCGCGCTGAACTGTGCGCCCGGGGCGGCGATGGCATAGTACATGGCGGACCGCTGTCCGGTTTCGGCGCACATTACGGCGCCGCGGCTTTGCCCACCTTGAAACTGGAAGCCGGCGACAGCTACACCGCGGCCGGTTGGTTTGACACTCACGCCCTGCGCGCCGGGAAACGGCTGCCAGCCCTTTGCGAATTGGTCGCGGAGTGTTGACGCGCAATCGGCGGTGCGCCCCAACACCGGCATCACCAAGACGAATTCGCCAGGGTTCGGAGAAAATACGGCGACGCTTCCGGTACCGAATGTCTGTACGCGCCAATCTTGCGGAAGATTCAGGCTGAAGCCGGCCGGGTCCTGGTGCAGGTTGGTCTGCCAGCGCTGCGCCAGGGCGCAACTTGCCATTAGGGTGGAGGTGAGGATCAGTGTAGTTGCTCGCATACTCATATAGGCGAAGGCCGCGGAAAAAGCACGTCAAGTTTACATCTTTGACGCAACAAGTGCATCCGCCAGTGTCTGACGCCAGCGCGATTTGCCTATTGGCCCAGTGCCGATAGCCTGCTCCAGCAAGAGCCGTGCCTCGTTCTTCCGTCCGGCTTCCAACAGGCAGACGCCCTCCGCGCCCAAGCGGTTTGCGCGCCACGCCGGGGAAAGTTGGCCGCCAGATAAGCGATCCGCTCTGGCCGCGAGTTCCGGAACCGGGCCGCATTGACGGGCCAGCGCGTGGGTCATCATCGCATCGATGACAATAGTCCAGCGGACCGGACCCAGCGTGGCGGCCCGCTCCTCCGCTTCCGCCAGAACTTCCTGGGCCACGCGGACGCCCTGTTCGGCATCGCCGGCGGCAACCAGGCGGGATGCCCACATGCCGCGGAGCCTCAATTCATCCAGCGGACTAGCGCTGCCCTTGAGCAGTGGCACCGCCTCACGCATCGCCTGTTCGGAGGCGGAGTAATTCCCGAGTTGCGCCTCCAGGGACGACAAGGCGCGGAGCAAACTGATTCGCGCCGCTGTCAAATCGGGGTCGGGCCGCGCCAGGGCCAACCCTTCGTTCAGCACGGTGCGGGCCTGGTCCGTCTTCTGATTGCTCATCAGCGCCATGCCGTAGTTCATTAGGAAAAACGCTTTCATGATGCGCGGCGGAATCTCTGTCTCAAAGGTGTTGTCGGGCACCAGCCGCATGGCTACGGCTCCCCGTTCCAGCAAGCGCAATTGCAACGCTGCGTCTTTTTCGCAAGTGCCGGCCACCATGCCGCGGGCAGTCATATAGCTTGCCAGGTCGGCGGGTGGAACGGCGCGCTCGTTCTGCTGCAGCACCTGATCGGCCTCATTCGCCAGGGCGATGGCTTCCGGGCAGCGGCCTACTTCCGCTCGATTTTGGAACAGTCCATTCAGCGTGCGCAGCCGCGACAACGGATCGCCGGACGCGCGCGCCTTGGCCACACCTTCTTCCTGCAGCCGGATTCCCTCCTGCGGCTTGCCGCTGTAGTAGAGAAAATTGCCGAAACCACTGAGAAGCTCACCGGCCAGAGCAGGTTCCGCGGTCAGCGTCCGCTGGACTCGCTCCTCGGCCCGCTCAATCATATCGAGGACGGTGCGGTCCTGTTTACCTCCGGCAACGGGATTGGAGCTCTGAATCATCCATCCAAGAATCTGTCCCACGGCCTGTGCCCGTTGCGCGGATTTCAAGGCGCGCGATTGTTGCCACCAAGCATAGCCTGAAGCGCTCAGGATGCCTGCCAACAGTAGCGCCGTCACCGCGACACTGCCCCGGTTCCGGGCCGCATATTTTTTGAGCCGGTAAGTTCTGGTCTGGCGTTGCGCCAGCACTGGCCGCAGGTTTAGATATCGTTCCAAGTCTTCCGAAAGGGCAGCGACGCTTTCATAACGTTGGGATGGTTCCGCGGCGATTGCCTTCGAGACAATCACTTCCAGATCGCCGCGCAACGTGTGGCGCAGGCGGTCGACGCTGAGGCCGCGCGCCGTGGCCGCGTCCAAGGTAACGCTGTTGGCCATGGTGCGTGTCTGCGTTTTTCCCGCCGCGCGTTCCGCGACCGCCATCAGCGAAGCACGCGCGCCGAAGGGCCATGAGCCGGCGAGCACTTCATACAGAACCAGGCCCAGACTATAGACGTCGCAGGAAGTAGAGACGGGTTCGCCGCGCAACTGTTCCGGACTGGCGTAAATCGGAGTCAACTGGCGGGTTGTGGTGAGTGAGCCAAAAGGTTCCAACAATTTCGCCGTTCCAAAATCCAAAAGCTTGGCGCGCCCGCCGGTGGTCACCAACAGGTTGGAAGGCTTCAGGTCCAGGTGGACAATCAAGCTGCGATGCGCCGCCTGCACCGCCGCGCATACTTGCAGCATCAACTGCACGCGCGCACGGACGTCGAGGCGGTTCTGATCGCAGTATTGGTCGATCATCAGACCTTCCACCGCTTCCATCACCAGGTAGGGCCGTTGGTCCTGGGTGACGCCGACGTCAAGGATACGCGCAATTCCAGGATGATCCAGCTTCGCCAGCAGGTTCTGCTCGCGCCGGAAGCGGAACGCGGATTCGGTTTCGCTAAGCGGCGTATGCAGCACCTTCACGGCTACCGTTTGCATCACGCCGGCGCGGTCAATTTCGGCAGCGTAGACCGTTCCGGTACCGCCTTGCCCCAGCAGAGACTTCACACGGTACGGACCAATCCATTCCGGCAGCGCCGCGTTATCCGTTTGGAATACCGGCGCCGGCGGGCGCGATCGCTGTGCCTCCGCTTCATCTGTCAACGCGCGGAGCATGGCTAGCGTTTCCTGGCGGACGGATTCATCCGGCTCGCTATTGCGCAGGAACTCCTCGCGGGCGAGGGCGGACAATGGTTCGGCTTGTTCGCAGAGAGATTGTACTCGTTGCCAGCGCTCGTCCGGGGTCATATGGTAGTTGGCGAAGAATTGGACGTAGTCGCGTCAGCCATTCGTTTGAAGAGCCAGGCACGCGCCATCCGGACCTTGCGGTCTACGTTCGATTTGGAAGTGCCTAACAGTTCGGCTGTCTCGTCCACTGTACATCCCAACAAAAAGCGCATTTCGAACATCCGAGCCTGTTCGGCGTCGAGTTGCTCCAGGCCGGTCAAGGCGCGGTCCAGATCGATGATCTCAGGCCCGGCGGCATTCACCCAGGAAAGCTCGTCGTGGAGCGGAACGGTTTCGGCGCCGCTGCCTCGTTTGTGGGCCTTGGCGGTGCGCGCGTGATCGATCAGCGCCAGCCGCATCAGCTTCCCTGCCAGCGCGTAGAAGTGACGCCGGTTCTCGAACTTCGCCTCGCGCCGTGCCATCAGCTTGAGGAACAACTCATTCACCAGGGACGTGGCTTGCAGGGTATGGCCGGGCCGCTCACGGCGCAAATGAGAGGCGGCCAAGTCGCGCAATTGCGGATAGACCAGCGGGGCCAATCGGTCTAGTGCTGTTCGATCACCGCGGCCCCAGTCGTCAAGCAGGGTCGTGATGTCGTTGTCCATGCCGGGGAATGTTTAATAGAGCCGCTTCAGGCGAAAAGTTTGCTTGTCGTTCGTCTTCGTTACAAAAGTTCCACCGTTGCCTGCGGTGGTGGCGCCGTCGCGGTCGCGCGTCAACTCCAGCGCGCCGTTTTTCAGACTGCCGGTGAAACGGAGCCTTGTCGTATTGATCTCGTTTCCATTCTGCTGCGCCGTCGCCACGACGATAAACGTGATCAAATCGCCGGAAACCCGCGCTTCCGAGATGGGACTGCTTTGATAGTCGCCGTAGAGCTTGCCCGTCAGCGTGGTCCCGTTTTGCGCCATCTTGAACGCAACATCCTGCAGTGCACCCTCGCGACCGGTTGGGATTTGACCCACCCAGATTCCGTTAAAGTCCGCAGCTGCAAGTGCAAGGCACCCGAACAGTCCGCAGATAAGAAGTCTACTCATCGCTCACCTCTACGAATGGAGTAATCCGGCCAAGGGACCGGTGCTGTCGCCAAACCGTTCCACCGGCGCGCCAAACGCATCCAGCATGGAAACATACAGGTTTGCCGCCGGATGATCTTCAGGGAATACCAGGTGCCGGCCGCTATCGATCCGCCCGCCGCCACGTCCGCCCAGAACCAGCGGCAGCTTGTGCGGATTGTGCGAATTCCCGTCACTCAGAGCGGAAGCGAACAGCACCATGGAATTATCCAGCACGGTGGAATCGCCTTCTTTCATGCCCTTCAGTTTGCGTAAAAGATAAGCGTATTGTTCAATGTGCCAGCGGTTGATCAATTGATACTGCCGCAATTTGTCTTCGTCTTTTTGATGGTGCGAAACATCGTGATGCCCCGCGCTGACGCCTTCCAAAAACCGGAAACTCACGTTGCTGACGGCGTTGCCGAACATAAACGTGGAAACGCGGGTGGTATCACTCTGAAAAGCGGTGGCGATCATGTCCATCATCAGACGAACGTGCGCCTGGTGGCCTTCCGGACGGTCCGTGGGCATCGCTTTCGGATCGATGGGAACACGGGCCTTCCACGCGGTCCGCGCGACGCTGGTGGATCGTTGCACCCGTTCTTCCAGCGAGCGCATGGTGGAGAGATATTCATCCAGCCGGATGCGATCTTCCGCACCCACCTGGCCCCGCAGCCGTTTAGCATCGCCCAGCACACGGTCCAGCAGCAGCGTGTCCATCTTGGCGGCGTTGCCCTGCGGAACCGACGATGCGCGGTAAAGACGTTCGTAGACCGACCGCGGATTGATCTCTCTGGCCAGCGGCGTGGTCGCATTGCTCCAGGCGATGTGCGAACCATAGACACGCGTATATCCCACCACCGCGTCTACGCCAATTGCCACCGGCGTAACGCCAAGTTCCAGGGAGGGCAGGGGAGTCTGGTCCGCCACCCGCTGGGCCGCCACTTGGTCCATGGAAACGCCGTTGCCGATGTCCGCACCTGGCGTCTTCTTAATGGTAGTGCAGGTGATAATAGCCGCTTCTTTGACGTAGTGCCCGTCGCCACCCTTCGATGCTTCATTCCATAAATTGCTGATGACCGTTACGTCATCCTTCAGGTCTTGCAACGGCGCCAGCGTCGGAGACAGTTTGTAATCGCGGCCCGTGCCTTCCGGCACCCAGGCGTTGACGTTCACGCCATTGGGCATATAGAGGACCGCCATGCGCACAGGGCTCTTTGGCAGCTCCGACGAAGCCAGCGCGGAGGAGGGAACCATCGCTTCCAGCCACGGAAGACCCAGGCCGATGCCGGCGCCGCGAAGCAAGGTCCGCCGGGATATAGAATTCCGGAATGTACTCACGGCTTGTGTTCCTCCTTGGTGCTGCGCTGCATACCCGCCTGATATTGGAACGGCATGCTCTTCACAATCGCCTGGATCAGCGTTTGCGCCTTATAATCATTCTCTCTCAATTCAGCCACAATGGCATCCACGGTGCAGGAATCCTTCAACGTCAGTCCGCGTCCCAGCGCGTAGCCCAGCATTTTACTGGTGAAATTGCGAATGAACAGATCTTTTCGTTCCAGTAACGCGGCCTTCAACTGGTCGGGTCCCTGGATCTTCGTTCCGTCCGTCAATTCCCCCGAACTATCCACCGGCTTGCCCGCGTCTTCCTCTCTCCAGCGCCCAATCGCATCGTAGTTTTCCAGGGCGAAACCGAGCGGATCGATGCGGCTATGGCAGCTGGCGCAAACCGGATTGGCCCGATGTTGGGTCAACCGTTCGCGCACGGATTTTGGCGTCGCGCCGTCTTTGGATTCTTCCAATGCCGGCACGTTTGGCGGGGGAGGGGGAGGCGGTGTGCCCAGAATGGAATCCAGAATCCAGGCGCCGCGCAACACTGGACTGGTGCGGTACGGGTATGACGAAACCATCAGCACTGCCGGCATTCCCAGTAGACCTCCGCGATGCGAGCCTTCCGGAAGTTCTACCCACTGCGGCTGCTTGGCGGCGCCTTTGTTCAGCGGCAGCGTGACGTTGAAATGTTTCGCCAGCGTGCTGGTGCCAATGGTGTATTTGGAATCCAGCAGGTTCAACAACGACATGTTTCGCAGGAAGATCTCGCGCAGGAAAAGCGTCGGCTGCAACCGGATGTCCGAACGTAGCTCTTCATCGGCCGCATAGGTGGGGAATAGTTTCGCGTCTGGGATTTTATCGATGCCTAGTTCGCGCACGTGAAGCCACTGCTCTACGAAGCGCTGGGTGAAGTTATGCGAACGATCGTTGCGAAGCATGCGCCGCACCAATTCACTCATCACTTCAGGGTCGTGCAGCTTGCCTGCGGCGGCTACGTCGAATAGCAATTCGTCCGGCATGCTGCCCCAAAGAAAATACGAAAGCCTGGATGCCAGGGCGAACTGCTCCACGGGCCGCGGATCGGGGCTGCGGTTAGGCGCCTCCGAACGGAACAGGAACAGCGGCGAAACCAGTGCGGCTCGAAGCGAGAAGAAGATCGCTTCTTCAAACGGCTCGCCTTGTTTGCGGGCGGCCTGGAACAATTCCAGATAAGGCGCCACATCGGCGTCGGCTACGGGGCGGCGAAACGCGCGCGGCAGAAAAGTCTTCAGGATTTCCCGCGCAGCCTGTTCGGGCGTTACTCCCGGCCCGGGTTTCGCTACGAGAATCTTCACCCGCGATTTATATTCCTTCTGGGCGAAGTCCATGGCGAAGCGCGACAGGTCCATGTATTTCTCCGAATGCAGGGGAGACAGGAAGAGGGTTTCGGCCGCATTGTCGAAGCCTTCGCCGCCCGCTCCGTCGGCGGGAAGAGGATGGCCGATGTCCATGTGAATGTCGAGAAGATCGCGGACGGTAGCGGTGTATTCGTCTCGATTCAGCCGCCGGATGGGGAAGGCCCCGGTGGTGATGCCGCCGGCGCAGGCCTCGGCCCGCAAGGTTGTGGTGACCCATTGGGTGAACTGCTCGCGATGATCCAGATCGGGAGCTGGTGCCCCTTTCGGGGGCATCTCGCCGTTCTTCACCCGGAGGTTCAGCGAACTCCATTTCTGTTGATCCCCTTGCAGGCTCGCCGGCGCGCTGACACGCTCCAGGCGAAACCCGCCCGCTGCGGATTTCCCATGGCAATTCTGGCAGTACGTTTTCAGAAACGCTTGGGAATCGTCAAAGGAATAGTTCTTCGGCTGAGCGCTAAGAACGGCGGAGAATGCCGCGAGAATGGTCAATAGCCAAAGGCATTGCGACCTCATGATTCCACCCTCAGTTTATCATTGGACCGACCATGCACGCCCTCCGGCAACATGGGATGCCGTGAGGCCCGTGGGAGAGTAATCGCCGGTTCGACAGGAAGAGCGAAAGCTACTTAGTGGCCGGGATTAGAATACTGCCGATACGATGTCTTCAGCGGCAAGATTCTGCGCGAGCTGGCGTTCCCTTGGATTGCACAGCGGCGATTGCCGAACTTTGCGCTGTGATAAAGTTGGGCTGTGTATCCGGTAGCCTGTTTGCTTTTCCTTAGCGTTTGGCTCTGTCCGGTCGCATTCGCGCAAGGGGAAACCGTTCCCCTTTTTGGAACCACTGTCGTGATTCCGTCCGGCCTGCAGGGTGCGATCTATCACATCAAGCACAACGCGGAGCGTCTGCCCGATTTTTCGAAGAAAAAGCCGGTGGCAGTCATCTACATTACTGCTCTGAACGTGCCACCTCAGGATTTCCAAGCCGGATTCCCGGGAGTGACGAAGCGATTCGAATGGTTCGCCATCGACTACACTGGCCGGTTCTGGATCGAGAAACCGGGAGACTACAAATTTCAACTGACTTCCGAC
>JBBRNO010000164.1:0-13610 GCA_038230275.1 Bryobacterales bacterium
CAGAACATCGCCGCGGTTCCGTTTCTCTGGGTTCTCCCGCTGGCCATCTATCTGGTCACGTTCATCATCGCTTTCTCGCAGCGAATCTGGATCCCCCGCGCCCTCATCCTTCGTCTGCTCGCCGTGGCCCTCGGCTCCATCGGCTACCTGCTCTACGAAACCGGATTCGCCCACCCGCTGCAACTCGGCATCCCGCTTTTCTGCTTCGCACTTTTCGCGGCGTGCCTCTACTGCCATAGCGAACTCAACCGCCTGAAGCCCAGCCCCAGCCAATTGACCCTGTTCTACCTGCTGGTCTCACTCGGCGGCGCTTGCGGCGCAATCTTCGTGGGCCTCCTTGCCCCCCGCCTGTTCCGGGCAACGTATGAATTTCCCATCTCGCTGATGCTCGCCGCGCTGCTGGTTTGTACAAGCACCTGGCAGGACGGTTGGAGCTCCCGCCTGCTCTGGATAGTCCTCACCATCGCCATGGCCAAAGGAATCGGAACCGAAATACGCCAAACGGAAATGGGTTCCATCGTGATGATGCGCAGCTTCTACGGATCGCTCCGCGTGCTGCACTCCGGCAGCGCGGAAGATCAACTCCGCACGCTCTATCACGGGACTATTTCACACGGCTCGCAATTTCTCTTCACACCCCGCCGTCTGCGCGCCACCACCTACTACGGCCGGGATTCCGGCGCCGCGATGGCGTTGTCGTTCTGCTGCAACGGTCCCAGGCGAGTTGGCGTCATCGGGTTGGGCGCTGGCAGTCTCGCCGCCTACGGCCGCCCCGGCGATGTTTTCCGCTTCTATGAAATCAATCCCCAAGTACAGCAAATCGCCCAGTCGGTTTTCACCTACTTGAAGGAGTCTCAAGCCAGGATTGAGGTAGTGCTGGGCGATGCGCGCCTCTCGCTGGAAAGCGAGCCCCCGCAACGCTTCGACGTCTTACTGATCGACGCCTTCTCCGGCGACGCCGTCCCGGTTCATCTGCTAACCAAGCAGGCCGTCGCTCTGTATCTGAAACACCTGCAGCCCTCCGGCATTTTGGCCTTCCACGTTTCCAACAGTTACCTCAACCTCGCCCCGGTCGTACGCCAACTGGCGGATTTCTACGGCATGCAATCCAGACTGATCAGCAATAAGAGCAACGCCGCCGAGGATGAAACCCCGGCCGATTGGATTCTCGTGGCAGCCAACCTGCCCGCCGGAATCGAAGTGGGTAAACCCATCCAGAATCGCCCCAACCTGCGCCTTTGGACGGACGATTACAGCAGCCTGACGCAAGTCTTCAAAACCGGACGCTAGCAATTCTTCTTGACATAACTGAACTGAACCGGCTTGCTCACGCGCGCGGCTCGAACTCGTTGCTGCAACAGTAGTTTCCGAGCCGCGACTGTTAAGGAGCGGTTTCCGGTTTCCGGTAGTGTCCACCCAATTCGCGCACACTACGCAAGCACTTCTGCTTGACATAACTGAACTGAACCGTTTAGTGTTGCGAACATGATCCGCGTCGAAAACCTTGCCAAGAAATACGGAGACTTCACCGCCGTTGACGCCATTTCCTTTGAGGTCGCCCCCGGTGAAATCTTCGCCTTCCTCGGGCCCAATGGCGCAGGCAAAACCACCACCATCAAAATGTTAACCACGCTCTTACGGCCAACCACCGGAACTCTGCAAATCGATGGTCTCGACCCCATCCGCCATTCCAACGAAGTCCGCAAGCGCTTCGGCATCGTCTTCCAGGACCCCAGCCTCGACGGAGACATGACCGCGGCCGAGAACATGGAAATCCACGGCATCTTCTATCACGTGCCGCGCAAGCTCCGCCTGGAGCGAACCGAAGTGTTATTGCGCCTGTTCGAACTCTGGGAGCGGCGTAACGAGCAAGTGAAACTCTTCTCAGGCGGCATGAAGCGGCGTCTCGAAATTGCCCGCGGCCTGTTGCACACCCCGAAAATCCTCTTCCTCGACGAGCCCACATTGGGCCTCGATCCGCAAACCCGAAACCAGCTCTGGGGTCACGTCAAGCATCTGAATCAGACCGAAGGTGTCACCGTTTTCCTAACCACGCACTATATGGACGAAGCCGACCGCGTGGCCCAGCGCATCGCCATCATCGATCACGGCAAGATCGTCGCGCAAGGCACGCCTGCGGAGCTGAAACAGCAGACCGGAAAAGAGTCTCTCGAAGATGCCTTTCTCTCGCTAACCGGCTCCAGCATCCGAGACGAAGCGGCAAATTCCGCCGACCAGATGCGCCAAATGGCAAAGATGTGGGGGAATCGCCGGTGAGCGCCGTTTACGTTCTCTGGCTCCGCGAACTCAGGCGCTACGTTCGTTCGCGCGCGCAAATCGCCGCCTCGCTGGGGCAGCCGCTGCTCTATCTGGTGGCTCTCGGCTTCGGCCTCGGCCCGGTGTTTCAGAAGGCCGGCCAGGGAAGTTACGTGCAGTTCATAGCTCCCGGAATCATCGCCATGTCCATCCTGTTTAGCTCCATATTCTCTGGAATGGGCCTGCTGTGGGACCGCCAATTCGGCTTCCTCAAAGAAACCTTGGTGGCTCCGGTTCCCCGTTTTCAAATCATGCTCGGCAAAACCTTGGGCGCCGCAACGGTAGCCGTAATTCAAGGTCTGCTGGTAGCCGCCGTTTGCGTCATCGCCGGCTTCCGTGCGGCGGACGCGCGCGCCATTCCCATCGCACTGCTGTTCATGATTCTCATCGGGTGCCTGTTCTCCGCGCTGGGGACTGCCATCGGCTCGGTCTTGCAGAACATCCAGGGCTTCCAACTGGTTATGAATTTTCTGGTGATGCCCATCTTCTTCTTGTCCGGGGCTCTGTACCCGCTCAGCAATCTGCCACCGGCTCTCAGTGTTGTCACCCGCCTGGATCCGCTGACCTACGGCGTCGATGGTCTACGCGCCGCACTCATCGGCATCTCGCACTTTGGCTTTGCGGCGGACCTTGCCGTTCTGGTTACCGTTACCGTGGCGCTGCTCTTCCTCAGCAGCTATCTATTCTCGAAAATTCAAGTCTGACCATGGCCAGGCCGCGAAGCGCAAGCGCTCATCAAAAGGTCATTGACGCCGCTATCAAACTGGTATCCGAACAAGGCGCGCCAGGCAATCCGGCGTCAGCAAGGCAACCATCTACAATCACTGGGCCGATAAGGACGCCCTGCTGCTAGACGTGATGACCGACGTGCACGGCCTCCACGCCAGACCCAAGTTCGATTCCGGCAACACCAGAGCGGATATGGCGGCGGTTCTTACCTTCAACCCTCCAGGCAACACCGTCCAGCGTGAGCGGATCACGATGCACTTCGTCGCCTACGACGCCAGTAATGCAGCCTTCGGAATGGCCTGGCGCAATCAGGTAATGGAACCGCCGCGCCGCGAACTGAAGCGCCTGTTGATGTCCGGCATTTTAAAAAAGGAACTGTCTCCCGACCTGGATCTCGACCAGTCCCTGGCACTTCTCCTCGGCCCGCTAATCTACTGGAAAGTACTCATGAAGAAGACCTCGGAAGATCCCCGTCCTCTCGCGGACGCCGTTCTCGATGCCTTCTGGAAAGCCTTCGGCCTAACCCGCACGCTTCCCAAAGTAAGCCCGCGAGCTCGAATGAAGTCCTACTAAACTCCGATACCGGCTTGCGCACGCAACTTTCACGGAGTAGCGTGTAGAAAAGACCATGCGAATATCATGGACAATCCTGCTGGCCTGCATACTTATGGCCGGTTGCGAAAAAAAGCAAGGAGATCCTATTATGCAAATCACATTTCAAAGAACCGGTGGCCTTTTCCCTGGCTTGGACGTCTCCGGCACAGTGGATTTGTCCGACGAAAATCACGCCGTTTTAAAAAGTGGTAGCTATTCAACCGCCGTATCGCCGGATGACGCCCGGACCCTTCGCGAAGCGCTGGCGGGCGCGAACGCCAAACTATTGACTGGCGATCTGCGCCATCCCACTGCGCAGGGCGCGGATCGCTTCCAGTACGACGTTAAAGTAAAAACCGCCTCCGGAGCCACCCAGTCGTTCACCATTGGCGATGGCGGCCTGAACCCCACCGTCGCTTCACTTCCCGGCGTCAAGACTTTAGCCGATTGGATAAAAGCCCACTCACAACAGATTTTACAGAATCGTGCAAAGTAGATTTTTAATTCCGCAACAACCCGCTTGCATTTCCGGACAGAAGTGATAACATTCTACTCCGTAACACCCTCCGTAGTTTGAATAAGGAGATTCTACATGTGTAAGCACCTCCGCAAACACTCCATATTCTGCATCCTTCCGCCGCATATACTGCGGGAGATAGCGAAGAATACAAAAGACAGCGAACAGCGTGCTGTCGTACTGAACACGCTGGCGCTCGACTCAACTTCCCGGACCAGCCGCATGAATCTACAATTCATGGCCGGCACCACCATGCGGCCTCTCATGGCCGGCACCCCCACGGTCCAACGTTCTATCTATACCGCGTCGAACGGAACCGATTTGCCCGGTAAACTGGTGCGCTCCGAAGGAGGCCCCAAGACAAACGATCTCGCCACTGATGAGGCGTACGACGGTCTCGGAACGACTTTCGATTTCTACGAGAAGATTCTCCAGCGGAACTCGATAGACGACCAAGGCATGCCGCTCAAAGCCACCGTCCACTTTGACAATCAATATGACAATGCCTTCTGGAACGGCGAGCAAATGATCTTCGGCGATGGCGACGGTACGCTTTTCAATCGCTTCACCATCGCACTCGATGTCATCGGGCACGAACTCACCCACGGCGTCACCGACAGTACCGCAAAGCTTGTCTACCAGGGCCAACCCGGCGCGCTGAACGAATCCATCTCCGATGTGTTCGGCTCCCTGATCAAGCAGTTCTCCCTAAATCAGACGCCAGACAAGGCTGACTGGCTCATCGGCGCTGGCCTGCTCGCCAAGACAGTCCAGGGCAAGGCGTTGCGGTCGATGAAGAATCCCGGAACCGCCTACGACGATCCGCAACTGGGCAAAGACCCGCAACCGAACAACATGTCCAAGTTCGTCACCACACACTCGGATAATGGCGGTGTTCACATCAATTCCGGCATCCCCAATCGCGCCTTCTGTCTGGTCGCGTTAGCTCTCGGCGGTCATTCCTGGGAAAAGGCCGGCCAGATCTGGTACGCCACTCTGCGCGATTCGAACCTCGTCCGGACAGCGAACTTCGCCACGTTCGCAAACCTGACGGCCAAGAATGCCGGCCACCTTTTTGGAGGCAACAGCGTGGAACGCAAGGCCGTAATCGACGCCTGGAAAACCGTCGGCGTGAAGGTCAAGGGCCTAACGCTCGCGGCGGGCGGCGCCGGTTAGTTATTTCCTTCGGAAGAGGGCCCATCCCGGCCCTCTTCTTCCATCAGTCTTTCGCGATCGGTTACCCTGGAACTAAATAGGATTCAGGTGCGCCGGCAGATCAGAACCTTCCTCGTTGCTCTTCTTACAACCACCCTCCCGGCCGCCTCGCTGATCGTTCGCGACGTGACCGTGATCGATGCCACCGGTGCCCCGGCGCGCCAGCACATGTCCGTCGTCGTCACTGGCCAGAAGATCACCGCCATCGGTCCCGCGTCGTCGCTCGCGGTTCCCAAGGGCTTCACCGTCGTCAATGGCAGCGGTAAGTTCCTCATCCCCGGCCTGTGGGACATGCACGTTCACCTGTGGGAGACGCCGCCCCTCTTCCCGCTCTACATCGCAAACGGCGTCACCGGGATCCGCGACATGGGTAGCAACTTCACTCAGACCTCGCAGTGGCGCAAACAAATCGCAGCCGGTAAACTCACCGGCCCCAAGATCATCACCTCCGGCCCCGCCGTCATGGGCCCCAATCTCTCCTCCGGAAAACTAACCGTACTCCGCGTAAGCACCCCGCCCGACGGCGAGAACGCCGCGAACCAACTGGACAATCAAGACGTGGACTTCATCAAAGTCCTCTCCAACGTCCCGCATGACGCCTACATTTCCCTGGCCCACCGCGCTCGCATTCTCCGCCTCCCCTTCGCCGGCCATGTTCCAGATTCCGTCACCATGGAAGAAGCCATAGACGCCCGTCAACGCAGCATGGAACATCTGTTCGGAATCCTGCTGGCCTGCTCTTCCGAAGAATACGAACTACGCCGCAATCGCTCGGACGCCACCGCTGAAAAACTCTACCAGACCTACGACCCCCGCAAAGCCCAGGCCCTCTTCCAACGATTTATCCGCTTCGAAGTCTGGCAAGTTCCAACGCTGTCCCTCCTGCAGCGCATGGACTCAATCGGACTTGAGCAACTAGCCACCGACCCGCGCTTAAAACACCTCCCTCCCTCCATTCGCAAGACGTGGGATGAACCAAAGCGACCGTCTCCCAAGGACCTCGAAGACGGCAAGCGCGACTTCGCCAAAAGCCTCGAACTGGTCTCCGCCATGCACCGCGCCGGAGTCCCCATGATGGCCGGCACCGACACCGGCGATGACTACGTGCTCCCCGGCTTCGCCCTGCACGACGAACTGGCGTTGCTGGTCCGCGCCGGCATGTCGCCGCTCGAAGCCATTCAATCCGCCACCCTGAACCCAGCGCGCTTCCTGGGCCTCGAAGCCACCCAGGGCACCATCCAAAAGGGAAAACTAGCCGACTTGGTCTTGCTAACCGCGAACCCGTTGACAGACATCCAAAACACGCAAAAGATCGAAGCCGTCATCCTCAAAGGGCGCCTGCTCACCCATCACGATCTAAGCAACCTGCTAGTACCCGTAAAATGAAGGCAGTGCCCCGGTCCTTTCCCATCCTGCACGCCGAATCGCGCAGCATCCTCAGTAAGACCACCGGCTTCATAGCCCAGGCCGGCTTTACCCACTCGCTGACACCCGCGCGCAACTGCACTTTCGGCTGCACATATTGTTATGTCCCGACCCTGGGCATCTACGGTGGATTGAAACCCGAAGACTGGCAGCGCTGGGGCCAGTTCACCACCTTCAAATCCAACGCGGCCACTCTACTGGCCAGCGCCCTGCGCCCGGATCAGGTCATCTACTGCTCCCCTCTAGTCGATCCCTACCAACCAGCGGAAGCGGAGGAAAGCGCCATGCCGCGGATTCTGGATGCTCTCATCGCCAGCCCGCCAGCCATCTTCACCATGCAAACCAGAGGCCCTCTAATCCTCCGCGACATCGATAGACTCCAAGCCCTGGCCCGGCGCACCAGACTCCGCGTCAGCTTCTCGCTCACCACGGACGATGAGGAAGTGCGCCGCCTATACGAACCCCACTGCGCCTCGCTAGCCCAAAGGCTCGTGGCAATCCGTGAACTGCGAGCCGCCGGCATCGACACCTACGCAACCCTGGCGCCGCTGCTCCCATGTAATCCCGAAAACCTCGCGGCAGCGGCCATCGATGCCACCGTCAACCACATCATCGGCGACCCGCTTCACATCCGCCCCACCAAGCGCACCGGCGCCACCACGCGCGAAGCCGCATACCGCATCAGCCGCGCGCACCATCAGCAACATTGGCTGGAACCCGCATTTCAATCCCAAATCGTCGAACGCATCCGCTCCGTCGCCCAAGCGGCGGGCCGTCGCTTCGCCACCGGACCGGAGGCCTTCGCATGGCTGGCAATGAATTAGCAATCCGCGCACAAACTCTAGCGCGTTTAGAAATCGAACCCGTCAATTCCGGCGCATGTTACGGCCCATGGATCGACGAACCAGGCGGCCAGGAACTCATCTCCTTCGACCCCAGCGACGGCGCCCCCATCGCGAAAGTCCGCATGGCCGTGGAAGAAGATTACGACGACGTCCTCTACGAAGCCGCAAAAGCCTTCCAGAAGTGGCGCATGTGTCCAGCCCCGAAACGCGGTGCGATCGTGCGCGAAATCGGCGAGGAACTGCGCAAGTATAAACAGGACCTGGGCACGCTGGTCTCGCTGGAAATGGGCAAGAGCCTGCAGGAAGGGCTCGGCGAAGTGCAGGAGATGATCGACATCGCGGACTTCGCGGTAGGCCTCTCGCGCCAGCTCCACGGCCTCACCATGCACAGCGAGCGCCCGCGCCACCGCATGTATGAACAATGGCACCCGCTAGGCATAGTGGGCGTAATCAGCGCCTTCAACTTTCCGGTAGCCGTGTGGTCCTGGAACGCCTTGATCGCAGCCGTCTGCGGCGACGTAATCGTCTGGAAGCCCTCCCCGGAAACACCCCTGACCGCCATCGCCGTGCAAAAGATATGCAGCCGCGTAATGGATCGCCACGGCTGGACCGGCGTCTTCAATCTGCTGATCGGCGAAGTGGAGATCATCGGCGAACGTCTGATCAAGGACCGCCGAATCCCCCTGATCAGCGCCACCGGCTCCACCGCCATGGGCCGCCACGTAGCGGAAGTAGTGGCCCATCGATTAGGCCGGACGTTGCTGGAACTAGGCGGCAATAACGGTGTAGTCATCATGCCGGATGCGAACCTCGATCTCGCCCTCCGCGCCGCCGTCTTCGGAGCGCTCGGCACCGCCGGCCAACGCTGCACTACGCTCCGCCGCCTCTTTTTGCACAAAAGCATCGCCCCACAATTTACGGAAAGGCTAATCGCAGCCTACAAAAGCGTGAAGGTCGGATCTCCACTGGACCCAAGCACACTCCTAGGTCCGCTAGTAAACGAAACCGCGGTTCGCCGCATGCAGGAAGGTCTGGAAGAGATCCGCATCCAAGGCGGGGAATTGCTCTATGGCGGCAAACCGTTAGGCGGCAACTACGTGGAACCCGCCATAGTCCGCACGCAACCCCGCATGCCGTTGCTCAAACATGAGATCTTCGCGCCCATACTCTATGTGTTGGAATTCGAAACGCTGGAAGAAGTAATCCGCTGGCACAACGACGTTCCCCAAGGCCTCTCCTCAGCCATCTTCACTACAAACCAGAACACCGCCGAAATGTTCTTAAGCGCCGTAGGCAGCGACTGCGGTATCGCCAACGTCAACATCGGCACCAGCGGCGCGGAAATCGGTGGAGCCTTCGGCGGCGAAAAAGACACCGGCGGCGGCCGTGAATCCGGCAGCGACGCCTGGAAATCCTACATGCGCCGGCAAACGGTAACCATCAACTGGTCGGACGAACTCCCCCTGGCGCAGGGCATCGAGTTCCCAATCTAGTCGAATCCATCCGCGTTGATCGGCGTGCATCGGCGGCCGACAAATAACTACGAATCCCCGGATCAGTACAGCTATCTCCGGCCCCTGGTCGATCCAGCCGCCGACCTGCGCTAAATTAAGAAAACCCATGCAAGACTTCGAAAAACTAGGCGCCTTCTACCTCGGCCGCGAAAACAACACCCCGCTCCTCTACGACAGCAAAGACCTTGTCACCCACGCCGTCTGCGTAGGCATGACCGGCAGCGGGAAAACCGGCCTCTGCATCGGCCTCCTCGAAGAGGCAGCCATAGACGGCATCCCCGCCATCGTAATCGACCCCAAAGGCGACCTCACCAACCTTCTGCTCCAATTCCCAGACCTCAAACCGGAAGACTTCGCCCCCTGGATCAACCCCGGCGACGCAGCCCGCCAAAACCTGACGCCCGAACAATTCGCCGCTCAACAAGCAACGCAATGGCGCGAAGGCCTGGCTAAATGGGGGCAGGATGGCGAGCGCATCCGCAAGCTCCAAGCCGCCGCCGATTTCGCCATCTACACGCCAGGCAGCGCAGCCGGCCTCTCCCTCTCCATCCTCAAATCATTCGCCCCGCCCGCCGCAGCCGTAGCCGACGACCGCGAGCTAACCCGCGACCGCATCAGCGTGACCGCCACCGCCGTTCTTTCCCTGCTCGGCATAGACGCCGACCCAATGAAGAGCCGCGAGCACATCCTGCTCTCGAACCTCTTCGCTAACGCCTGGAAACAAGGCGATTCGCTAGACCTCGCCACCCTCATCCACCAGATCCAATCCCCGCCAATCACCCAAATCGGAGTGATGGACCTCGAGACATTCTTCCCCGCCAAAGACCGCTTCGAACTGTCCATGAGCCTCAATAACCTGCTGGCGTCCCCAGGCTTCGAAGCCTGGCTCGAAGGCGATCCGTTAGACATTGACCGCTTACTCCACACGCCCGCAGGCAAGCCGCGCATCTCGGTAATCTGCATCGCTCACCTCAGTGACACCGAGCGCATGTTCTTCGTCTCGCTGCTGCTCAATGAAATGCTAGGCTGGACCCGCACGCAATCCGGCACCACCAGCCTGCGGGCCATCCTCTACATGGACGAGATCTTCGGCTACTTCCCGCCAGTCTCCAACCCGCCCTCGAAGAAACCCCTGCTCACGCTGCTTAAGCAAGCCAGAGCCTTCGGCGTAGGCATCGTCCTCGCCACCCAGAACCCGGTCGATCTCGATTACAAAGGGTTAGCCAACTGCGGAACGTGGTTCATAGGAAGGCTGCAAACCGAGCGTGACAAAGCCAGACTGATGGATGGCTTGGAGGGCGCTGCATCAGACACAGGCGGCCACCTGGACCGCCGGCAACTCGAACAAATGCTCGCCAGCCTGGGCAAGCGAATGTTCCTTATGAATAGCGTGCACGACAGTACACCAACCGTGTTTGAAAGCCGCTGGGCACTCTGTTACTTGCGCGGCCCACTAACTCGCACGCAAATCAAATCGCTGATGGACCCGCGCAAAACCGCCGCACCCACTGCCGCCGCGCCCACCCCGCAGCCAAAACCCAGCGCCCCCAGAGTAGCCCTGCCGCCTGAAATCCCCCAAGCCTTCCTCCCGCTCAGAAGCACAGCGATGGACATCGTCTACCACCCGGTAATCCTCGGCGCTGTACAAATTCGTTTCGTGGACGCGAAATCGAATACAGACTTCCAGCGCGACGCGGTCTTCATCACCAAAATTGAGGACGACAGCCTGCCCGTGCAATGGGAACATGCAACGGAGATCGCGGTAGACGCATCGGACCTCGAAAAGGCGCCCGCTCCCGGAGCCGAATTCGCCACCCTGCCACCCGCCGGAGCGATTGCCAAAAATTACGCCACTTGGAACAAAGCTCTAATCACCTGGATCTATTCCACCCAGCAGCTAACCAGCTACAAGTGTGAAAGTCTGAATGCGGTCTCCAACGCGAACGAAAGCGAGCGCGACTTCCGCGTCCGCCTGGGCCAGCAAGCCCGCGAAGCGCGAGATCTGGCAGTGGAAGAATTACGCAAGAAATACGCGCCAAAGGTGGCCATGTTGCAGGAACGCCTCCGCCGCGCCCAACAGGCAGCCGAGCGCGAGCAGCAGCAATCAACAGCGCAAACAATCTCGTCGGTTATCTCGGTCGGTGCCAGCCTGCTAGGCGCCTTCATGGGCCGCAAGGTCATCAGCAAGACCACAATCGCCAGCGCCGCCTCCGCCGTAAAATCCATCGGCCGTTCCCAAAAAGAATCGCAGGACGTTGCCCGCAGCCAGGAAACCGTCGAGGCGGTTCAGCAACAGATGGCCGCCACCGACGCCGATTTCAAGACCGAAACAGACGCCCTGGTCTCGAAGATCGACCCAATGACCGAAGCCCTTACCACCCTGACAATCAAGCCAAAAAAGACAAACATCTCAATCCGCCTCCTCACGCTGGCTTGGGCCCCGAACACAGAAGGAAAACCAGCCTACTGATCCAACGGCCACGGCCCCGATTGACAACTGCATTGCAACAAGCAGACCCAGGAGACCTGCAATGTTCCCGGAGCCGTCAGCGCCCAAGAGCATCGCGACGACCGGCGCTCCGAAGATAAGAAACACAAAGATTCCCACGAATGGAATGAGCGAGAAGATCAAGCCTGCCGCCGCTATCTACAAGAGCATCATAAGAAATACTACGACTTTCAAAAGGCGAAGAAACGGGACCAGGACAACTACTGGACCTGGCGTCACAGTCACCCGGGCTTCCACGAAAAAATTCGCCGGCCGCCGTTAGCTATCAATTGTTACCTTCCTGCCGAACTTTCGAGGTAGTGAGAAATAGCGAAGACAACGTAGTGCAAAATCCCAAAGCAGCTAGTCAGTACGACAAGCTTAGGCATGGACCTAGACGGTTCGTGTCGCGAAGCTCCGCTCATTGCAACGAACCAGAAGATAGCCATACTCGTGCTTTGCGCTACTCTGCCGTTAACGCCTATAGCTATTAGCAAAATTATTGTTATGAGAGCAGCCACAACGCAGCCGCAGAGCAAGATCACGAAACTAATGAAACCAAGGGGCCGGATAAGAGAGCCGGGATCACTCATATTTCCATCTATGCGTTTCAAAGAACATATCCTACCGCAGGATTCAGCGGCCTAAAGTTAGCGCCGCAGCTCAGTTCTTTTCCCTGAGCCCGCGGTGCCGTAATCCAGGCGTGCCCGCCTTGGTATCTCCAGCGAGGCGATCCGCGAAATCGACCAGCATGACAATCCCCTCAATGGTTCGGACGTCAGGTCTTTCGCCGAAGTAGTCGCAGGACTCGCCCGGCAATCCAACGGCGGAAAGGATAGACTGGATCAACTCCTCTAGATCTTCTTCAACGATGCCGTGGTCGCGGTAGAGATCCTCCATAGGCGACAGGAACCGAACTTTCGCTACTTTACAAACGTGGTCATAAACGGTTTTCGATACACGTTCATCCAAGACGCGGCTAGAAAAGAATCGGACGAATTCGTCACGAGTGAACTGCTGTGGTTTCTTACGGAACATTGGAAACCATCCCATCACCATCCGGCTTGACGCAGGTCGTTGCCTGCACAACGTCATGCACTAATTCACCCCAACCAATAAGCGGAGTCCACCTGCCGGCAGCATGCCTAAGCTTTACTCACGTGCGTGAATCGGGGCCTCCATGTACTTCGTAAGAACTTTGCTTATCTTCGATAAACTGCAGCAAAACGTAGTCAACGCACACTCCTACAAACGTGAGAAATGCGCTGTGTCGGAGGACCGATTCTACGCTAAAGTCGGCGTATGGTTTGCGGACTAATTCGAACAGTAAACTCGCGGGCAGCGCAACGACGAGAAATTTCCGAATGACCCGCGCCTTAAAACTTAACTGAGACGGTATGGTTTTGTAAAAGGTGACAAGCCAGTTTACTAGTTTCAAGGAACTCCTCCGAGTCATTTCGGTAAGCGAATACTACAAAGGCCCGTCCCGTCATTAATGGCTGGAATAACCTGCACGACGTCGTATTGCGCGGTCTTAATAGACATTGTACAGCCCAGTAGTCAATACCGCTCCAGCAAACGGCCCCCCCCTTTTCCCGTTCCCACTTATTTTCATTTTTCTTCCGAATCAAATCAGTAACTTGCAACCACCCCTCCGCAACAGCCCCGCGGCGCCTATGCAAAACTCGAAATCGCAAGGGCGCTCCACACCCGCCCTTAGCCGAAGGAGACGACTCAAATGGCAAGCGCCAAACAAGTAGCAGCCAACCGCCGCAACGCGAGGCTTCCCAGAGGTCCGCTAAGCGCTGAAGCAAGCGCCGCAATCCGTCAGAACGCGACCAAGCACGGGCTAACGGCCAAGCACGTAGTGATGCAGCACGAAGAAGAAGCGGACTACCAGGAACTCCGAGCCAGCATCGTGATGGAGTACCGCCCGCACACTCCCCAAGAGCACCGCTTCGCGGATC
>JBBRNO010000165.1:0-13186 GCA_038230275.1 Bryobacterales bacterium
AGTTTCAATCCAAACCGGCCTCCGGCGGATTGCAGGACGCCGATCACCGCCATTTGCACGCGGGCAACCGGAGAAGAGTCAATTCTGCCGGGCAATTACCGGCCGTCGCGTGCGTATCAAACCTTATCGAGCGATTAGGGAGTGCCGCTTGGTCTTGACGAACCTATTATCCGGACCAGCGTTCCGCTGACCAGAAATGCCGCTCGCGAAACCTCGAAAGGTGGCGAAAGTCTGCGTCGGACCCGGAGAATCGTCCGGCACACACTTAGAAACATTGCAGCGATACCGTGTCCTGGATTACAATACAGCAATATGCCAAGGTCGGTACTGCTTCTTGCGGCTCTCTTTCTAGTTATCCCAGCGCTTGCGACTCCAATAAACGTTATAGCCCCATCTACTTACACGAATGTTGCCGGCAACGCGCCAGACACCCTCTTCATCAATCCCACCGGCTCTCGCTCGCAGGAAGTCATCGGAAGCGACCAGTTCTCTGCATTCAACGGCCCTGTAAAGATCACTCAGCTTTCGTTCCGGGCAGCGCCTGGAACCGGCCCGACGAACTTCCCGCTGTCAAATTTGGACCTGAATTTGTCAACAACTCCATTCTTCCCGAACACCAGCGGGGGCGCAACCCTAATCTCATCGACCTTCGCAAACAACGTCGGCCTCGACAATACGCTTGTGTTCTCCGGTCCACTGGCGCTGAGTAGTCCGGGCTGCGCTGCCGGAACGGCTCCATGCCCGTTTGACATGGTGATTACCTTCACGACGCCGTTTCTCTACAACAGCGCGAATGGCAGCCTGCTCCTCGACTTCCGCATGAACGGATTGAATGGAATAAGCGGCACTCTGGATGGTGCAAGCTTCAGTTCCCCGGGCGGCCCGGTTGCATCCGTGGGTGGCCTGTTGAATGCGGCAAGCGGCGATCTGGTCCTGCAAGGAGATATCGTGCAGCTCACATTGGAAACGCCCGAGCCGTCCTCCTGGGCTTTGCTACTGTGCGGACTTGGTGCACTGGCGCCGCTAGCCCGCCGCCGTAATAGCTAGGCGTTCCCACTCACGTTCACAGCGGGGCAAGGCATTCGCCAACAGTTTCGCTCGTCGAGCTTAGGATCCTTAGCAAGTTTATCTGAAGTCACGTTCCTATTCACCACCATTTAGGAAGAGCAGTCGCTCACGATCCTCGTCGTTCTGGAAAGAAAACGCCCACCTCTTTTCCATGAATTGCAGCAATCGGTGGCCGCGTGCTTGAATCTCGTCTGGTCCCCATGAGGGGCATCGCGACACCTCGATCTCAGAGTGTGATCCGTCAGAGTAGCCGTGGCGAAGTCTTTGCTTTCCAGCACTGTACTTTGCTGTCTTCTTGGCCTCAAATCCATCGTTCTGAAGTGACGAATTGATGGCCGTGGAGAGCAGCAAGAGATTTCCCAGGCTGGCGCTGTAGACTCCACGGATCTTCTTGCTTTTCCCTTTGAAAATCTTAGCCCACTCAGGAGTTTCTGTTTGCGGGTAGACGTGTTCGATTGAAATCTTGTCCTTGTCCGTCTTCAGAAGATCATCCCAACTCACCTTCTGCTGGACCGCTGCGTCAAAGAGGCTCAACTCATACTCGTAGAGGAGGTAGCGAAGGCCAGCAGACCATCCGTAATAACCGCTCCCACTCTTGAACTTCTTGGATAGAAAGTTGTAGAAGTCTCCGCTTCGTAGTGTCTTATCCTCGTTGAACGTATAGACGAGGTGGGCGTCTAGCTGCCGCTCGATTTCCTTAAAATCGATCTCGCCCCGATCCAATGCCCGGACCGCGTTATAGAATTCACTGCTTCCGTAATTCGCCCTTGCTGCGTTCATCCGAAAGGCGATGAAGATGAACCGCTCAATCTTTTGGAAGACCTTGACCCGGCTAGCTGCCGTCGCCTCATGTTTGAGAATCGCCATGATTAGAGGTCGGAAGTATCCCATGCCCAAGCGATTGATCCGGTCCAACCACTCCCGCTCTTTCGGAGTGGGCCCCTCGGACAGGCTCGGATTGAAGGAATTGAACCAGTGAACGGCGGAGGCCTTTAGGCTAAGAACGTAATCATTGATCTCCCGTGGCGAGAGTTGAGCCGTTGGGACTGGCGCAGCCTCCTCCTGCTCATTTCCGTTTTCATCCTCCTGCTCGTCCAGTTCAAGTTCGGGCCGCTGTTCTTGGAATGCCTCAAGCACAACATCCTGCACAACCTTCTTATGCACTTTTTGAGGAGTGAACTGTTCTCCGAGCAGAAACCGGATGTAGTCTTGCCCGGTCTTGCGCGAGTATTTGAAGTACATGATCCAGTGAGCTCGTAGAAAGTCATCATCGTTCAGTGGACGAATCTTGTTTCTCCCAAGCTGGTAGTAAACCTCTTTCCAGGTCTCATTAACGCGGTCACGCAAGCTCTGACGTTCAGAGGCATCGAGCTCCTGATCGTTATATAAAGTGGTCAAATAAATTAGACGATTCTTCAACAACTCCAAATCAGAGAGCTTCTTGCCACGATTGTTCATGGTTTCAAAGGCTACGAATACGTCAAATTCATCCTTGATGATGTATTCGTTGAACAAGAATCGTTTGGTGAGTTTGCTGTAGATGTCGTGGATTGCATCTTTGCCTTCCTGTGCGTGCAGTTCTGACAGTTGCTTGGCAAAGTACTCCTTCGCGTTGCTCAGATTGAGCGTGTAGAAGGTTTCCTGTAAGGCTCCTGCACCCTGCTCATCGAGGATTTTGTAACGCAGGTACTCGTAGCTCGGATTGTCAATTGTTTCCGAACTTGTACGTCCGGAAATTGTCGCCAGTGGGCTTCTTCCTAAAGAGATACTTTTCCTGCACTGCGGTCACATTCAGCGTGTCGGTGATGTAGATCGTGTCGTCATTCTTTGCCTTGTTCTCTGGTAAAGTCTTGAAGAATTCGACAAACGCTTGCAGAAAAATGACGAACGTCGTTAGCCTTTGCTGGCCATCGACAATGTGGTACATCTTGTAGGAGTAGTCCTCGACAAGCCAATACTCCTTATCGCTTTTGTGGACCTCCTTTCTTGCGATCTCTCTGAGTGTGAGGACGCCCGTGTAGTGCGAGCGCCCATCGGCAAGATTGATGAGATCCTCCCAAAAGTCTTTCAATTGTTCCTGCCGCCACGCATAGCCTCGCTGGTAATCCGGAATACGGAAGATTTTCTCTTTAAAGAGGCTGTCTAGAGATTTAGGCTCGTCCATTTGATTTTGCGCTTGCCCCCTGGAGTGACACAAACAGTTAAGACACAGTTCGCCGGTCGCTGAAAAGACCTAGACCCGCAAGACGAGATTACAGCATTCTGAACGCTCATCGGTTTCGCACAAACAAAACCAATTCGCCTCTCCCTCGAAGGATTAGCTCCGTTTCGCAAAATCAACCCCACAAACACCCCTTATCCCGTTCATCCCATTTATCGTGGCCCAATTTTTTTTCAGAGGGCAACGCAGTTTTCCTCTCCCAACCCCGAATCGCCCCCGTTTCGCAAAAACCCACAACCCCCGCATCGTATAATCGCTCCGTGCAACTCACAACGCTAGACTGGCTCGTAGTCGCGCTCTACTTCGCCTTCAACATCGGCATCGGTTTCTACTACAAGGCCCGCGCGGGCTCCAGCGTTAGTGAGTTCTTCCTCTCCGGCCGCGACGTCCCCTGGTGGCTCGCCGGCACCTCCATGGTCGCCACCACCTTCGCCGCCGACACACCTCTCGCCGTCACCGGCATGGTCGCCCGGGGCGGCATCGCCGGCAACTGGCTCTGGTGGAACTTCGTCGCCAGCGGCATGCTCACCGTCTTTTTCTACGCCCGCCTCTGGCGCCGCTCCGGCGTCATGACAGACATTGAATTCTCCGAAATCCGCTATTCCGGCCCACCCGCCGCCTTTCTCCGTGGCTTCCGCGCCCTCTACCTCGGCATCCCCATCAACTGCATCGTGCTCGGATGGGTCAACCTCGCCATGGTGAAAATCCTGATGCTCATCCTAGGCGTCACGAAATTACAAGCCCTCTTCATCGTCATGGGCCTCATCGCATTCACTTCCATGATCTCCACCCTCTCCGGCCTCTGGGGAGTCCTCGTCACCGACGTTTTCCAGTTCGTCATCAAGATGGGAATGGTCATCGTCCTAGCCGTAGTCGCTGTCCAAGCCGTAGGCGGAATCGACGCCATGAAAGTCAAACTCGCCGCCATCGACGCCGCACGCGGTCTCCAAACCGGAGGCAAAGGCTCCGTCCTCAGCTTCGTCCCAGACGTTGGCTCCGCCTGGATGCCCATGATCACCTTCTTCGTCTACATCTCCGTCAACTGGTGGGCCACCTGGTATCCCGGCGCCGAACCCGGAGGCGGCGGCTACGTAGCCCAGCGCATGTTCTGCGCCCGCGATGAGAAGCACTCGCTCCTCGCCACCCTCTGGTTCAACATCGCCCACTACGCCATCCGACCGTGGCCCTGGGTGCTGGTAGCTCTGGCATCGTTAATCCTCTACCCCAACCTGGCCGACCCCGAAACCGGCTACATCCGCGTCATGATCGACCATCTCCCGCCGTCTCTCCGCGGATTAATGGTCGCCGCCTTCGCAGCCGCTTACATGTCCACCATCGCCACCCAGCTCAACTGGGGCGCAAGCTATCTGGTGAACGATTTCTACCGCCGTTTCCTCAATAAAACCGCCACCGACAAGCACTACGTAAGCGCCTCCCAACTGGCCACCGTACTCATCACCATCATCTCCGGTGTTCTCACTTTCTATATGGATTCCATCAGTGGCGCATGGAAGCTATTGATCGTCACCGGCGCGGGAACCGGCGGCGTGCTGCTGCTCCGCTGGTATTGGTGGCGCATCAACGCCTGGAGTGAAGTCTCGGCCATGATCTCCGCGTTCATCGTCTCCGTCACCCTGCAAACTATCTTCGGGCTCGATAGCGATAACCCCACGCAGTTCGCCTACATCATGTTGATCACCGTAGCCATCACCACCGTTGTGTGGCTGGCCACCACCTTCCTCACCGCCCCGGAATCGAACCAGACCCTGGTAGCGTTCTACCGCCGTACCGCCCCATCGCTAACCGGCTGGCGGCCCATCGCCGCGCTGGCCCCGGAAGTGAAGCCCCGCGGTGACGGCCTGTCGAACCTGCTCGATTGGGTCTGTGGCTGCATCCTCATCTACGGCGTCTTGTTTGGAGTAGGTAAGCTAATCCTGAAGGAAACAAATCTGGGCCTCTTGCTGTTAGGCTGCGGACTGGCCGCCGGCGCCGTCGTTTACTGGGACCTGAATCGAAGGGGATGGAATTCCGTTGTCGACTAAATCCTTGCTTGCGATGCTCTCCACAACCGCATGCTTCGATGCGCCGCGTAGGCGCGCGGAGGTCGAAAAACTTCTCGCCGACACCAAGCTCGATGAGCAAATGAAAGCCTTCAGCCAATGGGAAGATTTCACTTCCGGGAAACGTGGACTATTTCAATAGTGGCGCCAGGGGCCTTCTCGTCCTTCTGTTCATCGCCAGGGGCGCCACCGCCGGCCCTCTCGAATTCGGCCGCGCTGAACTCAACGCCGCACTGGCCGCCCGCAAAATGGAGCCCGCGCTCCTGCGCGTTGTCACGGAAATGTCGGTCGATCACGCCTCGGAATCCTACCGTATCGACGGCCCCCGCATCTTCGGTGGCGACCTCCGCGGCCTGATGTACGGCCTTCTCGATGCAGCCGAACAAATCCGCGCCACCGGCAAACTTTCCACCGTCAAAGCCAACCCGCTCTGCCAACTTCGTGGCGTGCGCATCAACTACCAGAACCAACCGCTGGAATTCTGGACCAGCTACATTCCCATGCTGGCCAGAAACCGCTTCAATCGTCTAAACGTTGTCTTCACCGATGTCCCAAGCCTCGAACGAATAGACCAGATGTCTCAAATCGCCAACGATCATGGCCTGGATTTCGTCCTCTCGTTCCAGGCCGAAGTGAAAGAGCTGGCCGCGCTCCTCGCCACGTGTAAGAACATCCGGGCCATTCATCTCCATTCGAATCCGGAACAAGCCTTCGATCTCATCCGCCGTTCTGGCCACTTGGTAACTCTGGAACTCGACAACGCACAAACAAACCCAACCCTGCAGGAAGCCGCCAGGAAAGCCGGCATTCCGGTTCGCCTCTCCTCCAGCTACTCCAAGCCAACCTTCGAACCCAAGCTGCTCTGGGGCGACCCCGACTATGTCCGCCGCACCGTGCCTACCTTCACCATCAACGGCTCGGCCAGCTCCGCCGGGTTTGAAGTGGATGCGCCGCCCGATCCCGAACGCTTCTGGCTCTTCTACATGGTCTGGGGCCGTCTCGGCTACGACCTGAAAACGCCAGACAAAGTGTGGCTCGCCGAACTCCAGCACCGCTACGGGCCTGCCGCTGCGGATCTTCTCGAAGCCTACCGCAGTTCCACGGTAGAAGCGCCACGCACAAATGGGAAAGAGGCCGTTCAGAACCGCATCAAAGGAATCGCATCGGCGGCACTAACGCCCGTAGCAGCCGCCGCGCATTTGCAAAAGCTGGCCATGAATCTGGAGCGCGCTTCATCCGAGCCGGACTTCGTCACGCTGGCCGCGGTAGCCAAATACTACGCCCGCATGCAAATGGCCGCCGACCAACTGGAAGTCTTCAAACAATCCGGCGCCGATTCGGGCCTTTATGCCGCCCAGCGCGAACTCCGTGGAGCCGCACGCCAATGGAACCTCATTGCCAACAAATACCCGTTACCGCAACCAGACGTCAAAGCAATCGAAGACCGCGTCAAAGCATACGAGCAATCGGAACACCCCGATAATCCCGTGCAGCCCTGGCCCGCCATGCAATCCCGTCCGCCAATGGAACACATCCCTCCCGCCGCCGCGATTGCAAATCAACCGCTCCCTCTCACGCTCAAAATTCCGCGCGGCTTTCGAGTCATCCTCCACTACTACGGACTCACTGTTGAAAACAACACCGGGCATTTCACCATCCCCGCCGCCGCCCTCACACTCGACCACGACCTCATCTATTCCTTTGAGGTGCTCCCAGCGCACTCTTCAGGTTGGTTGCTGCCGGACCCGCAGGTCGCCTCACCCTACTTCATCGTCAAGGTGCAGCCAGCACCGCCTGTGAAAGAGGATCCCGGTAAACTTCCTTCAACCCCCGTCGTGAAATAACGCCGTAATCGGAAGGCAGCAGCACATAGTAGTCATACTCGCCATCGGGGCTGTTTCTCATCACCGGCTCCATCCCCTCCACGCGATACCGCGCACGATAGTAGTTCAGCGCCGGTTCCAGTTCCCATGACGCCCCAACCCGCCGTGGATGCCGCAACCGCAGCAGTTCCGAAATCCGCTTCGTCCCCGCATCAAACTTCCACTCGGCGTAGTGCGAAGTGTTCCACTCGAATGCATAGAGCCCGATCAGCAACCACAACGGTGCTCCCCACCAGATCTTCCGGTCCCGGATGGCCAGCAGATAAACCAACGTGAACAGCGGACACAAATACAATCCCGTACGCAGTTCCGGATAAAGCAGCTGCGCGCCATAGTGGGCGATCATCAGCAACACCACCGTCAACACCAGAGCGCCACCCAACCAGACAAGCTGAGCGTGGGGCCGGATCGCCAGCATCGCCAAACACGCCAGCATCACCGGAAATAGAAAGCGCAGCAGCACCAACTGCACATCAGGTATCACCGTCATGTGATGCCGCAAAGACATCGTCACCACCGTCTGCACGCCGCGCCACAAAGTCTCTGAGCCCGCATAAAAGCTGCCCGGCTTCATGTTTGCCAGCGGAATTACCAGGACAATAAACGAAGCCGCGACAGCGGGCAAGATCAAGCGGTCCACAACTTCCCAAACAGCCTTCTTCCAGATCGCATACGCCAGAATCAAACCCGCGCCGGGAAAAACCATCGTCAGATTCGCCGCCACCGCCAGACCGAACGACGCCCCAGCCCGCTCCAGCCGCCCATTTAACAGGAACCAAAGCCCCAGCATCCACAACGCCATGCCCAGCCCGTACCCCCGGCCTGCTGACAAAAAATCCAGCACAAACGGATTCAACGTCAGCGCGGCAACACCAACAACAAACAAGAACCGGTCCGCGAAGAAGAACCAGCAAACCCGGAAAACCGCATAAAAATAGACTAGCCCTCCTAACACGGAAGGTAGCCGGATGGCAAACTCACCTGCTCCAAACAGCCCCACCGACAACTTCGCCAGCAGCGTATAAAGCACATGGTTGTTCGCATCGTAGTCAGTCAAAATCGCCCGCAGGTTCTTCACCAGATAGAGCTGGTAGGTGAACGCCTCATCAATCGTCAACGATTGCGTGGCGGCCCGATAAACGTTGGCCGCAAACAATCCGGCCAGCAGCGCAATCGCGGTCCAGCGCAATAGGAAGCGGGTAATCCGTTGGAACCCAAAGTCGTAGGAACTTGCCACCAATTTATACTAGCCGGGATTTGCGTCGGACCGGCATATAGCAGAGAATTAAAAGCGCATGAGATCTACGTTTCTAATCCTCTTATTGGGCTGTGCCACGCTGCAAGCCCAGCGGCATCCTAATTTCAACGATGGCGAATCGCACGGCGATGCCCCCTATCTCGTCGAAGACGGATGGAAGCCTCTGCTCAATGGTACGGATCTCAGCGGGTGGATTGCAGTAGACGGCAAGCCCCACGAGTGGCTCACCACCAAAGGCGTCTGGTGGGATCGGCTGCTAGGCCCCACCCGCTTGGGCGCAATCAAGGAACCCGGCGATCGCATTCTGAATAGTCTCACCGGCCGCACCGTCAATCTGGTCACCGAACAAAAATTCGGCGACATCGAACTCTACGTCGAATTCATGCTCGCCAAAGGATCGAACTCTGGCGTCTACCTCCACGGCCTCTATGAAATTCAGGTCTTCGACAGCTTCGGTTCCACTCATGAGATGACCTCCTCCGATGGTGGCGGCGTCTATCACAAATGGATCGACAACAAAGGCGTCGGCGGTTCCGCTCCCAAACGGAACGCCAGTCGCGCTCCAGGCGAGTGGCAGTCGTACCACATCTGGTTCCGCGCTCCGCGCTTCGATGCCGCCGGCAAAAAAACCGAAAATGGCAAGTTCATCCACGTATTGCATAATGGCCTGATTGTTCAGACCAACGTGGAAGTCGACGGCCCCACCCGCGCCTCCATGAACATTCCGGAAGCGGCCATGAATCCCATCATGCTGCAAGGCGACCACGGCCCGGTGGCATTCCGCAATATCTACTACCGTCCGTTGCGGCCAATCGTCGAGCGCTAGTGTGAACGATTGGATTGATATCTCCGTCCTGCTTCATTCCGGCATGCCCCACTGGCCCGGCGACCCCGTTCCCTCCATGGCGCGCGCCCTCGACATGGACCTCGGGGACATTTGCAACGCCAGGCGCCTGATGATGAGCGCGCACACCGGCACGCACATGGACGCCCCGCTCCACTTCGTCAACAACAGCAAGAGCATAGACCAAATGCCGCTCACCGCCACCATCGGTCCGGCCCGCGTGATCCAGATCGGAGACCCGGAAGTGATCGGCCCGGAAGAACTCATCCCACACAATATTCAGCCCGGCGAGCGCATCCTCTTCAAGACCTGCAACACTTGGGACCCCACCCGATTCAAGACCACTTTCGTACACTGCAACGCCGCCGCCGCGCGCCATCTGGTGGAGCGGCGGATACAAACCGTCGGCATCGATTACCTGTCCATCGGAGCCTATGAACGCGACGGAGTGGAGACGCATCAGATCTTGTTAGGCGCCGGAATCTGGGTGATTGAAGGTCTGGATCTCACCGAAGTTGCCCCCGGCCACTATGACCTCATCTGTCTCCCATTGAAGATTCTCGGCGGCGACGGAGCGCCCGCCCGTGCGGTTGTGCGCAAAATAGAAGGTTGAGATTCCTTCGTCAAAGTCTGGTCATCGCGGGGAAAGACCTGCGCGCCGAGTTGCGCGGCAAAGAAACCATCAACGCGTCGCTCTCCTTCTCGCTCGTCATCCTGCTGCTGTTCAGCTTCGCCTTCGATCCCAGCGCCGACGAAACCCGCGCCATCTGCGGCGGCCTTCTCTGGCTTGTCTTCGCTTTCGCCGGAGCCTTGGTGTTGAACCGCAGCTTTGCCCGCGACCTGCCCAACGACTGTCTGGATGCTCTGATCACTTCCCCCCTGCCGCCCAGCGCTCTGTTTATGGGAAAGGTGTTGGCGAACATGCTCATCCTGATGATCGTGGAGATCATCTGTCTCCCCATCTTCGGCCTCTTCTACAACGTGGATTGGACCAAGCAGTTCGGTATGTTGTTAGTGGTCCTTGTCCTCACTACCTGGGGCCTCACTGTAGTCGGCACTATGTTCAGCGCGCTTACCGTGAACATGCGGCTCCGCGAACTGATGCTGCCCACTCTGGTGTATCCCATCATGATCCCCGGCTTGCTCGCCGCCATCCAACTCACCACGCTTCTTGCGGTGGGCGAACCGCTCACGCCCGACTATTACCCGTGGTTGAAGCTGCTGGTTGGCTTCGATCTGATTTATACTCTGTTAGGCTTGGCTCTTGTGGATACCGTCCTGGTAGGTTAACTTATGCGTGAAAAAATCACATACCTCATCGCGGCAATCGTCGGCGCGCTGCTGGTTTCGAATCTCTACACCATCTTGCTCGGCCTGCCGGATGAGGCAAACCAAGGTGCCATCTATCGCATCTTCTTTTTTCATTTTCCTTCGGCCATCACTTGCGGAATTTGCAGCTTCCTCTCATTAATAGGCAGCGTGATGTATCTTTGGCGCCGCAATCTCTGGTGGGATGCGTTCGCGGTTTCCGCCACCGAACTCACGCTCACCTTCGGCGCCATCGTGTTGATGACCGGCATGATTTGGGCGCGCATCATCTGGGGCATCTGGTGGGCCTGGGACGCCCGCCTTACCTCAACGCTGGTCTCCTGGCTCGCCTACGCCAGCTATCTGATTTTCCGCCGCGCCATTGAAGAGCCCACGGCTCGCGCCCGCTTCTCCGCCGTCATCTCGCTGTTCACCTTTCCCGGCGTCATCATCAGTTGGAAATCCATTGAGTGGTGGCGCACCCAGCACCCCGGCCCGGTCATCTCCATTCGCGGTGGAGGCGGCATGGCCCCTGGGATGGAAGCGGCCGCCTATTGGAACCTGGTGCCGCTGGTGATGCTCGCGCTCATTCTCATCAGTATCCGCCTGAGACAGGAAAACACCCAAAGGTTGCTGGACGGTTTCCGCCGTCAGGCTCACGAAATCTAGAGGGAACAATGGACTCACGAAACTTCACCTATATGTTTTACGGATTCGCCGCAGCTTGGGCCGTCCTTGTGATATATGTAATCACGTTGGTGTCGAGAGAAAAGAAGATTCATCAGGAAATGGACCAGCTCAAGAAGCTGATCGAAGAGGGGAGCAGGAAATGAACCGCCGTAATTTATTCAAGTTGGCCAGCGGAGCCGCCGCCGCCGCATTCATGTCGCCCAGGGAAGCCGCCGCGCAGGAAAAGGTGGCACGGGCCACACGCGGCACGCCATCGCCCAAGATCAAGGACGTGAGCGTGATCGCCACCGCCCCTGCCGGTCTGCGGCTGGTGGTAGTGAAGATCACCACCGATCAGGACGGCCTCTACGGCTACGGCTGCGGCACCTTCACGCAGCGCGCCGACCTGGTGGTGGAGGCGGTGAACCGCTACGCCAAACCATTCCTCATCGACAAACCCGCCGACCGCATAGACGACACCTGGCAGGCGCTCTACAACAGCTCCTACTGGCGCAACGGCCCGGTTCTGAACAACGCCATCAGCGGTGTGGATCAGGCGCTCTGGGACATCAAGGGACGCCAGGCGGGCATGCCCGTGTACCAGTTGCTAGGCGGCAAATTACGCGAGGCGGCCGACTGCTACGGACACGCCGGCGGGAACGAAAACGCCGAAGTCATCGATAGCGTCCGCAGCTACATGAGCCGTGGATTTCGCCATGTCCGCGTCCAGATTGGCGTTCCGGGCATGGCCGGATACGGCGCAGGCCGCGCAGGCGCTGCCCCTGCGAAGTCCCTGCACAATTCGCCTGTTTATGAACCGCTTCCCTACATCCGGCGCGCCCTGAAAATGTTTGAGGCTTGCCGCAAGGAACTGGGCGAAGAAATCGAACTGCTGCATGATGTGCACGAACGCGTCACGCCAAACCAAGCCGTCCAATTCTGCAAGGATGTCGAGAAGTTTAAGCTCTTCTTCATGGAAGATCCGCTGTCGCCGGAAGACATCGCCTACTTCCGCCAGATCCGCCAGCAATGCGCTACTCCCATCGCCATGGGCGAACTTTTCAACAGTCCGCATGAATGGAGCCCGCTGATTGCCGAGCGCCTGATTGACTACATCCGCATTCACGTCACCCAGGCGGGCGGCATTACCCCTTGCCGCAAGATCGCCATCATGGGCGAGATGTTCGGCGTAAAGACGGCATGGCACGGACCGGGCGACGTATCGCCCATCGGTCATGCGGCGAATGTGGCTCTCGATCTGGTCAGCGTCAACTTCGGCATTCAGGAATACAGTCCCTTCAACGAACGGCTGCAGGAAGTTTTCAAAGGCTGCCCCGAAATGAAGGACGGTTACCTCTACGCCAACGAGAACCCCGGCTGGGGCATCGAGATCGACGAGAAGGCCGCCGCGAAGTATCCCTTCGGGAGCGGCGAACGCGACGAACGCAAGCTGTATAACGGCGGTTGGGGCGAAGTGCGCAAGCGCGACGGTTCGATTATCAAGCAGTAAGCAGCAAATAGCGTTCGCGTATCCTGCCCGCCGCGCGGCTAGCGTGATGCTTTTCAGTAGCAGAGCACCGTGCTAGCCCGCGTACTTCTCCAGCGTTCTTTCAGGTAAAAAGTAAAGCGCCGGAATCAGGCAGAAGATAGCAAGCGACACCCGCACTTCGACGAACGCCAGCGGTACGGAAGCAGCGTAGAGGCAAGCCGAGAGAAGATTCTTAACCTGGACACGCTTGTGATAAGTAACGGCGTCACCATCGTCGCGATGCTGCCTGGCGATCACCCCGCGCAGCAATGAGAAAGCTAAGGACGCCAGCGCCAGCACACCTCCGTAAACCGCGACGGCCAGCGGCGCTGCGTGCGTCTCGCCCA
>JBBRNO010000166.1:0-13173 GCA_038230275.1 Bryobacterales bacterium
CCAATGGCAAACGAAGCAAACCCCATTTATTCTTTATCCCATTCATCCCATTTATCCCGGCCAAATGGTTTTCCCCCAAACAAAACCAAAGAACCAACCCCAGTCCAACTGCCCGAAAATGGGATTCGCTGCGTTTCGTAAACCGAATCCAAGGCGGAGGGAGACTAACCGAACACGACACAAATCCAGCACGCGAACCAAACCGGGGCTAACGCCCACCAGTTCCTTGACAACAGAATATAAGCGCGCGCCGCGGGTCCAGCGGCAGCGTGTCTCCGGATCCCGCAATCGAAGACCCGGCGAAGTATCATGGAGTCAGCTCAAAGGAGTACATGTCAATATTGAGAATGTGCCTGTCCATTGCATTCGCCGGGCTTATCTTGTCGCCTGCCCTAAAAGCGGAAGACCGGTTCCGCTCAGGCAAATGGGAAATCGTCTTCACCGGCGAAAATCCGCACACGTCCACCACATGTTTCACTGACGCCATGACCCGGGGTGTGAACGGGACTGCTGAGGCCGTCCGCGCGGATACCGAAAAGACCGCGGCAGCGCGAAAGTTCACCGTCGAGGGCTTCAAGTTCGACGGCACCACGCTCTCCTACACCGCAGTGGGCGCTGAGAGAACCTTCGTCAACACGGCTAGTTATCACGGCGACACCTATGAAAGCGTCATCATCACGAAAGTGGGTGGAAAAGAGTTCATTACGCGTCAGAAGGGCCGCCGGCTCGGCGCGTGTCAATAGGGCTACTTCCAATCCGCGGTAAAAATATTGAACTCATACCGCTGCTTCGCGTCCTTATCGGAGCAGAACACCAGCTTCTTCCCATCCGGCGAAAACTCCGGGAACGAAGTGAACCCGCCAAAGTCCGTAATCTGTTCCAACCCTGACCCATCCGCATTCATCAGGAACAGCTCAAACTTACGGCCGTCGCAGTTATTCTTGTTCGACGCAAACAAAATCTTCTTCCCATCCGGCGTAAACAGCGGTGCAAAACTGGCGCACCCAAAGTGGGTCAACTCCTTCGCGTTTTTCCCGTCCGCATCGCCCGCCATAATCTCCATCTTCATCGGCGTAGTCAGATTCTCCGCCAGCAGATCCCGATACTTCTTCAACCCCTCCGGCGTGCCCGGATGGTTCGCCCGCCAAACCAGCTTCTTCCCATTCGGAGAGAAAAACGAGCCGCCGTCGTACCCTTCGCTCTTCGTAACCTGCTTCTTATCCGACCCATCGGACTTCATAGTCCAAAGGTCCAAATCCCCTGACGCCATCGACGTATAAGCAATCCGCCCGGTCTTCCAGTTCACCGTAGCTTCCGCGTCATACCCTGGCGTATCCGTCAGCTTCTTCTCAATCTTGCCGGCATCGGTAGCCAGAAAAATGTCATATCCCGGATACACGGCCCAAACGTAACCTTTGCTGCGGTCAGCCGCCGGCGGGCAGGCCGGGTCCGCCTCATGCGTCGACCCATACACAATATGTTTGCCGTCCGCCAGAAAGTATCCGCACGTCGTCCGGCCCTTCCCGGTCGAAACCATATGCTGATCCGTCCCGTCCGCGTTCATCACGAAAATCTGATCGCATTGCAGTTCCCCGCGCGTCGATTGAAAAATCAGCCGCTTCCCGTCCGGAGCCCAATAAGCTTCCGCATTCTGGCCGCCCGAAGTCAGTTGCTTGATGTTCGAAAGGTGCGATTCCGCAAAAACTACCCCGGTAGCCAGTACCGCCAGAAAGAAAAACCTTGCCATTGTTGAGCCTCTTTTACATGATTGTAGTCTGTGCGACTCACTCCGGCTCTACTCCTCCTCGCCGCCTGCCACGCCGCAGCGGCCGATTCGTCTTTTGTCCAGCACACCCTCGCCACTGATCTGAAGGGTGGTTATCAGGTCGTAATCGCGGATATGAATCACGATGGCAAGCCCGACATCATTGCCCTGGCCAGCGGAATGAAGGACTTGGTCTGGTTCGAAAACCCCACCTGGGAACGCCACGTCATCGCCGGCAATCTCAACCGGATGATTAACGTGGCCGCCTGGGACACCGATGGCGATGGCATTCCAGAGCTGGTCCTAGCCAGTGAATTCGCGAACGAAGCCAAAAACAGCATCGGCATCATGTCCGTCCTGACCCATAACGGCGACCCCCGCCAGCCCTGGACGGTCAAGGAAATCGACCGCCTGACTACCTCGCATCGCCTCCGCTGGGCAGACATTGATGGCAGCGGGAAAAAGGTCCTGGTCAACGCCGCACTCACCGGCGCGAAGGCCGAAAAGCCCGACTATCGCGACAACACCCCGCTGGTCTATTACCGCCCCGGTGAATGGAAACGCCAGTTGGTCAGCGATGCCAATCAGGGCGTCGTGCACGGCATCTTCATCACCAAGTGGTCGAAGGGCGCCAAGGCGGATGACATCCTGACGGCCAGCTTCGTGGGCATCCACCGCTATCATCTGGAAAAGCGCGGAGCCTGGACAAGAACCGAGATCTCCAAAGGCGACCCCGCCGCGTGGCCACAGAGCGGGTCGAGCGACATCGCAGTCGGCACTCTCAAAGGCAAACGATTTCTGGCCGCGATTGAGGCATGGCACGGCAACCAGGTAGTGGTTTATCACGAGCGCTCCAAAGACAAGTTCGAGCGCCAGGTGATCGACAAAGAACTGGTGGACGGTCACACCATCGCCACCGCCGATCTGGACGGCGACGGCCGCGATGAAATCATCGCCGGATTCCGCGGCGCCGGACGCAGCGTCTACCTCTATCACTCGGGCGATCCCAAAGGGAATACCTGGACCCGTTCCACCCTCGATGCCGGCGGGATGGCCGCGGCCGCCTGTGCCACGGCCGATCTCAACGGTGACGGCAAGATCGACATTATCTGCATCGGGTCGGCCACCACCAACCTGAAGTGGTATGAGAACACCAGCGGGAAGACAAGGTAAACTTTAAACTTGCTTCCGCCCTGCGTGACCGTCGTGATACCGACTCTGACTGCGGACGAAACTCTTCTCGATTGTGTCCGTTCGCTAGAGGCGCAGTCGCGCCGCGACTTCGACGTGATCATTGTCGATAACAGCGGACAGCAGCTCGTCCGTCGCCGAAACGCAGCCGGAGCCCAGGCCAGGGTCATCGAAAACACCGTGAACGCAGGCTTCGGGGGCGCCATCAATCAGGCATATCAGCAGTCGAGCGCGCCGTTTCTGGCTACATTGAACGATGACGCGGTAGCCGACCCGAACTGGATAGCCTCTCTGATGGTGGCGGTCGAGGGTAGACCCGATGTAGGAATGTGCGCCTCTCAAGTGCGCCTGTTTCCAGCAGGAAATCTGGATTCCGCCGGCATGTTGATCGCAGGCGACGGCAGCAGTAAACAGCGCGGCCACGGAGACAATCCCAGGCACTTCCAACAGGCGGAGGAAGTGCTTCTCCCCAGCGGTTCGGCGGCGTTGTACCGGCGAAAAATGCTGGCAGAGATCGGCCTGTTCGATGACCATTTCTTCCTCTACTGCGAAGATACCGATCTGGGGTTACGCGCCCGCTGGGCGGGCTGGAAATGCCTCTACGTGCCGGATGCAATCGTGGATCATCACTACTCGCACTCGGCCGGCCGTGCCTCCTCGCTGAAGGCTTACTATGTGGAGCGCAATCGTCTGCTCACCGTCTGCAAGAACTTCCCGCCCGGCATGTTGCTGACAGCGCCGGTCTACGCGGCCATCCGTTACTTCTGGCACATCGCGATGATCTTCGCGGGCAAGGGCGCAGCCGCCGAATACCGGCAAGGCGGCAGTGGACTGGCCTTGGTCTGGTTCGTAATCAAGGCTCACCTGGCGGCGATGGCCCGTTTGCCGGAATTGCTCCGCCAACGCCGCGCGATCCGTAAAACGGCCCGGCTAAGCACGAAGGAGTTCAGCCGGTTGTTGCGGCTGAACTCCATCAGTCCCAAACAGGTGGCGTCTCTATGAAGACGGCCACCCCAAACCTGCTGATTATCATCCCGGCGTTCAACGAAGAGGGCGCAGTTGGCACCGTGGTGGCCGAAGTGAATGAGGTGCTTCCCGGCGTCCCGGTGCTGGTGATTGACGACTGTTCAGGAGACGCCACCACCGCAGCGGCCAGTAGCGCCGGAGCCCGCGTATTAGCGCTTCCCACGCACCTGGGTCTAGGCGGCTGTGTGCAGGCTGGTTACAAACTGGCGTATGAATTAGGTTACGAATATGTGATCCGTGTGGACGGCGATGGCCAGCATGACCCGCACGATATTCCGGGCATCCTGACCAAGTTGAAACAGACCGGGTGCCAGATGGTGATCGGTTCCCGCTATCTGGTCCAGGGCGGAAAGTTTACCAGTCCAGCCAGAGGCGCGGGCATCGTACTGTTCCGGTTAGTGCTGCGCCCCATCCTGGGAAGGTGGGTTTCCGATCCCACGTCGGGATTCGTGGGAGTGAACCGCGAGGCGCTGGCCGTCTTTAGTAAGAGCTTCCCGTTGGAGTATCCAGAGATTGAAGCGCTGGTAGTGCTGAAGCGCAAGGCATTCCGGTTTGAAGAAGTCCCGTGCACGATCCGGCCCCGGAAAGCGGGCCGCAGCTCGATTACGGCGTTGAAGTCGATATCCTATATCGTGCACGTACTGCTGGGTGTCTTCGTGAATATATTGAAGTACGATGGGGCGCGAAGGAGGTAGCAAACCGAGCCGTGACCGTAAGGGAGCGGTGGGTATGCTCAATATATGGACAGGCTTTTGGACGTAATGGCCATCTTCAGCATCACACTGATGGCCATGGTGTTGGTCTCGGTGCGCCGCGCGCACATCCGCGTGGAGTACTCAGTAAGCTGGCTCACCGCCGCCGCAACATTGCTCATCCTCTCGCGCAGCAGTTCGCTGCTCGATTGGCTCTCCACTCACATGGGGATTACGTACCCGCCGCTCGCTCTGATCCTCATTGCGTCCTGGTTGTTTCTGGTTGTCTTCTATCGTTTCTCGGTCCGCATCTCGGCCTTGAAGGACGCCAATACAGACCTCGCTCAAAGGCTTGCCATACTGGAGTATCGGTTGCATTCGGCGCATGAAGACAAGCAATAATCCCAGGTGGTGGCATTACGCGCTAGGCGTTCTGGCGGCCTTTCTAGTTGCATTTGAGATCTATGGACCGGCACTGAACGGGCCGTTCGTCTACGACGACGTCTACCTGCCCTTCATGAATCCGACCTACCTGGATAAGCCGCTGACGTTCTGGGCGAATGTCCGGCCGTTGCTGATGGCCAGTTACTGGATGAACTACCAATCATCCGGAATTGAGCCCTACGCCTATCACTGGTTCAACGTATTCCTGCACGTGTTGAACTCCGTGTTGGCGTATGCCGTAGTCCGCAAGTTTCTCTCGATGGTAGGCGAGGCGGGGTGGATGCGGGAGACACTAGCCGTCTTCGCCGGGGCGCTGTTCCTGCTGCACCCTATTCAGACCGAGTCGGTGGCATACGTCGCCAGCCGCTCAGAGGCCATGAGCATCCTGTTCTTCCTGGGTGCGCTGGCCGTATTCATGTATCGCAAGAGCACCGCAATCTCTGTACCGGTGGTTGTCGCGGTGCTGGTATTATTCGCACTCGCCGCCTTGACCAAAGAGCACACGGTGGTGCTGCCGGTCCTGATTCTTCTCACGGATTACTACTGGAATCGCGAAGGAATGAAACGGAACTGGAAGCTCTACGCTCCCATCGTGATTGGCGGCGCTCTCGCTGTGGCTACGGTTATCACGGTGCTGAAAAACTCGAAGTCTGCCGGGTTTCAGTTGAAGGATCTGACCTGGTATCAGTATCTCTTCACGCAGTTCCGTTCCATCTGGACCTACCTGCGGATGTACCTGCTGCCGGTCGGCTTGAACATCGATCACGATTTCCCGATCTCAAGAACCATCCTCGATCGGGGTGCTATCGGATATCTGATCGGCCTGCTGGCGTTGGTGGCGCTGGCATGGAAATATCGCAAGGAGTATCCGCTGGCCTCGTACGGCTTCTTCGGGTTCCTGATTCTATTGGCGCCCACCTCCTCCGTGGTGCCCATCCAAGACGTACTGGTGGAACACCGCGTCTACCTTCCGTTCTTCTGCCTGCTGCTGATCACGGTAGACTTTCTGCGCCGCTGGAAAGTGGGCCGCGGCGCAATGCTCGCCACGCTGGCAGCAGTGTTGGCCGTTGCCGGTACGCTAACGTATCGGAGAAATGAGCTTTGGGGCAACCCAGCCGCACTGTGGCAGGATGCGGTGAATAAGTCGCCAAACAAGGCCCGTCCGCACTTCCAACTGGCTTATGCACAGATGCAGAGCGGGCAGTGTCAGGCAGCGATGCAGAACTATGAAATGGTAGCCAAGCTGGAACCGCCGGATCAAAGCTTGCTGGTCGATTGGGCTCTGGCCGAGGACTGCGCACTCAAGACGGAAGCGGCCATTGCGAGACTCAAGCAGGCTGCGCAAATGATCCCCTCGGCGCACGTGTATTCGCTCATCGGCATGATGTACGGCAAGCAGGGCCGGGTGCCGGAGTCTCTGGATGCGCTGGAAACAGCCGAAAAGCTGGATCCCAAGTTCGAGATGATCTACGTCTATCGGGGCAACGACTATCTCAGCACCGGTAACTTTTCGGGAGCTGCCGCCGAGTTCCAACGGGCCATCTCCATCAACCCGCTGAACCAGGTTGCGATCAACGGTTTGGCCATGGCCAAGAAGCGGCACTGATGGCCCCCCTCCGAATCGGCGTGAACGCGCTCTACCTGATCCCTGGCGGAGTGGGCGGAACCGAGATCTACCTGCGTAATCTGCTGCAGGCTCTGGCGGAAATCGATCACGAAAATCAGTACTTCGTTTTTACCAATCGCGAGACAGGCGCGGACCTGGTTCCGGCTGCGCCCAACTTCCAGCATTCGCCGCAACCCGTCGATGCAGTGTTCCGTCCCGGCCGTTTGATTTGGGAACAGACGGGGTTGCCGTTGGCCGCACGCCGCTTGAAACTGGACCGGCTCTTCAACGCGGGCTTCACCGCTCCCATCATCGGTCCGTGCCGGTCTGTTACCGTGTTCCACGACCTGCAGCACAAGCGGCACCCCGAACACTTCCGTTGGTACGAGCTCCCTTTTTGGGATATGTTTCTGTACGGCGCGGCCAAGCGATCCGCCATGCTGGTGGCTGTCTCAGAGGCGACAAAACAAGACTTGATGCGCTTCTACAAACTGCCCGCCTCAAAGATCCGCGTTGCCCCGCACGGCGTCGAACGGGAGTTCTTCGAGATTCAGAACGATCCCGATCCAGCCGACCCGTATCTGCTCTGCGTTTCCACGCTGCATCCGCATAAGAACCTGGAGCGATTGATCCGTGTCTTCGCGGAGTTTCGCAAAAGCCGTCCGGAGTATCGGCTGGTAATCGCAGGCCTGAGAGGTTTTCACGCAGAAGCTCTTGAGAAGATTGCGGACGAGCACGTCCGGCTAACCGGTTGGATTCCGAGAGAGGATTTGTATGGTCTGTTCCGCCGCGCCTCTGCCTTCATCTATCCGTCTACCTTTGAAGGGTTCGGCATGCCGGTATTGGAGGCGATGGCGGCCGGCGTTCCGCTGGCAACCTCCTCAATAGAGCCGCTGGTGAGTATCGTGCATTCGTCCGCGGTATTGTTCGAACCGGACGATGACGCCGGAATGCTGGCCGCGATGAAGCTGATTACTTCCGATCTGTCACTGCGCGGAACTGGCCGGAAACGCGCAGCTGAATTTACCTGGCAAGCTGCGGCGAAGGAAACTTTAGCCGCGATTATCGGAACAGCCCCTTAGCTACTCCGATGACTTGGAAGGCGAGGTTGACGCCAACCGCAAGCGTCAAGGTCAACGGAGCAAGCAACCCGGCAAGAGATCCGCGCAACATCAGAAAGAGCAAGAGCGGCGAGATTGGTCGAGCGTACCCGTAGGGCTCAATCAGATAGTAAGGCGAACCCAACACCAAGCCCAGGATCACAAACAGGCCGACGCAAATCTGGATCTTCCGCTGGCGTTCGCGGAGCATTGCATAGACGGCGAGACCGAGACAAACCAACAACCCCGTCAAGGCCAGGATATCGGTAACTCGTAGGATGTTTTGCACCCAAAGGGCCGGGTCGTTCCGGAACACCAGGAACCGTTGCAAGTGGCCAAGCAAAGGGTAGGACGCGAGACTGTACACGCTGGACGGCGGTGTATGGTTGTGTACGAAGACAGCCCAGGCTGCCGCCGGCAGAAGCGCCGCACCAAAGACTGCAGCCCGTCTAATATCGCGCTGCAGCAGCGCGGCCAGGACTACCGCCGCCGCGAGGAAGAGACCGGTTTCCCTGGTTAACGCGGCCAGCAGGCAAACCGCCCATAAGCCGCGGGTGTCACCCCGCTCGGTATAGATGAGAAAGCCGGCAAAGAGCGCGGCCAGCGTTGCATCCACCAGCATGCGATCCACGGAAGTGATTGTGGCGGGCACCAGCAGGAACACCAATCCCCACCAGGCGTTTCTGCCATGAAGCACAAAATAGCAGCTGGACCAATAGCAACCAGCAAAGACCGAAAGCAGAATCACGGCAACGAAGCTGTAGTCGATGAGGGATTGCCGTCCGCCACTAAGGACATAGGCAGCCAGTGGAACCAGAATCCGGCGATAGCGCAATCGGCCGTCGTCTACGTAGCGGGAATAGTCTCGCTGGAAGAACGGATCATGCGCGATGTAGCGGTACATCTGCCCGTCGTAGCCGATGGGATGCACGGACCGCAAGGTGCCCGCGTCCAGTTCGGGCGGCACCGGCAAGCTGGCTCCGGTACAAAAGAGCCCGGTCCAGTTGCCCCCATAGTTGAAGTGAACTGTGGTTGCCTGCCAGGCTATAACCAAAAGTGCGGCGAGCAAGGCGATCCGTTTCACTGAGCGATCCGGAAGCGTATCTTCTTTGCCATGTCGTAATATCCCGCGCCATCGGGCGCGAGCATCTTCAAAGATAGCTCATGCACCGTGGCGCCAAGCTTCCAGGACGGGTACGCCCAATCGAATCCGGCGTGTGCCGATTCCGGTGTTCGATACAAGATCGCAATGTCCTGGCGCGGCGAGCCGTACCTCGCGGGATAGAGCTTCCCGTCGAGCTGTACATACACTGAGGAAACATTGACGGCCCACCCGCGCACCTCCAGGTATCCGGCGGGATCCTTCACCTGTACGACTTCACGTTCTGAGATTGCAATCACGCCCGTATTGTTGAGCATTTCAACCCGGCTGTCATCCAGAACACCTAGGGCAGTTAGCTTGGAGAGGTCTGGAATGACAGGCGTCTTGAAGTTGAGCAAGATGCCCGGGGCCTCATAGACTTCGACATGGACCGGACTGGCAAACGCTGGGGCTCCTTCACCCGACACCACCAGCGACGTCATCGGTTCGTTCAGAGTGTTGTCCTTAAAAAGCGACTGGAGTTCATTCAAGTCGACGGGAAGAAGGTTGACCGGAACTCCACCAGGCAAAACCAGTGGAGGGATCCGAGCGGTGATAAACCGGGTTCCTTCCGAAGAGAGAATTCCGCGAACTTCCGGAACGCGAAAGAAGAAATCACGGAGGCGTCCTAGGAAGTTGAATTCCAACAGGACGCGGGCGATCAGCGGATGGACGCTTTCAGGAAGGCGCACCGGTTCGCCGATTCGTACACTGGAGGTCTGCAGTAAACGCAGGGTTGCATCGAGCGGTGCGGAGCGTTTGCGAAGCAGAATCAACGCACCGTAGGTTGAATCCCATTCATAGTTTCGATAGAGAGCCAGAGCCGTTTGCGGTATGTCTAACAGCGGGTGCCGACCATCAATGGCATCCCATTCGAAGAGGACGAAGTCCGGTGCCGGCGGCCCTTCGAACATCTCGGCGGTCCAATGGTCTAGATACGTGGTGTAAGCCTGATCGCTCTGGAATGTGCGCAGTGGAACATAGTGGATAGGATTGGCCACTCCGTAAACGCATTGCGACGGCATGATAGTTATGGAGCGATTTGCGACCCGGTTCAACAGCGCATCTGGCAGGCGTTTGGATTGCAGGCTCTGTGCGGAGGCTTGTTCGAGGAAGCTGTGGAGCCCAGGGTAGTCGAACAGTCTTATGAATGCCTGCATTCTCTGGACAGGAACAGTTGCCATTTCGGCCCATTGAAAGAGAGGAGCTTCGCGGGTGAGCCATAAACCGGCGATCAGCAGCGCGGCGACTTGAATCGGGATTTTGAGATCGGCGAAGAGTAAGATCACCAGCAGCGCCAGTGGAACGAAGGAGAAGAGAATCTCAATGTGGCCTGGTTCGCGAATGAACGAGTGCTTAAATTCGAGGAAGAGTGGACCAAAGCAGGCGACCGCGACCGCGAACGCCGGTTGCCTGGCGAAGTAGAGTACAGCGCTCAAAAGCACGAAGCCAATGAGGATTGCGAGCGCCGTGTTGAGTGTCCAGATTTCTCCGCTAAGACTCATCGCAGTGCTGTGACCGGCGGAGGTTTCGAAGCCCGCTTTCAGGTACACCAAAAGATCGTGGAAGGATGGATTGTAGAGTTGGTATCCGGCGATGAAAAACGTTGGGACACCCACGATTGCGGTGATCAGCAATAGAATTGCCTTGCGGCGGTCCAGCAAGAACATCGCAATCGGGAATGCGACGACCGCACTGATCGCGGAGATCCCGGAGCTCAACTTCACCAACAGTAGAAGCGCCGCCAGCAGGATGGCGGGAATCCAAAAGATGTACCAGCGCGGACTGACAGCGGTGGCGGCGATGAGCAGCAGCACCAGGAAGCTGAGGAAGAAGTCAGGGCCTGCATAGCCAAAGCTCCAGAAGAGCCGCGTGCCCGGATAGAAGCAGAGGGCGAAGATGAGCAGATTGACCAACGGCACTTTCCGGACAAAGACGATCCACGCCGTAAGCGCAATGAACACCAGCCAAAAGAAGAGCTGAAAGAGGATACCCAGGCCGAGGTTGGACCCCATGGCCATGGGCAGAATCAGATACGAGAGCGGACCGTAGGTGAAGACCACGTCGCGTCCATGCAGGAATCCGTGTGTCTGCGCGTAATTAAGCCCTACGGCCCATGCCCCATCCAGGTCACTGGCAGCTACATGAAAGCGGACCGAGTAGCCGACACACACAATGTAGGCGAACAGCAGAATTCTTGCCGCGATCCGCGCGCCCATGAGCCGTTACCGCAGAAGATCTTCGAGTTGGATTTTGGCGTCGGTTTTGGAATCTCGATACTTCACGATGACCGGAGTGTATAACGAGATTCCCCATTCCTTGCCCTTGCCACGGGTTACCGCTCGCGAGCCGGCGACCACGACAGCGTCTTCCGGAATCACTAGCGGCTCATCGTCGGTCGCGGTATAGATCTGTTCACGGACCAAATCATAGACGGGGGTAGATCGATTGAGAATCGTTCCCGTGCCAAGGACCGCTCGCCGTTTCACGACCGTGCCTTCGTACACGCCGCAGTTTCCACCGATGAGAACGTCTTCCTCCACAATCACCGGAAGTGCTCCGACAGGTTCCAGCACGCCGCCGATCTGCGATGCCGCAGAGATGTGGCAGCGGGCGCCGATCTGCGCGCAACTTCCAACCAGCGCATGGGAATCCACCATGGTGCCGTCGCCGACATAGGAGCCAACGTTGATGTACATGGGAGGCATACAGGTGACACCCTTGCCCAGGAAGACGCCATCACGAATGCTGGAGCCGCCGGGAACCACACGCACCCCGCTGTTGGCATCCAGGCGCTTCACTGGATACGTAGCCTTGTCGAAGAAGGGAAGGCGGGAGGTGTCGAGAGACATGTCGATCACGGTTCCCATGCGGAAGCCGAGGAGTATGCCTTTCTTCACCCAGCCATTTACGCGCCAGCCACTTTTGCTTGCGGAGTCTGGTTCGGCAGCGCGGGCAGTGCCGGCGTTCAGTTCATTCTTGAAACTCTGGAACAGGTGAAAATGGTCTTCGGTGTAGGCGCCGGGCTTCGCATCGAAGAGGGCCTCAATTTTATCTTGCAGCATTCTCACTACGTTGCTTGATGACCCCGGCGCTTGTCAACACCTGTTCGATTCGCGCCTGGCTGGCGGGTTGCGGCGGCACCAGCGGCAGCCTCCACACGGGTTCCAGAAGGCCCATAAGGGCGAGGCCATATTTCACCGGGCCGGGATTCGATTCGATGAAGTTCACATCCATAAGCGGAAGATACTGGCGCTGTATCGCGCGGGCCGATTTGTAGTCATCTCGCATGCCTGCCTGAGTCAGCGCAGTCATTTCCGCCGGGATCAAGTTGGAGGCTACGGAAATGAGTCCGCGTCCACCTAGCGCCAGCAGGGGCAGCGTGATGGCGTCGTCTCCGGATAGCACGTTGAACGAAGCGGGGACTTGCTGAATAACCGCAGCCATCTGCGAGATATTCCCGGAGGCTTCCTTCACGCCTACGATGGTTTCGATTTCCGCCAGACGCTTCAGCGTAGCGGGTTCTACATTCACTCCGGTTCGGCCTTGCACGCTGTAAACCACGATGGGCAAGCTGATCGCGCCCGCGATGGCCTTGTAGTGCTGATACAGCCCTTCCTGCGTCGGCTTGTTGTAATAAGGCGTGACGGAGAGGATGCCCTCCGCGCCCAGGTGCTGAATCTCGCGCGCGAGTTCAATCACCTCCGCGGTGTTGTAACCGCCCGCGCCCGCAAGCACCGGCACCTTGCCGTTCGCTTCTTCGAGGGTGATCTCAACAACCCGCAGGTGTTCCTTTCGCGTCAGCGTGGGGCTTTCACCCGTGGTTCCACAGGGCACCAGGAAGTTGATGCCCGCATCGATCTGACGCTTTACGAGCACGCGCAGTGCGGGCTCATCGAGGGACATGTCCTTTTGAAACGGTGTGACTAGTGCGGTACCACATCCAGTGAACATAGCTTTCCTATTTAAACAAAACTTCGCTGAATTCGTGCACGCCCTTCCGGCCTGCAATCCATTGTGCCGCTTTGAGGGCTCCGCGCGCGAAGCCTTCGCGGCTTCTGGCCGTATGGCGCATGGTGATGGTGTCCGCGCCGGAATCAAAGCCAATCTCGTGTGTGCCCGGATGCGCGCCCGCGCGGTTGGAACTGACGTCGATGTTCCGGGCATAGCCGCTCTTCTTCATCTCATCCACCAGTTTCAACAGCGTA
>JBBRNO010000167.1:0-13099 GCA_038230275.1 Bryobacterales bacterium
GCGGGCAGCGAATATTGGATGTTCTTGTTCTCGCAGCCGCCGCCCTTCAGGATCAGCTTCACTTCGATCTCATTCTCTTCCCACTGCTCAAAGTGGATGACCGGGGTTTCGTGGCCGAGGTTATCGCCGCTGTTCTTGCCGCTGAGGGAATCCACCGAATTGGGCCGGAGCTTACCGCGGCGGGTGGCTTCCGCAACGGCCTCCCGGATCGCCTTCTTCACAACGATCTGACTCACGCCTACGGGAGTGTGCACGACGAACGTCGGCATGCCGGTGTCCTGACAGATGGGGCCTTCATCCTCCACCGCCATATCGATGTTGGAGGCGATGATGTTGAGCGCCTGGCTGGCCTGGGTGTCCGGAGTTTCCTGTTGCATGGCGAGGCCCATGGCGGCGCGGACATCGGGCGGAAGATTGGTCGAGGTCTGGGTGATGAGCTCGATCAGGCTGTTGGTTAAGAATTCCATTGTGCTTATGTTATCTTGATCCTGACTTGCGCTGTGAGGCCGGGTTTCACGGCCGGATCGGGACTGGTGAACTCGACGGTTACCTGTCCCTTTTCCACCTTCTTCACTTCGGCTGAGAGGGGCTCGTTTTGTGCCTCCGACACCGTTATTACCGCTGTCTGGCCGGGATGGATGCGGGCCAGGACCGGGGGCGGCGGCTCCAGTATGACGGCCAACCGGGTTAGATCGGTGGCAATCTGGAAGAGATCCTTCATGCTGCGATCGACCGGGTCGCCGGGGTTTCCGCGACGCCCTACGACCACCCCGTCCACGGGCGCGTGGACTTCGGCCGCGGCCAGATCCGCCTTGGCTACCTCCAGTTCGCGACTCCTTTCTTCGACGGTCTTCCTGGCGGCATCCTGTTCCTTGAGCAGGGCCTCGATGCGGGCCTCTACCTGTTGCGCCAGGGAATCGGCGCTGATGGATTCGGCCTGGTTGGTGAGGTATTCCTTCTCCGCTTTTTCAAACGTCAGGCGGGGCGTTGCGCCTGCGGCGAGCAGAATTTTCTGCCGCTGGTAGAGCTTTTCGGAGCGGTCGAATTCGGTCTTCAAGCGGCTGGCCACGGCGCGCGCCCGAGAGACCTCGAGGCGTCCGGCGATGAGGGATGCATCCAGGTCGTTCAGACGATTGGCGGCTCGTTCGGCCACCTGGATGGCCTGCTGCTCGCGGCCGCTGAGCGCATCGCTATTGATTTGGGCTATTAATTGCCCCTCAAAGATTTCCTGCCCGATTTCGACGTGGAAGACGTCGACAGTTCCTTCTACCGGCGCCGGTACCTCGACCACACGAAGCGCCTGGATTTTGCCCTCGAGGCTGACGACCGGCTCCAGCACCGGCGGGGCCGGGATGACCGCGGCGGCCTTTTGGACGGGCTTGCCATGCTCACGCCAGAGGACGGAGAGAGCACCGGCGCCTACGGCCGCCAGGATGACTACGGCGCCTGCCACCAGCCAGATAACTCCGCTCTTCTTCACAGCTTTGATATACTTCATGAACACTTGCAGAGTACACTATGAGCAACTTGCGACTCGGTGACATAATCGACGACTACTGCATTAAGTGCCGCCGATTGACCAATCATGCAATCGTGTCAATCGTTGAAGACGAGGCAGCGAAGGTCCGCTGCCGCTCCTGCTATTACGATCATAACTACCAGCGGGAACAGATTCCGCCTTCGAAGAAAGACCTGAAGAAACTGGAGCTGTTTAACGCCGTGCTGGCCAGCGTAGACCCGAACGCCGCGGTTGTTGAGGGCGAGGGCGAGACGGTGGCGGTGGAGCCCCTTCCGGAGCCGGCCAAGAAGGCTGCCGGCCGCGGCAAGAAAGCCTAAGTGCGGCGCATTTCGCGCTGGACTTCGTCTATCAGCTGCTGACGGTCTGCTTTGGTTAGATCGCCTTCCAGGCGGCGAAGCGCCAGGCCTACTACGTCGCGATGATGGAGCTTTGAGCCTACCTCCGCTTCCGCGCTGAGTTTCAGCCAGATTTCATGCAGGCGTTCTACATCTTCCGGCCAAAGTCTGGGCGGGTGCGGGCCGAGGTTCACGTATACCGACGGCCTGGTTGGGCTGATGATTTCCAGCGAGAATGGATGCCTTGGTTCGGGGATCCTTTCCCAGGCATTACCGATTCTTTGGGCCAGTTCCTCGGAGGCCATTTTTTCCGAGACACCGGTTACCAGGCGCGAGGCTTGCAGCGTGGTGGCTGTTTGCACCAGCGCGTCAAAGGGATCCACGGCCGGGACCACCAACAGCTCTACCGGCTTTCCTTCTTTCTCCGCCATCTCCACCACTTTGCTGAACAGTTCCTGTTCGTAGTCGGAGAAGAGTTGCTCGTTTGTTAATTCGAACTCACCGGCTCCGGTGGTTAGCGGCCGGACGGTCATCACTACAATGTCGTGACGGCGAAGGTTTGTTTTCTGCAGCACGCGCTTGAGATGACCCATCTGCGCGTTGCCACGAACGGCTACCAGGATGGAGCCGGGCCGGGCATGGAGGTTGGTGCTGCTGATCTGCGCCTGGTGATCGAGATTGAATTCTTCCAGTCCTTTGGTGCCGGTATTGCGCCGTTTATTGATGCGCTCGGAGATCAGGAACAGCGCCAGCAGGGCGATGGTGAAGCCGATGCCGTATTTGGTTGCTATCTTCTTCGAGAACAGGTTGGCAATGGCCACGAAGAATAGCGACATGACCGTAAGGCCGAGTCCGATGGGGATTTCGGTCTTACCGATGTGGATGTTGAAGGGCGTCTTATATTCCTGGTCGTGGCGTTGGAAGCGGAGAGCCAGTACGCCCAACCCTTTCATGAAGAAGCTCCAGACCACGCCGAATGCGTAGGCTTCGCCTAACAGCAGCACGTCGCCACGGCTGCCCGCAATGGTGACGATCTGCAGTAGCGCAATCATGGAGACGATGCGGTAGGTGGTGCCGTATTTGCGCTGCGGCTTGCGGAACCAATCGAGGAGAACGCGGTCTTCGGCCACGCGGTTGAGGATGCCGTTAGCTCCGATGATGGACGTGTTGACCGCGCCGGAGAGGATGAGCGTGCCTACGATTACCACGAATATGTGGAACGCCAACTTCAACAGGGGCGGGCCGGCCAAGCTCATGGAGAGTCCGCCGATCAGGTTGTCGTAATAATTTGCGCGGATGTTATCCGGGATAATCATCACGGCGAAGAGAGAGACCGATCCGGTGGCGATCAGCGCGTAGATGCAGACGATGTTGGCAGTGATGCGGAGGTTCTTGAGTTTGGGGGCGGCGATTTCCCGATAGACCTGCGCCAGGGTTTCAAAACCGCTCATGGCCAGCAAGGTGTGGCCGAATGCGATGACCATGGTCACGGCGGAGAGCTGCGCCCAGAACGTCCCTTCAAACCAACCTAACGATTCCTTGGTGAAATGAATATTCGACGGCGTTGGCCAAGGGGGCAGTTGCGCGTTGCCGCGGATGAGCAACGTGAGCGGACACCAGATTAACAGGGCTACGACCATGACGGTGGTTATCTGCATGATGCGCAGGGCCTTGCCGCTGGATTCGTGAATGCCTTTGACGTTGCTCCACCAAAAATAGATTGTGACCACTACACCGAAGAAGGCAGCGAAGGAATGGGTTTCCAGGCGGAAACTCTGCTGCATGAGCTCACTGATTTCATTGAGCAGGGCACCCAAATAGAGGCCCGCGCTGACTACGCTGATGGGGCCAGTCAGGATGTAATCGACCACTAGCGCGGACACGGAGAGCTTGGCCATGAATGGCCCCATGCTGTCGCGAACGACAACGTAGACGCCTCCGCGCACAAACATGCCGCAGCTTTCCATGTAAATGGACCGCACGGCGAAGCTGAAGAGCATTACGGCGATGACGAACCAGGGGGCGGATTTTCCGATTGCCTGTTCCGAAATGCCGCCGACGTAGAACATGGTGGAGGCGAGATCGCTGAGCACGATGGCGGCGCCTCGCCAAAAGGAGATGAAGGACAGCGCAACGGTGGTGGCGACGACTACCTTGGCGGTGGCGGAGCTTTTCGGCAGTGGTTTTGAGTTCAACAAGTTTATGGCGCTACCCTCGGATATTCTACGATCATTAGTATGATGCCCACGACTGGACCCGACCTTGCGCGACGAATCGTCGCGTCTCTGCGCTCGCTGGGACATCAAGCCTACTTCGTGGGAGGCTGCGTACGAGATCTTTTGCTCAAGGTTAACCCGAAGGACTACGACATTGCTACCGACGCGCTTCCGGTGGATGTGGAGCGGCTGTTTCCCGGGACGCTGCAAGTGGGTGCGCACTTCGGGGTAATGATTGTCCGCGAGGGGGATGCGCAGGTGGAAGTGGCGACATTCCGCAGCGATCACAACTACGTGGATGGACGGCATCCGTCGGAGGTTCTGTTTGAAACGGATCCACGCAAAGATGTTTTGCGCAGGGATTTCACGATTAACGCGCTGCTGATGGACCCGGAGAGCGGGGAGGTGCTGGACTACGTGGGCGGCCGGGAAGACTTGGCGGACGGAGTGATCCGCGCGATTGGCGACCCGGAGCAGCGGTTTCGCGAAGACCATTTGCGATTGCTGCGCGCGGTGCGATTCGCGGCGCGGCTGGGCTTCGAGATTGAGAGCGTGACCGAAGGCGCGATGATCCGGTTGAGTCCGCTGATTCTGGATGTGGCGGCGGAGCGGAATCGGGATGAGCTGGTGCGGATCCTCACGGAGGGTGGGGCGCGGCGGGGGTTTGAGATGCTTTTCCGGACTGGGTTGTTGCGCCAGTTGCTGTCGGAAATTGTGGCCCTGCGCGGGGTGGAACAGCCGCCGGAATATCATCCGGAGGGCGACGTTTGGACGCACACGATGATCATGTTGGAGGGACTGCGGGAGCCTTCGCCGACGCTGGCGCTGGGCGTGCTGTTGCACGACGTGGGCAAGCCTGGGACGTTTCGAGTGGCCGACCGCATCCGGTTTGATGGGCATGTGGACCTTGGTGTGGAATTGACTCGCGGGATCATGGCGCGGTTCCGGTTCTCTAACGATGAGGCGCGGCAAGTGGAGGCGCTGGTGTCGAACCATATGAAATTCATGGACACGACGCGGATGAAGGAGAGTACGTTGAAGCGGTTTCTGCGGCTGCCTGAGATGGATGAGCATTTGGAACTGCATCGGATGGATTGCTTGTCTAGCCATGGATCGCTGGCGAATTATGATTTTGTGCGGGAGAAGCGGACCGAGTTTGGGGCGGCGAAGATTGCTCCGGCGCGGTTGGTTACGGGAGAAGATCTGCTGGCGGCGGGTTATCGGGCCGGGCCTGCGTTTGGGCGCGTGTTGGCCGACGTGGAGGACGCGCAATTGGAGGGGCGGGTACGGAGCAAGGAAGAAGGGTTGGCACTGGCGCGGCGGCTGTTGGCGGATGGCTAGGCCGACACTTTGGGCTTGGTTGCTTTTCGTGCGGACGGATTGGGCGCGGCGGTTACATGGTGGTGGGGTCATTTTCTCCTTTTTCGGGCGGTTCCGGGTTGGGTTTGGGGGTTTTGGACCGCTGTTGGAGCTGGATTTCGGTTTGTTCCGCGAAATTGCTTTCGGGTGCTTGCGGTGCTTCGATTTCCACTGCTTGCGGTTTGGTTTGGCGGGCGGCTTGTAGCGCTTTCAACTCTTTCCAGGCTCTGAAAAACGAACGTTCGAAGCGGGCGTCGTAGCGGTAGTAGCGGCCTAGCATGTCGTTTTCAGCGGCATCGTGCGCGGCGCTCAGGTGTAGGGTGTCGCCGGTGGTCAGGCCCTTGTATGTTTTTTCCAGGTGCTTTGAGATTGTGAGGTGGTTGCTGGCGAAGAGGCCGGTTTCCATTTGGATGATTCGCTGGCGGCGCCAGTAGGAGTCGGCTATCTGGTTGACCAGCATTTGCTCCATTAGGCCTTGGGGTTGGAGGTCGAGGTGGAGTTGGGCGAGGTAGTCGTCAAAGACGGTTTGGTCTTCGAGGCTGGGGATCACCGGGTGCTGGGCACAGAGGCCATGCTTGAGCGCGTTGTGGCGGACGGCGGCGCGTCCGGTTGGGGTGTTGGGGCCGCCTTTTCTTCCGTTGCGGCGGTTGGCTTGGATCTGCTTTTTGGATGCCATGGATTGTGTACGTTTGCCTTTTCTTAGATTTCGATCTGGGCTTACTTTAGTGGTTGGGTGTTTGGGGCCGTTGGAGAATTGGCTGTAAGTTGTTGTTGGGGTTGAGGCGATTTATTGAAGATTGCGGTGACTCGAAAAACTTCTATCGCTCGGGCGGTTTATGGGATAAACGGCTTGCTGCCAGAGTTGGTATTGCAATTCTCTTTCGGAGCTGGTGGTGAAAATGGGTCAATTGACGCGGAGTTCTTCCCGTCCTTGGGGCATAGCCGTTTCGACGATTCTGCTTCCTGCGGTCAACTTGGATACGGTGATATTCCTGCGGTGGGATGAGCCGGATTCCGGGGGTTGGCGGCGTTCATCGGACTTTACCTCTGTTGCACCGCGGTTTTGATTCACGCCTGCTGGATGGGCGATTCTGAATCGTTCGCTGGTTATGCTGCTGTGGGAGGCGGAGTTTACCCGATACAGGGGATTGCCGAGAGTGTGCTGGCGGTGGGGCTGCTTGTTTATTTATATTCGGCGGGTGTTCGCGCGTGGTTGGCGAATGCGCGGCAGGCTGGCGGGCGGTGTGGGGATTTTAGCTGAATGGTCACTGATGGGGTGAATGAGTTTTCCGCGTGGTGGGTGGACGTCGATGGGTAATGGCTCCCTTGCCGGATGCCGTGAGGGGTGTTGCTAAGGGGGGTGTTGTGGGTAGTGGAAAATCAATTGGCCGCCGATGGACGCGGATAAACGCGGATTATGAAGTTTGCAGTCGTGGGGAGACTGCACCGGCGGCTGGCGGGCTCCACAAAGGCCGACGCGCACTCCCGGATCGCCCAGTTTAACTGAAATTCAGAAGCGGTTTGGGGTATAGAGATTGACTCGGCTGAAGCGAGGAAGATCTATTGGCCGCAGATGCACGCAGATGCACGCGGATAAGAAAAATGGATTGTTGCTGTCACCGGTCGACCTGATGGAGGTGGGACTCGATTGGGTAACTGGTCTGTTCTGGCCTGATGCAGTCGGTTGTAGTAGTGTCTGGTTGTTAACGGAAGAAGACTTAGGAGTGCCAGGGCGCGTATGGCGAATGCCGAGGGGTCCGGGGTGGCTGTCTCTGTGGCTTCTTGAACCAGGAAATTTGGCCGAAAAGCCCTTGCGAGATCTCGGCGTCCAGGTTTGGGATGGCGAGAGAATCCGTGCCGATCGGAGCTCAGGTTTGGGGGCGATTGTTGACGTGTGATGCGAGTGTATGAGATTCCGGCGGTTAGAGTGTCACGACCGTCGACGCCTTGGGAATGTTCGATTTCAACGGAGGCGGCTTAAGCCGCGGCACGGGGCTAGCGCGCTGCGAGTTCGCGGGCGGCTGCGGACCAATGTGGAAGGTGGAATTGAAAACCGGCGGCTAAGAGGCGGCCCGGCACTACGCGGCGGCTCTTGAGGACCAGTTCGGATTCGGTCCGGAGGAGGCGGGCTCCGATTTCAAGCAGCCATTCCGGGGTGGGCAGGGCGAAACGGCGGCCCCAGGCTTGGCGCAGGATTCGCATGAAACTGGAATTCGGAAGTGGGTTGGGGGAAGCGAGGTTGACTGCTCCGGTGAGGTCTTCGCGGGCGATCAGGAAGTCTACCGCGCGGACGAAATCCCATTCGTGAATCCAGGAGACGAATTGCGTGCCGGCTCCCTGTGTGCCGCCCAGGCCACGGCGGACCAGGGTGGAGAAGACATCGAACACTCCGCCGGGATCTGGGCTGAATGTCATGGCACTGCGGATTGCTACCTTGCGGGTGCCGGGAGTGTTGGTGGAGAAGAATGCCTGTTCCCACGCCTTGGCTACTCCGATGGAAAAGTTCCAGGTGTCCGGCGCGCCGGGTTCATCGCCGCCTAGTTCGCCGGTGTCCTCGTCCATATCGCGGTCCAGGGCATGGCGGTAGATGGTAGCTGTGCTGGCGTTGATCCAGAGATGGGGTGCGTGGTTTGATGAGGCGATCACCTCATTCAACAAGCGCGTGCTTTGGACGCGGGATTCGAAAATCTCCTGACGGTTCGCTGTTGTGTAGCGGCAATTGACGCTGCGGCCGGCCAGGTTGATGCATACGGCGCTCTGTGCAAGATCGTTAATCCAATGGCCCGGTGTGAGCCCATCCCAGGGCACCACGCGCCACGGGGCCGGGCTGGGATTTCGACTGAATACCGTTACCTGGTGGCCGTTGGCGTGAAAATGGCGGGCTAGGATGCGGCCCACTTGTCCGCTACCGCCTGGGATCACTATTCTCATTCAAATACCTTTGCCAGTCCTGTGATTCGGCGATTTGCTTGAGGGCAGCGTTACGCTCTTGCAGCAGCGCTTGCATGTAGCGGCGGAGGACCGCGAACTCGGCCAGGTTGCCGAGGATAGGCAGCGGAGCTGCAAAGCGGAATACATCCTTCATTTCAGTTTGCCGTGGGGTTAGGGGCCGGAAGTAGTGATCGTGCTTCATGGAGCGGAAGGCACCGCGGATCATGGTGTCTTGAAAGTAAGCCGGGCGATCCAAGGCGGTAATTTCGCTGGTGAGAGTTTGCCAGATGCCGAAGTGCCTGGCGCGCCAGGTTACGCGCTGGCTAAGGCCGATGAGTCCGGAGGTGACGCCGGCCATGGCGACGGCTGCTTCCCCGCAATGGATATTTCCGGCCAGGTGCACTTCGACACTGCGTGCGAGGTCGAAGCAGCGTTCAATTGGCGCTGCTATTAGCGTTGTTTGTTCTAGTTTTACCATGGCGTCTTGATGTTGATTTGAACGTGTTCAAGATTAGTATGGACGCAGGGCTGGGTGTTGTCAAGATTTATTTGAACATGTTCAGAACCTCGGGTGAGGTGGTTAGAGGACGGTTGCTTCGTCGCCGCCGATCAGGGTTTGGGTTCCTAGCGAGCGGGAGAATGCGAACAGGACGATGGCGAGGAGCAGCGCCATATAGAGGAAGCCGGAGGGGGCATACCAGGTTTTCCAGGTGGTGCCTAGAATTACTTCGCCGGAGGTGTTGATAAAGAAGGCAGCCGTCATGGCTACTACCAGGCCGAAGCGGAGCAGTGCGGCTATGAGAGCGCCGTAAATGAGGAAGTAGACGGTTAGGCGCATGGGCCAATCGGGAGAAGTGGCGACGTCGCCGAGGATGGCGGCGAACAGGAAGGCGCCTACGATGGCGGCGATCCAATCTTTGCGCAACATGGTGCGGAGGCCAAAGATGAGGAAGAATACGAGAAATCCGGATTGCAAGCCGGTGCTCACTTGATTCATGACGGCGGCTAGCCACTGGCGGGTGCCTTCGAGGACGAAGAGGTAGCCTCCGGCGCTGAGCCCGTCCTTGGCGAGGGAGCGAAGGCCGTTGAGTTCGGCCAGGGTCCAGATGCCTAGGCCGACGGCGGCTCCGATTAGTATGTGAGCGCCGACCTGGGCGTCGAGGAAGCGGCCGGCTACCACGCGGTTCCAGGTGACGATGGAGTGCGGCCAGCGGGCGCGGAGCGCGGGTTCGAGGGAGAGGTAGAGCAGCCAGAGGAGGGAGGCGGGCAGCATCAAGTGGGCGGCGGCGTTGAAGAAGAAAGACACCATGGATTCGTTGGGGACGGCGTGAACGCGGCCTACCCAGACGACCAGGTTGACCGCGAATTGCACCATGGCGATGCGCAGGGCGCCGCGGCGGTCGACACGGCCCAGTTTCCAATTGCTGCGGGCCAGCAGTGCGGCGAAGGTGAGCCCGCCCAGGGCAAAGACGATGGCTACTACGCCGCGAATGGTTGCGGCAAAGGATTCCGGCTTGGCGGTGGATCCGTCCTGTTTCATCCAGGGCCAGATGAATTTGGCGTAGGTGAGGCGGCCGTGCCAGGTACCCATCTCCACGGTGAGTTCGGTATTTGGGATGACGGGGTGCGGGCCTTTCCAGGCGTGCAGGTCATCGGCCGCGGTGCGGGGGACGGTTTTCGGAGAGACCTCAGTGAAGCGGCTTAGATCGAGTTGCGCGGCGGTGAAGATGGCGCTGGGGGTGACGGGGGCCACTGGATCGGGCGCGGGCGGAAAGGGGACGGCTGAGAACCCGCGGAGCCTGCCTTGACCGTCTAGTTCAACGTCAATCATACCGGGTTCGACGGGTGGCGGGTTGGTTGGGTCGAGGAGGCCTTCGGGGGGCGCGGCTAGTGGTTTGGGGCTCTCGCGGTAGCGGGCGGAAATGGGTGCTTCCGCGGCGAGCCACTGGTTCCATAGTTTCGGCGCGGGGCGGGAGTTGAGGTGATCGAGCAGTTCGGGCCGGTGACGGAGCGAGAGAGCGGAATCGGCTGGTTTATCGGGATAGCCGAAGGTGGCGGCCAGATCGCGGGCTTTCTGCTGCAGGACTTGGGGCGGGAAATCGAGGGTGCCGCTGTAGATAGCGTCCTTGCGTTCCTTGATGAGGGGCAATGCGGCCAGGCACAGGAGGATGGCGGCGAGTAGGGGCAACGAGAATTTCCGTGGCAGTCCCGCGTTTTCGCCGGCCGAGGCTACCATTTCCGGGGACGGGGTTTGACCGGCGGCGAGGGCGGCGGCTAGTGGATCGCCACCTGGAAGCGCGGCGGAAACGGAGAGGGCGGAGGTGGGGCGCTTGTTGGGATCCGGATCGAGGCAGCGGCGGACGATTCGTTCCACGGCCGGATCTACGTCCGCGGCGAGGGCGATCATGCTGCTGAGATGGGCGGCCTCCTGCTGATCGATGAGTTGCGGGATGGACTTACCTTCGTATGGGCGTTTGCCGGTGAAGAGCTCATAAAGAACGAGGCCCAGGGCGTAAATGTCGCTCTTGGCGGTTACTTCGGCGCCGCGGAGCTGTTCCGGCGACATGTAGCCGGGGGTGCCGTTGCGAGCTTCCAGACCTTCGAGGTGGTCGGCTATGGCGGCTAGGCCGAAGTCCATGATGAGGATTTCGCCACGGCGGTTCATCATGATGTTCTGGGGTTTGAGGTCGCGGTGGATTACGCCGCGGGCGTGGGCGGCGGCTAGGCCCGCGCAAATTTTGCGGGCGGTGTCCAGGGCTTTGTCCGATGGCAGCCGGCCGATGCGCTGCAGGAGAGTGGAGAGGTCTTCGCCGTCCACGTATTCCATGGAGATGAAGGGGAGTCCTTCCGATTCGCCGATGTCGTATACGCGGCAGACGTTGGGGTGGGAGACCTGACGGGCTACGCGGACTTCGCCGTGGAAGCGTTCGAGCAAGCGTTCATTTCCGGCGGCGGCTGGGGGGAGAAATTTGAGAGCGACAGACTGGCCGAGAGTGAGATCCGTGGCGCGGTAGACTTCGCCCATGCCGCCTTCGCCGAGCAGGCCGATGATGCGGTAACGGCCGGCTAGCAGCGTACCGGGGACGAAGCGGCCTTCTTCCGGCGTGGAGGTTGTGGTGAAGCGGGAAACGCCGGCTGGGGGCGCGGCGGCGGAGAGATCCGCGATGGTCTCGGCTGAGGTGGCGTCGATCTTCCGGTCCATGATTTATTGAGTTTACTCCGAAGTCTGGAAGGATGCGATAGAATCGGGCGCATTATGCTTCGACTTGTATTGCCGGCGTTGCTGGTTTGCGCGGGTGTGGCCGGCGCCGCACAGATGCGCACGGATGTGGAATTTGCTAAGAAGGGCGATGTTTCGCTGACGCTGGATGCCTCGGTTCCCGATGGAGGCGGACCTTACCCGGCGGTGATTGTGGTGCATGGGGGCGGGTTCGTGCGGGGCGATAAGCAGACCTATGTGAAGCCGCTGTTTAAGCCTTTGACAGACGCAAACTTCGCGTGGTTCACGATCAATTACCGGCTGGCTCCGGCTTACAAGATGCCGGCTCCGGCGGAGGATGTGATCAGCGCGATTGAGTTTGTGAAGGCGCATGCGGCCGAATATAAAGTGGACCCGAAGCGGATTGCGCTAGTGGGGGAATCGGCGGGTGCGTACCTGGTGGATTATGTGGCGGTGACTGCGCCTAAGAGTGCTCGGGTGACGGCGGTGGTTTCGTTCTACGGTCCGGCCGATCTGGTGCTGCAGGTGAATGAGAAGGGGCAGAAGATCAGCGAAGGATTGCAGGGGCTGACCGGGGTTACGGAGTGGAATGCGGAGGGGCAGAAGAAGTTCCGGGAGCTATCGCCATCCAACCTGGTGCAGAAGAATCCGCCGCCGTTCCTGCTGATTCATGGGACCGAGGATGAACAGGTGCCGTATCAGCAGTCGGTGAAATTCCGGCGGGTGTTGATGGACAAGGGTGGAAAGGTGGAACTGTTTACGGTGGATGGGGCGCGGCATGGAGTTGGTCCGTGGGAGAAGGAGCCGTCGCAGCAGGCTTATAAGGCGAAGTTTATTGAGTGGTTGCGGGCGGCGCTGCGCTGAACCGCACCACGCGTCGAACAGGCGTTGAGGTAGGCGCAGGCGAGGAAGATGAGTTCCCGGTTTCAGACGACATACTACCTGAACGGTCACAACTTCATCGAGCGGGAACTGAACCGCGAGCAGGTGCGGTTCCGCACGAACGATAACGCCTTCCTGGCGGTCTCCGATGTGGGCGCGTTACAAGCGGCTGCCGATCGCTTCACTGAGGGTGTGATTCAAAAGCGCCTCGACCACTGGACGTTGCGGCTCGGTCCCAGCTTCTCCAAACGAGAGCGGGCGGCCATGAACCTGAGCCGGTTCTACGCCGTGAACCAGGTGGAGTACTGCCGAAACTTCATTTTCAAACGTCACTTCCCGATCCACAAAAATCTTCGAGCGTTCCTGCGAGATCGGCTTATGGCGGATGACGGCGAGCAAGATCTCCGAGGTCTTCGGCAGCCGGATCACCAAGAAGCTGAACACGACGCTGGAAGAGATCGAACACGGCCATCACATCTTCCGGGCGTACTGGAAGAACGCCTTCATCAAGCAGTACGAGAAGTTCTCCACGTTCCTGCGCAATGAAGTCTGCTCGAACAATCTCACCGACTTTGGGCTGAAGAAAGGCCTGAGCCACCTGGAGGCGGTGCGGCGGAAGTTCCTTGAGGTCACCGAC
>JBBRNO010000168.1:0-13047 GCA_038230275.1 Bryobacterales bacterium
GCTTCCCCTGAAAATATGGCGAGCGACTTATTTTGCGCCTTCCAACCGTAGCGCGTCACTGTACCGTCGTTGGCGTTCGTGTTGACGCGGCCCGTGATCCCCAGCAGCCGCTTCTGCTGTCGATTGGCATCCACGTTCGCGCGGATGGTGGAATCCAGAATCGATTCAATCATTCCCAGCCCAAACACAGGCGTCGGAATGCGGAAGGAGAGATTCTCAGCTCTGGAAAAATCGGGTTGCTCAATCTTACAACCGGAAGGCGCATCGCCACGACCGCTGATGACGAAAAGCGAATGCACGCCGCCATCCGGCGTTCCATCCGGCCTGCGGCGGAAGCGCACCACGCGGATCGGGCCATCTTCCCGGAGGAATGCGGGAACCTGGTTCAGCGCTCCTTCCTTGACGGCCACCGCAATCTGCGGATTGATGGCCGGACTGGCGCCGCCAGTTGCCGGATGGGAATGGCAGCCTCCGCAGCCGTCCAGATTGAAGCGCGGACCCAGTCCGTTCTCCACCCGGTCCACTTCATCAAAGGCCTGTTTGCCCTGATTGAAATAGTTCAACTCAGAGCTGGAAATCCCTGGCAGCGGAAGACCGGAACGCGCCGGTCCAAGGCGCGCGCCCGGATCGGATTCCGCCGGCAGCACGGCGACCGAACACACTACGGCACAAGCCCACGCGAGTAGGCCTCGTTCTATTATTTTCATTATTTTGATTCCCTTCTGATGAACCTAACGAGGCTTTCGTTAAAAGGTTGTCAAGAAGGTTGTCAAGAATTTTAAACAGCGGCGCAATTAACGCGGGCGCGGCCCGTACAGCTTAAGTAAGTAATCCACGATCTTAGGACGATCCGCGGCATCCACCTTAGCTCCCCAGCGAGTCATCTTATCCACTTCGCGCTCCCATTGCACACGCGTCAGCCGCTGCTGCATGATGATGTCTTCGTTGTGGCAAGGCAGGCACGCGCTCTGAAATGCCTTCGGCGCATCAAACGCCGCCGTGTCTGCGGTCCCCGCGGAAGTGACAGGTTGCGGTGGTTGAGCCGGATCCGTGGTGACGTTTACGGCCACCTGTTGCACGCCGTTGAATAGATATCCGGAAGGATTCCACTCCTGCGTCATCGGCTGCGTCTTTCCGGCGGTGTCGAAAGCACGCGCCATCACCACGTAATAGCCCGGCTGCCGGGGAGTCCAGGTGTGCTCAAAGAGGCGCCATCCATACCTGGCCTGCTCCGTGTTCAACTTCGCCTTTTGCCAGGTGCGGCCGCGATCCACCGAAACCTCCACGCTGGCCACGGGAGTTTCATTCGACCACGCAACTCCGTGAATGCGCACCGGCGCGCCTGGCGAGACTTGCGATTTATCGAGCGGACCAGCGATCACAGACTTCACGTTGATGCTTTCCACCGAATGCATCTTGGCCGGATCAACCGCAACACCTGGTACCACCGGGTGGCCTGGATGGCGGTAGGCGGTCTTCATCCAAAATCCATCGAATTCTTTGTCCAGCAATTTGATATCGGTAAGCCACTTCACCCAGCTATCGCCGGCCCAACCGGGGACAATCATCCGCAACGGAAATCCATGCGAAACCGGAAGCGGTTCGCCGTTCATTTCGTAGGCCAGAATGGTATCGCGGTGCAGCGCTTTCTTCACCGGAATCGTCCGCTGAAATTCCGGCATGGTGCCGACGGGCACATCGGCGCCATCCATCAGCAGATGCTGGGCGGAAGGTTTCACACCGGCCTTCGCCAGTACGTCGGCAAGCCGTACGCCGGCCCAGCGGCCATTCCCCACGCTGCCGTAGACCCATTGCACGCCGGGCACCGGAGGCTCATAGAGACTGCGCCCATTGCCCGCGCATTCCATCACCGCCACCATATCCACCCGCGGCAATTTCTTCAGATCGTCCATCGTCAGCGTCAGCGGTTTCTCCACCTCTCCGCCAACCGTCAGCTTCCACTCCTCCAGCGAGACGGTGGGCGTGTAATGATGACTGCGCACGTAGAATCGCTCGATCGGCGTGATCCAATCGTTGAATCCGTCCAGCGGCATTTCAAAATCTTCCGGCCGGGCCGAACGCACAATCATGTTCCGCTTGACGTGTTCCGCCGCCGTGATCGAACGCGATTGCGACAAGATGGCCGCGCCGGCGAGCGTCTGAAAAAAATGTCTGCGCGAATTGCTCATTGTATTTTCGAACTCCAATTCACTTCGATGTTGGTGATCACTGCGTCTTTAATTTCCAGAACCTCAACAAAATTACGGAACCCTTCCCTGGCAACCTCTATCTTGTGCGGGCCTGTTGGCAACGTGATCAAAGCGGGCGTTTTCTCCGAACGCACCTTTCCGTCCACCAGAATCGCACCGCCTGGCGGGTCTGAACGCACCATCACCGTACCCGTGGTGGCTTCCAGATGCAGAGTAATTTCCGGTTCCTTTGGAAGCTCAAAGATTCTCAATGCCGCGCGGTAACCCGTCAGGCTGCTGACCAGCGTGTGCCTACCGTGCGCAAGATTGATATCGCACGGCGTGCGGCAAGTTAACTCAGGCAACGAATCGATGGTCAGCATTGCGCCGGGTGGAATCGATACCAGATGCGCCGGAACTTCCGCCAGCGGTCGCTCTTCCCGCGCAGCCTGCACCACGGCGGGCGTCATCCTCTCCAGTGGGGCCGGCTGCGGTTCCGGCGGTTTCGCCTGCGGCAATAGCGGTGTCTCCGTGGGGCTCGGCTTAGGTGTAACCGCAACCGGTGGCGGCACGGGCTCTACCTTCTGAACCGGAGCCGGAGCGTCATTAAAGCGGCTGTTGAAATAGTTGAACGCTCCCACCATAGCCAACGAAACGAAGCCTGCCGCCAAAACCACCACCGCCATGGTCCTTAAAATCCGCAGGAGTTTTGGATCGCGCGCGGCCACTGCCTCCGCGGGCGGAGCTGGAGCGGCAGGCTTGGCGGGGCCTGCGGATACTGCGGCCAGGGCCGCCGGTTTGTCCCACATGGTTGGCAAGTCGTGGCGTCCGCCGGGCGGCAGAGGCTTCCAGCCCTTGCTGGAATTGCAGGCGTTCGTAAAGGCCTGGGCGAAATCGGAACAAGTCGCGTAGCGCTCCGCCTGATCCTTCGCCAAGGCACGCTTCAGCACCACATCCACCGGCCAGGCGAGGGTCGGATTGATTTGCTTCGGTGGAATCGGGTCTTCCTTGACGATCTTGAATAACAAAGTCGTCATTGACTCCGCGGTGAATGGCTTTTCCCCCGTCACCAATTCATAAGCAATCACGGCAAGCGAAAATTGGTCGGCCGAGCCCTGCACTTCGTGCCCTTGAATTTGCTCCGGAGACATGTAATTGGGCGTTCCAAGAATGGTGCCCGTTTGCGTCATCTGGTGCGACTGAATCTTAGCCACTCCGAAGTCGGCAATCTTGGCAATGCTGCCCTCGTGGATCATGATATTCGCGGGCTTGATGTCGCGATGCACGATGCCGCGCTTATGGGCATAATCCAGTGCGGTGGCAGTCTGTTGAATGATGCTGACGATCAGTTTCTGATCCGGTGGAGCCGTGTGCAACAGCCGCTCCAACGTAAGCCCGTCCACAAATTCCATCGCGATGTAGGCAACGTCGTTCTCCTCCGATACGTCATAGATGGTGACGATGTTCGGGTGCGAGAGGATGCCCGCCGACTGTGCCTCGCGCATCAGCCGGTCGCGCAGTCTGGCGCGCTCTTTCGGATCGACAAATTCCGTAAGCCGGATCGTCTTTATCGCGACAGTGCGGCCGATAGCCGGATCCAGAGCGCGGTAAACAACACCCATCGCCCCACGTCCGAGTTCGCCAAGAACCTGGTATCGACCAATTTGTTGCATCCGAATTGCTATTGTAGCGAGTTAGACCGCTCCTCTGCGCTGGTACAATCGGTGCATCCACATGATTCAAACGTTATTCGGCTCGGTGCCTCAAGAACCGAGTTTGCTGGACCGCCTGAAAGCCGGTATCGAGAAGACCCGGACTGGGTTGGCGGACAAGCTCGAAGACGCCCTTTCGGGCAAGAAAGAGATCGATGCCGACGTTCTGGATGAGTTGGAGTATGCGCTCATTACCGCCGATATCGGCGTCAAAACCACAGCGGAGATCCTGGACCAGATCCGCCTTCGAGTGGACCGGAAACAACTTGGCAACGCGCAGGAACTAAAGGGACTGATCCGGGAGCATTTACTGGAAGTATTGCAAGCCAACGATCGCCCGATGCAGCGTGTGGCTGAACCGCCCGCCGTGGTCATGGTGGTGGGCGTGAACGGCGCCGGGAAAACCACCACCATCGGCAAACTGGCGCAACGCTTTAAGGACGAAGGCCGAACCGTGCTGCTGTGTGCCGCCGATACATTTCGCGCCGCCGCGATCGAGCAATTGGAGGTATGGGGCACCCGCACCAACACCGACGTGATCCGGCAGAAGACAGGAGCGGACCCAAGCGCTGTGTTGTTTGACGCGCTGCATGCGGCCAAGGCGCGGAAAGTGGATTACGTGATTGTGGATACAGCCGGCCGCTTGCACACGAAAGACAATCTGATGGCAGAGCTGGAAAAGATGCGCCGCACCACGCAGAAAGTGATCCCCTCGGCGCCGCACGAAGTACTGCTGGTTCTGGACGGAACCACAGGCCAGAACGGGCTGGAGCAGGCCCGCAAGTTTACCGAAAGCAGCGGTGTGACCGGAATCGTGCTCACCAAGTTGGATGGCACGGCGAAGGGCGGCGTGATCGTCGCTATCTCACGTGAGCTTGGGCTTCCCATCCGCTATGTCGGAGTGGGTGAGCAAGTAGGCGATCTGTTGCCGTTCGATCCGGAAACATTCATCGATTCTCTGTTTCCCAAATAAACTTTCTCCTATAAACTTTCCCTTATGAACAACAGCCACATGGCGGAGGCGTTGGAACTGGCAGCGCGCGGACTATGGCAGACGAGTCCAAACCCCGCCGTGGGCGCGGTTGTTGTCCGCGGAGACGAAGTAGTGGGCCGCGGCTATCACATCTACGCCAACCGCAAGCACGCGGAAATCGTCGCGCTGGAACAAGCCGGGGAAAGCGCCAGGGGCGCGGAGTTTTACGTCACCTTGGAGCCGTGCTCTCACCAGGGGCGCACTGGCCCTTGTGTGGATGCGGTGATCGCAGCCGGCATTACGAAAGTGATTGCGGCCATGCAGGACCCAAACCCGGTTGTAGCCGGGAAAGGTTTCGCGCGTTTGCGCGCCGCTGGCATTGAAGTACAGCTGGACGATTCCTCCGCCAAAGCCGCCCGCAAACTGAACGAAGCTTACATCCAATTCATGCGCACCGGCAGTCCGCTGGTAATGCTGAAGGCGGCGGTCACGCTGGATGGCAAGATTGCGGCACCCGAAGATAACCGCGGTTGGATTACCAGCGACCTGGCCCGGCTGCACGTACAGTCTCTGCGGCACGCCTCCGACGCCATTCTCACGGGTATCGGTACGGTGCTTGCCGACGACTGCCTGCTAACCGACCGCAGTATGAAGCCGCGAAGCCGCCCGCTGTTGCGCATTGTGGTGGATTCGCAGTTGCGTCTTCCGCTCGATTCAAAAATGGTGCGCAGCGCCGCGGGCGACGTTGCGGTGGTGACCACGACAGCCGCTTCGCCAGAGCGCCGAAAGCTGCTGGAAGACCGGGGCGTCAAAGTCTTGACGTTCGACGGCGACCACGGCCGGACGGATCTTCACCGCCTGGTGGATTGGCTGGCGTCGGAAAAATATCTGTCGCTAATGATCGAAGCCGGCAGCAAAGTAAATTGGGCGGCGCTGGAATCCGGCGTGGTGGATAAGATTTTCTTTTACTATGCGCCCAAGATTCTGGGCGGCATGCTTTCGCTTCCGGTAGCGGGCGGAATCGGCCGCAGCCGGAGGATTGATGCCATCCAGTTTCGTGACGTCACCGTGCATTCCATCACCGCCGACGAATTCGCGGTAGAAGCCTACACCACCCATCGCATCCCATAAATAGACATATGAATGACTCGATATTGAAAATTGAAAGAATCGAAGTAGTGAAGGTGCCGCCGCGTTGGGGGCTGCTGCGAATCCATGCCGGTAACGGTCTGGAAGGCTTCGGCGAGTACACGGTGGAAGGCCAGCTGGATTCCACCTCGGCGCTGGTGACAGAGCTTTCGCGGTACTTCCTCGGTCAGGACGCGCGCGATGTGAAGCGCCTGGTGCGAGGCTGCTTCGATCAATCGTTTTACCATGGCGGACCGCATTACATGAGCGCGCTGGGAGGCATCGAGATCGCGCTGTGGGATATCCTCGGCAAGTCGGTAGGCTTGCCTATCCACCGTTTGCTGGGCGGCAAAGTACGCGACAAAGTGAAGGTGTATCGCTGGGCCGGCGGGAACAACAATGCACCCGGCGCCGCAGCGGAAGAAGCGGCCCGTGTGGTCTCCGAAGGCGCGCGCGCCATCAAGATGAACGCGTGCCCGCCGCTGGCCGCTATTGACACCTACGGCGGAATTCGCGCCGCCGTGGACCGTGCCCGCGCCGTCCGTGATGCCGTTGGACCAGAGGTGGACATCGCGTTCGACTTTCATGGACGCTGCAATGTGCCCATGGCAAAGCGCTTGGCGCACGAGCTGGAATTCGCCAGCCCGTTGTTCTATGAAGAACCGGTGCGCCCGGATTACAACCGCTGGCTGCCGGACATCGCGGCTTCCACGCACGTTCCGATTGCCACCGGCGAGCGGATGTACACGGTGGCCGAGTTCTCCGATGTGGTAGCCAATCGCGGCGCGCATATCCTGCAGCCCGATCTGGTGCATGTGGGTGGAATTTCGAATGCAGCCGAGATCGCCGCACTGGCCGAAGCCAACGGCATCGCCATCGCTCCACACTGCCCGCTCTCGCCCATCGCGTTCATGGCTTGCCTGCAAGTGGTGGCACAATCGAGAGCCGGATGGATTCTGGAATGGTCGAAGGGAATTCACTATAACGCCTCCGGAGCAACCGGGGAAGTGGACCCCTGGCTGCGATACGTAGAGCCGTCCTATTGGCCGCTGTTTGACGTGGATGCCAGCGGGCACCTTCCCATCACGGACCGCCCGGGCCTGGGTGTGAACATGAATTGGAAAGAGATTCAGCGTGCCGCCGAGACAGGTGTTGTGTGGCGTGATGAGGACATGAGTCTGCCCGACGGGACGCGCGCGAACTGGTAACAAATCGGGGTATACTTTTGGGCGATGACACCCGAAAACGCAAGCGCGATCCTCGAGTTCCTCTGCGGCACCCTGGAACAGGAAATCAAAACGACCCGGAGCATTTTGGCCGCCGTGCCGGACGACAAAGGCGACTACACGCCACACCCAACCTCAATGACGGCACTCGCTCTAGCCATTCATTTAGCCACGGCGGATGCATGGTTCCTAGGCGGCATTATCAACGGCGCGTACGAAATGCCCGACGGAAAAGCCGCCGAGCAATTCAAGAAGGCGTCGGACGTGGTAGCGTTCTACGACGCGACAATGCCCGCGCTGCTGGCACAGGTGAAAAGTATGTCAGGCGAGAAGATCTCCACGCCCATTCCATTCTTTGACTGGAATATGCCGGGCTTGAACTACCTGAACATCATGCTGATGCACTCCTCGCACCATCGCGGGCAACTTTCCACCTACCTGCGGCCCATGGGCGCCAAGGTTCCGGCCATTTACGGTGGCAGCGCCGATACGGCAGCGGCATCGGCGTAGGCCTGACCCTATAATCGGTGAATGAAGAGTCTCTGGGTTCTTGCGGTGCTTTGTTGTATCCCGTCCACCGCCGCCGAAAAGCATCGCGTTGAGTGGCAAAAGCTGGCACCGGAGATCCTGGAGAAATACAGCGCGCTCCTCCGCATCGACACCAGCAATCCGCCTGGCAATGAGACCAAGGCGGCGGCGTATCTGAAGAATGTCCTCGAGCGCGAAGGGTTTCAAACGAAGTCCTTCGCGCTAGACGCCACGCGCGCCAATCTGGTCACACGGCTAAAAGGGAACGGCAGCAAACGTCCGCTACTGATGATGGGCCATACCGACGTGGTCGGCGTGCAGCGCGGCAAGTGGACCGTCGATCCTTTCGTGGCAGTCCGAAAGGACGGCTATGTCTATGGCCGGGGAACCAATGACGACAAAGATATCGTCACTGCGTGCCTGATGGTGATGCTGCTGCTGAAGCGCATGAACGTGCAGTTGGACCGCGATGTGATCTTCCTGGCGGAGGCCGGCGAGGAAGGCACCACTCACGTCGGAATCGATTTCATGGTGAACCAGCACTGGAGTGAAATCGACGCCGAGTATGCCATCACCGAAGGCGGCGGCGGTGTGGCGCGGAACGGCCAACCGCGGTTTGTCAGCATTACCACCACCGAAAAGGTATCGCGCGGAGCGAAACTGATCGCGCATGGAACGGCAGGCCATGGCTCAGTGCCCCGCCCCGACAACGCGGTTTCCCATCTGGCTATGGCCGTGGGAGCATTGGCCGCATGGCAACCGCCGATGCGGCTGAACGACACCACCAGAGCCTACTTTGAACGTCTGGCGACAATCAGTGCGCCGGCGGAAGCGTTTCGCTACAACCATGTGGCCGATGCGGCGAAGTCCGCCGGCATTCAGTCTTACTTCGCCGCCAATGAACTGCAACACAACTCCATTCTTCGTACCTCCGTTGTTCCCACGATGCTGAACGCGGGCTTCCGCTCAAACGTGATTCCGTCTGAAGCGGAAGCCACCCTGGATATCCGCGCGCTGCCCGATGAGGACATGCCTAAATTCTTCGCGGAGATGAAACGCGTGATCAACGATGCCGGCGTGGAGATCGTTCCGGTGAAAGGCGGCCGGCCCGCGGGCAAACCGTCCAGCATGAATACGGATATGTTCCGCGCCATGGAAAACGCGGCGAAGAAAACATACCCCGGCGCCATCACGCTTCCCGCCATGTTGACCGGCGCCACGGACATGGCGCAGTTGCGCGCCAAAGGCGTCAGCGCCTATGGGTTCGGCCCGTTGATCGACGAGAAAGACCGGTCTGCCAACGGCGCGCACAGCGACGACGAGAGGCTAGAGGAAACCGCCCTTTACAAGATGGTGGAATTCGTATGGAATGCGGTGATCGAAGTCGCCGCGGCAAAATAGCGCAAGCTATTCGATCGAAGCCAGCACTTCTCCCGCGCTCACCGTCGCGCCTTCCGCGACGGGAATCGCAGTCACTACGCCAGCCCGCAGTGCCTTCAATTCGTTCTGCATCTTCATCGCTTCCATCACCACAATTCCCTGCCCCGGCTCCACTGAATCCCCTGCGCTCACCAGCAGGCGCACAATCTTTCCGGGCATCGGCGCGACGATGGTCTGCCGCCCTTCCCCTGCCATCGCGCCGGTCTTGCGCCGCGGAGCCCGGGGATCCGTGATTTCGATATCGAAGACGCTGCCTTCGACGTCGACAGTCCTTGCCGATCCGGTGCCGCTGGACTGCGCCAGATAGCTGACTCCGTCCATCAGCACCGAAAAAACGCCAGGCTCCACTTCCACAATTGAGGCGGACCCAGAACGGTCCAACAGTGAAAAATGCACCAGGCCGTCTTTCTGAAGGACTTCAATAGAGCGGGATTTTCCGTTGATAACCAGTTCACGCTTCATCAGGCAGGCACTACAAAGCGTACCAGACCAGATCAGGCGATAATAAAATTCGTGAGATTCGCAATCATCCTTCTAGCCCTAACTTTGGCCTCTGCCCAAGACAAGCCGGTGAGATCGCTCTACGAACGGGTAGGCCGTTATGACGCAATCGCCGCCATCGCCGACGACTACCTGAAGGGCATTCGCGCCGACCCGCAATTTACCCGCTTCACCGGACGGAGTGCGGACTCGCTGAAGCGCGCCCGGCAGCTCTTGAAAGACCAGCTTTGCGCCATGACGGGCGGCCCTTGCGTCTATGTCGGCCGTGATATGGAAACCGCCCACGGCGGACTGGCCATCAATGATGCGGAGTGGGCGGCAAACATGAAATACATGTCGGCGGCGCTCGATAAAAACAACATTACCGGCCGGGATAAGGAAGAATTTCTGGAACTGGTGGAATCGCTGAAGAAGCACATAGCGGGTCGAAAATAGCGCTAATCCTCCACTGGCGGCTTGCCTCGCCAAATGAAATAGAACGGCACACCCGCCGCGGCAATTGCGATTGCCATCAGGGATGGTTTCGTCTGCGTGATTAGTGCATCGGCCATGAACCAAACCGAGACAATCAGGAAAAGAATCAGAGTGTAGGGATAGCCCCACATTCTATACGGACGTGGAAGATCCGGCAGCTTCTTCCGGAGCACCCACACGGCCGCTACGCTCAACGCATAGAAAAACCAAGCCGACAGAATGGAATACGAGAACAGCGTTTCGTAGGAACCAGTCATGATCAGCAGGCTGGACCAGATGGCTTGCGCCACAATGGCGAACGCCGGAGTCTTGAAGCGCGGATGCACCTGCCCGAAACGGCGAAAGAACATGCCATCGCGTGCTTGGGCAAACGGAACGCGGGCGGCGGTCAGAATGTTGCCGTTGATCGCGCCAATCACGGAGAGCAACACCACGGCAGACAGGATAGTGGCGCCAAGGGAACCCATGGTGCGTTCAGCTACTGCGGAACCCACTCGTTCGGTTGCAGCGATCTCCGCCACCGTCATCACATTCATGTAGGCAATATTCGCCGAGAGATAAAGCACGATGACAGCGGCCATGGCCAGCATCAGGGATAGTGGTAGATTTCGTTCCGGGTGCTTGACCTCTCCTGCCACGAAACTGACATAGCTCCAGCCGTTGTACGCCATCAGGCAGGCTGTCATCGCGACCCCGATTCCGGTGTAGGAAACTGGCAACGCCGCACTTTCCACATGAGGCGGCCCTTGCGTATAGAAAGCCGCCGCGCCAATCACCAACACCAACCCGGCAATTTTTGCCGTGGTGAAAATTCGCTGAATCCAGGCGCCCTGCACCACTCCGATGTAGTTGATGGCGGACAGCACGGCTACCAGGAACAGCGACACCGCGGTTCGCATCGGCGGAGTAAGCGGAATGAAGTGGTCCAGATAAATGGAGAACCCAACCGCCAGAAATGCGATACCGCCGGGCAGCACCGCCAGCACGAATACCCATCCGCACAGGAACGCGCAGCAAGGGCCGTAGGCTTCGCGCAGATACACGTACTGGCCACCCGTGGCCGGCATCATCGCTCCCAGTTCCGCGTAGGCCAGCGCACCGAATGCGGAGAGGATTCCGGCCACAATCCAAACCGCCAGAATCGCACCGCGCGATGGCAAACTTCGCGCGATGACGTTGGGCAAGAGAAAAATACCGGAGCCAATCACGATGCCGATGATGATCAGGGTCGCGTCCAGCAACCCCAGCTTGCGAAGAAGTTGATCCATGTCGGCTACTTGACCGGCACGGCGTTCTTCTGGATGTAATCGTCGAGCCGCGATTTCGGCGGGCCGATGTAGTGGAAGGCTTCGGCGTATTCCACGCCATACTTCTTGCCCTGTTCGCGATTCCCGGCCAGCATGAATTCTTTGATGTAATTCCGATCCGCGGTGCGATCGTCGCCGTCACCCAGAATTGGCAGCTTCTTGCCCTGCTTGGCCAGTTCCACTCGCAGCTTCGACCCGTGGTGCCCGCCGGGGCCCTTGGCGATATTGCACAGATTCGCGTCAATCTTCTTTTCAAACGTTCCGCTGATATCCACCACGCGGTTGATATCCGGGTGGCGAACATAATAATACTTCTCCGTTACCGCCCGCGCCTTCAGCCCTGCGGCCAACTGCTCCGGATAATCGTGCACGCGTCCGGCCATCCAGGATGCAGCCTCCACGCAATGGCCCAGCACGTAGTGGTCCGGGTTCTCTTCATCGTGGCCCCATGGGTCGTAGCAGAAGACGGTGTCCACCTTCAAGAAGCGGAACAGAAAAATCAACCGGCAGATCAGTTCGTTGCGGGAAATATCGCTCATGCGGTGGTTGTTGTAGTTGAGGGAAAAATGTTTCTCCAGCCCCAGTGCGCGCGTTTGTTCATCTACCTCACGCTCGTTCCGTAGAACGTTTTCGCCAACCGTGCCCGGTTCGCCAACGTCATCGCCCATATCATCGTTCGTGGCGCGGATCATGTAGCCGGTGTAGCCCTCTTTAATCAGCTTGGCGACAGTGCCGCCGCAAAGTATGGCGATGTCGTCGGAGTGCGGTTGAATGGCCGCCAGAACCTTGCCCTTATGCGGAGTGCCCGGCTGCTGGCCTTCAAAGTAGGGAGCCGTCGCCGCCTGTTGAGCACTGCCCCTGTTGAGGCTGCCGGCGGCCATCCCGGCAATTACGGTTTGAAAAAAGTCGCGCCTTTGCATAGGACACATTAGATAGTAGTGCCGTGTTCCCGTCAACCTGCTAGGTGCGAAACGATGGATCTTTCTTGTCCATCAACCGCATCAGCGCCGCAAATTCGGGGTTGGGATTGCGGCTGTAACCTTTGTCCCCCTCGGCAACCAGAAAGTCGTCGCTCAACGCCGCACTCAACTCGCAAACCTGCTTCGGCGGGATCAGCAGCGGCACCCCTGTTGCTTGCGCGGCCAACTGCACCTGGCAGGCACGCTCCAGCCGGAACATCCGGACGAAGGCCTGCGCTACCGTTTGCCCGCACGTCAGCAATCCATGATTTTTCAGAATCAGAACGTGCTTATCGCCAAGGTTTGCCGCCAACCGCTGACGCTCCTCCAAATCCAGACTCGGCCCTTCGAAATCGTGATAGGCGACGCGGTCGTAGTAGCCCAGCGCATACATCGATACCGGCAGCAGGCCATCTTTCAGCGCCGCAACCGCCATTCCCGCGGTGGTATGAGTATGAAAAATACACTGCGCATCGGCGCGCGTCATATGGATGGCACTATGGATCACGAATCCGGCAGGGTTGATCTCCTGGTTCTGGTCGCCCACGATTTTGCCGTGCATATCCACCTTCACCAGATTTGAGGCGCATACTTCATCGAAGCGAAGCCC
>JBBRNO010000169.1:0-12903 GCA_038230275.1 Bryobacterales bacterium
CCCGTCTTCCATGTATTGGGTACGTTCGGACCGCAGCAGAATCTGCTCCGGACTGTTCGAAGGCAGAGTCGAAATCGGTTCCGCCAAATCGTCGATATCGGAAAAGCTCACCCGGCTGTGCCGCCGCAGAAAATCGATCGCTGTATTGCTGGCGATCCGTGACAGCCAGTGCGCGGCCTTGTCCAAATCCTTCAGCTGATCCTGCCGCTGCAAAGCCTTGATAAAGGTTTCCTGGGTTAAGTCCTGCGCGTCGTCTACGTTCCCCACCACCCGGTAAATCTGCAAGAAAATGCGGCGCATGTTGTCCGCGATAAAGCGCGATTGCACATCATGGGTTACCTGCGCGCCCGACAACGAAGACTTTGTCGCCTCGCTCATAGTGGGGTTCGATGTTGCAACCGACCTCGCGATTACCGGAATTGCCAACGCGCTTCTCCTAAATAGAGATGACGCGCTATTCGCCAAAACGTGGAACTAAACTTTTGGCGCTCCTACCTAATGATAATTCTATAATGATTCTGCCGCCGGATCACAGGTCAAGCCCACGAACCAACATTAGGAATCAACAACGTTCGGGACCCGCCGGTCCTGAGCCCGCTTCGTCGCCAGGCTGCGGTCGTTTTCACTGTCCACCGCGCCGGCGCGAATCGATTTCACGTGGTTGCGGATCGCCACCACACCTTTCTCCACCTGGAACGCGATCTGCTCTCCGGCATAGTCGGAAAACCTCGGCTTGCCCGGCACAAACGCATAGGCATCGTTCGGGAAGAAGCCCGGAAAATCAGAATTTGGAATCGGCTTGCCACCCAGAAGCGCCGCCTCCGCCAGATTCAACTGCACCGCCAGCGCCTGGCTGCCCAGACAGTTCTCCATATACTTAGCCGGATTGGAAGCATGTTGCGACTGCCACACGTGCGTTGCTTCGTGGACGATCGTATCCTGATCGCGGCTGAACTTGCCGCAATTCATAACGCAGAGCGACGGCCCAATCCCCAGTCCGGTGGGATCGCCAACGAAGGCGGTGAACGGACGGCCGGTCGGCCCCACTTTGTTCGATATGAACACTCGTGACAGGTCAATGCTTGTCCCAAACACATCGGTCACAAACTTTGCCTGCGCTGCGTCCAGCGGCTTAAACGTGGGTAGCGTAATCGAAGGGAAGCCAAACCCCGCGCCCGTAAAGCTCGAGGACGATGCGGATCCCGAGGCGCTTGTCAGCGCGAAAACCTGGTTTCCGCCGCCGCTGGCCCGGCGAAACTCATCCGCGAATGCCGATGCAATCAGTTGGGTCGCGCCCGCGGCTCCCGGATCTGTATTTCCGCATACCGGGCCGCCTCTCGGCTTCACTTGGCCCCCGCCAGCCAGCTTGGCCAGCGTCAAAGGGCCCGCAATGCCGTCCGCCTTCAGTCCGTTGTTCCGCTGGAACTCGGTCACCCGCGCCTTGGTCTTCGGCCCAAAAATCGAATCCGCTCGTAGCGGCGCCAGACTACTGGGCGGCCGATTGTTCAGCTGTTGTTGCAAGGCGGTCACATCCGGCCCCGTTGAGCCTAATAAGAGCGTTCGAGCCATTTAGTTCCTCCACTATGCGGGTTGGCTTTGAGGCCAACTCTCTGCCGATTATAGCTGCGGCTCCGTGTGCCTTGATATCCTAATAACCAGGAAAGCCCATGAGACCCGTAGCAGTAATCGGAATTGGCAAAACTCCCTTCGGCGCCTTCGCCGATCGCGACCTCCGCTCCCTCGCCGTCGAAGCCGCGCAAAAGTGCTTGCAGGACGCCAACGCTACCCCAGCGCAAGTGGAAGCGTTCTACCTCGGCAATTTCGCCGGACCCTCCTTCGTGGGCCAAAGCCACTTAGCCCCTTACGTGGCCGCCTCCATGGGCATAACCGATGTCCCCGCAACCAGGTTTGAAGCCGCCTGCGCATCCAGCGGAGTAGCCTTCGCCCACGCCCACGCCGCCGTGGCGTCTGGCCAATTCGATCTGGTCCTGGTCACCGGTGTCGAAAAAATGACTTCGCAACCAACACCGCGCGTTGCTGAAATTCTGGCCATGGCCGGCGACTGCGGTGGGGAAGGGAAGGCCGGTGCCACCTTCCCCGCGCTCTTCGCCATGATCGCCCAACGCCACATGTACCAATACGGCACCACGCGCCAGCACCTGGCCGCGGTCGCCGTCAAGAACCATGCCAACGGCGCAAAAAATCCGGACGCGCACCTGAAAAAAGTCATCACCCTGGAACAGGCTCTGGCCGGCAAGCCGGTTGCCGATCCGCTCACCATCTACGATTGCTCCCTGGTCAGCGACGGCGCCGCTGCGGTGCTCCTGGCGCCTCTTGAGCGTGCCCACGAATTCACCGGCAATCCGGTCCGCGTCTTAGCCGTAGCGCAAACGTCAGACCATGTAGCACTGGACCAAAAGGACGACATCACCACCTTTCGCGCCGTGAAGACCGCCGCCGAAAAAGCCTACCGCACAGCCGGACTCACCGCCGCCGAGATCCAGTTCGCCGAAGTGCACGACTGTTTCACCATCGCCGAAATCATCGCCATCGAAGACCTGGGCTTCGTCCAAAAAGGACAAGGCGGTTTCTATTCCCTCGCCGGCGGCACCTGTCTTTCCGGCGAGCGGCCCATCAACACCAGTGGCGGCTTGAAATCGAAGGGCCATCCCGTCGGCGCTACTGGCGTCGCCCAGATTTGTGATGTAGCCTTACAGATTCGAGGCGAGGCGGGCGAACGGCAATTGAAACGCAATCAAATCGGTCTGGCGCAAAACCTGGGTGGTTCCGGAGCCACCTGCGTCGTATCTATCCTGGGGGCCGCGTGAACGGAAAAGTCTATACCGAAACCGTGATCTACTCCGCGCCCGAAGCTTTTGTAAAGGATGTCCCGTACCAAATCGCCATCGTCACTCTAGGCGATGGCCGCCGCATCACCGGCCGCATCTTAGGCGCGGAAGTCTCCATTGACGACCCCGTAAATTTAGCCGAAGACCGCAACGGTGTACCCTATTTCCGAAAGGCAGATTAATGAAACTAGCGAAACGAATGGACCGCATTCTCATCGAGACTGCGTTTGAAGTCCTGGTGCGTGCCCGCGCCTTGGAAGCGCAGGGCAGAAGCATCATCCACCTGGAAATCGGTGAGCCCGATTTCGATACTCCCAAGCACATCGTCGAAGCCGCAAAAACCGCGCTCGATGAAGGTTGGACCCACTACGGGCCAACGCAAGGCTACCCGGACTTGCGGCAAGCCGTCGCAAACTCGGTAGGAGCCAGCCGCGGCATCACTATCGATCCGAATAACATCTGCATCGTTCCAGGCGGCAAGCCCATCATCTTCTTCCCCATGTTGGCACTGCTCGAACCCGGCGATGAAGTGATCTATCCCAACCCGGGCTTTCCCATTTACGAATCCATGGTCCGCTTTCTGGACGGCGTTCCGGTGCCAGTACCGCTGGTGGAATCGCGCGGCTTCTCCTTCGATCTGGACGTGCTGAAATCGAAGCTCACCGGCAAAACGAAGATGTTGATTCTCAACTCGCCGCAAAATCCCACCGGCGGAGTGATTCCGAAGGATGACATCATCGCCATCGCCGACATGGTCCGCGACCGCGACTTGCTGGTGATGTCGGACGAAATCTACGGACGCATCTACTATGGAGACGAAGCGCCGTTCTCCATCACCAGCTTGCCCGGAATGCTGGAAAAAACCATCCTGCTTGACGGCTTCTCGAAAATTTACGCCATGACCGGCTGGCGCATGGGCTATGGCATCATGCCCCATTGGCTGGCCGAGGCCGTGAATAAATTGATGGTGAATTCAAACTCCTGCACCGCCAGCTTCACCCAGCGTGCCGGCATCGCCGCGCTCACCGGTCCCCAGGACGGAGCCGAAGCCATGGTCGCCGAATTCCGCAAACGCCGCGATGCGTTCTGCGCCGGTCTCAACACCCTCCCCGGCTTCCGCTGTGCGCTGCCCGAAGGCGCCTTCTACGCCTTCCCGAATATCACCGGCACCGGTTTCGACGCAAAGGTATTGGCGGACCGCCTGCTAGCCGAATCCGGCGTAGCCTGCCTCAGCGGCACGGCCTTCGGGGAATACGGCGAAGGGTATCTGCGCTTCAGCTACGCCAACTCACTGCCGAACCTGATGGAGGCGGTTGAACGCATTCGCAAGTTTCTGACAAAATAAGCCTATGAATCTCGGCTCCCAGGACATCATGGCGTTTGTCCATACCTGCGATCGCGAGCGCGCGAAAGCGTTCTACCGCGACACCCTCGGCCTCACTTTGCTGAGCGAAGACCCATTCGCCATGGCCTTCGACGCACACGGCATCATGCTGCGGGTGGCCAGCGTAAAAGCATTGACCGCCGCCCCGTATACGGTACTCGGCTGGAAGGTCCCTGATATTGCCGCAGCCACCAGGGATCTCCAAGCCGCCGGCGTCCAATTCGAAAAATACGAAGGCATGGGGCAGGACGCTCTGGGAATCTGGGCATCACCCACCGGTGCGAAGATTGCGTGGTTCAAGGATCCGGACGGCAACACCCTCAGCCTGACGCAGTTCTAGGCGCTACGGGTTTCCGAAAATGCGATTACCTGCGTCATCCCGCAGCAGGCAGGTCCCGAAATACTGCTGCTTAGACCAAGCCGCCGCCAGATCGTGGTAAGCAAACCTCCTCCAGCGTCCGCTCGTCAATCAGGTTCTTAACGATCGCATCCGGCACTGTCCAGCCTGCTCTTCATCGATTTCACCGGCCCGCAACTTAGCCTCAATCCGCTCCAGTGCATCGGGCCGGTCCAGCCACGGTTAAGGTCCGGAATAAAGAAAGTGCTCCGCCCGGAACGAAGGAATCTTGAGGATGTTCACCGGCTGATCCGCAATCAACCTTCGAAGCGCCATATCTCCGATTATCAAACAATACGGCACCCACCCCGCTTGCCAAAACAATAAGTAATCCCGTTTATCCAGTTCATCGTGGCTAAATGTTTTCGCTCCTAAGCGATACCAGCGCTCACCCCACCAAGTATCATAGGTAGTTCACCTCCTATGGACCTCAAGAAACTAACCACCGCTCTCCTGCTGCACATAGCCCAGCAACTGTCAGTCCCCCTGAAAGGCCTAATCGCAACCATCGAACTCCTGGACGAAGGCTCCACCGTCCCCTTCATCGCCCGCTACCGCAAGGAAGCCACCGGCAACCTGGATGAAGTCCAGATCCGCGACATCGAAGAGAAGCTCGCCTACTTCCGCGAATTAGAAGAACGCCGCGAAACTGTCCTCAATTCCATCCACGAACAGGGCAAGCTGACACCGGAACTCAAGGCGAAAATCGAGGCCACCCTAGAGAAGAACGAACTGGAAGACCTCTATCTTCCTTACAAGCCAAAACGCCGCACCAAGGCGTCCATCGCCCGCGAGAAAGGCCTCGAGCCGTTAGCCCAATACCTCTGGAACCAGCAAGCAACGGGCACACCACTTGCCGAGTTCGCTCAGACCTTCCTCAACGAATCGCTGTCCGTCCTTACCGCCGAAGAAGCCTTAACCGGAGCCCGTCACATCCTAGCCGAGTGGATCAGCGAAAACGCCGAATTCCGCAAGGTACTCCGCCAGATGATGATGGAGAACGGTCTGGTAGTCAGCAAAGGCATCGAAGGCGTCCCCGACCCCGAAGGCAAATACAAACTCTACCTCCACTTCAGCGAACCAGCCTCAAAAATCCCCTCTCACCGCATGCTGGCCGTCCGCCGCGGTGCCAAGGAAGGCATCCTCAGCTTCGAAATTGAACTCGATCCCCTTACCCCGGTAACGTATCTCAAGAACAAAGTGATCCGCGAATACGGCGACTGGGTGCCGCAGCTGGAACAAGCCATCGAAGATTGTTACGAGCGGCTCCTCAACCCCTCCATCCAGACCGAAGTGCGCCTCGAACTGAAAGACCGCTCCGACGAAGAAGCAATCCGCGTCTTCCGTGAAAACATAGAAAACCTCCTGCTGGCCCCTCCAGCCGGTATGTTGAACGTACTGGCAGTGGACCCCGGCATCCGCACCGGCTGCAAAATCGCCGTGGTAGACGATACCGGCAAGTTTCTCGAGCACACCGTAATCTATCCGCTGGAACCAAAGAACGATCTGGTCGGATCCGTCAAAACTCTAAGCGGCCTGATCACAAAGTACAAAGTGCAAGCCATCTCCATCGGCAATGGAACCGGCTCGCGCGAAGTGGCCGCCTTCATTCAGGACTTCCTCCGCCAGGCCGGCCTTAGCAACATCTTCAGCGTCGTAGTCAATGAATCCGGGGCCTCCGTCTACTCCGCCTCGGACATAGCCAGACAGGAATTCCCAGACCTTGACCTCACCGTCCGCGGCGCCATCTCTATCGGCCGCCGTCTGCAAGACCCTCTCGCTGAACTGGTCAAGATAGATCCAAAGTCTATCGGCGTAGGCCAATACCAACACGACGTGGATCAGCGAAAGCTGATGAAAGGCCTCGAAAGCACCGTGGAATCCTGCGTCAACCGAGTGGGCGTCGACCTCAATACGGCATCGTTCGCCTTGCTCCGTTACGTAGCCGGAATCAATGAGCGCACGGCGCAAAAAATCGTCGAATACCGCAACGAACACGGCCGTTTCCGCTCCCGCGTGCAACTCACCGCCATCCCCGGCTTCGGCCCGAAAACTTTCGAACAAGCCGCCGGCTTTCTCCGAATCCGCGACGGGGAAAATATTCTGGACAGGACCGCCGTCCATCCCGAATCTTACCCGGTAGTGGAAAAGATCGCCGAATCCCTGGCACTGACCATCCCCGAATTAATCGCCAAGCCCGATCTCATCGAGCGCGTGAAATTCGAAGGCTTCCAGACCGAAAAGGTGGGCATCTACACTCTTACCGACATCCGCGAGGAACTCCGCAAACCGGGCCGCGACCCGCGCCGGAAATTCACCGTGGCCCAACTCCGCGACGACGTCAAAACTATCGCCGACCTAACCCCCGGCATGATCCTCGAAGGCACGGTCACCAACGTAACCGCCTTCGGAGCCTTCGTCGACATTGGAGTGCACCAGGACGGTCTGGTCCACGTAAGTGAACTCTCCAACCGCTATATTAAGGACCCAGGCGAAGCGGTAAAAGCCGGCCAGATCGTCAAAGTGAAAGTGCTCTCCGCCGACCCCAAAGTAAAGCGCATCGCCCTCTCCATCAAGCAACTGGAAGTCCGCTCAGCCCCACCGCCACCGCCGCAAAAGCCAAAGAAGGAAGCGCCAAAGAAGCCCAGCATGGAAGAACAGTTATCCCAACTCCAAAACCGTTTCCGGACCCGATAAATATGAGATGGATCGCCGCAATACTAACCACCGGAATTCTATTCGCGCAAGCGCAGCCGCAAACCCAATCGCAATATGCGCCGCCGCCTCCAACCTTCGTCCTCACGCCTGCGCAACGCGGCCAGATTGAAGTGCGGATCCGTGCCATCAGCTCGACGGATCCAGACATCCAGATTTACCGCAAAGCCGCCGAGTGGATCCTGCGCCACCCGGAAGAGTTCTACACACCCGCCTACTACACCTATACCCTGCAAGTGCTGGACGAAGGCATCTTCCGCGGCAAAATGGCCGAGAAAAACGAAAAGCCATGGACCAAGGAAAGGGGCCGCGTCAACCGCGCCTACCGCTCCCGCGTAGACGGCAGCCTGCAACCCTACACCGTAACCATCCCTGAATCGTACGACCCATCCAAGCCGGTCCGCCTGGACGTAGTGCTCCACGGCCGCGCCTCCACTATGAACGAAGTCAGCTTCCTGGCCGCGAAAAAGCCCAACTTCACCGGCGATTACATTCAACTCGAAGTCTTCGGCCGGACCAACAACGCCTACCGCTGGGCCGGCGAAACCGACGTCTTCGAAGCCCTGGAATCCGTTCGTGCCAACTACAACATCAATCCCAAACAGATTGTCCTCCGCGGCTTCTCCATGGGCGGCGCGGGCGCATGGCACATCGGTCTGCACTACCCCAGCCGCTGGGCCGCCGTGGAAGCAGGCGCCGGCTTTACCGAAACCATGCGCTACGCCAAAATCAACGACGCGCCGGCCTACCAGCTCAGCACCATGCACATCTATGACGCCGTCGATTACGCACTGAACGCATTCAACGTCCCGATGGTCGGCTACGGCGGCGAGATCGATCCACAACTGCAGGCAAGCGAGAATATCAAGACCCAACTGGTAACCGAAGGCCTCACGCCAACCGACCTCAAAGTCATCTTCCTGGTAGGTCCGAACACGGCGCACAAATTCCATCCCGATAGCAAACAGGAATCCGGCCACTTCATCGACACCATGCTGGATCGCGGCGCTCCCAACCCGGATCACATCCGTTTTGTCACCTACACCACCCGCTACAACGAATGTTCCTGGCTGAAAATCGACGAGCTCGAAAAGCACTACAATCGCGCCGAAATCGACGCCACGAAAACCGGCAAGGGAATCACCATCAAGACCAGGAATGTGGCCCGGCTAACCCTGGCCATGCCGTCAACCCCCGAAATCGATGGCCAAAAACTAACCTCGGCCACCAGCTTCGAAAAGAGAGCCGGCAACTGGCGCCCCGCCACGAAAGCCAAAGGGCTCCGCAAGCAACACGGCCTTCAAGGGCCGATTGACGACGCCTTCATGGACGCCTTCCTCTGCGTCAATCCGCCCAAACAATTCGCCTCGGAGTACGCCAAGTGGATGCGCGCCGACCTGCGCGTCAAGGAAGCAGCCGCCGTAACTCCGCAAGACATCGCCGCCAATAATCTAATCCTCTTCGGAGATCCCGGCAACAACAAGCTGATTGCAAAGATCGCCGGCAAACTTCCAATCCAGTGGAAGAAAGGCCAGATCATAGTGGGCGATAAGCAATTCAGCGCCGCCGAACATACGTTAGCGCTAATCTACCCAAATCCGTTAAACCCGAAGAAATACGTAGTGTTAAACAGCGGCCACACCTTCCATGAGGACGACTTCAAAGGAACCAACGCGCTGCTCTATCCACGCCTCGGCGACTACGCCATCATCCGCCGTTCCGACGGCAAAGTGGTGGCAGCCGGCCTATTTACGGACGACTGGCAGCTCAAGTAGTTGCTGGCCGCCTATATTCGTCAGCTGCCACTTCTGCCCGGTACCGCCATCACCGGACAGGTGCAGTCCGTCGCCCAAGATGACAGGCGCAATCATCAATCTGATTTCATCCACCAAGTCCAGCCTGAGAAAACTCTGGCCTAACAGGGCCCCTCCCACCAGCCAGATGTCTCCGAAGCGAGGCGCGAGTGGTGACAAATAGAGAACTGCCGTCCACCAGAACTAGTGCTTAGTTGCAGAAATAGGCGTTCTGGATTTTCGCGGCTCACACTGCGTTTCCGAGCCGCGACCGTGAGGGAGCGGTACACACGAACTTTTGCAAGCAGGGTCTAAGTGTTAGAGTGAGGTGGGGTATTTCAATACATGGTGAAGCGTCGCCCAGGCAGCAACCCGGAAGAAGAACCGAAGACGCGAATCAAGCCTCCACCCTCGGAACTTCCCGCTTCAACTGGCGACGGCTTGCCCTCTTTGCCAACCTCCTCCGTGGCCCTCGACGACGAACAAGTGAGGTCGAATCGCTTCCTCATCGCCGCGCTAGGCGCTTCCGCCGGCGGCCTCGAAGCCTTTGAAAACTTCTTCAAACACATCCCGGCAGATTCCGGAATTGCCTTTCTCGTGGCCCAGCACCTCGCCCCGGATCATCCAAGCGCCTTGGTCGATTTGCTCAGCCGCCACACCCGTATTCGCGTAACGGAGGCCGAGGACGATATTGTAGTCGTTCCCAACCACGTCTACGTTATCCCTCCCAATGCCGTGCTGACCATCAGGAATGGCTCGCTGCGAGTAACCACTCCGGCTGAACTTCACGGCCGGCGAATGCCAATCGACAGCCTCTTCACTTCGCTCGCTGAAGACCGGGAAGAATATGCGGCGTGCATCGTACTTTCAGGCACCGGCAAGGATGGCAGCGTGGGACTCAAAGCCATCAAGGAACACGGCGGTATGACCATTGCCCAGACCGTCGAATCCGCTAAGTTCGACGCCATGCCTCGGAACGCCATCGCAACCGGTCTGGTCGACCATGTCTTGTCCGTTGAGCAAATGCCGGCGAAACTCCTCGAGTACGCCGATCACCAGAGTTCGGTTGACGGCCTCGGCAAGGCCAGCGCCACTCAACAGCAGATCGCTGCGCGCCTGCCGGACATCTATGCCCCGCTCCGGCGCAGGGCCGGTCACGATTTCAGTCAGTACAAAGGCAACACCTCCATCAGGCGCGTTGAGCGCCGCATGAAATCGTTGCAGATTGATAGCGTCGACGAGTATGTCCAATTCCTCGACCGTCAACCGGAAGAAGCGGATAAACTTTTCAATGACCTATTGATCGGTGTCACCCAGTTCTTTCGCGATCCGGAAGCCTTTCAGGCGCTCGCTGGTAAGGTGATTCCGAAGTTGTTTGAAGGCAAAAACGAGGACATCGCGGTTCGCGTCTGCGTGGTGGGTTGCGCATCGGGTGAAGAAGCATACTCCATCGGCATCCTTCTCCTCGAGTATGCCTCCACCTTGCCGCAAGCTCCCAAAATTCGGATTTTCGCCACCGATATTGATGATCGCGGCCTCGAAGTGGCCCGCCAGGGCCGCTACCCGGAAAGCATCGCTGCGGAAGTGAGCCCGGAACGGCTGGCGCGCTTCTTTACCAAGCGGGACGGCTTCTACCACGTCACCCGGAACCTGCGTGAGATCTGTACTTTCGCCAACCATAGTTTCATCAAGGACCCCCCGTTTACACGCGTTGACCTCATCTCTTGCCGTAATGTAATGATCTACATCGGCCGGGATCTGCAACAAAAGATCTTCCCGCTCTTCCACTACGCCTTGCGGTTCGGCGGCTTTCTATTTCTTGGCCCGTCAGAGAGTGTTTCCGGCCATATGGATCTTTTTGCGCCGATTGATAAAGCGCATCGTCTGTTCCAACGCAAGGAGGGTCTGACTAATAACCATCCGGCAAAGTTTCCGCTCGACGAGATCAGGTACCCCAGATTGTCTGGCGCAACCCGTTCTGGTGTGGAAGACCGAAACCTCCCGAAACTCTTGGAACGTATCATTTTGAAGCGCCATGGCCCTGCTTGCGTGATCGCTAGGGAAAACGGCGATGCCGTGTACTTCTCCGGCCGCATCAGCCGCTACCTGGAACAGCCGACAGGTAGCCCGGATACCAATGTGGTAAGCATGGCCCGAGATGGCATCCGGGTGCCTTTGCGCACAACACTCCATATGGCCATCACTTCCCGTGAGCGCGCCGTTCAGAAGCAGATTCCCGTTCGCATCAACGGCCGCCAGATTCATGTGGATCTGACCGTGGAACCGCTTACCGAGTTCGCGGACATAAATCTGTACATGGTCTTTTTTGAAGAGGTCTCGATCGCCGGCCCGGATCGCGGCGTCTCTGCGGCGTATACCGCAGGATCTGAAAAGCTGGTTCAGCAGCTTGAAAGTGAACTCCGCACTTCTCAGGACAAAGCGCAAGCGGCGTATGAAGAGCTGGAAACTACCAACGAAGAACTGCAATCGGCGAACGAGGAATTTCAATCCACCAACGAAGAACTCGAAAGCTCCAGGGAAGAAATTCAATCTTCCATCGAAGAATTGCAAACAGTCAATTCCGAACTCAACCGCAAAGTCGCCGAACTCGATCACGTCAATAGCTACATGCAGAACCTGCTCAACAGCACGCAGGTCGCGACGATTTTTCTTGACTCGGACCTGCGAATCCGCAATTTCACACCAGCCGCCGGAAGCGTATTCCGGCTCATCGCGGGCGATGTCGGCCGGCCGATCACCGATCTGGCCGCGCAGTTTGCAGACGCCGGTCTGGTCGACGATATCGAGGAAGTGCTCAGAACTCTCGCTATCCGGGAACGCGATCTGGCCGGAGCGCAGGGGCGGCACTACCTGTTGCGCATCCTGCCCTACCGCACTGTTCACAATTTGATTGACGGGGTCGTCGTTACGTTTACCGATGTGTCGCAACTGAAACAGATCGAGCAGTTCGCCGAAGATGCCAAGACTTTTGCCGAAAGCATCGTGGATACTGTTCGCGAACCGTTGTTGGTCCTGGACAAGGATCTGCGGGTGCAGTCGGCGAATGAGTCGTTCTACAAGACTTTTAACGTCACCGCGAACGAAACCCCCAACACGCTACTATACGAACTCGGTAATCATCAGTGGGATATCCCGGAGTTGCGGCGGCTGCTCGGTGAAGTGCTGCCAGAGAAAGAGGCCCTGGAAGATTTTCAGGTGGAACACGACTTCCCGGTCATCGGGCGCAAGACAATGCTGCTAAACGCCCGCCAGATCCTGCAGCAGAAGGGTAAAATACCGCTGATCCTTCTGGCGATTGAAGACATCACAGTACGCAAACGCGCCGAGGAACTGCAGGTTCGGCTTGCGGCCATCGTGGAATCGTCTGACGACGCGATCGTCAGTGAGGACCTCGCCGCTGTTATCCAGAGCTGGAACCGCGGAGCGGAGCGCATCTTTGGCTATTCGGCGCCGGAGGTAATTGGCGAACCTATTTCAATCCTTGCCGTCCCGGAGCGCGCAGGGGAAAGTGCAGGCATCCTTGAGCGTATCTCGCGTGGCGAACACATCGACCACTACGAAACCGAGTGGCGTGCGAAAGATGGACGGACCATCTCGGTCTCGCTCACGGTCTCGCCAATAGTCGATAGCTCTGGCCGGGTAATCAATGCCTCCACGGTTGCCCGCGACATCTCTCAGCAGAAGGTTTCAGAAGTGGCGCTTCGCAGCCTGAACCAGGATTTGGAGCATTTCGCATACGCCGCG
>JBBRNO010000170.1:0-12672 GCA_038230275.1 Bryobacterales bacterium
GCCAGAATTTGCGCGCCAGAAGATAAAACCGGGTGGTGAGTTCCTTGGCAAGCTCCTCGGCCATCAGGATATCGGTCACCAGCAACGGGAGCGAGCGCTGCGGCTCCCGTCCCTTAGCCTTGAAAACGCGTCCGACGGCGTGAAGGTTCATGGGATCGGCAACGATGGTGTAGAGAGCGTCTGTAGGGATTGCGACAAGTCCCCCTTGATTGATCAGCTTGGCGGCACGGTCAATCGCTTCGGGATCGGGACTTTCGGAATCTAACTGAATGAGGTCTGTGGCCACGAGAGGTCTAAGCGTATTTTCACGCAAAAGCGGGGCGGAACGCAAAGAATCAGGCGCCAGCTAAGCGAGATCCAGCAGGATTTGCGCCGCGGCATTGTGTCCCGGCGCTCCCATCACGCCTCCGCCCGGGTGTGTGGACGACCCGCAAAGATAGAGGCTTTCCACCGGAGTGCGGTATTTTAGGCGGGATACGAATAGCTGATCGAGACTCATTTCGCCGTGGAATATGTTGCCATGAGTGATCTTAAAGCGGCGCTCCAGATCAAGCGGCGTCAGCACCTGGCGGTCGATCAGGATCGAATCGAGATTGGTAATGTGTTGGCGAAGCATTTCGATGATGCGGTCCGCGAAAGGTTCCCGCAAATCGTCCCAGCTTCCATTGCTCAGCGTATATGGTGCGTATTGAACGAAGATCCCCATCACGTGCTTGCCTGGCGGGGCGAGTGACGGATCGTACATGGTCGGGATGGTGAGTTCCAGCAGCGGCTCGCGGGATGGTATGCCGTTCTTGGCATCGTTCCAGGCGCGTTCCACATACTCGATGCTGGGGCAGATATGCACCGTGGCTCGATGCTGCGGCCCCGGCGCTCCTGGCAGCGCTTTGAAGTCCGGCAGCCCGCTGAGGGCCAGATTCATCTTCAACGATGTGCCTTCGATGCGGAACTTTCGGATCTTTTCCAGATAGCCGGCGTCTACCTGCTGGGTGTCTGTCAGGTGGAAAAATGTCTGGTGCGGGTCCAGGTTACTCACCACGATGGAAGCCCTGATTTCTTCGCCATTCTCAAGAACGACACCGCGTGCCTTTCCGTCGCGAATGACGATCTGCCTCACCGGTGTACTGGTGCGGATCACCACATTTTGACTGCGGGCGGAGGCAGCGATGGCTTCGGAAATGCCACTCATGCCCCCCTTCACGAAGCCCCACAGTCCGCGCTTGCCGTCGACGCCTCCCATGCAGTGGTGTAGCAGGATATATGCCGATCCGCTGGACCGCGGCCCGCCGTTGGCTCCAATCACGGCATCGGTGGCGAGTGTCACTTTGATCTCGTCGGATTCAAACCATTCGTCCAGGAAGTCAGTGACGCTTTGCGTGAGAATTGTACGGAAGCTGGCCAGTTCCCTTTCACTCAGCCCGCAAGCTCGTGCCGCGGTTTCCAGATATTCTTCCAGTGGAATGTCTGGCGGAATCTGCAATAGCAACGACTCGATCACCTGCGACAGGCGTTCCAAGTGGGCTTCATACTTGGGATACGCCTCGGCATCACGAGTGGAAAATTTCGCAATTTCCGCCAGCGTCTTCTCTTGATCCTGCCACATGAACAGATAGCGGCCATCGGAAAACGGAGAAAAGAAGGCGGGATCTTTGCCGCACACTTCATAACCGAACTTATGCAAATCCAGATCGCGCACAACCTTGTCCTGCAGCAGGCTGACCAGGTAGGACGCCACCGACACACGGAATCCAGGCCAGACTTCCTCGGTTACGCAGCAGCCACCCACCATTTCGCGCCGTTCCAGCACCAGGACTTTCTGTCCGGCCTTTGCCAGGTAAGCCGCCGCAACCAGACCATTGTGGCCGGCGCCTACGATTACGACGTCAAAGTTGTTTGCCATCGCTGCAATTGTAGCGTTCACTTGTGCAGCAACGACGCCAAGCCAAAACTGAGTAGAAACAGTCCGGAGCAGCGGTTGACCCAGAGCATGGCATTGGGAGCGAACCGCTGACGAAGCAGACTGGCTGCGCCGCTGAGTAGAAACCACCAGAGGGCAGACCCGGTCAACACGCCTGCTACCAGTCTTGCCCCGTCACCAGACGCGGAACCGGCCGCGGCGATTCCTAAGCCCGCAAATAAGGCCAGGATCGACAGCACGGTGGCCGGATTCGCGACCGTGAACAGAAAGGTGGTTCCGAAGCTGCGGAATAGTCCGCGGCCCTGCGACGCTGGCGCCTCCACAATTGGGCTGGAGCGCAACGCGTTGAGGCCCAGGTAACGAAGAAACAAACCGCCCAGCAGCCGCATCCACCACTCATGGTTGACCAACGCGCCGGAAACGGCCGTCAGGCCGAACGCGGCCACAAATCCATACGTACAATCGGCTGCGGCGGCCCCCAGGCCGGTCGTGAAGCCGGCGGCCCTGCCGTGAGCCAGGGTGCGCCGGATACACAATAATCCGATGGGACCTACCGGGGCGGCAATCGAAAAGCCAAGCAGCATTCCTTTCCACATCATGTATCGATGATACCCGGATTGCGCACTTCCATAAATCTCAATCGACTGTATTCTTGGTATTATTACTGTTGAAACAGAGGTAGATGTAGCCTATGACTTACGATTCGGAAGCACTTGATGCCACAAGCTGGGAATTGCTGCGCTATTTGCAGGAAGACGCTCGCGTTTCGTTTGCAGAATTGGGTAGAAAGCTGAATTTGTCCGCGCCCGCGGTGGCGGAACGGATCCGGCGGTTGGAAGATGCGGGCATCGTCACCGGCTATAGAGCAGTGGTGGATCCGGCGCGCCTGGGTCTGGGTCTCACGGTGTTCATCCGCATCCAAACGCCGCCCGGAAATTACCCGAAGTTCAATCAAGTGGTGATCGGCCTGCGGGAGGTTCTGGAATTCCATCACACGACGGGTTCAGAAGCGTTTCTGGTGAAGGCTGCGGTTTCCTCCATCGCTCACCTGGAATCGCTGTTGGGGAAACTGAGTATGCACGGTCAGACTACTACATCGATTGTTCTGTCGTCCCCGTTGACGAGCCGCGTCTTTACCCGTCCTGCAGAGAAACGTGGAAAATCGCGGGCGGTATGATGTTAGCCAATATGCGAAAACTTCTGTTGCTGACGGCATCCCTCGGGTACGCTTTCGCTCAAACTGCTGCTCCCCACGATCTGCAGCTCTTCCTGCTGATTGGTCAATCGAACATGGCTGGCCGCGGCCCAATAGAAGCGCAGGATAAAGAAGCAGTCCCCGGAATCTTGTCCTTGAATAAACAGATGGAATGGGTTCCCGCAATCGATCCGCTGCATTCCGACAAACCGGAGATTGCCGCGGTCGGGCTTGGCCGGACCTTCGCCAAGACACTGCTGTCGGCAAATCCATCGGTTACGATCGGACTCATCCCCTGCGCGTTTGGCGGAACCAGCCTGGAGCAGTGGAAGCGCGGCGGTCCACTGTATGAAGATGCGGTGAAGCGGACGCGGTTCGCCATGAAATCCGGCAAGCTGCGCGGAATCTTGTGGCATCAAGGGGAGGCCGATTCCGGTACTGCAAAGCTGGCCAACAGCTACCGCGAACGTTGGACGGAGTTCATCACTCTGCTGCGGCAGGATCTGGAAGCCGTCGATGCGCCGGTGATGGTGGGGCAGCTGGGTGAATTTTTCGGTAAGAAACCAGGAGCCGAACGAAGCTTCGCGGACGTGGTGAATGAACAGATCGCTTTGATTCCGCTTGCCGTTCCTCACACGGGCTTCGTCCTGTCCGCGGGACTCACGGATAAGGGCGATCAGGTTCACTTCGACACTCGTTCTTTCAGGGAGTTCGGCAGGCGATATGCCTACGCGTTCCTTGGTCTGGACGCCAGTTGGACCGCACAATCTCAAGTTCGCCGATAGCGCCCGGCACCATAGCTTACGGGCAACAGCCGGGTGTATGCTGCTCCATGGCCGGGAAACCGGAGGTTGCAATTCCGGATGAAAGTTTCCTGATCAAGTGATATAAATGGTGCCATAGTTCGCCATCTTTACTAAGGAGTAAACACTATGAGCGCCTCGACGCGTGTCCTTGCCTTTCTCTTACTCGCCGGAGTTTCGCCACTCCTTGCACAGACCTATGGAGTGATTACCGGTTCCGTTACCGATACCAGCAGCGCGGTGATTGAGGGAGCCGCTGTTCGCATCAGTAACACCGCAACAGGCCTGGTGCGCGAAGTACTCACCAACCAGACCGGAACCTTCGACGTGCCGTTCCTGGTTCCCGGCAGCTACGTAGTCCGGGTAGAAAAGCAGGGCTTTAAGGCGGCCTCGCGAACCAACGTTCTGCTGCAGGTGGGCGCCGTTGTCCGTGTCGATTTTATTGTGGAGGTTGGCGCGGTGACGGAATCCGTCGAAGTAACAGGCGGCGCTCCTCTACTCAACACGGAGAACACCGGCGTCGGGACGGTAATTGAGAACCGGCGGATTGTAGAATTACCGCTGGATGGCCGCAACTATCTGCAGATGGTTGCGCTGAGCCCGAATGTTTCGGCGGAACAGGGCCTGGGCGGTGAGGCGGCGGCGCGAAAGGGCGGAGAGAGAACTTCAAAATCGATCGTGGTAGCCGGCGCGCGTGCCCAATTCAACCATTACACGCTTGACGGCATTGAGAATACCGATCCCAGCTACAACCTTTATGCACTGCGCCCATCCGTTGAATTTCTGGAAGAATTCAAAGTGGAAACCGGCGTCTACTCCGCGGAGTTTGGGCGCGGCGCGGCCCAGATCAACGTGGCCACCAAGGCCGGCACCAACACGCTGCACGGCGCCCTATTTGAATTCCTTCGCAAGGACAAGTTCGATGCCAAGGATTACAAACAAGTGGGCGCCAAGAATCCGTTCACGCGCAACCAATTTGGATTTGCGCTGGGTGGAAAGCTGATCAAGGACAAACTGTTCTTTGAGTCGAACTTCGAGACCTTGCGCGAAGAGAAGACGCTGCAAGGGCTGCCTAACGTGGCGACTGAGAAGATGCGGGCGGGTGATTTTACCGCTTCCGGCCGCAACATCTTCGACCCGGCCAGCCGTGTCTTCTCTACCGATGCGAGCGGTAATTTGAAAGCCGTCTCAGCGTTGCAGTTTCCGAACAATATCATTCCAGCGAGCCGCTTCAATCCCGTCACCCAGAAGCTGCTGGAGTTCTATCCCAAGCCGGTTTCGTCGAGCGACAATATTCTTGGAAACTTCACACGCCAGCGTGCACGCCCCATCACCTGGGAGCAATTTAACCAGCGGATGGATTATCTGGAAAACACAAAATCCACCTGGTTCGGGCGCCTCGGTTGGGGTGACGACGACTCCAAGGAGATTGCTAATTTCGCCGATCAGGAAGCCAATATCCTCACCAAGACCTGGCAAACCATGGCATCCAACATCAGGACGTTGAGCCCAACATTGGTGAACGAGTTCCGTTTCGGATGGACGCAATTCAACAACGATCAGAAGCGGTTTTATGCTAATAAGCGGGACGTGACCGGCGAACTGGGCATCAAGGGTCTGGTATCACCGGTGCCGCTTTCCTGGGGCACTCCCAGCATCGGACTGGGCCTTGGTCTCACGGGATTCGGTGAGCAGGGCAATGGCCCGTTTGTTGGACGCACCTCCATTTTTCAATGGATGGATAACGTCTCCTGGATTCACGGCAAGCACTCATTCCGCTTCGGAGGGGAGATTCGGCGCGACCGTTTCAACGAAACCGGTAACGCTTTCACCCGCGGCAGTTTCGGTTTCGGGTCGAATGCAACGCAGGATCCCGCCCGTAGGGGTGTAACTGGCCATCCGTTTGCCGATTACTTGCTTGGGGAGGTTCTGTCTCCCACCCGCGCGCGGACGTTTTCCAACGGCTTGCTGCGCGCCCTGCCCATCGCAGTTTATGCGGAAGATACCTGGAAGGCCACTACAAAACTTACGGTAACGCTTGGAGTGCGTTATGAAAACACCCCACCCTATTCGGACAAGTACCGCGGTGGCATCAATGTGATCGTCTACGAAAGCGGTGTTGGCCCCGATCGCCAGTTGTACGCTAATCCGAAAGTCCCGGCGCAAATTCGTTCCGGGGATGGCGACTTCAATCAGGGTTTGCCGTTCCGCTTCCACGATCCGATTCCCCTTTTGACCGGCGACAGTCTATTGGGTCATGCGATGGTGAAACGCGATAACAACGACTTCGCCCCGCGGATTGGCTTGGCGTATCGGGTATCTGACCGCTGGACCGCGCGCGCAGGCTTCGGGATGTTCTATGTGCAGGACATTGCGGAAGCAAGATTCGATCTCTCCCGGAACGTCGGTGGACGGACGACCTTTACGGCTGATTCCGAGAAGCCCAACTCCAATCTAAGCGATCCATTTAGGGCTGAGGGAGGAGTCTGTTCCAACTGGACCGGACCTTGCCAGGGGCCCACATTTACTCTGGCCAATAACACCAATCGCCGAACGCCGTATATGGTTCAGTGGCTCTTGAATATTCAGCGGCAACTGGACAAAGATACTGTTGTGGAAGTGGGTTATCTTGGCAACAGCGCCCACAAGTTGGAATTGCTGCGTGTGTGGAACCAGCCGGTGAACCGCATTGGACCAAGCGATTCCAGAACTTTGCTACAGCGGTCTCCATTCCCCGCCTATGGCATCATTCAGACCGTGGATAGTCATGGCAACTCGAATTACGAAGGGCTGTCTATCAAAGTCACTCGCCGCTTTTCGAAGGGCCTCACCTATCTGTCCAGCTTCACTTGGTCAAAAGCATTGGATCAAGGCAGCGCCATTCGCAACAACACGGGTGACAATCAATTCGCGACGGATAATTACAATTTCCACCGCGAACACGCGCTTTCACAGTTCAACAATGGCAAGCGATTCGTAACGTCAGTGCTCTACGAATTGCCGTTCGGCGAGGGGCACAAATTCGCAAGCGGCCGAGTTGCCAGTAAAATCGTTGGAGGATGGCAGGCAGGCACCATTCTCACTCTTTCCGGCGGCACGCCGATCAACGTAGCCCAACTCGGCGATACCCTGGTGATCGGCACTCCGAACCTGCCCGATGCTACCGGAATCAGCCCGATACCATCGGACCGCTCGCCGGATAAATTCTGGAACGTGGCCGCCTTCAGCAACTCCGATCCAACCCTCGCTTATCGATTTGGCAACGTGGGGCGCAATGTGCTGCTTACACCCGGCGTGGCGCAATGGGATTTCGCCATGACCAAGACCATTCGAATTCGCGAAGGGCACACTTTCGAATTCCGCTACGAGGCGTTCGACTTCATCAATCATCCGAATTACGACGCGCCGTCAGCCGATATTCAGTCATCCACTTTCGGAAAGATCACTTCGGCTCGAACCATGCGTGAAATGCAGTTCGGATTCAAGTACCTTTTCTAACCGCCGATCACCAGATTGGTGCGATCCGCGCGTCCCCTGCAAGCGCCCGCCGATTCAGTTGGTATCCGAATCCGGGCGCTGCGGACAATTCGATGAAACCGTTGCTTGGAACCGGTTCCCCTTCCAGCATCAATTCGCCGCCCTGCGCAAACACATCCACGAATTCGGCCTTGGGGGAATTGGGAGTCGCCATTACGAAGTGATAAGTAGGCGCGCCCACACCGTGCGGAATTACCGGCAGATGATAGGCAGAGGCCATAGCCGCAATTTTGCGCAATTCCGTGAGGCCACCAGCGCGATAGATGTCAGGCTGCAGCAGGTCCAGCGCGCGCCGTTCAATCAATTCACGAAAGCCGAACCGCGTGTACTCATGCTCACCGCCTGAGATGGTGACGTCTACCGCATCCTTGATGCGCAGCAAGCCGTCGATGTCATCCGGAAGTAGCGGCTCTTCAATCCAACAAATGCGGTAGGGCTGGAGTCTTCGCACCAGTTCGATGGTGTAGGGAACGGTGAGCGCCATGTAGCAATCCAGCATGATGTCACCCTCCGGTCCGACAAACTCGCGCGTACGGCGCATCATTTCTTCGTTTTGGCGCAGTCCCTTTTCGCCATCGACCGGCCCGTGCGGCAGAGCGATTTTGACGTCGCGAAAGCCTTCCGCCAGGTGCCGCTCAGTAAGGTTGCCAGTTACATAGGCGGGCAGCCGATCTTTAGTCTGGCCGCCAATCAGCCTATAAACAGGCTGTCCGCAGGCTTTGCCGAGAAGATCCCAAAGCGCCAGATCAATGCCGCTGATGGCCTCTATGGCAACACCGCGCCGTCCATACATTACCGAAGCCCGGTACATTTGTTCCCAGAGCCGCTCAATATCCGCAGGATCCTGGCCTAACAGCAACTGTGAAAACTGATCGTCAATGATGGTCCGGGCAGCATTGGCTTTTCCACCACCGATGAATCCAAGTCCGGTGAGGCCTACGTCGGTTTCGATTTCTACTACACCGGCGGACATGGTGCCGAACCAGGACGTGCGCTTCTCGCGATAGGCCGACCATTGCGCCAAGGGATGCGCGATCAAAGACTCAGTGAGCCACGAATGCGACATGTTGGCGGTGTGCACCCGGACAGAAGAGATTTTCATTCCGTTCGAGCCTATCACAGCGCCTCAGATTCGCAGGAAAATCTTGCGGCGGTACATCCAGAAAAGTATCAACCAGTAAGCCAGCAGGACGGCGGCCCCTTGCATCAGCGGCTCCAATCCAGGGCCCGCGAACTGAAAGACATTCGGACCCAAATGGATGCGGAATGAATCTGGAATGAACCGGTCAAAGAGGTGAGCGATGAGATATGCCGCAATGGAATTCATTCCGATCACCACCAACGGGAAAGCCCATTTTCGGTAGTGCTTCACGTCGATTATCCAACTGAAGCCGGCCAGCAGCAGGAAGCACGCGCCGCCGCTGAAGAGCGTCCAGCCAGGCGTCCAGATGCGCTTCACCACCGGACAGATTCCGGTGAAGTGGAGCAGCAGTCCGGCGGCGATTCCGATGACTCCCGCCAACAGGAACCGCTTCATGGGAATACGCGGCGATTCCGTACGCAGCCAACGGCCGGCGATCAAGCCGAGGATCATTGTTCCGAGAGTCGGAATGAAACTGAGCGTGAGATATCCACCGGCGTTGGCGACAAATGGCGTCGCGCGGGGGAGCAAGTTCATGAACCATTGGTCAAAGGCCGAGCCGAGGTTGGCATTTTTGTTCCAATGCGCGGCGAAGCCAGTATAGTGATGCGGCCAATCGGCTGCGACGCCCACTGCTTGATAGTCGAAGCCGGGGCCAGCTACTGGATAAAGCGCCCAGGCCAGCCAGTATCCAGTGAGGATGACGCCGAGCGCCGTCCATTGGCAACGCGGCGGGCGGAAGCCGAGCAGAAACAGGAATGGGTATCCCATGCCGATTTGCGTGAGCGTATCTTCGAAGGTGAAGTTGGTTTGCGGGCTATGTGTCGACCGGAGGAAGATGCCCAGCGCGGCCAGCAGTACTGATCGCCAAACGGCGTGCACGAACATTTTGCCGAAAGTACCGCCTTTCGCCATACGGCTGGCGATGGAGTAGGGCAGGGCAACGCCAACCAGAAAGGAGAACGAAGGTTGTATCAGGTCATGCAGTGAGCAGCCGGCCCATTCCGCGTGCGTCTGGTGAAAGGCGAGGAATTGCCAGAACGCGTTGCCGGGAAACGCCTGTGAGACTTTCGCAAAGCGCAGCACTTCGGCCATCATGAGAAGCATGACGAAGCCGCGGTATACGTCAAGTGCGACGTTTCGCGGCGGAGCCTGGACGCCGCGGAATTGATCCGCTGGGGGCGCCAATGGATTCAGAACAGTTTGCACAATTCACCTCACTCCATTCGCTCAATCACTACCACGGTAATATCGAAGCCGCCGCGCACTCCGGTTGTTTCTCCACTAGTGTAGTGTCCGCGAATTGGGTGGACACTACCGGAAACCGCTCCCTTACAGTCGCGGCTCGGAAACTACTGTTGCAGCAACGAGTTCGAGACCGAGCCGCGCGCGTGAGCAAGCCGTTTCTTGTGTCCAGTTATTTGTCGGACAGTACACCAGCTTACCGTCACTTGATTCGATTGTATCGGGAGGCGACGGGCTTCGTATGACAATATTATGATGACCGTTCACGCGCTCGCCGGGCAGCCTGCACCGGCGGAACTTTTGATTGACGTTGCCAAACTGGAAAGTGAATACTACACACGGAAGCCGGATGTAGACGATCCGAACCAGCTTGTCAGTTTTGGCACCAGCGGGCACCGCGGCACCGCTTCGAACGGCACATTCACTGAATCGCACATTTTGGCTATCACGCAGGCTATCTGCTCTTATCGCAAGAACGAAAACATCGGCGGCCCCATCTTCATGGGTAAGGATACGCATGCGCTCTCCGCGGCAGCGCATCGCACTGCGCTGGAAGTGCTTGCAGCAAACAGCGTGGATGTGATGATTCAAAGCGGCGGCGGATTCACCCCCACGCCCGTAATCTCAAGGGCGATTCTGGCGTACAACCAGGGACGCACCAGCGGGTTGAGTGACGGGATTGTGATCACCCCTTCACATAATCCACCCGCGGATGGCGGGTTCAAATACAATCCACCAGACGGCGGTCCGGCCGATACAGGCGTCACCAACTGGATACAAAACTTTGCCAACGATTTATTGAAGGCTGGAAACGCCGGCGTGAAACGGACTGCGGCACCCAACCCCGCCACCACGCATGAAATCGACTATGTGACGCCTTACGTTAAGGATCTGGGCAATGTGATTGACCTGGATGCGATCGCCTCAGCGGGTTTGAAGATTGGCGTCGATCCGTTGGGCGGTGCGTCGCTGGCCTACTGGGAGCCGATCAGCGAGTTTTACGGCCTGAACATTACGGTGGTGAATCCGAAGATCGATCCGCAGTTCGCATTCATGCCACTGGACCATGACGGAAAGATTCGCATGGATTGCTCCAGCCCTTATGCAATGACCGGTCTGGTGAAGTTGAAAGACCGGTTCGACATTGCCTGGGGCAACGACCCTGACGCGGACCGGCACGGAATCGTCACCCCTTCGGCTGGTTTGTTGAACCCGAATCACTATTTGGCGGTGGCAATCCGCTATCTGCTCACGCACCGCCGGGATTGGCCTGCCAGCGCCGTAGTGGGCAAGACGCTGGTCAGCAGTAGTCTCATCAACCGTGTGGTGAACGAACTGCAAAGGACGCTGTGGGAAGTCCCTGTGGGCTTCAAGTGGTTCGCCCCGGGGCTATACGACGGCACCTGTTGTTTCGGCGGCGAAGAGAGCGCGGGCGCCAGCTTTCTGCGGATGGATGGCTCCGTGTGGACTACCGATAAAGATGGACTTCTGCTTGGCCTGCTGGCTGCTGAAATTACAGCGAATACAGGCAACGATCCGGGCGTTCACTATACGCAGATCACCGCCGCGTTTGGAAATTCTTACTACACCCGTATCGACGCACCTGCATCGAAGGCACAGAAGGATTCGCTGAAGAAGCTTTCACCGGATGCGGTAACCGCAACCAAACTGGCCGGTGAATCGATCACCGCGAAGCTTACCGCAGCGCCCGGCAATGGCGCTGCTATTGGCGGGCTGAAGGTAATTACAGAAAATGGCTGGTTTGCGGCTCGCCCGTCGGGTACCGAAGACGTGTATAAACTTTACGCCGAAAGTCTGAAGAGTCAATCTCACCTGGATTCCATCGTGGAAGAAGCGCAACAGATTGTCAGCCGCTCGCTCGAAGCGCGATGAAGGGCCCTGTAGGCTTCGGGCTCGATTTTGGCACCACCAATAGTTCCATCGGCATGGTGAGCCCGGCTGGCGAAGTGACGCTGGCAAACTTTGAATACAGCGGCGGTTTGACAGCGGCTTACCGTTCGGTGTTGTATCTGGAGCAGGTTAGAAAAGCGGGCCGGTCCACAATCAAATCGTGGACCGGCCCGCTTGCCATCGACCAATATTTGCAGGCGGAAGAGAAGGGAAGACTGATTCAATCGTTGAAGTCGTTCCTCACTAGCCGCACGTTGAAAAGTACTGAGGTCTTCGGCCGCCAACAGACATTAGAGGATCTGGTGTCCGTGATTCTGCGCGACATCAGGCAAGCGGCCGAGGTGCAATTTGGAACGCGCGTGACCAGTATTGTGGCGGGACGGCCGGTGCGGTTTGTAGGGGCAGAGCGGACTGAGGACGATGCATTCGCGGTCTCGCGATTGGAAATTGCTCTGCACAAGGCGGGCTTTGAGAACGTATCCTTCGAGTTAGAGCCGATCGGCGCGGCGCACTTTTACGAGGCAGGGCTAGACCACGACGAACTGATTCTGATTGGGGATTTCGGCGGCGGCACCAGCGACTTTTCGCTGCTGCGCGTGGGCCCGTCGATTCGCAAACGAGGCAGGCGGCCCGAGGACTTGCTAACCAATAACGGCGTGGGATTGGCAGGTGATGCCTTCGATGCGAAAATTATCCGGCATCTTGTTTCTCCGGCATTGGGCGCTGGAACGTCGCTTCGGTCTATCGACAAGATTCTGCCCGTTCCGAACTGGGTTTACATGAATCTGGAACGGTGGCATCACCTGTCATTGCTGCGCACCAAAGATGTTCTCCATATGCTGAAGAGCGTGAAGGCGCAGGCCGTTGAACCGGAAAAGATCGAAGCGCTACTGCATTTGATCCAAAACGATCTGGGCTATCA
>JBBRNO010000171.1:0-12553 GCA_038230275.1 Bryobacterales bacterium
CTACCGCAAGCCCGCTAACCCATCCTTTAAAAGCGCCAAAAACTCCGCCGCCGCCTGCACAAAGAAGTGCCCCCCGGCAAACTCCATCTGCACAAACCCCGCCGTAGTCTGCTCCCGCCACGCACCCACCTGCTCCCGCGATACGTTCGGATCCGCATCCCCGCCGTAAGCGAAAAGTGGAATCGCCAGCGGCTGCTCTGGCCGGTACACATAATTCCGGTATAACCGCGTATCGGCCCGAAGCGCCGGCATTGCCAACGCCATTAACGCCGGGTTCGCCAGCACCTCCGCCGGCACCCCCTCCAGCCGCCGCAACTGCTCCATCAAATCCGCATCATCCGGATCGGTCTGCGCTTGATGCCCCAATCGAAACTGTGGCGCACGTGCCGCCGAGACAAAGAGTCCCCGTGGCAAGGGCATCCCCGCGCGGCGCAGCGCCCGCGCCAGCTCGAAAGCAATCGCTGCCCCCATGCTGTGCCCATAGAACGCAAATGGCCTATCGAGAAACGGCCCAATCGCCGGCACCAACGCCGCTACCAACGCTTCCATGTCGTCGAAAGCCGGCTCCTTCAGCCGCCCTTCGCGGCCAGGCAAACAGACTGGACACACCGCCGCGCTTGCCCTCAGGGTCTCCATCCACGACCGGTAAAGCAGCGTCCCACCCCCGGCAAATGGAAAGCAAAACAACCGCAAGCCGGCCGCGTCCAAATTACTGAACCAGAGATTCTCCGCCGGCTTGCGCAATGCCGCCTGCTTCAGTCGAAGAGTCAGCAGCCTGCGCTTATCTCCAGACATCGCAGGTCCTTTGACGCCGCGGTCCCGCTGCGGCTTCCGCAATAGCGATTTCAGATAAGCCTCAAACGGCAGCACATTCAAGTTAGCCGCATAGTGCAGTGCAGCCGCGCGGGAAGCAGCCGACAGTTCCCGGTAATGCGCCGCGTCGGTTGTCAACCGCTCCAGCGCGGCCTGCCAAGGCCCGGCATCCTGCTCCGGCACTTCCGCCACCGGCACCATATTCTCATCCACAGCCGGCTTGTATCGCGTTATCGGATTCACCGGCAATAGATAATCCACGCCAAGCTTGGCCTCCGGAATTCCGCCGATATTGCTCGCCAACACCGGAACACCCCGCAGCATGGCCTCGGGAATCATCCTGCTCCGCGCCTCCGCCCACAAAGAAGGCACCAGCAGGATGCGCGTCCGGCGCAACAATTCGTCGATGTTCTCCACCGGTTCCAGCACCGTGATGTTTGCATGTCTCCGCAGCGCAGCCAAGTCTTCGGCATTCGTCCCCCAGATAGGCACGGCGGCAAACTGCACCTGCGGCATCCGTTCCGCGAGCGCAAGAAAAATCGAAATCCCCTTCACCGCGCAAGGATTCACCATGGACACGAACGGATTCTCAAACCGCCCCACGTCCGGATATTCGCCCGGCTCCATCAACGCAATCGGTACGTGCATGGCCTCCATGCCGCCGAATTCGCGCACGTAGCGCGCAACGTACTCACTCACGCCCACCACGCCATCGGTACGCCGCAACGCTTCCGTCCTCGCGGCGCTCGCCATGGAACTGTCCGGACCGAACGGAGCCGCAATCGTAGCCCGCACCAGGTGCACCACCCGTGCCCGCGGCGCTCCCAGTGCAATCTCCAGCAGCAGTTGTCCCGGGTCATCGGTAGAAGTCACAATCACGTCCGGATCGAACCCGGCCACCTGCGCCTCGAAATATCCGCGGAACTGCTGGTCTCGAGTCAGCGCATGAACTTCAACTCCACCGCGCACAAACGTCACATCGCGGCCGCCATTGTTCACCGCAACACCGCGCGATGCCAGGTCACTCAACAGCTTTTCGTGCGCGGGCGGACCGAACTTCTCCACCCGGGCTACCACGCGCACCCTATGCCCGCCAGCCGCCAGGGCCTCCATTAACAAGCGATTCGATTTGTCACCCCCGCCCATGGAAGGGTAGTAAAGCGAGTTGTGGGCCAGCAGAATGCGCATCACGGGCGCAATCGCCGCAGCAGCAACGCGCGCTTGGCAGCCGAAAGCGCAACCGGCCGTGAAGCAATCTCCGGCGCGCGTACCCCAGGCTGCAACGCCAACAGCATCCTTTCGAAATTCGCCGCGTCCAAGGCACGCACGAATCGAAGCGCCGCCGTACGCGACCGCGCCGCCTCCGCCGTATAAGCCGCTTCATCCGTCAGCAGCGTCTGCAATGCCGCAACCCACGGTGCAAGATCCTGTTCCACGCCCACCGCCTTCGGCATGTGGTTCTCATCGAACACCGCTTCATACCGCTCCATTGGGCGAACGGGAATCACGAAACCGGTGCCTTGTTTCGCCTCCACCAGGCCGCCGGAATCACTGGCGATCACCGGCAAGCCCCGCAGCATCGCCTCCATCGCTATCAACCCGAACCCTTCCTCCCACAGCGACGGCATCAGCAACAGCGTAGCCTGCGAAAGCACTTCTTCAATATCTGGAACGCTATCCAACACAGTCAAATTCGGCGTCGCGCGCATTGCATCCCGATCGGCCTGCGTAGTGCCCCAACCCGCCAATGCCGCAAACAGAATCTGCGGAAACTGCCGCGCCAGCGCGAGGAAGATCCCGATACCCTTCACCTCGCACGGATTGATCATCAGCACCGTCCCGCGCTGAAATCCGCCATACCGCGCGTACGGCTCGCTACCGTAAATGGGTGGATGAACAACCTCCGCTGTTCGCCCCAAATGCCGCTCAACGTAGGCAGCCATGTACCGCCCGATCACAACCACGGCACTAGCGTCGCGAACAATCTCTGCCGCGCCCGCATCCGCATTCCAGCTCGCCGGACCAAACGGAAAGAACTGTGGAGTGTGCGCCAGATAGACCAACCGTCCCGGCGCCGCCTGTTGCACAACGCGCAACAATACATGACTGACATCTTCGGAAGAAACCAGCACCCAGTCCGGTTGAAACTCGCGGATGTGCTGGCCCAACACGCTGCTGTGCCGTACGAATTCATGCACAGGAAAAATGCCGATGCCATCCGCCACCACATCCCGTGCCCCCGGGGCATCCGCGCACACCACCCGGCACTCATGTCCCGCCTGCACCAGATGCTGAAGCCACACCAGATTACTGCGCGTCGATCCACCCCGCGGCGGAGCGTAGCAAGCATTCGACGTCAGCAACAAGCGCATCAGCCGTGCTCCTCATTCGCCAGCAGCGCCTGCACTTCCTCCTCTGACAAGCCTTCAATTTCCTGCAACAGCCGCTCATACTCCGCCGGATCCACCGCACCCATCTGCACCATTTCAATACGCGTGGCCAGCTCGCCCAACGTCAAGCTGCCCGAATAAACATCGTCAATCGGCAACTCCACGCCAAACGCTTCTTTGATTCGCAACAACAGCAACACCGCCAGCAGCGAGTGTCCGCCCACATCGAAGAAGTTATCGGCCACGCCAACATCGGGGCGCTCCAATATCTCAGCCCAAATGGACGAGAGAGCCTGCTCCGTCTCCGTCATTCCCGTCTGCGGAGTAGCTTCCCCGCGTCTCTCCCGTGCCACCGCCGCCTGTATCTGCGCCGGTGAGGAAAGCGTCAGCGCGATGCGGGCGAACTCCAGAAATCGATTCCCCTTCGCAGCAGCTCCGGCGGTCGGCACAACCACCGCGGCCTCCGCCGGACGCCACTCCATCCCGCGCAACGCCGCCGCTGAAAATCGCGATCCCGCACCCAGACTCTGCAGAAATTGCCCTGCCGGAAGATTCCGCTTCGTCGGCACATAAGGCAGTTCCACGAATTCTGCTCCGCGAACCGTCGCGGACTCTCCCAGCCAAGCCATCGCGCGATGTTCCACGCCGCGCCCCAGCACACGGCAACTCAGCAGCAAAGTATCCACCAGCAGATCCGCCCCCTGCTTGGAGAAAATCAGCAGTCCGGTAATTCCATAATCGCCGAACCGATCCGATACTCCCAAAGTGAAGCACTCCTGCGAAAGGCTTCGCAACTCCGCCTCCGTCCGCCGGATGGTAGTGAAGTTGAACTGATTGGTGCGTTGCGTAAGCTGCGCCGCTCGCGCCAGCGTCTCCGCTTGTAACGGTGCGAAGGTCACCTGCAATTGCAGGCCGGCGATAAATTCCGCCATGTCCATCGTCTTGCGGATCTCTCGCCCGAACTCCTGCGTCTGCGCGTAGTAAGCATTCCGGTTTCGGTCTTCCTCGGTAATCACCGCATGATCAAAGGCCCAAACATGATCCAGAAAATGCGGGATGTCCTTCCCGTCGACGGGCAGCGCCAGCGCCAACAATTCCGGAAGCCGCTCACTAGCCTCCGCGCATTCCTTCGGATTGTCGTCGACAAAAATAAACGAGTCCAACCCAAGCTCAAGTTCTCCGGCCAGCGCGGCCAGGCTATCGGCCTTCGATTCCCATTGAATCCGCCACGCCGTGAAATGCCGCAATTGCAAGGGCATCTCCGGATGCTGCGCGAACACATCCAGCACGTCCTGCTCGTTATTCTTACTGGCCATGCAAAGCAGCATCCCCGCTTCCCTTTGCTGCAGCATAAACTCCTGCAACGCAAGGCGCGGGGTATCAATGGTAACGCCGCCTGGCCCATCCTCACCGCAAATCCCGTTCCATAAAGTGTCGTCGCAATCCAGCACGATTACCTTATACGGCGCCATGAATAGCGAATGCGCGTACCGCACCAGTGCAGTGGCCAGCGCGCAAAAATATTCCTCGGTGTATGGAATCTTCCCCAACCGGTCGCCAGTCGTGCTCTCCCAATTCGCCACCGGGTAGCGCGCCTGAATTTCGTCGAAATGCAGAAACTGAACGCCCGGCGTCTCCGCCAGACTCGACTCAATCAGGCTCGCCATCTTCCGCGAGAACACTGCGCGCTCGGCGTCCTCCATAAATTCCGCGGAGCCAGGGCAAAGGCAAACAAGAATCGGCGCAATGTGGTCGGCGGAAGTCTTTCGCAGCGCGTCCAGCAATTGGCAAACATGCGTCTCCACCGAACCCAGATCCTGCAGCCGCACCAGCAGCACATTCATGCCCTGACTGTTCCTGGCAAACTCGCCCGCCGGATCCAGCAGCGTCTGCACAAGCTGATTATAGGGAGAGAACCGCGTCTCGAAATCCACCCCTAGCTGCCGGCCCCAAAACGAAATAGCAGCCTGAAGCGGTTCCGCGCTAAACGTGGCGCTGATAGCAAATCGAAAGGAGGGCATGAGATGGATCACACGAGATGGATGCACTTCAATTTTACGATGACCGCTTGCTAAGATAGCCGCCAATGGGCCAAATCCTCCATCGCTCAAAATTCGACACTCCCGTCGGCCCCATCGTCGCACTCACTTCAACCAAGGGTCTTTGCGCACTCGAATTCGAACTTCCGGACCGCCAGAAACTTCTCACCGCGCGCCTTAAGCAGTGGTTTTCGGAATACGAAATGGAGCCCATGAACGGCGCCGGTAACACACCAGTGGCGAACTGGCTAATCGCCTACTTCCGTCGCGAATTTCTTCCGCCCCCGCCGCTGGATCTTCGCGGTTCGGCGTTTGAACAAACCGTCTGGAATGCCCTGCTGACAATCCCCGTGGCGCAAACCACCACCTATGGAATCCTGGCCGCCAAACTGGGCATTCCCGGCTCAGCCCGCGCCATCGGCGCCGCCGTCCGCCGCAACCCCATCAGCCTGATTGTGCCCTGCCATCGCGTCATCGGCGCGGACGGAGCGCTCCGCGGCTATGGCGGCGGCCTTCCGCAAAAGCAATGGCTCCTGCTGCACGAAAGGCTCGAAACCGAAGCGCGCTAAACCGCCCGCACCTCAACCCGCTTATAGACTTCCTTGGTCTGTTCCAAACTGGCAAACGCCAGGCCCGGCAGCTTAGCCGAGGCCGTCCCCGCCGCAACCGCCCACCGTACCGCATCGCGAAAGTCGTTCTTATTGCAGATCGCCCACAGAAAAGCCGCCGCCATCGCATCGCCCGCGCCAATCGGACAAACCGCGTCGATCCGCGGTGGTATCACCTCAATCATCCCGGCGGCATCTTTCGCCACCACGCCCCGGCTCCCCAAGGACAGCAGCACAGACTCCGCCCCCATCGCATGAATCCGCTCCACCGCTTCAAAGAAATGAGTGCGCGTAATCAGCACCTTGTTCAGCAGCCGCTCGGCCTCTTGCTGGTTCGGCGTCACCAGCGTAGGCGCCGCCTCCAGGCCGTGTAGCAGCGCATCGCCGTCGGTATCCAGCAGCGTCTTCACCTTGCGGGCATGCGCCAATTCGATAAGCCCGCTGTAGACATCCGTTGCAACCCCAGGCGGCAGGCTGCCGCAGATCATCAGCCAGTCCGCACTCGCCAGACTGGCCTCCACCGCCTTGGTGACCGCCGCCAGTTCTTCCGGTTCAATATGCGGACCGAACTCGTTCAACTTCACCGTCAGCCCTTGCTTATCGGAAATCGTCAGGTTCGTTCGCGTCTCGTGAGAGATCCGGACCACTTGCACGGGAAAGTTGCTGGTCTTCAACAGCTCTTCAAACTTCTGCCCCGTCGCACCGCCTGACGTCGCAATCGCCAGCGTCTTCATCCCAAAGGAATGAATCACCCGGGATGCATTGATGCCACGCCCGCCCGCCGATAAGCTTGTGTCTAGAATATAGGCCCGGTCTTCAAAAACCAGACGGTCGGCGGAAACATTTCTGTCCAGTGCCGGATTGATGGTAAGAGTGACGATCAACCCTACAGTGTAGCGGATGCTACGCTGAAAAATGCCCCACCGTGGAAATTTCCGGGCCTACGTTGCGCTCGTAGCTGTCTATATATTCTGGGGCACCACCTATCTGGCAATCCGCATTTCGCTGGAAGCCTTCCCGCCGTTTATTCTAATGAGCGCGCGCTTTTTACTTTCGGGAACGCTGATGCTGATCGGCGCCCGGTCGAGTGGCGCCAACATTCCCAAAGGCCGTGAGCTTTGGCTTACCGCGCTGTTTGGAGTCATCATTCTCGGCGGTGGCAATGGATCCCTCATATGGGTCGAGCAGACCATCCCCAGCGGTCTCGCCGCGCTCTTGCTCGTGACCGGCCCGTTCTGGATGGTGGGCCTCGGCGCGGCCTTCGCCGGCGGCGAAAAAATTCACCTTCCGGCGCTGGCCGGCATCTTGCTCGGTTGCCTCGGCGTAGTGGTGCTGGTGGCGCCAAATGGATTCAGCACCTCTTTCAGCGTGTCACTCATCACCGGGTTTGTTGTGCTTCAGTTCGGCTGCTTCAGTTGGTGCCTCGGCTCCATTCTCCACAAGCGCAGCCTTACCACCGCGCACCCCGTAGTAAGTGGGGCAGTGCAGCAACTGGCCACCGGCATTCTCTTTCTGATTCCCGCATTCCTGGTTCCTCACCATCCCATCGCGTGGAATGCCCGCAGCAGTTGGTCGCTGGCCTATCTGGTTGTGTTCGGATCAGTGGTGGGATACAGCGCTTTTCTTTACGCTCTGGAACATCTGCCCGTCGCGATTGTCAGCACTTATAATTACGTGAACCCCGTCGTCGCCATGGCTCTCGGATGGCTGTTCTATCGCGAGCCATTCGGCAAACGCGAGTTCACGGCCATGTTGATCATCTTCGCCGGCGTAGCCATCGTCAAATGGACCACCCCGGAACCAGCACGCCCAGCGCCGCCGGAACACAAGTCTACGTAATCGAAAGCCTGCGCATCACCGATGGGCTTCGCAGCTCCCTCCGCGCGTCTTTCCCAACCCGGCGCGCGGCGGCGTCAGGCGAATCCGCAAGCCGGCCCGCCACTAGCAATGCCGCTCCGTGCAGCGTGCGGTTTCGTTTGCCGATGGCCCGCACAGCCATGTTCACGGCTTTTTTAACGAAATTCCGCTCAACCACTCGGTTGCATAACCACACGGTATTGTCGTCTATAAATCCTGACACGCGCTTCGCCGGCCCGCATAATCAAAGCACCGATGAAATCATTAATCGTCCTGACAACCCTCCTCGGACTAGCAGCCGCAGCCCCTGCCCAAACCAACCCGCCAGCCCGCGAAAACATCGAATGGCTCGATGTTTGGATGCCGAACACGAACGATCACGCTCTCCCCCGCGTGCTGCTCATCGGCGATTCCATCACCCGCGGCTACGGCAAGCAGGTCGACAGCAATTTAAAAGAGAAAGCCTACGTCGCCCGCCTGGCCACCTCCAAAAGCTTGGGCGATCCCGCCCTGATCGATCAACTGGCACTAGTGCTCCGCGAACAATCCTTCGACCTCATCCACTTCAATAACGGAATGCACGGCGATGCCTACAGCGATGAAGCCTATGCCGCCGCGATGCCTGACGTCCTGGCCACACTGCGCCGCTACGCTCCTCGCGCCAGGGTCATCTGGTGCACCACCACCGATGTTCGCGAGCGCAACAACCTGGAACGGGTGGACCCTAAAACGGAGCGTATGCTCCGCCGCAACCAATTGGCAATAGCGTTTGCCAAACGCGAAGACATTCCCGTTGACGATCTCTTTTCCATCGTGCGTGATCATCCCGAATATCACGCGCCAGACGGAGTGCATTTCAATGAGCAGGGCTACGCAGTGCTCGCCGCTAAGGTAGCAGCCGCGCTGCTGAAATTTCTACCCTGACGGTGCTAACATCGGTCACGATGCGCGGAAAATTCATGGAGAGTGGAATGAGAAAAGCGGTCCTACTAACTTTGTTGCTGGCGTTGCTTTCAACCGTAACCTTCAGTCAGCCGGCGAAATCCAGCCTGTCGCTCTCGCCGGAGCGCCTGGCGCGAATCGACCATGTGCTCCAGCAATACATCGATCAGAATCGTATCGCCGGAGTGGTCGCCTTGGTGCTCCGAGATGGCAAGCCGGTCTACGAACGCGCCATTGGATGGAGCGACAAAGAGGCCGGCCGCAAGATGACGGCCAACACGATTTTCCGCATCGCCTCGCAAACCAAAGCCATCACTAGCACCGCAATCCTGGCGCTGGTGGAAGAAGGGAAGATCGGTCTCAACGAACCGGTCTGGCATTTTATCCCGACATTCAAGAAGACCATGGTGGCGGTCAATGACGATGCCGGAGTTGGCATGGTCCCGGCCAAGCGTGCCATCACTATTCAAGATCTGCTCACGCACACCGCGGGCATTTCCTACGGAAGGGAAAAATACATAGCCGATTTATATCAGGCGAAAGGCCTCGGACCCGCGGCCGGTAACGGTTGGTACACCGCCGATAAAGATGAGCCCATCTGCGAAACCATGGAGCGCCTGGGCACGCTGCCCTTCGTCTCGCAACCCGGGGCGGCCTTCGTGTACGGCTACAATACCGACATTCTCGGTTGCGTAGTGGAAAAGGCTTCCGGAATGCCGCTCGACGAGTTTGTACGCACGCGCATCACCCAGCCCTTGGGCCTGAAGGATACGCGCTTCTTTATCCCGCCTGCTGAGCGCGATCGCCTGGCCGCGGTCTATTTCACCGGCAGCGACGGCACCATTGTTCGTGCAGCAGATGGCGCCGCCGGACAAGGCTCGTATGTGGACGGACCGCGCAAGAGCTTCGCCGGAGGCGCGGGCCTCACCTCCACCGCTCACGATTATGCGCGCTTCCTGGAGATGATCCGCAACGGCGGCGCACTGGATGGCGCCCGAATCCTGTCGCCTCGAACGGTAGAATTGATGACCACGAACCAGTCCGGCACACTGCACTCCACCATCGGCCTCGGCTTCGGTTTGAGCTTTGAAACTGTGGACCGCTACGGCGCCAGCGGCATGGCCGGAGTGGGTGCGTTCGGCTGGGGCGGCGCCTACGGAACAAACTATCAGGTGGACCCGAAGAGCCACATGGTCATCGTGCTGATGATTCAGCAAATGCCCAACGGTACCGACATTCAGCAGAAGTTTTCAACGTCGGTCTACCAGGCGCTGGTCAACTAGCCCGACGCTATTCTTTTTCCAGAACCTTCGCGCCCAACGCCCCACCCACTACCGGCAGCACGGTGAGCATCACGAAGAACACCAGCAGCATTCCGAATAAAAGCGTCGCCACGCCGGCCGGGCTGCTCAGAATCTCATTGAACTGATTCATCAGATCCGGAGTGCCGCGCTGGCTCACCATCTCGCGAAAGAATGCGGGCAATCCATCGTTCGTGGCAATTTGGATCACGCTGACGGTAAAGAAGACGGTCATGATGGCAAAGCAAAACACGCCGGTAATCCATCCCATCCGCGCGCCCGCCCTCACGGAAACGGCTTCGCCGGTTCGCCGGCCATAGAGATAGACCGAGAAGAAACCGCCCGCTAGCAACAGCACCAACTGCCAGATAGCCCCCAGAAAGCTGGGAATCGGAAAAAACAACAATAGCGTCATAATCCCGGCCGCCATGAAACCCACGCGCACCGCAACCGAGTTATGGAAACTGATGCCGGCCTTCCCTGCAACCGGCGCCGCTACCCCTGCATCCGCGGGCAATACAGCGTTTGCAGGCTCTTCCACCGCAGTCTGAAACAGCGGCTCGTCGTACTGCGGCTTTCCGCATTTATGACAAAATCGCGCGTCCGGAGGCAGCTTCACGCCGCATGTACAGTATTCACCCACAACCTAAGTGTACCGCCTGCCGGGACCCCTCAGACTTGGACTTCGCGCAGCCGCCGCTCCAGGAACCGGCGTTCACTGTCGTTGGTCACCAGCGCCAGAGCCCGCGCGTAAGCCTTCCCCGCTTCCTCCAAGGATCCGGCTCGGCGCAGAAGTTCGGCCCGAGCCGAATGCAGCAGATGGTAACTGTCCAATTGACCTTCCGCGGCAAGTCCATCAAGCACGGTGAGCGCAGCCTCCGGGCCATGAACCATCGCCACCGCTACCGCGCGGTTCAACGACACAATCGGAGACGGCTGCATCTGCTCCAGAAGGACGTACAGCCGGAGGATCTGCGGCCAGTCCGTATGCTCCGCCCGCACCGCCTGACAATGCAGCGCCGCAATCGCCGCCTGCACCGCGAACACACCCGGCCCGCCACGAAACGCCTCCTCCACCAGCGGTAGCGCCTCGGCAATCTGCGCCCGGTTCCAACGGCTGCGATCCTGGTGCTCCAATAGCACCATGTCTCCGGCCTCATCCAGCCGCGCATCGCGCCGCGAATCGTGCAGCAGCATCAGCGCCAATAGCGCACTCGCCTCCGCCGGCGGTTGCGGTGACATCAACGTCCTCACAAGGCGTCCCAGCCGGATGGCTTCCGCACACAGTTCGCTTCTTACCAGCGGCCCGCCCCGGGTCGGCGCATAGCCTTCGTTGAACACCAGGTAAATCACCGTCAATACCGCGTCCAGCCGCTCCGGCATATCGCTCGTTCCCGGAATCGTATACGGAATTCGGGCGTCGCGAATCTTCCGCTTCGCCCGCACCAGCCGCTGCGCCATGGTTACCGCCGGCACTAGAAATGCCCGCGCGATCTCTTCCGTTTCGAGTCCACCCAACGTGCGCAGCGTCAGCGCAATCTGCGCCTCCAGCGCCAGTGCAGGATGACAGCAGGTGAATATCAGCCGCAGCCGGTCATCCAGAATTCCGCCAGGGTCGTAGTCCGGCGTTTCCACAATGCCGCTCCACTCGGAGGGACCATAGAGGTTCACCTTTTCGTTGAACCGCGCCTGACGCCGAATCTTGTCGATGGCTTTATGCCGTGCCGTCTGAATGATCCAGGCGCGTGGAAATTCAGGCACGCCAGCCGTGCGCCACTGCTCCACACCGGCTGCAAACGCTTCCTGTGCAGCCTCTTCCGCCACCTCAAAGTCGCCCACCATGCGAATCAGCGCCGCCACAATCCGGCCCCAATCGGATCGATACAGCGCCTCGACGGCCTCATCGGCGTAACAGTGCATCCTTCGATGGTAAATAATCTACTGAAGGGGTGTCGATTTCCACACTCCCCGTTCGTCTCACCTGATGGAGGAATATACATGCGTTACATGCTTCTGGTTTACCTTGCCGAAGACGCGATGGACGAAACCGAGCGCGAACAGTGCTACGTCGAGTCGGTGCAGCTTACACAGGATCTCCACGCGAGCCACCAATATCTGGATGCTGCCCCGTTACATCCCGTGTCCACGGCCACCAGCGTCCGCGTCCGCGAGGGCAAGCGGCTTGTTACCGACGGCCCGTTCGCCGAAACCCGTGAGCATCTCGGCGGCTACTTCCTGATCGACGCCAAGAACCTGGACGAGGCCCTCGACGTGGCCGCCCGCATTCCCGGCGCACGGCGCGGCACCATCGAAGTCCGGCCGGTGATCGAGCTGGCCGGAATGCCGGAGCCTGATAAATAATTCTTAAAAGAATGTCGATCCCGGCATTCTCCATTCGACTGGCTTAAGGAGGAAAACATATGGCAGAAAAAACAAGTGGAGTACGAGTTCTGGCCGGCACTCGCAAAGGCGCGTTCGTTCTGACCTCGGACGAAAAACGCCAGAAGTGGGACGTAAGCGGTCCCCACTTTGCCGGCTTCGAGATTTACCACATCAAGGGATCACCGGCCGACCCAAGTCGTCTTTATGCATCCCAGTCCAGC
>JBBRNO010000172.1:0-12519 GCA_038230275.1 Bryobacterales bacterium
AGTGTTCCATCCTGGCTCACGGAGGGACGGACCAGTATTTTCTCTCCGAAGGGTACTCCGGCACACCTGATCTTTGGGCTGTCGATGTTTGTGCTCGCCGTTACGGCTTGCATTTTTCTCGTGGTGGGCGGCCTCTTGGCTTATGCACTCATCCGTTATCGCCATCGCGCGACGGATCCGGATCGCGAACCGGCCCAGATTTACGGAAGTAATCAGATTGAGCTTTCGTGGACCGTGGTTCCAGCGCTCATCATAGTTGTGTTGTTCCTGGCCACGGCCAGAATCATCTTCAGTACGGAGTATGCCCGGAGGCCGGCCGGGGCGCTGGATGTGATCGTCATTGGACATCGGTTCTGGTGGGAGTTTCGCTACCCGAAGCTCGGCATCGTCACCGCTAACGAACTCCACATCCCTGTCAGCGATCCGCGCAACCCGACACCTACCTACCTAGAAATGTCTTCGGCGGACACCGACCATAGCTTCTGGGTTCCCCAGTTGGCCGGTAAGATGGATGTCATTCCCAACCGCGTCAACGTCATGTGGATTGATCCCGAGACGCCAGGCCTTTACTTGGGGCAATGCGCGCAATACTGCGGGGTCGAACACGCCAAAATGCTGTTACGCGTATATGGGCAATCCCAGAGTGATTTTGCGGTGTGGGTCGCGCAGCAGCGGCAGTTGTCGACGAGGGACACGACCACCGAAGAAGGACGGTCGGTGTTTTTTCACAATGCGTGCGTCAACTGTCATAGCATCGCTGGAACTACCGCAACCGGGCGGTTCGGTCCGGATCTCACGCACATCGCCAGCCGCGACACAATTGGGTCCGGTATCGTCCAGAACACCCCTGACAATCTAAAGAAGTGGATTGACAATCCTGATCGGATGAAGCCTGGTTGTTTGATGCCGCCGATGCATTTGAACGATCGCGATCTTAACGCCGTAACCGCCTATCTCACAACACTCCATTAAAATGGCTGACTCTATCCCACTCCCCGGCCCAATCGATCTGCCATCGACGCCGAAAGCACGTCCGCTGATGGTTGAAGTGTTGCACGCTTGGGTTACCACGGTCGATCACAAGAAAATTGGCCTGCTGTACATCGGGTACGCGCTGATCTTTCTTGTAATCGCGGGCCTGGAAGCCGTCATTATGCGCCTTCAGCTCGCTGTTCCCGAGAACCGCCTGGTCTCTCCGCAGGTCTTCAATCGCCTCTTTACGATGCACGGAACGACTATGGTCTTCTTCTTCGGCATGCCGATCCTCTTCGGCTTTGGCAACTATCTGTTGCCGCTGATGCTCGGCGCGCGCGACATGGCGTTTCCGCGGCTGAATGCGTTCAGCTTCTGGATATCCGCATTCGGCGGCCTGCTCCTGTACTTCAGCTTTCTCGGGGGGGATGGTCTCTACGGCGCCGGCACCGCGCCCGATGTTGGCTGGTTTGCCTATGCGCCCTTGACGGCCAAGGTCTTCTCGCCTGGCCACAGCACCGACTACTGGACGCTGGGCGTCTTGCTCAGCGGCATCGGCAGCGTCGGTGCCGCGCTCAACTTCGTGACGACGATTATCAGTATGCGCTGCCCAGGCATGAAAATCAGCCGCATGCCCTTACTGGCGTGGCTGTACCTGGTTATGTCCTGCCAGGTGCTCCTGGCGGTCGGCCCACTCACCGCCGCACAGATCATGCTTTTGATCGACCGCTATCTCGGAGGTCATTTCTTCGATACACAAGCCGGCGGCTCGGCAGTCCTCTGGATGCACTTCTTCTGGATTTTCGGACATCCGGAGGTTTATATCCTGGTGCTGCCCGCTTTTGGATTTGTCAATGAGATCATCCCGGTGTTCTCGCGCAAAGCGATGTTCGGCTATGCGGCCATGGTGGCAGCCACGATTGGCATTGGCTTCATCAGCTTCACGGTCTGGGCCCACCATATGTTCGCGGTCGGCATGGGTCCGGAGGCGAATATGTTCTTCACGCTCGCCAGCATGGTCATCGCCGTTCCCACCGGAATCAAAATCTTCAACTGGCTCGCGACGCTCTGGGGCGGAAGGATCCACTTCACCACGACAATGCTCTTTTGTATCGCGTTCCTCTTTCAATTTATGATCGCGGGTCTTACGGGCATCATGCTCGCTGTCTCGCCATTCGACTGGCAGCTAACTGGCTCCTACTTTGTAGTTGCGCACTTCCACTATGTTCTGGTGGGCGCGATTGCCTTCACTATCTTCGCCGCTTTCTATTATTGGTTTCCCAAGATGTCCGGCCGCATGCTGAACGAGACTCTGGGCAAGTGGCATTTTTGGCTTTTCTTGATCGGCTTCCATCTCACGTTCGATTTCATGCATGTACCTGGCGTTCTTGGAATGCCTCGCCGGATTTACACCTATGAAATGGACCGGGGCTGGGGAGTCTGGAACCTGATTGTGAGCAGCGGCGTCATCTTTCAGGTCCTCGGTATCGGCTGCTTCGTTTTCAATCTGTTGCGATCGTACTTCAAAGGCAAAATTGCGGGGCCGGATCCGTGGGATGCTTGGACGCTCGAATGGTCCACTCGTTCTCCACCGCCGGTCTATAACTTTGCGGCCATTCCGACCGTCGCAAGCCGCCGGCCCCTTTGGGACCTGAAGCATCCCGAGGATCCCGACTCAAACTACGAAATATGAGCACAGCATCCGTCACGCCCCGCGAACAAGCCTGGACATTGCCCTCTCGCGGTGTCGTGGGCATCCTGTGCCTGATTGTCGCGGAGTCGGCAGTCTTCATCATTTTCGTCGTCGCTTACATTTTCTACCTGGGAAAGAGTATCAGTGGACCGAGCCCGCACGATGTGCTTGAAATCCCGATCGTCGGCACCATTTGCCTGCTTTCCAGCAGCCTCACCGTCTATCTTTCAGTTGATGCGCTGCGAAAGAACAACGTTCGCGTGTGCTCTTTTTGGCTGGCCGCGACGGTAATGCTGGGGAGTATCTTTCTCGGCGGCACGGCGCTGGAATGGCACAAGCTCATCTATCAAGATGGCCTTACCATCCGCACCAATCTGTTCGGTACGACTTTTTATTCGCTGGTCGGTTTGCATGCGAGCCACGTGGTCGTCGGACTTATCATGCTGCTTCTCGCTCTCGTGTTTGCCCTGCGCGGCCAAGTGACTGAGGCAAACGCAGCACGCCTCGACGTCCTGTCGCTGTATTGGCATTTTGTGGACGCCGTTTGGGTGGTTGTCTTTACCGTGGTGTATATTCTCGGCAGGTGAGCGCCGGAAAGAGGTCGTGATGGAATCACAGTCAGAAGATGACCAGTTGCGAGTGGACGTGGTTCTGCCTGCTTCCACCGCTTGGCCGATGGTGCTCGCGCTCGGTTTCAGCCTGATCGTCGCCGGCATGGTGACGAACGCCGCCATCAGTGTGCTTGGGCTGCTCCTGACGTTACTTGCCGGCGTGGGATGGTTCCGCCAAGTGCTGCCGGTCGAGCATCATGAGTTGATCGCAGTTGAGGCTCAGCATATGCCCATCGTCAGCGCGCGCGCTTCGGTCGCGCCGCTCTCCGTCAGTCCCAGGCATCGGAAGATGTTACCTGTCGAAACCTATAAGATCACCGCCGGGATCAAAGGCGGTATCGCAGGCGGCATCGCGATGTCGGTTCCGGCAATGCTCTACGGGTGGATCAAATATCACAGCATCTGGTACGCGATCAACCTTCTCGCCGCCGGCGGCTTTGTCAGTTGGGCCGGCCAGAGCAATGCATTCCTGGCAGAGTTTCATCTGCAAGGCCTTCTGGCCGCACTTGCGATCCACGGCGCCATCTCGCTGCTGGTTGGGCTCCTGTATGGCGCGATGCTTCCGATGTTCCCGAGATGGCCGATTGTTACTTGCGGCTTCATTGCGCCTTTTTTGTGGACCGGACTGGTCTATAGTGTCCTCGGCATTGTCAGTCCAATCCTGGATCAGCGCATCGACTGGCTTTGGTTCACGATCTCGCAGTGCGCGTTTGGACTGGTTGCCGGTTACGTCGTCAATCTGAGTGTCAAGGTGCGCACTCCGCAGTTCCAGGCGCTGCCCTTCGCGGTGCGCGCGGGATTGCATACCGATCTCGGAGAGCGGCCGGAGAAGGAAGACAGCCCCGAATGAACTTGGCCTCCCGTCTCTGCAGTAACTTGTGCGTCGCTGTCTGTCTGGGATGTATTGGCTGTACCGGGCGTCCGGCGCCCGGCCCTGAAGTTCCGCGCCCGGAACAAGTGATCGAGTTCGCTACACTTTATGGACAAAACTGCGCAGGCTGCCACGGCGAGAATGGGAAAAACGGCGCGGCAATCTCGTTGGCCAATCCGGTCTATCTAGCGATAGCCGGCGAAGCCACCTTTCGTCAGATCACGGCAAAGGGTATCGCCGGCACGCTCATGCCCGCATTCGAAACATCTGCAGGAGGCACACTTACCGGCCAGCAGATCGATAGCCTCATCCAGGGCATTTTTCAGCACTGGCGCCGGCCGCATATTCTTGGCCCCTCTCCTGGGCCGTCCTATACCGCAAACGTAAACGGAGATGCAGCAAAGGGACAGAAAACGTTTGCCGAGTTTTGCGCGCGCTGTCACGCGGTGTCCCCGGGATCCATTAGTGACGCTTCTTATCTGGCGCTCGTCAGCGACCAAAGTCTGCGGAGCGCAATCATCGCCGGATGGCCAGACCAGGGCATGCCGGATTGGCGCTCCGACATATCGGGACCGGGGGCGCGCGCCATGACCGAACAGGAAATTGCCGATGTGGTCGCATGGCTAGCGGCGCGCCGTGCGGCACTCTGAAACGGAGCCACTTATGAATCCATCGAAATCGCGACGCGCTTTTCTCTTCAAGTTGTCCGTGCTCTTAAATGGTGCGGTAGGAGCGGTACTCGCTGTGCCGATTCTAGGCTATATTCTAAGCCCAGCACTGAAGAAGGGCTCAAGCTACAACTCCTGGGTCGCGCTCGGCGCCCTAACCGAGTTCCCCGAGGGGGAAACGCGATTGGTCGACTATCGAAATCCTGTCACGACGCCTTGGGATGGGCAAACTGGAAAAGTGGCTTGCTGGGTGCGCCGCATATCCGGTGAGCAGTTCCAGGTCTTCGCCATCAACTGCGCGCACCTAGGTTGCCCCGTTCGCTGGTTCGCGCAATCCAAGCTTTTCCTGTGCCCATGCCACGGCGGCGCTTATTATGCGGACGGATCTCGCGCCTCGGGACCACCACCGCGAGGGTTGTTTGAGTACAAGCACAAGATCTCCGGGGATCAACTGATGATCAGTGCCGGTGAGATGCCGACGCTGGCCACCGAGGCCTGCGTGAAGAATCCGCTGATCCAGCTCGAGACCAATCCCAAGCGCTCATGCAAAAGCTAAAGCGACGCGGCATCGAAGTATACAACTGGTTCGAGCGTCGGCTGGGTCTCGCGAAACCGATCGTCGAAGCGGCCGAGCATCCGATACCCGCCAGCAGCGCAAGCTGGTGGTATGTTTTCGGCAGCGCCGCCGCCGTGTTACTCGGCTTGCAAATCGTCACCGGCATTCTGCTCGCGCTGGTCTATGTTCCTTCTGCCAGCGAAGCCTGGAACAGCTTGCAGCTTCTAAACCACAACATTACCCTGGGCTGGTTTCTACGGGCAATCCATGGCTGGGGCTCGAACTTTATGATCGCCATTGTGCTGATCCACATGGCGCAAGTCTTTCTTTTTGGGGCCTACAAATTTCCTCGCGAGCTCACCTGGATCGTCGGCGTGTTGTTGTTGCTGCTCACTTTGGGGATGGCCTTCAGCGGTCAGGTGCTGCGCTTCGACCAGGATGCTTATTGGGGCCTCGGCATCGGCGCTTCCATCATGGGCCGTGTACCGCTGATCGGCGCGCAACTGGTGCACGCTCTTCTGGGCGGCCCCATCATCGGTGGCGCTACGCTGTCCCGTTTCTTCGCGTTGCATGTCTTCGTGATTCCTGGCATTTTGCTCATCAGCGTCGGCGTGCATGTATGGATGGTGCTCCGTCTCGGCATCAACGAGTGGCCCATGCCAGGACGCCTGGTGCGGAAGTCCACGTACGAACGCGAATATCACGAACTGGTCCGAAAAGATGGCCTTCCCTTTGTTCCGGACGCCGTATGGAAAGACGCTACTTTTGCGGCGGCAATCCTGCTCGCGGTCATGGCGTGCGCTTTCTTCTTCGGCCCGTTTGGTCCAGGTGGACAGCCGGATCCCACCATCATTCAGACCGCTCCGAAGCCCGATTTTGCGTTTCTTTGGATCTACGCAGTCCTGGCGTTCCTGCCGCCGAGTCTGGAAACGCCCTTCTTGCTTATTGTTCCGGTACTCATCGTGGGCGCCCTTTTACTGCTGCCACTGATCGCCGGAGAAGGAGAAAAGCATTGGTCGCGCCGCCCGGTTGCGGTGCTAATGGTCGCGCTGATTGCGGTGACATTGGGCGTTTTTACTCGCCTGGGCACTTACACTCCTTGGAGCCCGATCATGGATGCATGGACGCGCGCTCCGATTCCGCCGGAATATCTTCACGGTCGAACGCCGCTCGAACGCCGGGGAGCACTGGTCCTTCAGGAAAAGCAATGCCGCGATTGCCACTCGCTGGGCGGCCAAGGTGGCCTGCGCGGACCCGCGCTGGACTCCATTGCGGCCCGCATGACGGAAGATCAAATCACTCGCCAGGTGTTGCAAGGCGGTGGAAATATGCCTTCCTACGGCAACGCCCTCAGTCCACCCGAAACCACGGCATTGGTACACTTCTTGCTGACTCTGCGCGGAGAAGACCTTACGCCGGCCGTGGATGCTTCGCGAAGGCTAACGCAGCATTAGTTCGACCGAATCCTTCGAATGTCCGATGCGATTGAATCCGTTTTTGCCGAGTGGGCGATCCCGCCATTGCTTACATTGGTGATCGTTTTGGCTGGGTGTGCTTATGTCCGCGGTTGGCTGGCTATCCGGAAGACTCGGTCAGCGCAGTTCACCCCGATTCGGCTGAATTGCTTTCTGCTGGGTCTCGTAGTTCTGTGGGTGGGTGTCGCATCTCCGCTCGACGGCTTTGCGGACGCATTGCTCAGCGCGCACATGGTGCAGCATCTGCTTCTCATGTCGGTGGTTCCTCCGCTGCTGCTGCTTGGTTGGCCGGCTGTTCCGCTTCTGCGAGGACTGCCGGTGTGGATACTCAGGCCGGTTCTGGGTCCGCTCCTTAGACTTGCGGTACTGCGCCGTTTCGGGCGCTGGCTCATTTCGCCGCTTGTCGCATGGCTGGCGATGAACCTGACATTCCTTGGCTGGCATGTGCCCGCAGCCTACGATTTTGCTCTTACGCACGAAAACTGGCACGATTTCGAGCACGTCTGTTTTCTGGCGAGTTCACTCGCATTCTGGTGGTGCGTCGTCAGGCCATGGCCCACCGAGCAGCGCTGGAATAACTGGGGATTGCTTCTGTACCTGCTTTCGGCCGACATCGTGAACACGGCGCTCTCCGCGTTCCTGGCGTTCTGCGACTGGCCCGTTTACAGCTATTACCTCAGCCGGCCGAATCCCTTCCATGTTACAGCGATTTCAGACCAGATTCTGGGAGCGGTCATTATGTGGGTCGGTGGTTCGTTTGTTTTCCTGGCACCAGCGACATGCATTACGTTTAAACTCTTGCAAGCGCCTTCCGAACGCATGGCGTAAATTGCTGGACTTGTCTTTTGACGCCGTTTTGACCTCTCGGGCTTTACACTAAGGACGGACAGTAAACATAAGTGCGACCTCAGAAGGCTTTTGGATGGCCGGGCATAGAGCCCCGATGGACACACGGGGCAAAGGACGGCGTTGGAACTGCGTATTCACCGTCCAGCCAGGTTTGGTTCACTTTTTGGAACGGAAGTATCACCGAAGTCTACTTTCCTACAGTGGATCGGCCACAGATTCGCGACCTGCAATACCTCATCACCGACGGCAAGAGCTTTTTTCACGACGAAAAGCGTGGCCTCAAATCCAAACTGGAACAGTTGTCGGAACACGGCTTGGGATATCGCTGTACGAATTCGGATCCGGACGGGCGCTATGCCATCGTCAAGGAGATCATCACAGATCCGCACCTGGCCTGTGTTCTTCAGCACACCAAGTTAACCGGTGACGAATCATTCGTCTCCAAGCTCAAGCTCTACGCGCTGTGTGCGCCTCATATCGAGGTAGCGGGTTGGGGCAACAACGGCTATGTGGCACATGTGGCGGGCCGAACGGTTCTGGTTGCCGAACGCAAGGGAACTTGGCTGGCCCTAGCAGCCACGGTCCCTTTCTCCCGTGCTTCATGCGGTTATGTTGGGAAAAGCGACGGCTGGACCGATCTACACGGCAATTTCCAAATGGACTGGGAGTTTGATTGCGCCCCCGACGGAAACATCGCGCTAACAGGAGAATTGGACTTAGCCGGCACGCGTGAATTCACGTTGGGTCTGGCGTTTGGCAAAAGCCGGCACCACGCCATTTCAACGCTCTTTCAGTCGCTGAATATACCCTTCGCGGAGCATTGCAAACGGTATACAGAACAGTGGGCGCGATCAAGCGCAGACGTCCTTCCGCTGGAGAAGGTTTCCGGCGACGGAGGCAATTTGTACCGCGCAAGCTTCAGCTTGCTCCGCGCTCATGAAGACAAATCGTATCCTGGCGCCTTTATCGCCTCGCTCGCCATTCCCTGGGGAGAAGCGGTCGGCGATGAAGACCAGGGCGGCTACCACCTGGTATGGACGCGCGACATGGTCAACAGCGCGAATGCGATGCTGGCCGCCGGTGATCGTGCCACGCCCATAAGAGCGCTGATCTATCTGGATGTCTCTCAGGAACGGAGCGGAGGTTTCGCGCAGAACTTCTGGATTGACGGGGATCCCTACTGGCACGGAATTCAACTGGATGAAGTCGCCTTTCCGATTCTGCTCGCCTGGCGGCTCAAACGGGACCACGCTCTGCAAGATTTCGACCCGTATCCTCTGGTCTCGAGGGCAGCGGCTTATCTGGTTCGCCATGGTCCGGTTACGCCGCAGGAGCGCTGGGAGGAGGTCAGCGGTTTTTCGCCTTCCACTCTGGCATCCAATATTGCCGCTCTGATCTGCGCCGCCTGTTTTGCCCGGGAACGCGGCGATGAGGCGACCGCGAAGTATCTGGAGGAATATGCCGATTTCCTGGAATGCCACGTCGAGAGTTGGACGGTCACCACGGAGGGAACGCTGCTTTCAGGAGTTACCCGGCATTACATGCGAATTCTCCCCGAGAGTCCTGACAACCCCAACCCCGATGAAGATCCCAACCAGGGAAACATCACCATCGCTAATCTTCAGCCCGGAGCGCGAAACGTCTTTCCGGCGAAAGAAGTTGTGGATGCAGGTTTCCTCGAGCTCGTGCGTCACGGAATTCGCAAGGCGGACGATCCAATCATTGTGGATTCCCTTAAGGTGGTGGACGCCGTATTGAAAGTGGACACTCCCTTCGGCCCTTGCTGGCACCGCTACAACCGCGATGGATATGGACAACGCGACGATGGCGGGGCCTTTGTAGGCTGGGGCCATGGGCGTGCTTGGCCCCTGCTCACCGGCGAGCGAGGTCACTACGAGCTGGCTGCCGGGCACGACGCGAAGCCGTTCGTTCGGGCTATGGAAGGCTTGGCATCCTGCACCGGCCTCTTGCCTGAGCAGTCGTGGGATCAGCCGGATCAGCCTGAAATCTTCATGTTCCGCGGACGGCCTACCGGATCGGCCATGCCGCTGATGTGGGCTCACGCGGAGTACATCAAGTTGCTGCGCTCGGTCCGCGACGGGAAGGTCTCCGATATGATTGCCGAGGTTGCGAAACGGTATCTCGGCGAAGGCGGTGATCGCCAATTGTTCGAAGTCTGGAAGTTTAACCGGCAGGCCCGGAGCGTCAAATGCGGTTATATACTTCGCATTCAAGCGACCGCGTCTTTCCAGCTGCACTGGTCGGACGATGAATGGCGGACTGTGAAGGACACCTCCTCCACCGCCACCACGCTGGGGGTTGAATTTGTGGACGTTCCTATTGGTGCGGACCAGCAGACGCCCATCCGGTTTACGTTTTTCTGGCCGGCGGCGAACCGTTGGGAGGGACGCGATTTCATGGTGTCCATCGCCTGAGTCATCGACCCACCCCAAACTTACCCCCGTTGCTCTCCTGATGATGTTGGTGAGCACGTTGTGCTGGGGAAGTTGAGCGAAAACGGAGAAGATCGATAAAACGTGGCGATTCGAGTTGTACTACTGGGACTACATGTGGGGGATTGTGGCGTGCGCCCTGGGGTGATCCGTAAAGGCAACACGGCAACGGTACTCATTACTAACCTCACCATGCCTCGGCATCCGATTCAAACTGAACTATTGCATGTGCGGTTGTCGGGCGCTCCGGCCCCTCTCCGCGCCTGGATCGAAAGGATCGACGACGACCGCGCCAATCCGCAACGTCTTTGGAAATCCATGGGCGAGCCGGAATACCCCGGCCCGCTGCAAGTCGAGCAACTCGAGACAGGTTCCACTCTGCAAAAGGAATCTCATCCCTGGACCTACGAAAAGGAAAATATTGATCTGGCTGTAGCGTTGCCGCCGCAAAGCGTTGCGGCCATCGCGATTGAATTCGCCTGACCGTGAATCCGGTGTCATGAAACCTCAAGCCACTAGCCCTGCATTGCCCATTCGGAATCCGCAGGGGACGAATTCGGAAATGCTCGATCATCTCCGGAGCGTCACATTCGAGTATTTTCGCAATGAATTCAACCCTCGAAATGGATTGATCGCGGACAAGACCCAGCCGGGATCGCCGTCGAGCATAGCCGCTCTGGGACTGGGACTCAGCGTCTACATAGTGACCGTGGAACGAGGCTTACTTTCACGAGCAGAGGCGGTCGAAAGAACGGTCACGCTCCTGAGGTTCCTTCATTCGAGCCAGCAAGGTCCAGAAGCGGACGCCACTGGCTACAAAGGATTCTATTACCACTTTCTCGACATGAAGACCGGCCGCCGAGCCGGGCAGTGTGAATTGTCGACAATTGATACTGCCATACTCATCGCCGGCGTTCTCACGGCCGCAAGCTATTTCACCGCCGACACGAAAGTGGAAAGCGAGATACGGGCGCTCGCTGAAAGTCTTTACCGGGGGGTCGATTGGCAATGGGCTCTGAACGAAGGGACAACGATCTGCCATGGGTGGAAACCGGAGTCGGGGTTCCTTCCGTATCGCTGGGACAACTGTTATAGCGAAGCTCTGATTCTTTACGTGCTGGCACTAGGATCGCCTACGTTCAATATCGATCCGAAAGGCTACCGAGAATGGATCTCAACTTTCGAATGGAAAAGCGTCTACGGCATTGAATACCTATATGCCGCACCGCTCTTCATTCATCAGATGTCCCACCTATGGCTGGATTTTCGCGGTATACATGATGACTTCAACAGGAAGGTGGGGATTGACTATTTTGAGAATAGCCGGCGGGCCACTCACGTTCAACAGCAATATGGAATCGATAATCCGTTAGGTTTTGCCCATTATCACAAATTTGGATGGGGATTCACCGCAAGCGACGGCCCGGGACCTGCCGTCCTGAACGTGAACGGTCGACGGAGAGTGTTTTACGACTACGTGGCGCGAGGCGCGCCGTTCGGATTGGATGACGGCACCCTCTCACCTTGGGCGGTAGTCGCTTCTCTCCCATTCGCACCTGAGATTGTGACCGACACTATCCGCCATGCGATCGAGCGTCTCGATTTGAAAAGGCATAGCCCGTATGGATTTGATGCCAGTTTTAATTCTACCTATCCGGAAAAAAGCAGAAATCCGCACGGCTGGGTCTCGCCCTGGATCTTCGGCTTAAATCAAGGTCCGATTATTCTGATGATTGAAAACTTTCAGTCGGAACTCATCTGGAAGACAATCCGAAAGTGCTCATATGTGGTGGAAGGGCTTCGTCGCGCGGACTTTCGCGGCGGTTGGCTTGACCATTGAACAGCCCTGAGAGCATACAGCGCCATTACTGAGGATGTCGAGCCCGAAAAAAACGAAACCAAATGGGCGCTGGCAGCCCGTAAGCCAGCAAGACCGCCGCAAGGCTGGCTGCGACGATGTCTGAGCTTGCGTCATCTCCGCCAACATTGATTTCTCATCGATCCACATCCGCCAGCACAAAATCCATCGCACCCAGGATAGCGAACAGATACGAGATCATCCGGCCGCGGGCCAGCCTCGGCATCATCTGCATATGTGCGAACGACGGCGTCCGGATGCGAGTGCGGTGATATCGTAAGTGGTTCATTCCTTAAAGGCGGGCAAGCCACAGGCTGCGCCGCCTTAAACAAACCCTCGGGCATTTTGTTCACACACTGTTCGACGATGCGCAGTAAGCGTCCGGCCAGTACCGTCTTGACTTGATCACGCGGCTTGTAGCTTGGCCAAGCGTTCGTAACGGAAGCGGTTCCGAATATGAGCGAGGAAGAAACGCCCGTGGGACTCGGCGGCAAGGAATGCCTGGAACTGATC
>JBBRNO010000173.1:0-12456 GCA_038230275.1 Bryobacterales bacterium
ATTGCTTCCGAAGGCTTCGATGAAGAAGAGCTGGACGCAGCCACACGCCAACTGAGGCGCGAATTCGAAGAGCTTCCCCAGATTGACTCCGTGGAATTGGTTCAGGCGGCCCATGAGACGGCGGGCACAAAGAGCGCCGGCGGCTTTGACATCGGCGCTTTAGTCATCGCCACAATCCCCGCTCTGCTGCCGCGCGTGATAGACCTGCTGCAATCCTGGCTTAAGCGCGATGAAAGCCGGACGGCCAAATTGAAGGTTGGCGACATTGAAATCGAGTTGCAAGCAAACGACGCAAAACCGGAACAGTTACAAGCACTGCTGGAAGCAATGGCGAAAGCACGCAAGACCTGAGGAGCAACGTGCGTAGCGCTCTGATCATCGCGAGCAGTTCTTTCGTGGATACGGGACTGGCATCTCTCAAGGCGCCGGCGGTGGATGCACGCGCGCTGACTGCGGTGTTGGCCGCACCGGAACTGGGCGCCTTCGACGTCAACACGCTGATTGACGAACCAAGATCCAGGATCGAACGTGAAATTGAGACGTTCTTCACCAAGCGCGCTCCCGACGACCTGCTGCTGCTTTACTTTTCCGGCCACGGCATTAGAGACGACGAGGGCCAGCTATTCCTGGCTGTGCGGGATTCGGATCGATCGATGCTGCATAGCACGGCGATTGCCGCCTCATTCGTTACCCGCATGATGGACCGCAGCCGTTCGAAACGGCAGGTCCTGATTCTGGACTGCTGCCATAGCGGCGCCTTCGTTTCCGGCATGAAGGGGAACGCCGCCCCGGGGTCCGCAGTGGCCACGCGCGAGATCTTCGAGGGCACCGGTTACGGCCGCGTGGTGCTTACCGCCAGTGACTCCACGCAATATGCATGGGACGGCAACACCGTGCTGGGAACGGCGGAAAGTTCCCTCTTCACTCACTTTCTGGTAGAGGGAATCCGAACTGGCGATGCGGACCGCGATGGCGATGGAATTGTTGCCGTAGACGAGCTGTATGACTACGTCTATGAGCGCGTGATCGCCACCACCCCAACACAGACACCCGGGAAGTGGACTTACAAACAACAGGGTGAGATTTCAATCGCCAGTGCGCCGCAACGACAGCTCTGTCCAGCCAAACTGCCGGAAGAGATTCAATCCGCGGCCGCCAGTCCGTTGGCGCGAGTTCGGGAAGCAGTGGTGGAGGACCTGGCTGCACTCTGGCGCGGGGGCAACCGCGCGACGGCACTGGCGGCGGAACTGGCTCTGAAGCAGCTGGCGGGAGACGATAGCCGGCGGGTTGCGCAGGCAGCAGCAGCGGCGCTGTCGACGGCATCTGTGGAAAGCTTGCCGCCCGCCATCGCCACACCGGTTTCGGCACCTGCGATCCAAGCTGCGCCCGCGGCATCCGCTCCCGAGAAGGCGCCTGAAACGCCGATCGCGGCTGGGCCTTTTGCGAGGCCGATGTTTACCAGCAGTGCCCATATGAAGTCCGTAGGCGTCAGGATGACTAATCGAACGCTAATCCTGGTGATGCTAGCTTTACTAAGCGTCGCCGGCATAATCGCGGTCTGGGTGAAGATGCCGAGTACTTCGGCGCCTCCGGCAGCCGTGACAATTCAGCAGCGCCCTGCGAACGCTGATACTCCGGCGCCCCAACCGGTGAAACCTCCGGCGGAAACTCATAGAGTGGTTCCAAAGCCGAATTCGGCTGCCCGACCAGTTCAATCGGGGCCAAGTTCGGCTGTTTCGCGCGTTGAAATTAAGCCCGGTTCCGCCGCTGCGCGGTTGGATGGGGTCTTGAATACGGCCACGCCGCCGGTCGCACCGCTGTCGAACTTTAGTGAAAACGTGGCAAATGCAATGGCCGCGCCAGCTTCATCGCAGCCGATCAAAGTTGGCGGCAATGTGCAAAGAGCCAAGTTGGTGCGTCAAGTCAAACCGCAATATCCTCCGGTTGCAAAGGCAGGGCGCATTCAGGGGACCGTTCACCTCATTGCGGTGATCGCGAAAGATGGTGCCGTTCAAAGTCTGACCGTAGTCTCCGGGGACCCCCTGCTGATTCCTGCGGCAACGGAGGCGGTCAAGCAGTGGATGTATCAGCCGACGATGCTAAACGGCGAGCCCGTAGAGGTGATGACTACCGTCGATGTGAGCTTCACCCTTTCGCAGTGAGCTTCTTCGCCCTGTCATTATCGCGGCGGGGCGGTGATTTCATCCAGGAAACTGCTGAATTCGGTCTCAGACATGCGCATGTGGGCCATTTCCATGTCGAGGTGAGTGGGGTTTGGGCGATTTTGCGGAACAGAACGAAATTCAGTTGGGGTGGGCGTGGGAGCAGCGATGGGTTCGATGGCTTCGGGCAAAGGTTCCTGCGCCGGCGTTACCGGACACCTGCGTTCCCGGCTCTGTTGGATTCTCTGTAGTTCGCGGATGGCGCGATAGTAGCTGCGTTCGGCGGTGGTTTCGTAGCGGCTTAACTTGTCGAACATTTTTCCGTTTTTAGAGAGTGCGAGGCCGAGTATGGCTCCGCGGGTGAGGTCGTCGGCGGAGCCGGACTCGACGTTGTACTGGCTGGCGAAATCCGACTCCACCTGAAGCAGGCTGCCGCTTTCCATATTTCGCGCGCGGATGAGGCGCCAGTAGTTTTCGACGATTTGATGCACCAGCAATTCCTCTTGCGTGGTGGAAGGGGCGTATTCGGCGCGGAGCGATTCCAGGATTTCGTTGTAGAAGTTCTGGTCTTCACCGGGAAGCACTACGTGCACGCGGGCGGCCAAGCCGTGGCGGATTGCGTTACCGCGGACGGCTTGTTTTCCGGCGTCGGTCATCTTGTGCGGACCGGCGGCGTTGCGGCGATTGGCTTCGATCTGACGTGCGGTGGCCATGTTGATGGATCTCCCTTATTGCCATAAAAATGCCGCGCGCGGAGACCCGGTGCGGCTGGAGGTTGGCGATAACCGCTTTCCCGATTCCAGTGTGTCTGGCGTGTCAAGGGTTTGGTGGCTTGTTTGCGATGGGTTTGTTGATTACAGGGGAGATTGAGGTGCAAGATTCTTGAACTGACGCGGGCGGCGCGGCGTAATCTGTTGGGACGAGATCACCCAGAACGGCACCGCATACTTTAACGTATGCCAATTCGAATCACGTCACCCGGCTTCATCCGTTCGCTGGCGTCAAGCGCACCCCGGAGTGAGAGCCGCAAGGTCGTGTCAAAAGTAGTGGTCCGAGATTGGAGGACGAGGATCGAGATGGCGCGGCCCTGCTGACTCTGCTGATGCAGTGCAGTGGTCAAGACGTTCGTCAATAAGAATACGCATTCAATGGCTGGCGGACAAGGTTTTTTTGGTGATTATGTACTTGACTCCGAGCATGATTCAACCCTAATAATCCTATGGAAGGCAAAACACACCGCATCCGGCAAAGTCTGATAGACACCGCTCAGGCTTTCGCGACGGATTAGAACTGCCGTATGTACCTGGAAGCTGCACGTTGACCGAAGGGCGCCACCTGCATTAAGTGCGGTCACGATGAGGCTTCCAATCACACAACCAAGGGCAAGACGCGGACCAATGCGAAGGGTGAAGACTAGACTTCAACGGATCGCCCGATGTAGCAGTGCCTAAACAAAGAGGGCAAATATCAATTCCATGCGCCCACAGGCACCATCCTTTCTGACACGCATCTCCCGCTCAGCAAATGGATGATGGCGATTGCGAACATGTGCAATGCAAAGCAGGACGCTTCGGCTCTGCAGATCGAGCGCGGCGACCTGGGTGTTTCCTGCAAGACGGCGTGGTATCTCAACCATCGCATCCGTAAAGCCATGGAAGAAGGCACTGTACTGTTCACTGGCACCGTCGAGGACGAGGAGACCTACATCGGCGGAAAGTTCGACAAACGCCGCGCTGGTGCCAACTCGGACAAGGAAGCCATGTTCGCGATGAAAGAGCGCGAGACTGGGGAGGTCCACATCAAGCACCTGAGAGAAGCGAACCGCTGTAACATCAGCAATTAAATTGACGTGGTTGTTGCTCCAGGCGCTTCGATGATGACGGACGAGAGCGCCCTCTGCAAGAATCTGGCGAAGAAGGGTTTCAAGCACGAAATAGTCGTCCACAGGAACAAAGAGTGGATTCTCGCCAACTGCCAAGCTCACTCCCGAACGCTTGGTCCGTAAGCCACGTACCGAAGCGCTGCCCCGCTTCAAGTCTGGATCAACAAGCCGCCAGGCTCAGAGAATAATACTCTCTAAATTATTCATCTGGCTGTCTCATTGTTGTTGACACGCACCGCGTGGCCATGAACCTTCTGATAAACGATGCTCTACGCTACAAGGCGCGTACGGGCGAGCCGGTTTCAGTGAAGCCTTCGGACGATCTGGACGATTAACGTTTTTGGGGCTTATCGTCGCATTCGGAGTCGGCGAAGTCGCCAGGAGTTTCGCCAGTGGGGCATCGAATTTTCGTTTGTCTACTTCCACGCATATTTATTAAATATCGCCCGTATGGTATTGTGATTTATAAGTTACAAGGAGGCGTTGGGCTTTAGCAAGCCCGCTGGTCTTATAAACCATGGAACTGCAGGGGGAGGGTTTGCGGTTCGAATCCCGTCGCTTGGTGTCATACAGTATTTAAAACACCTCTCGACGTTGTATCCTATCGAGATCAGTCTTTTCCTCATCTTTCAAATACGAGGGTTCGGTGTTATTCTTCTCTTGGGGTGTGATCTAAAGATCACACTAGGATTACCGATCTGATGAAGTGGAGTCTCGACCAAAAACGCTTAGGATCTTTGAGAATGATGACGGCGCCCCGTTCAGTCAATGGATGGAAACCATTGCACACGAAAGGGTTCACGCGATTATTTTAGTCAGGCTGGATCGGGTTGAAGATGGAAACCGAGGCGACTGCAAGTTTGAAGGGGATGGCGTATGGGAACTCAGAATCGATTTCGGTCCTGGCTGGCGCATCTACTTCGGACAGACCGGAGATGTAATCATTCTTCTTGGCGGTGGCATGAAACGAACCCAACAAAGAGACTTAGCCGTGATGAAAGACCGATGGAAGGAGCATAATGCCAAAAGGAACTAGAGACTACGGATCTTGGTTGAGTGGAAGGTTGGCAGATCCTACTATCGCGATGAATTATCTAAACGCCGCACTGGTCGAATCTCAAGCACTGTTCCTTAAGGCCCTTCGAAAGGTATCCGAGGCGCACCGAATGGCCAGGGTGGCCGAAGAGGCAGGCGTAAGCCGGGAGAGCCTATACAGAATGCTCTCCGCGTCTGGAAATCCAACCCTTGCTAGCCTAAATCAAATCTTGAAGGCTATTGGTTATCGCATTGTAATTACTCACGATATTATAGGAGCCGAAAGACAGCCTGGTCTCGAATCTCTACGTTTTGAAGCCGACGCTGCCAACAATAAGGTGTTGGGCGCACAGGGGACAATCGCTGCACCCGCCTCGTCGCAAGGAGCGGTGACCGCAAACCTTTCTACGGCCAATGCAAATACACCAGCATTCACCCCAGCTTGGGCTCGCATGATTCCTGCCGGCATCTTACCTAGGGGTGGTGGAGATTCACAACGGACAAATAATTATGCCCGACGATAAAGCAATCAAAATTGAGAACCACGAAGATTTTACCGAAGACTACGCTAACAATGTCTTCTTTGAGAGTAGCGTCTGGGATCTCAAAATCTTGTTTGGGAATTTGGACCAAAGCAGCAGTGAGGTGCTAGTCATTCGCAGACACACGGCAATTTCGATTCCTTGGCTCCAAGCAAGGCTGATGTCTTATTTTTTGCACCTCAATGTTTCTATCCATGAGCATTCTAACGGGTCGGAGCCGATGCCCAAGAGACTACTCCCACCACCTCCGACGCCTCCCATAGGAGAGCTTGCAAATGATCCGACAGCCCTGGCGGCCTACGAAGATTATTTGCAAATCTACAAGCAGCACTTCCCCGATCAGAACATTTAAGGGATTCGATGCGTTCCGATTGCCGCAAATCTTGCCCCGGTGTTTGGATGAGCGCATAACCGTTGGAGGCCCGAACTCATTCGCCGTCCCGCAACCGGATCAGTTGCTCGGCATGACGCAGTGCCTCTGGTGTCAACCGCTGGCCGGACAGCATTCGGCCAATCTCGCGAGTCCGAGCTTCGCCCGAGATCTCATCTACCGCGGCCACCGTGCGCCCCTTCACTTCGCGCTTCTCGACTACGAAGTGGTAATCGGCAAACCCGGCAATCTGCGCCAGGTGAGTGACACACAAAACCTGATTTGCCGCGGCCAGTAGCTTCAATCGCCGGCCGACGGTCTCCCCGGCGCCGCCACCAATTCCGGCGTCCACCTCATCGAAGACCATCAGTGGCGCGGCACCCTTCGCCGCCCGTGCTTCCGAGTAAGTGCACGTCTTCAAGGCCAGGGCGATGCGCGAAACCTCACCGCCGGAAGCCACTTTATCCATGGGCCGCGGCTCCTCACCCAAATTGGGCGATACCAGGAACACCACCGAATCACTGCCGCCCGCGGTCCATTCCACCTTGGAAAACCGGACCACGAAAATGGTGCGCTCCATGGCCAGACCGGCCAGTTCCTTCTCCACCAATTTTTCCAGCTTGCGGGCCGCTGCCTGGCGTTTCGCCGAAAGCGCCGCTGCCAGTTCCTCATAAGCCGAAGCCAGTTCCTTGCGCTGCTTTTCAATTGCCGCGCGGCGGTCCGCCGTAGTCTCCGCGGTTTCCATTTGAGCGCGAACTTCGCCATGGAACCGCAGAATCTCGTCCACCGAGGCGCCGTACTTGCGCTTCAATTTATCGATTGTAGACAGGCGGCTCTCCACGTCTTCCAACCGTTCCGGGTCCGCCTCCAGCTTGCCCACGTAGTCCCGCAGCGTACTGGACGCCTCGGAAACCGCGATCTCGGCAGGCTTCAGAATCTCCAGTACCCCTTGCAAGCTTTCATCGATCCGGCAAAGCTCTTCCAGCCGGCGAATAGCGACGCGCATCTGGGCATGAACCGATTCCGGCGCGTCGTACAGAGCCGCGTAAGCCGCGCTGGAATTCTCCATCAGCTTCGAAACGTTCTGCAGGATACGCCGCTCCACTTCCAGTTTCTCGTCTTCGCCGGCCGCTAATCGCGCCGACTCAATCTCATTCCGCTGAAAGCTCCAAAGGTCCAGCAGCCGCAGCTTCTCCTGCTCGGTGCGGTCAATCTCTTCCAGTTCCCGGGAACAGGCGCGCCACTTGCGGTAGACCTCCGCCAAACGGTCCTTGTCGGATTGCACAGCGGCAAAACCGTCCAAAATCTCCAATTGCGCGTCTGTAGAAAAGAGACGTTGCTGATCGTGCTGGCCGTGAATATCGCCCAGATGCCGGGAAAGTTCGCGCAGCAGCGCCGCCGTCACGGGACGGCTGGCGACGAATGCCCGGGATTTGCCATTGGCCAGGATCTCCCGCTCAATCAACAGTTCGCCGTCTTCGGGTTCAATGCCTGCGGCTTCCAGCATGGGGCCAGCGGACACCGGCGTATCGAAAATTCCGGCCAGCCGTGCGCGGTCGGAGCCGGATCGCAGCATATCCGCCGACGCGCGCCCGCCGAACAGCAATCCCAACGCATCCACCACAATGGACTTACCGCTACCCGTCTCGCCCGTCAACACGTTCAGGCCGTCGTGAAAGCGAATTCGCAATCGCTCGATCACCGCGTAATTCTCGACCATCAGTTCTACCAGCATTGCCCGCATGATACCGCAGCAGGGCGGACCCCCGGTCCGCGCATCGGAGCTTGTTCCGGGCTCGGCTGATCATCTACCGCTTCCTTACGGTCGCGGCTCAGCGGGAAGCAGCAAAAACGGTTTCGGACTTTTCATCCGGCGCCAGCGTCTAAGGATAAAACAGAACCTCATGTTTCTGTTTTCCGCTATCATAGTCAGTTTGGAGGCACAGCCAGCGTTGAGCGCACTTTTTCTGCAAACCGGCATCTGGGAATCCCTAGCCAGTTCGGGGCCCGTCACCATGGCGGTAATCGGCTTCCTGCTAGCTGCGTCGCTGCTTTCGTGGTCCGTTGTTTTCTCGAAATGGAGCCGCTTCCGCAAGGCTCGCACGGCTAATTCGCAATTTCTGCGCGCGTTCCGCAAAGCACCCAGCCTGGAGACGGTGGCCATGGCCATGGAGCAATTCCGGCTGGCGCCGCTAGTGACTGTGTTTGAATTTGGCTATGTGGAAGTAGACCGGCAGGTGAAAGCCCGCGGCACACTCACCAACAAGCTGGCGCTGGAACGCAGCCTGCAGCTGGGCATGAACGACGAGCTGTCGCGCCTGGAACACAACATGAACTGGCTGGCCACCACCGCCACCGTCTCCCCCTTCATCGGGCTGCTGGGTACGGTGTGGGGCATCATCAATGCATTTCAGGGATTGGCGCAAGCGGGCAGCGCGAGTTTGCGGGCCGTGGCGCCGGGCATTTCCGAAGCGCTGGTGACCACCGCCATCGGGCTAATCGCCGCGATTCCAGCGGCAATCTTTTATAATTACTTCGGCAATGCCATCAAGGAGCTGGGCGCGAAAATGGAAGACTTCTCGCTGGAGTTCCTGAACACCACCGAACAGAAGTTTGAGGACTAAGCAATGGCGTTTTCCATGGGCGGCGGAGGTTCATCGAACGGACGCAGCCGCTTCCGCGGACGGCAAACTTTATTGGCGGAGATCAACATCATTCCGCTGGTGGACGTGGTGCTGGTGTTGCTGATCATCTTCATGCTGACCGCGCACGTGATGGAGTTTGGATTGGAAGTAGATGTACCGAAGGTGAACCAGACCCGCGATACGAACGACGAACTTCCCGTGGTCAATCTGGATCGGGGCGGGAATGTCTACCTGGGCGAAAAGCCTGTCAACATCAACTTGCTGGGCGAGACCATCCGCAAGAACTATCCCAAGAGCAAGGCCGCGTTCGTGCGCGCGGACAAAGATACGGTGTACGATCCCATTGCCCAGGTGATCAGCGCCTTGAACCAGGCGAAGCTTGACGTACGGCTGGTGACCCAGCCTCTGGAGAGCGGGCCAAAGGCGCGAAGATAGATGTATGGCGACGCACCCGGACATTCTTGACCGAAGGGATTCCTTAGGGAAGCCATTCGCCACCTCCGCCACGTTCCACGCGCTGCTGTTTGGTTCCATCGCTGCCTACACGCTGATTTCGCCGACTACGGAACATTTGGGTGACCCGAAGTCTATGGGCGGCGGAGCGGTGGCCATCACGCCGGTCAGCAAAATTCCGCTGCCGTCACGGGAAGGCCGGGTGAATCCGGTGGCCAACGATACGCACTCGGTGATCCCCGCGCAACCCGAGAAAGTGGAAAAGGTGAAAGCCCCGCAGCCGGATCCCGATGCCATCTCGCTGAAGTCGAAGAAGCAGAAGAAACGTCTTGCGGACATGGCGGCCGCGGCGCAGAAATACACGGCTTTGAAGGAACCGAAGCCGAACCAGGTATACAACCGTACGGCCCCGGCGGCTGTTTCGCCAATGTACAGCGCGGCGCCAGGCGGCGGGGGCGTGGGCTCCGGCAGCAGCAGTCCATTTGGCAATCGCTTCGGCTATTATGAGCAGCTGCTGCGCGACGCCGTCAGCCGCAACTGGCATACCGAACAGTTCGACGTACGGTTGCAATCGCTGCCGGCCGTAGTGGTGAGTTTCGAAGTGTTCCGTGACGGTAGCGTAAAGAACGTGAAGGTGACCCAATCCAGCGGCAACTTCGCGCTGGACCAATCGGCGCAACGGGCGATTCTGGCCTCCGTGCCACTGCCCAAACTTCCGCAAGGGTACGAACGCGATTCGGCAAATTTAGAATTTTGGTTCCGGCTACAAAAATGACAAAAAAGACATTCCTACTTTCTCTGCTAATTCTCGCCGCGGTGGTAATCGCGGCCGCACAAAATAAGATGGTCGTGGATATTTTGAAGGCTGGGGGCAAAGGCACCATCGCCATCCCGGACTTCCGGGGCGCAGCCGAGGCACAGCAATACATGGGCACGTTCAACTCTGTATTGTGGAGCGAAATTGAGGGCTCGGGGCTATTCAACATGGCGCCGAAAACCATGTATCCTCTGAACGTGCCGCAGACACCACAGGACTTCAAGCCACCGCAAGCGCAAGCGCCGCCTGTCCGCCGGGGCGGAGCCGCACCCGCGCCTACGGCACAAGCTCCCTGGCTGACGGATTGGTCCGGTCCGCCGGTCAACGCCACCTACCTGGCTTTTGGATATACCGCGGTGAAGGACAACCAACTAGTCCTGTTCGGCTGGTTTTATAATGTAACGCAGAACGACATTTCAAACGCGCAAGCGATCGGGAAGCTTTACTTCGGCTCGATTGACGATAAGGGTGCGCGTAAAATAGCCCAGGAGTTCGCGGCCGACATCCTGAAAACGTTTGGGGCTTCCAGCCTGGCGGGGACTAAGATTGTATTCGTCTCGCAACGCAGTGGTGCGAAAGAGATTTGGACGATGGATTACGATGGAGCGAATCAAAAGCCGGTGACTTCCTACCGCTCCATTTCCACGATGCCGGGCGTTTCGCCGGATGGGACCAAAGTTGCCTTCACCAGCTTCGTTCGCGGACAGCCTGAGATTCTGCTGCACTCGCTGGAAACCGGCCGCAGGCTGCCGTTTTACAACCAGGCGGCATCGATGAACGCGCAAGTGGACTTCACTCCGGATGGTAAATCTGTTGTATTTTCATCTACAGCCGCCGGGGGATATGCTCAACTCTACCGCGCTAACATCAATGGGAGCGGCTTGCAAAGGCTGACTAATGTCCGCGCGGTGGAGGTGGAGCCGAAGGTGAATCCCAAAACGGGGAACGAGCTTGTCTTCGTCTCCGGACGATCCGGCCCGCAGCAGATTTTCAAGATGAGTATCGATGGCGCCGACTTACAGCGGCTAACCACGGGGGAGGGTCAGGCCAGCAATCCGGCGTGGCATCCCGATGGCCAGCACATTGCGTTCGCCTGGACGCGGGGATTTGAACCGGGGAATTTCAACATCTTCATAATGGACGTTGCCACTCGCGAGGTTGTACAGTTAACACACGGCGCGGGACGCAACGAGAATCCAACCTGGGCGCCGGATGGACGGCATCTTGTATTTTCTTCGCGCCGCGGAAGCTCAACCCAGATATACTCCATGTTAGCGGATGGAACTGATATTAGACCGTTGACCACACAAGGACAGAACGTCATGCCGGTGTGGAGTAAGTAGGTTTTTGTGTTCGTACAGATCAGGAGGTTAATTTCCCACATGGGAAGTCAAAGTAGGTTGGTTAGTCAGAATCTGATAGTAAGACACGGTGCCCGCAAAGCTAGTGCGATCGTGCTGGCACTTTCTCTCTCACTTTTCGCCGCTGGGTGTAAGAAGAAAGCCCCGGGGCCGCCACCACCACCGCCGCCGATGGCTAAACCCGCTCCGGCAGCGATAGTTGAAAGGCCGAATATCACTCAGTTTGAAGCTGAGCCGACTACGATTGAAAAGGGTCAGGCGTCCACGCTTCGCTGGGCAGTCAGCGGACAGACGAGCGGTATTTCCATTGCTCCGGGAATCGGTTCGGTGGATGCAAGCGGCAACCGGCAGGTCTACCCGAGCACCACAACGACGTACACTTTGACCGCTACGGGTGCGGGTGGCACCAGCACTTCAACGGCTACGGTAAGGGTCACCAATCCGGTGGTTCCGCCGGCGCCGACGCCGACGGCTCCTTCGCGCACGCTCGCCGATATTTTGAAGAGCGATGTGAAGGATGTGTTCTTCGATTACGACAAGAGCGACATCCGGGAAGATGGGCGGGCCGTACTGACGCGGAATGCCGATGTACTGAAGTCGGTGCTGTCGGAGTTCCCGAACGCGGTAGTGATTGTGGAAGGTCATGCCGATGAGCGTGGCTCGGCCGAATACAATCTCGGTCTTAGCGATCGCCGCGCGACTGCTGCTAAGGAATTCCTGGTCCAACTGGGTGTACCGGCCGATCGTCTGAAGCCGGTCAGCTATGGCAAGGAACGCCCGCAGTGTACCGAATCGAACGAAGGGTGCTGGCAGCGGAACCGCCGTGCGCACTTCGAAGCTGGGCAGTAAAATCCGTTAAACAAAGAGGGCCAGGTGCATTTACGCCTGGCCCTTTCGTCGAGGAGTGTTGAATGAAGCATTGCAAACCCATCCTGTTTTTCCTCCTGGTCATCCCCGCTGTAGCGCCGGCGCAAAAAACCGGTGATGTGGTGAAAGAAACAAGCCGGGATGTGGCACAGTTGCAGCAGCAGGTCAAAGAAATCCAGAGCTCGATGGACCGGCAGCTGGCCGAGTTGAAAACGCTGGTGCAGCAAAGCAACGAAAACTCGCGCCAGGCTAATACGTCGATGGCGGTATTGGACAGTGGAATCCGGGACCGCATCAACGAACAGATGAAGAACCTGGTGGG
>JBBRNO010000174.1:0-12400 GCA_038230275.1 Bryobacterales bacterium
CAGATCGCCGGGGATGAGTTGTATCCCAACGATCCGGACGCCCTGGTGGCCACCGGATTCAGCCGCCACTTTCCCGATGAGAGCAATGCGCGTAATGTGATGCAGCGCCGCCAGGAATTACTGAACGATGTCACCGATACCGTAGGCGCTACGTTTCTTGGCATGACCTACGGCTGCGCGCGCTGCCACGACCACAAATTCGACCCCATTCTGCACAAGGACTATTACCGTCTGCAAGCGTTCTTCGCCAACACGCGCATTGAGGACCAGGCATCTTTGCTGAAGCCCGAGGTCCGCCCAACCTGGGAAGCGCAATACGAAGCATGGGATGCGAAGTCCAAACCCGTACGCGCCGAAATGCACAAGCTGGTGGAGCCCGGCATCGCCACCGTTTACAAAGAGAACTTCGATAAGTTTCCCGAAGAGATCCAGATGGCGATCAACACTCCCGACAATGCCAGGACCCCGTTCCAGTGGCAGATGGTGCACAAGTCGAAGTGGACGCTCACGTTGACCGATGAGGATGCGGCCAAGAAGCTGCGCGGCGATCCGGCCAAGAAATATGCGGAGTTGCAGACGGAGCTAGCCAAGTTCGATTCGATCAAACCGGAGGCGAAACCGATCGCGCAGGCCATGATCGATAACGGAACCGATAGCCCGAAGACGTTCGTATTGCGCGGCGGCGCCTGGGATGCGCCCACCGATGAAGTGCAACCGGGATTCCTCTCAGTAATTGATCCAACCGATGCGAAGCTTGTGCCGCCCGCCGGAATGAAATCCACTGGACGGCGCAGCGCGCTGGCAAATTGGCTGGCTGATCCGCAAAACCCGCTTAGCACGAGGGTCATTGTGAATCGCGTGTGGCACCTCCATTTTGGCCGCGGCATTGCTGGAACCCCCAGCGACTTTGGCGTGATGGGGGAGCGCCCGGTAAACCCGCAATTGCTGGATTACCTGACCGCGAATTTTGTAGAGGGCGGCTGGAGCATCAAGAAGCTGCACAAACAGATCATGCTCTCCAGCACCTATCAGCTTTCATCGGAATTTCAAAAGGCTGCCTCGGAAGCCGATCCGGATAATAAGCTGATGTGGCGATTCAATCGCCGCCGTATGGAGGGCGAATCGATTCGCGATTCCATGCTTTACACCAGCGGCATGCTGAATACCAAGATGGGTGGACCCGGCGTGTTCCCGCCGCTGCCGGACGGCGTTGTCACGCGCGGTGGATGGAAAACGAACGAAGATGAATCCGAACGCACCCGCAGAAGCGTTTACGTATTTGTACGGCGAAATACGCGCTACCCGATGTTTGAAGCGTTCGATATGCCGGACACGAACGAGACGTGTTCGCGGCGGACGCAGACGGTTAGCCCAAGCCAGTCGCTTGAGTTGTTGAATAACGAGTTGGTAGTGGATTGGGCCAGGGCCTTTGCCGGGCGGGTATTGAACGACGGTGGCATGACTCCGGAAGCGCAGGTGGACCGCGCCTACAAACTGGCGTATTCGCGCGCCCCCAGTGAGGAAGAACGGACGGCGGCAGTGGCATTTCTGCGAAAGCAGATCCACATTCTGGCGGAACAAGCGAAGAAGAATCAGAAGCTGACGGTGCCGCGGAATCTGCCCGCGGGGGTGGTTCCGGTGCATGCGGCGGCGCTGGTGGATTTGTGCCACATGCTGTTCAACTCGAATGAATTCCTGTATCTGGATTGAGGGGCACGATGCTGGATAGACTCTCACATCATTGGCGCGTGCAATCGCGAAGACAGTTCTTTACCCAGGCCGGCAGTGGTCTGGCGGGTATCGCCTTAGCAAACTTGCTACAGCAGGACCGCGCGCTGGCAGCGTCCGCCCTGGTGGATCCAATGGCGCCGAAGCAGCCGCACCACCCCCCGAAGGCCAAGTCCATCATCTGGCTCTTCATGGAAGGCGGGCCCAGCCACATTGATCTATTCGACCCCAAACCGAAACTGACGGAGTTGAACGGGCAACCGATGCCCGCCTCCTTCGGCAAAGTAATCACGGCCATGGGCACGGCGAACAACACCCTGATGGCATCGCAGCGGACGTTCAAGCAGCATGGGCAAAGCGGCCTCTGGGTGTCCGATTGGTATCCGAATATCGCGGAACACGTGGACGATCTTGCCGTCATCCGCTCCTGCTGGGCCGACGGTTTGAATCACGTTGGCTCTGTTTCGCAAATGAATACCGGCGACATTCTAGCGGGCAGGCCGTCCATGGGCGCCTGGCTTACTTATGGACTGGGAAGCGCCAATCGAAATTTGCCATCGTTCGTGGTGCTCTTGGATGATAAAGAGCCCGTCGGCGGCACCAAGATTTGGAGCTCCGGATTTCTGCCGGCCAGTTTTCAGGGCACGCAGTTCCGCCAGGGCGACACCCCGATTTTGCACTTGAAAGCACCGAACGGAATCTCGGACGAAGAACAGCGCGGCAAGCTTGCATTCCTCAATGATCTGAACCGGCGGTATGACCAGCAGCGCTCAGACGATTCGGAGCTGGACGCGCGGGTAAGATCGTACGAACTGGCGTATCAGATGCAGTCTGCCGCTCCGGAAGCGGTGGATCTGAATAGCGAATCCGCGGCGACGAGAAAGATGTACGGCATCGACGATCCGGAAACGGCAGCGTACGGAAAGAACTGCCTGATGGCACGGCGATTGGTGGAGCGCGGCGTCCGTTTTGTGGAGCTCTATTGCGGATCCGGAAGCGGCTGGGATGCGCACAATAATATCGAAGGCAACCACAGCAAGTGGTGCCGGGCGTCAGACAAGCCGATCGCGGGACTGCTGGCCGATCTGAAATCGCGTGGCATGTTGAAAGATACGCTGGTGGTGTGGGGCGGGGAGTTCGGGCGGACGCCGTTCAATGAGAAGGGCACCGGGCGCGATCACAATCCCTGGGGCTTCACCATGTGGATGGCCGGCGGCGGCGTGAAGGGCGGACAGACCATCGGCGCAACCGACGAGATCGGCCTGCGCGGTGTAGGCGATCGCTATCACGTACACGATATTCATGCGTCTATTCTGGATCTGCTGGGTCTGGATCACGAGCGGTTGACCTATACAAGGAACGGGCGCGCGGAGCGGCCCACAATCACCAGCGGCGCGGTGATTAAGAATCTAACCGCCTGATATGTTCTTGTTTCCGCTTCTGTTCGCGGCGATTCACGCAGAAGGGGACCGTGAGTTAGCGGAACGGCTCAAGCGCCGTGAGCCGCAGGCGATGGCCGATTTGTATGATCGCTACGGCCGCGTCACCTACATCCTGATTTTTCGCATTGTCCGGAATACCGGCACGGCGGAGGATCTGGTGCAGGAAACGTTTCTTCGCGTCTGGAATCGCATGCAGGCCTTCGATCATGAGAAGGGTGCACTGGGTCCGTGGGTATTGACCGTGGCGCGCAATCGAGCGATCGACTATTTGCGCTCAGTGGATGGGCGCATGGCACAAAACGCTTTTGAACTCGAAACAAATGAGCATCCGTCGCTCTTTTCCAACTTGGAGACGGAGGTACTCAACTCTGACCGGGCACGCCGGTTGAAAACTGCTTTTGAGAAACTGACGCCAAACCAAAGGCTGGTGATTGAACTGGCCTACTACGAAGGGTTATCTCAAAGCGAAATGGCGGGCCGCATGAAGCAGCCGCTAGGGACCATCAAAACATGGGTGCGCGGCGCGCTTAAGGCGCTGCGCGAAGATCTGGGCGAGGCGTTAGCCATATGACCTGTGAGCAATTAAAAGACGAATACGAATTGCATGCTCTTGGACTCTCAGAGGTACCGGAACGCTGGGAGATCGATAATCACCTGCGCCAAGGTTGCGCGCATTGCCGGGAAGGCATAAGCAAGGCGCTGCTTACCAACGTGATGATCATGCAGCTTGCACCGGATGTGCCAGTGCCACGAAACTTACGCAAGCGAGTGCTCGCTTCCGTCGGCGTCCAATCGGTGAATTGGGGCTGGCGCGCCGTTTGGGCCACTGCGATGGCAGCATTGCTGGTTTCCGTAGTCTGGCTCGGCGTGGAAAACAGGCAGAAATCTGCATTCACCGCCGAGGCGCGCGAAACGCTCGCAATTTTGAATGAGCCGGAAACCCGTCAGGTGGCCTTCGGTAATGTGGCTCCGGTGGCTCCGCCGCAAGGCCGCGTGTTGGTGAACGCCAAACACGGGGTATTGTTGCTGGCCAGCAATCTGCCGCACGCTCCCGCGGGCAAGACATACGAGTTGTGGGTGATTCCAAAGGGCGGGGCGCCAAAGCCATCCGGCCTGTTCCAATCCGATGCCCGGGGCACGGCGATGTATGTTTCCAGCGGCCCGGTGGATGTCTCCACTCTGGGCGCGGTAGCGGTCACGCTGGAACCCGAAGCTGGCTCGGCGGCGCCTACGTCAACGCCGGTCATCGTCGCTGCACTATCCGACTAGAACCAGCGAAACTTCTTCAGCAACAGCAGTAACCCAAGAGATGTTCCCACAATCATCCCGCCGACGATCCAGACCGCGTGCGGCGATTCGGCCCACGGCAACTGCTTCACATTCATCCCGTAGAAGCCGGAAATCACCAGCGCGGGAATCGAAATGGTGCCCATTACGGTCAGCACTTTCATCACCTGGTTGGTGCGGTTCGCCACACTGGAGAGGTAGATGTCCATCGAGCCGTTCACCAGGTCCCGTTGCGTTTCGATCATATCCAGATTGCGCACTACATGATCGTAGACGTCCCGCAGGAAGGGCGTCATGTCCCGCGCAACCAGTTCGGACTCGGTGCGCTGCAAATGGCCGGCAACATCGCGCATGTTCGTCAACACCCGGCGCAGGTCGATTAACTTCCGCTTCAAGTTAAATATCTTCTGCAGGATCGCAGGATCGGGATTGTCCAGAACTTCGTCTTCCATCAAATCGATTTCATCGTTGAACCCGTCGATCAGTGGCAAGTAGGAGTCCGCTACGCCGTCCATCACGCGATAAAGCAACTGGTCCGGCCGCTGGTCTTTCGCGGTTTGCTTCACGCGGTCCAGAATACCCATGACCGCTTTGCACCCCGATTCCTCAACCGTGATGACATAGTCTTTGCCGACGAAAAGATCCGTATCGCCGATGTGCAATTCCCCTTTCTCGGTCAGCTCAATGAGCTTGAGAACGACAAAAAGATAGTCGCCCTGTTCTTCCACCTTCGCATTCTGATTGCCTGTGCGGCAGTCTTCAATGTGCAGAGGGTGCAGGTTGTAGCGCCCGGCCAGCCGGTCCAGCTCTGAGTCGTTCGGGTCGCGAATGTCATACCAGGTGGTCATCACTAGATAACCAACATACAGTCTCCGTAGGAGAAGAAGCGATAGCGCTCCTTCACCGCATGTTCATATGCCGCCATGGTGAAGTCCTTACCGGCCAGCGCGCACACCAACATGAGCAGGCTGGATTTTGGCAAATGAAAATTGGTCAGCAACGCATTCACGTACCGGAATTCATAACCCGGCGAGATGAAGATATCCGTTTCCCCCGCCCCTGCTCCGTGCGCCGCCACGCTTTCAATCGCTCTGACGCTGGTGGTGCCGATAGCGATCCGCCGGGCCGCATTCTCGATTCGCGCCAGGCTCTCAGGCGGCACCTCAAACTGTTCGGAGTGCAGATGGACATCGCGCAATTCTTCCACACCGAGCGGTTGAAATGTTCCCAGACCGACATGCAATGTGACGTGTGCCAACTCGGCCCCGGCCTGTTCACACCGGCTCAAAATCTCTGGCGTGAAGTGCAATCCCGCCGTTGGGGCAGCCACCGACCCGGTCTCCCTGGCAAACACCGTCTGGTAGCGCTCGCGGTCGTCCTCGGTGTCCGGACGGCGAATGTACGGAGGCAGAGGTACGTGCCCGATCTTCGTCAGCGCGTCGTAGATGTCGTCAGCGCCCCGGAACCGCAGGGTCCGCTGTCCGTGATCGCCCCGCGTCAGAACCTCCGCCTCCAGCGATTCCGCAAATCGAATCCGTTCGCCCACCGGCACCTTTCGGCCGGGCCGCACCAACGCTTCCCAGGTCTTGCGGTCCTCGCTGAGCGGCCGCAGCAAAAATACTTCCACCGCCGCTGTACCCGATGTGCGATGGCCGTACAACCGCGAAGGGAACACCCGCGTGTCATTCAGAATCAGGCAGTCGTGTGGGCGAATCCATTGCGGCAGATCTCGGAACGCGCGGTCTTCCCAGCGTTGCTCGTTCGGATACAACACCAGCATCCGCGAGCCGGCGCGATCCGCCAGTGGTTGCTGGGCAATCAATGCTTCGGGTAAATGATAATCAAACTCGTCAACACGCACGCAGCAGTTAGAATAGCAACGTACCCCCTGATAATGCGTATTTTGGCAATCGAGTCATCGTGTGATGAGACTGCGGCCGCTGTGGTGGAAGATGGCGTCCGTGTGCTTTCGTCAGTAGTCGCATCGCAACTTTCCACCCATGGCAAGTATGGCGGCGTAGTGCCGGAGCTCGCCTCGCGCGAACATCTGCGAGCCATAGTCCCGGTGGTCCGGGAAGCACTGGAGCAGTCCGGCACGGGCCTGGCAGCGCTGAGCGCCATCGCGGTAACGGAAGGTCCAGGCCTCGTGGGATCGCTGCTGGTGGGCATCACCTACGCGAAAGCGCTGTGCTTGGCCCGCGACTTGCCACTCATCGCAGTGAACCACATTGAAGGCCATATCCACGCGGTGGTGCTGGAAGCACGGCAAAGCGGAGAACCGGTGGAATATCCGGCACTCGCGCTGGTAGTCAGCGGCGGACATACGCATCTGTTTGAGGTGCTGAAAGGTTTCCATTACCGGCTGCTGGGAAAAACTCGCGACGATGCGGCAGGAGAGGCCTTCGACAAAGTTGCCAAGCTGCTGGGCTTCGGTTACCCCGGCGGCCCTGTGATCGATAAGTTAGCGCCGTTTGGAAATCCCGGCGCGGTCCGCTTCACCATCACGAAGATGAAAGGCAACTCCACGGATTTCAGTTTCAGCGGGCTGAAAACGGCGGTGCTCCGTTGGTATGAAGCCCGCGACATGGATGCCGAGATCCAGCAACGCAAAGCGTTGTTCCGCGAATGCGAAACCCCCACCGTGGACCAATGGCTGGCCGTGACGCCGCAGACTACACTCGATCTGCTTGCCTCATTTCAAAAGACCGTCATTACGGAACTGATGAAGCGAATGGAATCCTGCGCGCTTGAGATTGGCGCTCAGACCATCATTGTCTCGGGCGGCGTGGCCTGTAATGAAGGTCTGCGTGCCACCGCGAAGAAGCACGGCCTGCCGGCTCGCACGCTCTTCCCCAGCCCCGGCCTCTCCACCGACAACGCGGCCATGATCGGCGCCGCCGCATTCCCGAAATTCGAGCGTGGCGCGTTCGCGGACTTCACCCTGGCCGCGCGCGCGAATTTGACTCTCGCCTAGCGAACGCAATCTAATAAGTCCATGCGGAAACTTTGGCCTCTCGCCGGACTCTTATGCAGCTGCGTGTGCCATGCGGCGCTCCATCACATTTACGCCAGCGAACGGTCAGACGTTCTTGGCGGTGCGTCGTTCGGCGCGGCCGGCCCGTATGAGCGCATCGTGGGCAAGGCGTATTTCGTGATAGATCCGAAGCTGCCCGCCAATCGCATCATCCGCGATATCGATCTGGCGCCGAAGAATGCGGACGGCATGGTGGAATTCTCCGCCGACCTCTACGTGCTAAAGCCGCGCGACCCCGCCAAGGGCAACGGCACTGTGCTGTTTGAGGTTTCAAATCGCGGCGGCAAGGGCATGCTCAGCATGTTCAACCGCGCCAAGGCATCCCCCGATCCGCGCTCGGAAGAGGAATTCGGCGACCGGCTGCTGATGCAGGAAGGCTACACACTGGTTTGGCTGGGATGGCAGTTCGATGTAATGGCATCGCCGCAACTGATGCGCAACTATGTCCCGGTGGCGAAGAATGTACCGGGCCTGGTGCGCGCCGAATTCGTACCCGATCACAAAGCGGATAGTTGGCTGCTGGCCGACCGTATTCACGCCGCGTTTCCGGTGATGGACGTCAAGGATCCAAGCATTCAACTAACGGTACGCGACACGAACGAGGGCCCGCGCCGCGTGGTTGCGCGCGAAAAATGGAACTTCGCGGACTCCACTCACATCTCCGTGCCGAATGGCTTCGAGCTGGCCAAAATCTACGAAGTGGTTTACAAGTCGCAGGATTCGCCCATCGCCGGCCTTGGCCTGGCCGGAGTCCGCGATTTGATATCGTTTCTGAAATACGGAAGCGCAGAGACGTTGCTGGCCGATCAGCGGCGCTTCATCAAGCGCGCCATCGGCTTCGGAACATCGCAAAGTGGACGCGTCCTGCGAACGTTTCTTTACGACGGCTTTAACGCCGACGAGAAGAATCGCCGCACCTTTGATGCCCTCTGGCCGCACGTTGGCGGCGCCGGGCGAGGCGCCTTCAACCAACGCTTCGCGCAGCCTTCCCGCGACGGTCAACCGTTCGCCAACTTCTTCTACCCGGTGGACATGTTCCCGTTCACCGATCTGGATGAGACAGATGACGGTATGACCGACGGGATTCTCGCGCGTGCCACCGCGGCCAACGTCGTGCCCAAGCTGTTCCTCTCCAACGGGTCCTTCGAATATTGGGGGCGCGCGGCCGCCTTGATCCACATCACACCCGATGGAAAAGCGGACGCGCCGCTGGGCAAGGACACTCGCGTTTACTACAACACTGCCGCGCAACATGGTCCAGGCTCTTTTCCGCCGAAGCGCACTAATACACGCAATCTGAGCGATCCGCTGGATTATCGCTATCAAATGCGCGGCCTGCTGGCTGCGCTGCAAGCATGGGTGAAGGACAACAAGGAGCCTCCGCCGTCGAAGTATCCTCTCATTGCAAGCAATCAATTGGTGCCGCTCAAGAAGCTCGCATTCCCGAAGATCGGGATCGAAGTTCCGTATCGTGCGCACGGCGCCTATCATCTGGACTTCGGCCCTGAGTTTCGAACCACCGGAGTTGCCACCATCGAGCCGCCTAACCTAGGCAAGCCGTTCCCGGTGATGGTGCCGCAGGTGGATGCGGACGGCAACGAAATCGCCGGCATCCGGCTGCCCGAAGTGCAGGTTCCCCTCGGCACCTATACCGGCTGGAATCATCGCGCCCCCAGCCTGGGCGCACCGAATGAGATGATCGCGTTTATCGGTTCCTTTGTGCCTTTCGCCCGCACCAAGGCGGAGCGGTTAAAGGCCAAGGATCCGCGGCCATCGCTCGAAGAACGCTACCGCGACCGGCAGGATTACCTCGCCAAAATCGCCGCCGCCGGCAAAGCGCTGGCGCAGCAGGGCTACGTTTTGGAAGCAGATCTGCCGTCGCTCAATGAACGCGCCCAGCAGCAGTGGGTTTATTTCGCGGCACGGAAATAGCCGGGTGTTACCATCGAGCCATGGGCCCTAACATGGGTGGTGAGCAGCCGAAGCTGCCAATCCCCGGAGTTCGTAATCTGATCGCAGTCGGTTCCGGTAAGGGTGGCGTAGGCAAGACCACCGTTGCCGTCAATCTGGCGCTGGCGCTGGCGCATCTTGGCTTCAAGACAGGACTGCTGGACGCCGATGTGTATGGACCGAACGTGCCGTTGATGATGGGCATTCGCGACCAGCCGGAAGCCTCCGGCGAGCGCATCCGGCCGCTGGAACAATACGGACTGAAGCTGATGTCGATGGGCTTTCTGAACCCTGGCGACAAGCCGCTGGTGTGGCGCGGCCCGATGTTGAACAGCGTGATTCAACAGTTCCTGCGCGGTGTGGATTGGGGCGACCTGGATTATCTGGTGATCGATCTGCCGCCCGGCACTGGCGATGTCCAGTTGACGCTGATCCAGACGGCTCCAGTAACCGGCGCTATCATTGTGACCACTCCTTCGGAGGTGTCGCTGGAAGATGCCCGCAAAGCGGTACTGATGTTTAAGCAGGTGCGCGTGCCCGTGCTCGGCATCGTCGAGAACATGAGCTACATGATCGCGCCGGTATCGAAGGAACGGATCGACGTGTTCGGGCAAGGTGGCGGAAAGCGGACCGCGGCTGTGATGGGCGTGCCTTTTTTGGCCGAACTACCGCTGGACCCGCAGGTGCGCATCGGTGGCGATTCGGGCCGGCCCATCGTTTTGAACGGCGAGAGTGATGGAAACGCCGCAGGCTTTATCCAATTGGCGAAGACGATGATTGAAGGCTTGGCGGCAAGCGGCGGACCGAAGGGGCCGTCGATTGTTATTGAAGATTAGCTAGACTGGCGCCGCCAACTAATGAGCATCGCGGAACTCCACGGAAAGCTTTCACCTGATTCGGCAAATGATCGACAGGAAGACCTTCTTACTTCTGATGCCTTCGGCACAATGTATTACGCCGGATGGCAGCACGGTTTCCTGACCTGGCTGCTCTCCGCAAAGGCCGTCACAGCGAAGCCTCCCAAGATTTCTGAGGTTTTGGGACTTGATGATGCTCGGTCCGTGCAATCGATCAAGTACAGTTTTTGGCCCACCCTGATCAATGGAAGAGAACCCGATGTCGCTCTTTGCTTCGAGTTGATAAACCATTCTTACAGCATCTTAGTCATCGAGATCAAATATCTTTCGGGTCTCAGTAATTATTCGGTTGAGGAAGCGATAGACGATCCGGATCGTAGCGGGCACCAGCTGGTAAATCAACTACAGGGAATCACCGCCACTGATCCTTGTGAGTTGCTGCGGTCGTGGTTCGGTATCGAGGTTCCGAAATCAACCAATGTGCCTGTCGCCCATTTATTGATTACCGCTGACTATCAACTCCCTTACGTAACTTATTCTGAGGTTCGTCACTGGTTTTCCAGAAGTTGCACAAATGAGTTGGTTTGTCCGGTGTATTGGCTGAGTTGGCGGACTCTCGCGTCGTATCTCAGACCCGCAGCGGAGCGTGCTGAAGTTGGCGCCACGCTCCTCATACAGGACTTGATCCGATTGCTGGAGCGCAAAGAACTCACGAACGATCCGTTCGAAGGATTTATCAAATTGGAGTGGCCATCCAGCAATGGGCTTGCCAGTTTCTGGAAACACGAAAGGTGGTTCCAAACTACGCGAGATAGCTCGATAGCCGGTCCGGCATTGGAGGGATCATTTTGGAAGCACTACCGATAAATAATGGCAAGAAGACCATCGAGGTTGTTCAATTCATCGACACACTGTTCAAGGACATCTCGCATCTCTTGAACGCGGTGGACCAAGGAATGCAGTCGCTTTCGTTGACGTCGCTATGGGGTACCGCCTGCTACTTCAGTGCCTCAAGAGCAGTCGCCTTACCGTCAAATTGGATGCCCCACGTCTTTACGAGAGTGTATGTCCCGGTCAACAACAATAGGGACTACGCTCGATTCGCATTTTTCAACGTCTATTTGTCGCCCAAGCATCTTAACGAGCCAGTTGCCATTTGGGGTACAGCCAAACGGAGACAGTTGGTAGAGTTTTACCCTATTTGGAACAATCGAATACTGGCGTCGGGAGGCCCTTCGTTCTTACGAAAGGCAACAGTTGATTCCTTGACCGCCACGGCGGACGTACCGGAAATCTTTGAGCATTTCGAGTACGCGGCTAGGCCTTTGTTGATGCTGGACAGCGCAGACGTGGTCTCAACGCTTGTTGTGCAACCACTCTCGATCTATTCTGATTTTGCCGTCACCCTAATTGAGGACCTGCCCTGAGGCTTGTCCTTCAAGTGGTATATTTCAGAACGGCTGTGATGTGACCTTTTGTGATCTGTGGATGCGCAGCCAGAATCTCTTCACTCGTTTCCCCGGCCCCCAACTTCTCGAGTACGAAATAGACCGGGATTCTCGTGCCTTTCAGGCAAGGCTTCCCCGTCATCACTTCCGGGCGGATCTCGATGTGCTTAGACAGTTCCATACACGTTATTCCGCCACCGCCATATCCGGCCGCAAACTCCAACTCGCCCGCAAAAAATCCGCGTTCATCGCCGCAATCGCTTCCAGGCTAATTCCCTTGGGACAAACCGCCTCGCATTCGCCGATATTCGTACAGCTGCCAAACAACTCCGCATTCGCCTGCGCCACCATCCGCAGCGCCCGCTTCTTGCGCTCCGGTTGCCCTTGGGGCAACATCGCCAGGTGATGAATCTTCGCCCCGGTAAACAAGGCGGCCGACGCATTCGGACAAGCGGCCACGCAAGCGCCACAGCCAATGCATTGCGCAGAATCCATGGCCCGATCCGCATCCTGCTTTGGAATTGCGATCGCATTCCCATCCGGCGCGCTACCCGACGGCACCGACACATATCCGCCGCTGGAGATAATCCGGTCGAACGCCGAACGGTTCACCGCCAGATCCTTCAGCACCGGAAAAGCACTGGCGCGCCACGG
>JBBRNO010000175.1:0-12251 GCA_038230275.1 Bryobacterales bacterium
AAGTTGCTTTGCGGGTCCTGTTGCCAGTTGAGGAAATGGGTTTCCGGACGGATCTTCAGCGAGTAAGAAAGGATGGGCGTGCGGCAGTGGGGAGCGGGCCGGAGCCGGACCACTTGCGGCCCGAGATTGACACGGCGGTCATAGCGGTAATGCGTCTTATGCGTGAGGGCGACGTGAATGGCCATAGGAAGTGGTGGAGCCAAGCCGGCAGGCGAGCTCACAACTTAGGGAGCAGATTTGGGGACAAGAAGCCGACTGAATATAGCGAAGTTTAACACGGGCGTTTCGCGATGCAGGCCTCAACGTCCGGACTCCGGCGCGGCGGCGTCTTCGGGTTCCGACACTACAAAGAAGTTGGAGAGGAACGTAGTTCCGAACGAGGTGGTCATGGCGACATCCGCGGCGTCGCGTCCGGTAGCCATCAGAATGCGGCCAATTCGCGGCATGTTATTGCGAGCATCGAAGGACCACCAGCGATCTTCGAGGTAGACCTCAAACCAAGCGCTGAAATCCATGGGAAGAACGACGGGAACGCCGATGTCGCCGAGGTAACCGGTGGCGTAGCGGGCGGGGATGTTCATGCAGCGGCAGAGAGTGATGGCCAGGTGCTGGAAGTCGCGGCAAACCCCGGTGCGATCCATGTAAACGTCCATGGCGGTTTTGGTGGGGCTGGCGAAGTGATAGCCGAAGGTGACGTAGGAATGCACCCAGTTGCAGATGGCCTGAACGCGGGGCCAACCGGGCGCGGAATTTCCGAACAGGCAGCCGGCGATGTCGAGAAAGCGGTCGACTTCGCAGTATCGGGAGGCGAGGAGGAATAGCAGGGTTTCATGTGGGAGTTCCTCAACGGGCAGTTCCCGGGCGGCGGGACTGATGAGGTCAGGTTCGCCGGAATTCTGCACGAGCGTCGAATTGTAGAGGCGGAGCTTTCCGGGCGGCGCAACAAAGCGGGTGCAGACGTTGCCGAAGGTGTCCCGGTAGACGTCGGTGGGCACCGGGGGCGTAATTTGGAGTTGGTCGGGTTCGAGCAAGTCTGCGGTCTGCGACGGATGCACATTGAGCAATGCCACCATGGCGACGGGTGCGGGGACGTCGAATTGAATATCGTAGCCAAGCCGGATGAGCACGGTGGAATCCCCCAGAACTATTGAGATTGGCGGAAGTTGCGGGGAGGCCGACGCAACATGGACGGAGTTTTTCAACCCGCCATCAAGTTTCAGTTTAGCTGATGGAGCGAGCTGCGCGCGGGGGGGATTTGGGGACGGACCGCTTCGCGGAGCTTGGGTTTGAGGCACGGTGGTGGCTTCCTGGTTGTCAAAGATCTGCCTTTGTTGGTGCTTATTCGGTGGGTGCCGGATCGGGATTTGGGTCATTTGTTGCCTTCTGTTCGGGCGTTGGGTGCTGCCCCGGGCTTGTTTTGTGGTTTTCGCTATCGGGTGATGGGGCGGGCGGCTCGATTGGGGCCTGGGTTTTTGGTTCGTTTCGCAATTCTTCGGTTGTTGCTGATTCCGGGCGGGTTTTCTGTAGTTTTTCGAGAGTTTTCAGGGCACGGTCGAAGGCCCGGCTGTAGGTGGTTTCGTAACGGAGCAGGAGTTGAAGCGACTTTTCGTCGTTGGCCATGGTGGTGAAGGCTAGGCTTAGCCGGGTGGGGTGGGTGATGACTTTGAATTGTTGGGCGATTTCGGGGGCCATGCGGTCCATTTGCAGGTCTATGGCGGCGGTTTGGATTAGCCAGACACGGCGGAGGCGCCAGCGGGCGGCTACCATCTCGGTGACGAGTTCCAGTTCGACGTCGTCTTTCGGTTGGAATTTCCGGATAAATGCTTCCATTAATTCGTCGAATTTAGTTTGAGATTCGTTGCCTAGGACTAGGGACTTTGCGGTGAGTCCGTGACGGAGTGCGTTTTGGGCGGACTTTTGCAGGCCTTTGGGGGTCTTGGGTCCGGTGGATTTGGCTCCGTCGGTGCGAGCGATTCGCCGTTTATCGCGTGATGACATGGGTGTTGCCTCCTGCGATGACGGTAGCTTTGGGGTTTGCTGGGATGTTTGGGAATTTTTGCTAGGTTATTGATTCGACGGGAAATTGAGTTTTACGATTTTTGAATTAGGGAGAGGAGATGCGTTTCCAGTCGAGAATTGGTCTTTGGAAATTGATCAGTAAGCAGAGGTCTTTGCCGGCTGCTGTCAGGTAGTTCATGCATTGGGCTATGTGCTCGCCTGCCAGGCGGTCTGTGCATTTCAGCTCTACGAGGATGGTGTTTTCTACGAGGATGTCGGCGTGGTATTCGCCTAGGTTTTGACCTTTGTAGATTACTGGGAATGCGGTTTGGGATTCTGCGGTTAGGCCTCTTAGTTTCAGTTCGTGGAGGAGGCCTCGTTCGTAGACTTTTTCTAGGAAGCCGCAGCCTAGGGTGTTGGAGACTTCGAAGGCGGCGTTTATGATTTGGCCGGTTAGGGCGGTTTGCGCTTCGTCTTCGGCGGTGGGCATTGCTTAGATGTGTTGTGGGGTTCGGGGTGGGGAGTTCTCAGGGTTTTTTATTATTTGGCTGGGATGAATGGAATAAATGGGATAAAAATTTTGGGATGGCGCAGCCTGGGGTGTTGGAGACTTGGGCCGACTAGGGCGTGGTTGCGGTTTCGATTTGTTTTGGGTTTGGGGTGAGAGTGGGGTTCTTTCGGCTTTTCATTATTTGGCTGGGATGGATGGGATGAATTGGATTAAGAATTTTGGGATGTGATTTGGTGGTGTCAAGGCGGTGTCAAGAATATTGTAGAGGTTGTCAACTATTTTGTGTAAACGAATTCTCGTCCTGTTGTTTCTGGTGCGAAAACTAACCCCTATCTGAGCAGAAGCCGGAGGGCGGGGCGAAGCGCAGCCCGTAAGTAAGGCTCAAATATGGCGCGCCTATCCGGCCGCCCTGGCCGCCTCCCTGCGACCCGGATAAATCATCGCAAATTGCCGGAGCGCCTCTTTCCAGAACTGCACGGTAGCCCACTTTTTAGACGCGTAGCCCAGTGCCAGGTGGAGCAATTTGAAGACTGCCTCCCCGGTCGGAAATGAACTGCGGTTCTAACGCCTGTGAGAAGTCACGTAGTGCTGGTTATCCCAGGGAGATTCGGCGGCAACGCACAGCCGGCCAATCCAATTCTTTCGAGCAAGGATATTGGCAGCTTTCCGTACAATGTGTATGCACACTTAGTATTCTCGTTTGTATCCGAGAGATCCGTAGCGCCGTCTGCCAGCACCATTCCTTGAGCAACCGCGCTTGCCCGAGTTCACCGACCTGCACCACCTGCTACACCACGGGAGCCCGGCGTTTACTTTGAGCTCGCAGTCTGCTTATTCTTTGCGGCGAGCCTTGCCTGCACGGCGCTGGGGATACCTTGTCCGAACTGGCTCACCGTGCGCACCAGCTTCGCCTCGCCCACAGTTCCATATTCCTTCCCCGGCGTTTCTCGGAAGGCCAGTTCCAGGAACTTCTCGCTGTGCATGGGTCTTCCATACTCGTCCTTAATCTGCCCGACGATCTTCTTGGTCTTCACATCGACAATATCGGAAGACGAAAGGTAAGCGTAACGCCCATCCAGTCCCATCGTAATCCAGTCGGCGGATGCCGTAGTGGGGAACGTCGACCGGTACACCGGCCATTCCCCAGTGTTGTCGTAGACCAACACTCCTTCATTGATGTTGTCGACCATCCAGAGCTCGCTCTCGTCCGGAGTTAGGGCGATGCCGTGGCTGGGGCAGCCATGTCCGTAAAACCGCACCCCCGGCTTGTCTCTGTTAGCCCACTTCTCCTTCCACATTTCGGCCGGCGCTTCAATATGCTTAATCACCTCGCCGGTTCTCACGTCAGCAATTTCGAAACCGAGCAAGTTATTTAAATTGGCGTAAACCCGCGTGGCGTCGTGGTTGATCACTAAGGGGCGCACATGGTCGGAAAAGGTGATGGTTCGGAGGGCCTTCATGGAAGGCACATCGCCCACCGTCACGGTGACCCCGTTGGGGGCCATTAACACCGTCTTGCCATCGGGGCTGAGAGCCATGTTGTGGGCGTCCGTTGCCGCGGCCTGGATCTTGCCCTTCAAAGCTCCGGTCCTGGCGTCGATGACGTACCAGAAGTTCCTCAGATTGGAACCCGCGATAATGGTCAAGCCGTCCGGCGTGATTTCCTGCCGTTCGCAACAGAACCCGTCATAGGTGTTGTCCCACACCTTCTGGTCGGTGGCCAAGTCGAATGCCGCGAGCCTGCCGCGCATGGCTAGATAGATCATGTTTGTCGCGGGACTAGCGGCGATGCCGGCGACTTCCGCGGGACGTACGGCAGCGGCGGTATTGAAGGTGGGGATGCGTTTAACGAACTCAAAATTCCGTTCGACGTCGAGAACGATGATGCCTTGCCCGTTCATCTCGGACGAAAACTGCCCGCCAGCCGAGCCGCCAGGCAGAGCTACGTAGAGCAGGCGCCGGTCGGGCCTGCGCAATCCTCTCGCCCTAGCTGCCGAGCGCTCCGCCTGGTTAGGGCCATTGTATGGGGGCTGCCCCGGAATCGCGCCGTCGTACTTCGGCTGCTGAGCCATCAGATGGACTGTCGAGATCGCTAAGCTACACGCGGCCGCTGCCGCAAAGAGTTTTTTACGAGATGCCATTTTATCCCTCCACTAGTGAATTGTAATTATACATAGGGACTCGCACGATCACATGCCCCACAGGAGCGGCGACTGGTTCCGTTGCTTCTTTCCCGGAGTAATGAACCCGATGGCTACCGTTTCGGCCGGCGCCCCGCTAGCCTGGCGTAGGGTGTCGGAGACTTCGAAGGCGGCGTTTATGATTTCGTCTTCGGCGGTGGTCATTGTTTCGATGTGTTGTGGGGTTGGGGTGGGGAGTTCTCATGGTTTTTGATTATTTGGCTGGGATGAATGGAATGAATGGGATAAAAAAGCTTTGGAGGATGCCACAGTCTTCCCCCTGATTACGAGTTGGGGGATCCAACCTGCACGCTTGCACTCGTGGGCGGTAAGCTGTTTCAATCCGCCCCCGCTCAGTACGAGCGGGGGAACTCGACCAACTGGCGCCTACTGGGGCGGCGGCGAACAGATTGACATGCGGTCCGGCAATTTGAATTTTTCCGTTTCGCTATTGAAGGCGCAAGGCAGAGGCGGATGGGGCGTGACGTTCGCGCTGAGTTACAACTCGCAGCTCTGGCGGCAGGATCAGGGAAAGGTTTGGAAGTTTGGCGCGGACATTGGGTATGGCTTCGGGTGGAGGCGGCAGGGTCGCTGGTTCCGGTGTACAGCGGGTTGTGGTCTTTGGATCACTACCTTTTTATCGATACCAGGGGAGTCGGGTACCGGCTGAATGTCAACACCGGCGGCGGCTGTATTTCCGGGATGGTTCGTTCTGGCGGATGGATGCGCGAAGCGCCGGGTTCGAGGATGACATGGAAACCTTGTGTCCGGCCGTGATGAAAGATACCAACGGTAATCAGATTCTGGTGCGCTGCGACACGGGGATCAATGCGGCGTGGACCAATTCCAGTGCGCGGGAATGGAGCGGCAACTTACAAAGTTTTTTTTCGGGCGGTCTATTGAGCCAGACCGAACTCGGATTTGATGGCAAGAATACTCTGGGCAGCCTGGTCCTGGTAGGGACCCTGCAAGCGGGCACACTCCTGATAGAAGCGGATGGCCTCCAGCGGAACCTTCATCTGGTAGTTGCACCACCCCAGAGAGCTGAGTATGTTGGCCGTAAGCCGATTGTTTCCGCGCGCGAACGGCAAGGCCGCCCGGAAGAACTTGTCGGCGGCGGCAAAGTGGTCCCGGTTCATCTGAATTACCGCTTGCATGAAGTTACCTTGTTGCAGAATCAGGTTCTTCTGGTTTATCCAGTTTGCCTCCGATATGTGGGGAGGCCGCGCTTTGGTGGCCATCAAGGCCAGCATTTTGGCGGCATAGCCCAAGACCTTTTGATGCTCGCGCTTCTGCCGGAAATAGGTGTTGGCCAAAAAGTAGAGTATGTCCTCATGCGTTTGGTCGTAGGTGAGGATCTTCTCGGCGGCCGCCAGAGCCTTCGCCGTATTGTTAGTATCCCGGTAGCAGACATAGAAGAACATGTCTATCTGGCGGGACAGGTCCTGCGCGGGACTCTTCTTTGCCAGATCGTCGAGGATCACGAGACGTTTTTGCGGATCCCGCTCAGCCACGGCTTTGTTGTAAAGCGCTACGTCCTGCGCTCCCTGGATCTGCGCGGCAAGTTCCACCCGCTCTGCGAAAATTTCGTCGGAAGTCCCGCCGCGCTGCGTTTCGGTTGCGGTCACCAGGACCCTGGCCGAGGCCGCAGCCGCCCGCTCCTTCCATTTCGCCGCCAGCGCTGCATCCTTCTTCTCTTCGGCGACCTTCACGTTGATCAGAGCGGCCTCTACGTCTTCCGGATCGGCCGCCAGCAGCCGGTCGCCGGCCTCAATTGCCTTGCCGGGCTCCTTCATCTCGATGTAGAGGGTTTGCAGTTGCTCCAAGATCCACGGAATCGCATCATTCTTGGGATGTTGCTTCGTGAATTGCTCGTACAGCCCGATCCGTTTGGCAACGTCGTCGACATCCATCGCGATTGCCAGAAAGTTGCCGGAGTCTGAATCGACGTCTACGTTCAACTCATGCCGCTGCGCCATAGCGCGCGGAACCGCCGCGACAGCCAGCAAGACGATCAGCAGTGAAACAAATCTTGTGCGGAAGATTACTAATACGCTCATCCGTTGTCTATATTTGACCAGCCAGTGTGTTGATCGGTAAAAAATGGCCGTATCTATATACTGGGAAGGCATTCAAAAGCGAATTTTATGAGAGTGAGGATATGTCAATTTGATGACAGGGAAATCGAGATTTGTGGCTTTACCAGAGAACCCGTACGCCCTACATAAATCCACCGGTTCAGCCGATGGACACCATAGATAGTAGTCGCGCACTGGGTATGCGAGCTGCTGCTAGTAATAGGTTAAAGAGAGGCTTAGGACAAGTAATTATGCAAAAAATCACCGTTCGCTTACTTACACTGGTAGTGCTATACCTAGCATTCGTACTAGGGTTAAATGCTCAACTTACCTCTTCCACTATTTTCGGCTCCGTGCTTGACCGCACGGGATCGGGTGTTCCCGACGCTCAGGTAATCGTTACCAATTCCGGCACTAGCCTGTCCCGCACGGTAACGACGAACAAGCGGGGGCTCTACCGTATAGAGTTTCTGCCCATCGGCAGCTACCAGGTTGAGATCACCGTGACCGGGTTCAAGAAATTTGTCCAGACCGGAATCACGCTCGAGGTGAACGACAGCGCCCGCGTGGACGCGAACCTGGACATCGGCGCCGTGAATGAGACGGTTTCGGTGACTGCCGAGGCGCCGCTGGTGAACACAAGCAACGGTTCCATCGGGCGCACCGTAACGAATGTCGAGATTGAGAATCTTCCGCTAGTGAACCGCAATGTTTACACGCTTTTGACCTTAACTCCCGGTGTCGAGTCCTCGGCCAACAGCATTATTCTCGGTTATCCGGAACAGCGGACTATGATTAACGGCGGTGTCGACGGTGGAGCTGGTTCGGTAAATTACTATCTGGACGGCGGCTCTAATATGACGGGGCTGCGCAACACTGGCAACATCGCGCCGAATCCCGATGCCGTCCAGGAGTTCCGCGTGATTACCAACAATTACAGCGCCGAATTCGGCCGCTTCGCCGGCGGCGTCATCAACATCCTGACCAAGTCCGGAACCAACGACTATCATGGTTCGCTGTTTGAATTTCTGCGCAACGACAAGTTAAACGCCAACACCTGGAACGCGCTCACCAAGCCCCCTCTGCACCGCAATCAGTTCGGCGGCAGCTTCGGCGGCCCCATTCAGCGAGACAAGACGTTCTTCTTCGGCACCTATTCCGGTCTGCGCCAGGTGACGGCTTCCTTCCTGAACAGCGCCGTTGTGCCAACGGCTGCCGAGCGCAGTGGAGACTTCTCGAAATCGAAGGTAGTGCCCACGGATCCTCTCACGAAGTTGCCGTTCCCCGGCGGCATCATTCCGGCTAACCGGTTCGACCCGACGGCGAGGAACATTCTGGGCAAGTTCATCCCGCTCTCCAATTCGTCCGGAAATGTATTCCAGGGTCAGGTGGGCAGCCCCTACAACACCGATGAGTTTCTGGCCAAGGTGGATCACGCACTCAATGCATCGCATCAGGTGGCGGTGAGCTACTTTGAAACCAGCGGCGCGAACATTGTTGTTCCCGGCGGCGCTACGCCTGTGGGCAATCTGCCCTGGTCCACCCAGCAGTTCTCGTGGCGGCAACACAACGCCAATGCCAGCGATACATGGACCATCTCGCCCAGCAGCGTCAATCAGTTCTGGGTGACGTACACCAGGAACTTCGGGGGACGGCTGAACCTTCCGGGAACTTCGCTCGGAGACCTCGGTTCCACGTTCCGCCCGCAAGGGACCCCCTCGCTGCCGCAAATCACGGTCACCGGTTATTTCACGCTCGGCCAATCCATTGCCGGACCCACGGCGGGAACGAACTACTATTCCATCCGCGACATCTACAGCACCACTCGCGGCCGCCATACCATCAAGTTCGGCGGGGAGCTTTCGCTTAACAAAGACATCCAGCAGACGCTGCTGAACAACTACGGGACGTTCTCCTTCGACGGTAGCAAAGCGGGCAATGCGCTTGCCGATTTCCTGCTCGGCGCACCCAGAACCATGAATCAGGATTCGCCCGTCACCGCCCTTGACAACAGTTGGAGCACGGGTCTGTTTGTCCAGGACGATTTCCGTATCCTGCCGCGCCTCACCTTGAACCTGGGCCTTCGCTACGATCTTCAGACGCCGCCGACCGATCCGCAAAACCGCGAAGCGACCTTTGTCCCCGGCGTGCAATCGAAGGTGGTGCCCACTGCGCTGACCGGGTTGCTGTTCCCGGGTGACGCGGGCGTTTCGCGCGGCACTATCCAATTGCGCAAGCATAACTTTGCTCCGAGGATTGGCTTCGCGCTCGATCCGTTCGGCGATGGCAAGACTTCCGTCCGCGCCGCGGCCGGTATCTTCTACGGCAGTGTTTCCGGCAACGAATGGAACACGTCGTCGAACTACCAGCCATTCTCGGTCCGGCAGCAATTCAACGACATTGAATCGCTTTCCAGCGTTTACGGTCACTTCCCGGGTGGCGTTTCGCCGTTTCCGTACTTCTACGATCCGAAGGCGCCCAGGTTTGTGCTCCCTGCGTCGCTGCAAGGCATCGCCCTTGATTTCGTCTGGCCTTACTCCTACCAGTTGAACTTCTCGCTGGAGCGCCAAGTGACCAGCGACGTCAGCGTCACGGCCGCCTACGTGGGAACGTTGAGCCGCCGCCTGCCGTTCTCGCAGGACATCAACTATCCCATCTTCAGCAGCACCGCCACGGCTGCCAATGTCAACAACCGCCGGCCCATTCTGCCGGGTACCATCAGTTCGGTGCTGCTGCTGAAGTCCATCATGAACGCGTCCTACCACGGTCTTCAGATTACCGGAGAAAAGCGAATGGGGCATCACCTTGGCGCCAAGGCGTTTTATACGTTCAGTAAGAGTCTGGACGGCGCGCAGTTGCAGAACAACACGACGCAGGGCTCGGCGCAAAACTTCAACAACCTGGCTGTAGAGAACGGCCGGTCCGACTTTGACCGGAGGCACAACGTGGTCGCCTCCCTCATATGGAACGCCGACTACTTTACCGGGTCAAACGCCATCCTGAAAAATGTACTGAATGGATGGTCGCTATCGGCCACCGCCGCCTTCCGCAGCGGCATTCCTTTCACCGTGACGGCGGGCCGGGACAACAATCTGGACGGCACCAATAATGACCGCGCGAATCGTAACGGCAACCCGTTTCTCGATCCCAACCGGGCCCGGCCCGTGGCCTCCGCCCTGTGGTTTAACACCGGCGCATTCGGACAAGCCGTTACCGGGGCCGACGGGACTGCCGGCCGTAACATCCTCACCGGGCCTGGAATCCGTAACGTGGATCTGGGCATCTTCCGTAACTTCAAAATCCTGGAGCGCGTCCAGCTTCAGGCACGCGCCGAACTCACCAACGCCTTCAACCTGGTGAGCCTCACGAACCCAACCGCAGTCCTGACATCGTCGCTCTTTGGACAGATCCGGACGGCGAACGAGATGCGCCAGGTGCAGTTGGGCCTGCGGCTTACTTTCTAACTAACAGATGTTGCAGTGGAGAGGATTGGCGGCGATCCATTCGTGATTGCGTATGCGCTCGCCAGTCCTGTCACGCCGGCGCGATGTTGCGGAGACTGGGCCCTGCGCAGTGGGTTGCGGCAGGGATGCCGCGATCGACTTGCGACGGCCGATAGAGTAGTGGCCCATTCCGGTAACGGCACTCCGCAAGGAGGCGAGGCTTGAGGCGACTAGCACCACGCTCCCTTGGTCAGTTTGACAAGGGCGGGAGAAAGTGCCCGAAACCAACGCGCGTAGCCGGTGATGTCCTGACCGGCGAGTCTTTAGGCCAGAGGTTACCCTACCTCACTCTTAGACCTGCTGTTCCTTGTGCACGTGCTTGCGAGTGTTGCCCTTTGATTGGCGGCAGCCGTTCTCGAAGTCCGCGGACGAGGGGCTCACACATTCTCGCGCAGGGCCTATTTTTCAAAACCTCGTATGTAGGGGATGACCGGCGGCCGCGGCCCTGTGCTGAAGAGCGGTCCGCGCGTCGAGCGGTAGGTCATGTTCATGAACGGCGTCTCGACGCGGCGTCCGATGGGAGAGTAACGGCCGTTCTCCCAGTTGGATTCCATGTTGTACGAGACAATCCCCGTGGACAGAAGCAGCCGCTCCGCATTGACTGGTTCCTTTCTGGTCAGCATCATCTCGACAATCCAATGCTCGAAGGCGTTCGCGGCGTGGTATTGGGAGTAGGGTCCGGGCCAGCCAAGCATCGAGACGATCGCCGGGTCTTTACGCCCTTCGATGCCGCCGGCGTAGGTCCAGCCCACACCTTCGACCGAATATATCGCAGCCTTCGTCCCGTCACGATAGTCGACGATCGAGACGCGTGGTTCGCGGGCGGTCTGCTGAAAGTGTCCCGGCTTCAGGTCAAACCTTGTCCGCACTGCATCCAGCAGTTTGCCTGCCCAAGGATTACGGTCAGTCCACTTCCATGTTTCAGGCCCTCGAATGGATTGCACGGCCTGGATGCCTGTCTCACCGCCCTTTCGGCGTTCCATAAAGCACTGGAGCACGTCGACACAATGGAAGAGGCTGCCCTCATCGCCAGCGCTGCCAGCCACGATCGATTCCTTTATGGGCGTATCGATATCCAGTTCTATCTCGGGCTTGCGGTAGTAGAACGGGATAGAGGAACCGCCGAACAAGGGGAAGTTCAGCTCACGGGATTTGTCAAACATCCACTTGGCTTCGTCCCAACTGGTGGAGAGGTGCTTGTCGTTAAAGACTGGCACCGAGCGCTTACTCTGCTCGAAAACCCGGATAATCTGCTGGTAGAGCCACCAGCGCGGGTAGTATGTCTGCCCTTTGAGATTGCGATGATAGACCCCGTGTTCTCCGACCAGGACAACCCCATCCACAGCTAGTTCCTTCCCCCCGAGCGTGAGGGCTTCACTTACCGTGTTAAAGATCGGGATACCTTTCGACTTGCACACTTTCTGCCCCAATCCGCTTTCCTGCAGCTGATGGATGTAAACGGACACCACGTCTACCCGCGACGGAGTATGGGCGCCCTGCCACCAATAACCGTCCAAGAGCTTGGTTATGATCCAGTCCGCATGGGATCCCGGAGCGGCCCAATAGGTGACGACACAGGCGATACGAGGCCGTTTTTCCGCAGCATGCGAAACGCTACCGGCTGCGATACCGGCCAAAGCTGCCTGGCCGGACATTTCCAGCATTTCACGCCGGGTGAAGAGCGGGTTCGACGCCATACGGTGGTTTTCTGCCATGTAAAGCTCCTTGCGTTGCGGTGTGGGCCGGTCAATGACGCTAAATTATACCGTCGCGTGATAACTATCGGGAACAACCGATGTCACTAGTGTAGTGTCCGCGAATTGGGTGGACACTAGCGGAAACCGCTCCCTGAGAAGGTGTGAAAAAATCGAGAATGGCCACTTAAAACATGTTCACTCTAAAATGTTTTAGGCGATAATCGGTTTATGGAACCTGAAGCACAAGGGATCTTAGTGGAAATCCCAGAGCAACCGCAGCCAGC
>JBBRNO010000176.1:0-12234 GCA_038230275.1 Bryobacterales bacterium
GCCATGGCGCAGGCTTTCCTCGAATCCGGGCCGGCTCGCACCATTGCGATCGTCACCGCCGACGTGCATAGCCGCTCACTTTTGCCCAGGCGGGTGCAGGGAGAATTTGGCGGCTTGTTTGGCGACGGTGCCAGCGCGTTTGTGTTGAGCTCGAAACCACGCGTTGGAGAAGCCGCGCAGTATTCGCTGGGAAAATTCGTATTTGGCTGCGACAGCCAGTATTCGGAAGCCATAAGCGTGGCAGACACGAAGGATGGCGGCTTGGCGGTGCAGTTTGACGGGGAAGCTTTGTCTCGCGCGGCCATTACCCGCATGGAGCGAGTGATCGGCGCCATCGAACAGCAGAGCGGCATTGCGCGGAAAGAGGTCGGTGCATTCGCCACGCACCAGCCCAACCCAAGGCTGGTAACTTTGCTTGCCAAACAGTGCGCGGTAGCGGCGGAACTCTTCCCGGTAGTAGCCCGAATTTACGGAAACCTGGGCTCGTCCACCTGCGGGGTGGCGCTGAGTGTGGCGATGGAGACGGCCTCAAAATTCGAGGCCGGATCGCGGAAACCCATTTTTCTGGCGTCATTGGGACCGGGGCTAGTGTTCGGCGGGGGGTGGCTGAGGCCCTTAAGTTGTAACCTTTCGTTACATCGCCCAGCGCGAAGCCCCCAGCGTTAGCCCCTATTTTTAGTATATGTGCAACGAAATGAATGGCTTACTAAGCAGGATGTGATGGAGGCATACATGCAATCTCTTGTTACGACTGGAAGTCCCGGGATGCCTTATCCCGCTGGGAGTCACAGCATGACGCAGCGCCGCGAACGATCTCAAGCAGGGTTCTCGCTGGTAGAAGTACTCATTGTAGTGTTCGTGATCTTCGTGCTCTCAGCGATGGCCATCATTCTGACGCAGGGCACGTTGCAGAGTTACAAAGCCAACGCCGCTCGGGACGGGGTGGTTGCTCAGATTCGATTGGCGCGCGAACTGGCGATCTCCAAGCGCCGCAACGTGCGCATTGATTTCACTCTCCCTAACCAGATTCAAACCACGGTTCAGTACCGCCTGGGCGAGACGCCCGGCTTGGCGTTGCCCCCCGTGTATCTGAATGATGCGGACCAGGGAGTCAACACTGGAGCGCAGTTTTACGTGTTTCCGGGATTGCCGGACACTCCCATGGCTTTTGGGAACACATCAGCTATCAATCTGTCGCAACCCGGTGGCGGTGGGGCTTGGGCGGTGATGTTTACGACCTCGGGAGCGTTAGTAGGTACATCGGCGCTGGCGGGCCTGGACCTGATCGGGAACAGCAATCCAGTCAACGCATCGATTTTCTTGGGAATTCCGTCCAACAGCGGCTCGGCGCGGGCTATCACCATTCTGGGAGCGACCGGCCGAGTGCGGACATATTCATGGGATGGTTCGCTATGGAGAGAATAAGGAGCCAAGCAATGGAGCGCCGACGAAAGCGAATTGGGCAGCAACGTGGTTTCACGATGATCGAAGCGTTGATTTCCATCATGGTGCTCTCTTTCGGCGTGTTGTCTCTGGCGGCGGTTTATGCGCAGGGAATTTACTACGCCAGTTTGACGCAGTACGACTACATCGCCGAGAAAAAGGCGGAGCAGGCGGTGGAAGCAATTTTCACCGCGCGCGATAACAAGACGCTGAGCTGGGCAGAAATTCAGAATACCCCCTCCGGCGGGGTATTCGTCACCGGCGCGCAGCCGATGCTGCAGCCCGGTCCGGATGGCCTGGTGGGCACCGCGGCAGACGCCGGCTCTCCGAACGAATTTATCGTAATCGGCCCCAATTCTTCGGGGCAAATCGGAACCTCCACGGACCGCCAGGTGGATTTGAATCCGTGGATGACCCGCACTATTGACATCATTCCAGTGGTGGACACCGCCGGAAACAACGAGCCTAACCTTCGGCAGATTACCGTGACGGTGGCGTATCACGTCGGGTCCATGCAGCGTACGCATACATTGATCAGCTATATCTCGTCATTCGCTTAGAGCGTTACTGAGAACGCAGGAGCTTCGGGCATGAAAAAACAGTCGGGCTTTACGCTAGTAGAAATGATGGTGGCGATGGCTGTGGCGCTGATCGCTCTGGCCGCAACGGTGTCGGCGTTCCGGGATTCCGCCAACACCAACCAGCGGGTGTCGCTGAAAGCGGACATCTCCGACAACCTGCGCGCGGGCATGAACTTTATCCAGCAGGACTTGATTCAGGCGGGCACCGGTATACCGGTGGGAGGCATCGCCATCCCTAACACCGGCGCGCCCGGTTCGGGATGCGCCACCGGTGTTTCCGCCGTGAACCGCCCCACACTGGTAGCGGGGGCACTGGAATTTCCCATCTGCAACACCACGCTCCCTGCGGTTGAGCCGGGAGACGGGCTTGGAAATACCATCAACAGCCCGGACGCCTCGTCCCTTACACCCACGGACCTGATAACCATGATGTACGTGGATAATACACTGGGGCTGGACGATAAACCGATCAACCAAACTCCGTTTGCAACGGATCCTGGATGCGCCGGAACGATTAACGCCAGCGGTGACACGGTTTTCTTTGACAACACCACTATGGTGGCGGGCAAGGTTCACTGCACCGATCTCGGCGCCGCCAACATACCTATGAGCCCGGGCGACTTGATTCTCTTCACCAATGTGAACGGCACGGCCATGCAGACGGTGACCGCGGTTTCAGGCCAGACGTTGACTTTCGCCAGTGGCCTGTCGGCAGGCGACGCCTTCAACTTGAATGGCACGGGCAAACCGGCGGGTACGCTGATCCAACTGCAAAATTACACCACCAGCGGCGCCGGAGTGCGCACGTACCTGGGAACTTACCCGCCTACCACGGCCTCGCGCATCTGGATGATCAGCTACTACCTGGACGACATTACCGTTCCTGGCCGTGTGCGGCTGATGCGCCGGACGAATTTCAAACCGGGCGTAGTGGTGGGAGAGACCATCGAGAATTTGCAGTTCACGTATAGCTACGTGAGCGGCGGAACGGTGCTCTCCAACCAACCTGGAGTGCCGGCGACGTACTCTGAAAACCAGATTCGAAACGTGGGGATTTACCTCGGTGCGCGCTCTGACAATGCTTTAAACACCGCGGGATCTTCCGCTTATCTCCGTAACAGCATTCAAACGCAGGTGTGCCTCCGCAGCCTGTCTTACGTTGACCAGTACAAATAGGAGACTGACGATGAAAGCCCCCAAAAAATTATTGCGACGCGAGGCCGGCATCGCCCTGCTCACCACGATTCTGTTGATGCTGCTGATGTCCAGCTTGCTGATCGGCTTCGTCCTGCTCATCACCGAAGGCCAAAAGATGAGCGGCATGAACAACGACTACAGCCGCGCGTTCTATGCTTCGGAAGCCGGCATGGAGAAGATCACCGCCGACCTGGGCACGCTGTTCAACAAGAACTATTCGCCGACCGCGGCACAACTTGCGGCGATTGCTTCGCAGCCTCCGATACTCAACGGCATTGTCTATACCCAGTTCGATGGCACCTCCGGTTACCAGCTGCAATACCCGGGATCGCCTGGGGCGCCTGTCGCCACGGTAACGCAGATCAAGTCGGGCACGTCGCCTTACCAGGGCATGACTGCGCTGGCTACGCCATATACGTTGACGGTGACGGCGCGCACGCAGCAGGGCACCGAAGTGAAACTCCAGCGCACCACCCAGACCGTTGGCATCCCGATGTTCCAGTTCGGCGTTTTCTGCGACCTCGATTGCAGCTTTTTTCCTGGGCCGGTATTCAACTTCGGTGGCCGCACTCACAGCAATGGAAATTTGTTCCTGGCGGCAGGGTCCGGGCTGAACCTCCCCGACAAAGTTACGGTGGTCTCGAATATCGTGCGCACCAATTTGTCGAACGGCTACCCGACGACGACCGGTTCTTATGGTGGTGCGGTGAACGTGACTACAGGAAGCGGCGGAATGCGACCGCTGGCCTACAGTGAAGGCAGCCTAACAGGCACGCTGGGCTCTCCGGCGAATCCGGCCTGGCCGGCACTTTCCCAGGGCACTTACCAGAGCAATATCATAACGGGTGCGACCCCTCTGAATCTGGGCATCGTAACTCTTGGAACAGGCACTAAACCGATAGACATTATTCGCCGTCCCATACCAGCGGACGCTCCGGTGGTTACGCAGCAACGCTACTTCGCGCAGGCGAGCATCAAGATTCTGTTGTCCGACAATCCCGCGGACATCATGAACATGCCCTGCATTGACAACACCACGCAGCCTTTCGAATTGGGGAAGCTTTCCCAAACTTGGGCAGCGTTGCAGGCTTCACCGGATCCGCAGATCACTTACCTGAGGGGCAAACTGGGCGCAAACCTGGTGCCGCTTGCCAGTGCGGGCGGGCTGGCGATCTACACGCCATCTTCCGAGGTAGCGCCTGCGGGCGACGGCTACTGGGTGGCTCCGGGTATTGCGACGACCGCCGGTTTCCTCAAAATTGAAATCCAACTCGGACCCTCAATGGCGCTTAGTCCGTGTGGGACCTTTCAAGACGTGACGCTGGAAGTTCTTGGACTTGGCTACGTAGGCAAAAACATTAATCCGACTGGGCCGGTGCCCCTCCTGGCCAGTCCGATCCTCCCGGGTTTGCCGGTAGCGCAACAAGCTCCGGATGCGGGAATTTGTCCCGAGCCTTTTCCAAACGCCCTCATCAGGCTACAGCGCATCCGCGACAATCCCGGTCCGGGCAACACCGGATGCGGATTTGCAGGCGGCAATATCTTAAACCGTGCGGGCACGGACTTCTGGCCAAACTCCTTATTTGACACCCGCGAAGGTGCCATCCGCGACGTGTCTCCCGCGGGCACGATCGGAGCAGCCCCAGCGATAAATTACAAAGATATGGTCACGCCGGGTGGGGTGATGCACTACGTGGAACTCGACGCCGGCAATATCGCGAAGTGGCTGGCTGGCACAATTCCCGGAAGCGGCCCCGGCTCGCGCGATCCGTTGACGGCTCCTAACGACTTCACCGTGTACTTTTCGGACCGCCGTGGAAACTGGGTAAACGGTGCTCTGCTGCCGGGCCCCTGGCCCCCGCTGTCTTTTACACAGAATGAAACCGGGGAATACGGCTTCGCGGATTTCATCAATTCCACAGTAGCTTCCGGTTGCCCGGACAAAGGTGTGCAACCAGCAGAAGATCTTGACGGCAACGGTTTTCTCTTCACCTACGGCCAGGATCCAGGACAGGCGCTGAAGCCTGCTACGCTTTGGAAATATCTCGGCGGCACTCCGTGGACGGGCGGATATAGCCCCAAGCCTGGCGTACCGAACATGGGCACGAATACCTCCGGCCCCGCGGCGAACGTTTTTGCTCCGTATCCCGGATGCAACATCACCAACAATCCTTCGGGCACCGCCATCTGGCCGAGCGCGTACATCATTCACGCCAACGAGGCGCGTGAAAATCCTACGTTCTTCTTCCGCCGTGCGATGAAAGTTGTGAACGGCAGCTTGCTGCAGACCGGGCCTTGCCCGGGTACCACTGGCGGCGCCGTGATCAACTGCGGCCTAACCATCGCAGCGGAAAACCCGGTTTATCTGGAAGGCGATTACAACTCTAATTCCGGTGGAAACGGTTGGGCGGACCCGCACGTGGCTACTTCCATTGTCGCGGACGCGGTAACGCTGCTATCCAAGAACTGGAACGATGTGAACTCCTTCTCCTCTCCATTCAATACCGGTGGACGTATATCCACGGATACCTGGTACCGCGTGGCCATTGTCGCCGGCAAGGGTTTCTCTTTCGCGCAGCCTTCTTACGGTGGCCAGGATTTTGGCACCGATGGCGGAGTTCACAACTTCCTGCGCTACATAGAAAATTGGGGCGGGCAGAACTTGCACTATAGAGGATCGCTCATCAGTCTGTTCCTTAATCACCAGGCGGTCGGCATATTCAAGTGCTGCACAACGGTCTACAGTCCACCGGCTCGTGACTACACCTTTGACATAGAGTTCCTCCAGCCGCAGTTCTTGCCGCCGCGCACGCCGCTGTTCCGCGACGTCAATACTACCGGCTTTACTCAGCTGCTGCTGCCGCAACAGTAAAAGCAGAAGCTCTACTCAGATAAACAAGTGCGAACCAGCGCCGCAGTCTGGCGCTGGTTTTTTTTGTTCTTACGTATGTCTTGCGCGGAGCTATAACTGCAGCGGTTCACGCTGCGCGATTTTGGCGGCGAGGCCCAGCATCTCTTCGTGGATGAGACCGTTGGTAGCGAGGACTACCGGCCCGCCCAGGCGATACGGTTCGCCGGCGAGATCAGTTACTTTGCCACCCGCTTCTTCCACCAGCAGAACTCCCGCGGCGGTATCCCAGGCTTTCAATCCAAATTCCCAGAAGCCTTCGAAGCGGCCGCAAGCGACGCTGGCCAGATCCAGCGCAGCGGAACCGTCGCGCCGCACGCCGTGCGAGTGCATGGTGAAGTCCCCGTAGTAACGCAGATTGGGACTGGCCTTGCGGTTGTGAGTGGGAAAACCGGTGCACAGCAGACTGGTGGTCAGCGTTGAAATTTTGGAAGCATGGATGGGTTTGCCGTTCAGCGCGGCGCCTTCACCGCGAGCGGCGGTGAACAGTTCTTCGGAGATAGGGTTGTAGATCGCCCCAGCCAGCAACACATCGTGTTGGGCCACCGCGATGGACACACAAAAACAAGGGTAGCCGTGCGCAAAGTTGGTGGTGCCGTCGAGAGGGTCCACGTGCCATCGGTAGCCGGACCCCGAGGCCGTTTCATGGCCGGTGCCTTCTTCCGCGGCGATAGCATGATCGGGAAACAATTCGGTGAGCCGCGCTACGATGGCCGCTTCCGAGCGCTTATCGGCTTGCGTGACCAGATCTACTTCATCGCCTTTGTAGCTGATTTTTGCCGGGCGCGCGATTTCTTCGCGCAGGATTTGGCCGGCTTCACGGGCTATTTCGGTGGCCGCTTCCAGGAAATTTTTGGGCATTGGATATTCTGCATGATAGCAGGGAAGCGTGGGCTTTCGATTTCTTCAACAGTGAGAAGGAGATTATCAGCGAAGAATGGCGGTTAGAGCTTCGCGCAAATCTGAATGCAAAAACGCATAGCCGTGCTGCTGCAAAGCTTGCGGCTCGACGCGCTGGCTGGACAGCAAGGCTCCGTCGGCCATCTCGCCTAACGCCAGCCGCAATACAAATGCAGGGGCTGCAAATATAGCCGACCGGTGCATCACTTCGGCCAACACGCGCGTGAATTCAGCGTTGGTTGTCGGCGCCGGTGAGACCACGTTGACGGGGCCGGTCAAGCTGGCGTCAGTAAGCGCGCTGCGAATGATCCCAACTACGTCCTCCAGACTTACCCAGGACGTCCACTGACGTCCGGTGCCCAGTTTGCCGCCCACACCAAATTTAAATGGCGCCATCATTTGCGGCAGCGCGCCGCCTTGCTTTGCCAGGATAATTCCGAAGCGGGTCAGCACCACGCGGACGCCGAGCGCCTCGGCTTTCAAAGCTTCCGCTTCCCATTCTTGCGCGAGTTCGGCCAAAAATCCCTGGCCTGCCGGGCTGCTTTCTGTGAGCAATTCGTCGCCCCGGTCCCCGTAGAAACCGATCGCCGAAGCGGATATCAGCACCCGGGGAGGCTTGTTCATTTTGGCGATGGCGTTAACGAGGCCGCGAGTGGTGTCAACGCGGCTGGAGCGCAGCAACATTTTTCTTTTGTCGGTCCACCGGCCGCTCGCCACCGGGGCTCCAGCCAGATTGATAACGGCGTCCACGCCATGGCTAGTGGAGTTCCCTGGCAGCGCACCCATCTCCGGATGTTCCGGCGTCCAGGGAATATCGAATACCTGCTTCGATGGTGAGTCGCGCTTTACATTTTCGTTTCCGGGGCGCAACAAGCGGTAAATAGTGTGGCCCTCTCGCGAAAGAGTCTGCGTCAGAGCGGTCCCTACGAGTCCCGTGGCGCCAGTCATCAAAATATTCATGGTTTTCTCAACGAGCCGGATGGCGGGTTACAATCGTAACGTGCCGCAGACTTCCCAAACGATTCGCGTCCAGGTGCTTTTCTTCGGCCGGCTGAAGGAAATCGCCGGCTTGTCGGAAGAATCCGCGGAGCTGCATGGTGACGCGAGCATTGCATCGCTCTTCGCGCAGTACGCCACGCGCTATCCGCAGTTACTAGAGTATCGCTCTTCGGTGGTGGCTTCGCGCAATCGGGAGTTTGCCGCATGGGCCACGCCTCTCCACACCGGAGATGAAGTAGCGTTTCTTCCACCAGTGAGCGGCGGCTGATTTATTCATGCCTGCAACTTCCAGCGACATCGTCAGGCTGGCGCGCGAGCCCATAGACGCGCAGGCCCTGGTCGCGCATGTGCGCGGCGCGGGCGATGGCGCCATCGTAGTGTTCGATGGATTCGTCCGCGACCATTCCAAAAATCGCCGGACGCTCTATCTCGAATACGAAGCCTACGAAGTGATGGCCCTCGCGAAAATGCGGGAAATTGCCACGCACCTGCATGACAATTTCGCCATTGATGGCGTCGCCATGGCGCACCGGTTGGGCCGCCTCGAAATTGGCGAGACCAGCATATTGATCGTGGTGAGCGGCGCTCATCGCGCAGCCACCTTCGACGCCTGCCGTTACGCGATTGACACTTTGAAACGCACCGTCCCGATCTGGAAGAAAGAATATTTCGAAGACGGTTCCGTGTGGGCCGATGGGGAGTTGCCGCCCGTGCCCGCGGCGACACCTCCGGCGGAAACTGCATCTTAGTCAGCTGATGCGACGCTGCAAATCACGCGCTGCCGAATTCTTGCCTCTCACGGTACGCATCGTGACCGGCGTATTCGCCTTGTTGATCGCGACGGGACTGCTCGGAACCGCAGTTTCAATCGCGCAGAGCGATTCCGATCGTCCACCATGGGCCAGAAAAACCAGGCCAAAAAAAAAGACCACCGCGGCACCCGCATCCACCACTGCGCCGGATAAATCTCCACCCGAGCCGGTCAATTTAAATAATCGCGATTCGGATTCGAATGCCAAGGCCCCCGAGGGGCAGCAGGGCGGGCGCATTCGCGTCAGCGTTAACCTTGTGAACGTGCTGGTCAGCGTGCTGGATGACAACAACCGTCCGGCTCCCGACCTTCCGGTGGAAGCTTTCCAGATTTTTGAAGAGGGCGTGAAGCAGAAGATCGAAGTGTTCGAATCGGAAACCAAGCAACCAGTGGAAATCGTGCTGATGATTGACGCCAGTCTCAGCGCGCACAAGGAAATTACCTTTGAGCAGCAGGCCGCGGCCCGCTTCATTGGGCAGGTGCTGCGTCCCGGCGATCACCTGGCGATTTATTCTTTCGATGAAACGGTCAGCCAGATTGCGGGATTTTCCGACAACGTCGGCGCGCTGCAAAGCGCGGTGCACAAAATTCCCGGCGGCGCGGGAACTTCCATCTATGACGCGCTCGTATTAGGGTCGCGGGCGCTCGAACGCCGCGGCGACGATCGCCGCAGGGTAATCATCCTGGTGACCGACGGCGGCGAAACCACCAGCCGCGCCGACTTTGACGCCGCGCGCAAGGCGGCGGTGCGCGCCAACACCCTGCTCTACAGCATCATCGTGCGGCCGGTAAAAAGTGAAAGCGGCCGCAACACTGCCGGCGAGCACGCCATTGAAACCATCACGGATACCACTGGCGGCGCGATTTTTTTCCCGGACAGTCCCCAGGATCTGGACATCATCTTCGATCGCATTGACCGCGAGCTGCGCACCCAATACCGGCTGGGCTACTATCCGACTCCGCGCGGCCCGGTGAATTCGTATCGCAGCATTGAAGTGAAAGTACTCGATAACTATAAAGCGCGACACCGCAAGACGTATCTGACCGGGCCGCAGTAGCTGAGTTTCGATGAGCGCAGATCCATCTAGGGTGTCGTGGAATAAGTTTCAGTTTGGAACTGCGTGGTGTCGGGCGGTGCCAAATCGGGACTGGTGGAACGCAGATTTTCGAAAACCGATTCGCGATGCTGGACTGCGCGAATATCACGTTGTCCGCTAAAGCCATCATTGCAAAACCTTAATACCTTGCCTCGCACGACCTAGCCCTCCACTAAGGAGTAATCCAACGGAATATCCTTCGCTGGCCATTCGCCTGCATTACCTGTGCGCATGCGGCCCCTTCCGCAGAACGGATTTCAACAAATTCTGGTGAACGCGCTGGTGTTGTGCGTCGTCGCCACGGCAGCAGCGGGCGTAAGCGGATGCGCGAATATCGCGCCCGCGCCGTCGCCTGCACCGCCGCCGGGAAGCCAGGACATCAGCGTGACGGTGACGCCCCCCAGTGCCACGGTGCTGCTCGGCAACCAGGTCACGTTTGCGGCGTCAGTGAAAAATAATTCGGACACTTCGGTGCTGTGGAGCGTGAATGGCGCGCCGGGAGGCACAGCGAGCGCTGGCACGATTAGCGCTGCGGGCGTGTACACCGCGCCGCTGGATTTTCCGGTGCCTGCCAAACTGGTTATCACCGCCACCAGCCATGCGAACAGCAAAAAATCTGGCTCGGCCTCAATAGTTATTCAGAGCGACGTTGTGGTTTCGCTGCCGTCAATTCCACCAGCTGGAGTAAGCGTGGAGCTGGGCGCGCTCCGAGCATTCGTCGCGGTGGTGAACAGTGCCGGGCATGCGGACCAGGGCATTGCGTGGAGTTTGTCGGGAAGTTCCTGTCCGCTGGCATGCGGTTCCGTGGATCCCAACGGCAATTACACTGCACCGCGAATTGTGCCATCGCCGGCAACGGTAACGCTGACGGCGCGCAGTGCGGCGGATCCGGCGAAGCAGGCTTCGACACCGATTGTCATCACCAGTAATTTTGCGTTGCAACTTTCCGTGCCGGCAACTGTGGCGCCCAGCGCCACTGCCACTTTTCTGGCGACGCTGACGCCCGTGCCTGGATCGAATCCCGAGACCGCGCTGGTGTGGACTCTGTCTGGCGCAGGATGCAGCAGCACTTCCTGCGGGACGCTTGCGGTGGTCAGCATTCAGTCCGCGGGCGGAAACGTTACCGCGACAACGGCGAGCTACGCCGCGCCGGCCGCGGTACCCACTCCGAATTCCATCACATTAACGGTTACGCCCGTCGCCGATCCGTCGAAAGCTGTACAGCGGCGATTCGTCGTGCAGGGTGGCACAGGCGGGGGCGGCATCAGCGTGACAGTTTCACCGGCAGTCGCCACGCGGGCAATTAATCATCGCGTCACGCTTACGGCGCAAATCACCGGAACAAACAACACACTCGTCAATTGGAATGTGAATGGCAGCGGCGGCGGCAGCAGTGCAACCGGGCAGATTTGTGTGCCGGGTTCGAGCCCGTGCCAGGTAGTGACTCAGGAAGTTGCGGGCCCCGTGGAATTTCTCGCGCCCGCCGGCATACCTGCGCCGAATCCCGTCACCGTGCTGGCAGTGAGCGCGGCGGATGTAACGAAGAGCGGCTCCGCACAAATCACCATCATCAATCACGTGTTGGTTTCCGTCTTGCCGGGGAGTGTTTCGATCCCTCCATTGGGAGTGCAAGTTTTCGCCGCTAGCGTACTGGGCGCCGATAACCAAAATGTTATCTGGCAAGTGCAAGGCGCGGCATGTGCCACGCCTGGGATTTGTGGCGCTGTTACTCCCGCCGGTGTTTATACCGCACCAGGCGCTGCGCCTTCACCCAATGCGCTGCAAGTCGTGGCCATCAGCGCCGATGATCCCTCGCAATCGGGCGCGGCGAACGTCTCGATGGTCACCGGAGCGAACATTTTGACGCTGCATCCCGCGAGCGTGTATGCGGGTGCGGCCAACGGCTTCACCGTAAAGGTGATCGGAAGCGGATTTGTCCCCTCCGCGCCTGGACCGGGCTCCACGTTGCTGATCGGCGGCGCGGCGCGGACTACCACGTGCTCGACTGTCGGCGAATGCATCGCTCCCGTTTCAGCAACGGATGTGGGGCTGCCGGCAAACGTCAGCATTCAAGTGCAAAACCCGGATGGCACGCGGTCCAACGCCGTAGCGCTGGTTGTGGCATTGCCCAATTTATCCGATGAAGTCATTTCTTTGACCGCCGGTTTTCCAGACGCGGTTGGAAAAGACATTGTGGTTGTTGAACCCACGACCGCGGGCGTATCAGTCCCTGGAAACAATGTGGATCTGGACGTCGCCGCGCTGGGAACATTTTCCGTCGCAAACAATTCCTGTACC
>JBBRNO010000177.1:0-12141 GCA_038230275.1 Bryobacterales bacterium
GGATGCTCAATTGATAAAAGTTCCGTTTCCTGGAGATCCGGACTGGCTGGAGCAGCGTCTGTTACGGCTGTTGGAACGCAACGAAGCTAAGCATGCAACGTTGCGAGTGGCGGTAGTGCGCAATCGCGGCGGCCTGTTCGAAGGACCGAATCTTGAACGTGATTTCGATCTTGTGGCATTCACAACGGGTCTAAACAACTGGGGCAGCGGGGTGCGATTGGGCGTGGTTCCACAGGGGCGGCACGCCGGTTCGCGCTTTGCCGGCGTAAAGTTTACTTCCTGGGCTATGAATCTCACATTCCATGAAGAGGCCCACGAACGCGGGTTCGACGAAGTGGTGCTGCTGAATGAGCGCGGCGAAGTGAGCGAATGTACGTCGGCAAATATATTTATCGCCCAGGGCAGCGATGTGTGGACACCACCGCTCGATTCCGGATGCCTGCCGGGAATCACGCGGGACCTGTTGCTGAGTGAAGTGCGGGTTCCGGGAATTCGCGTGGATGAAAAAACGCTGCTGCTGAGCGATCTGGAGACAGCCGATGAAGTCTTCATCACGTCGACAACACGGGATCTGCTTTCCGTCCTGAGCGTCGAAGGAATTCGCATCCGCCGCCAGGGAAATTGCCGCGATGCTTTGCAGGCGGCATTCTCCCAACATACGGAAGACTACGTTTGTTCCCATGCCGGCGCGTGACCTGGCATCAAAAATAGAACTTGACCGCCAGTTGAATGATCCGTTGATCCCTGGCGCCGTTATATTCACCGAAGTACGTTCTCAGCACCGCGCTGCTGTTGGCCGGCCGGACGTTATTCGTTACCGCCAGATTGGAGAAGCCGCTGAAGATCGTATTCCCCGCCTGACCGGCTCAGTTCACCACATTGGTGGCCAGATTGTAACCGGAGAATTGGGGGTGATTCAAGATATTGAACGCTTCCATGCGGAACTGCAGGTAACGCTTTCCATCGCCGCCCAACGGCAGGTTCTTGAAGACCGAAAAACCCTGATTGTATATTCCAGGATTGCGCAGATAGAAGCGCGGATAGGGTCCGATCTGCCCGACGCCAGGGATTGTGAAGGCAGCCATGTTGATGGCGCCGCCATTCCGCGGACTGCCATTCAACAGGAAGCGCGCCGATTGACCGGACAGATTTGCCGCCGAGTATGTGCCCAGCAGCCGGTTCCCCGCGTCCTGGCCAGAGATGCTGAGGACCAGCGTCAGAAGAACCATTCCGTTGTGCACCGCAAAACGTTCTGAAATTTACGCCAGTAAGCGCCGACCCAGGTTGTTCTCCCCGTGTACATCGGTGAGCCGGAAATCGCGCCCCTGATAGAAGTAGGTCAACCGCTTGTGGTCCATGCCAAGCAGATGCAGCAAGCTGGCATGCAGATCGTGCATGGTGACCTTGTCTTCCTGCGCACGCAGGCCGATGTCGTCGGTTGCGCCGATGACGCGGCCGCCCTTCGAGCCGCCACCCGCCAGCCAAACGCTGAAGCCGTAGGGATTGTGGTCCCGGCCGTTGCGGTTGCCGCCGCCAGATTCCGCGCCATCCGTGAACGGCGTGCGGCCGAAATCGCCGCCCCACAAAACCACCGTGGAATCCAGCAGGCCGCGTGATTTCAAATCAGCCAGCAGGCCGGCAATCGGCTTGTCTACCTTAGCAGCCATGAATTGATGGTTCTGGTCGCATTCGTTATGAGCATCCCAACCTACTTCACTGCCCTTCTTGCCTCCGGAATACAACTGCACAAAGCGGACGCCGCTTTCCACCAACCGGCGGGCCATCAGGCACTGGGTGCCAAATTCGGCAGTTATCGGCTGATCCAGGCCGTAGAGCTTCCGGGTTGCCGCGGATTCTTTAGTGATGTCCGCCACACCAGGCACCGACATCTGCATCTTGAAGGCGAGTTCATAGGAAGCAATGCGCGCCGCCAGTTCCGAGTCATCGGCCCGAGGCACACGGTGCTCTTCGTTCAAATCCTGAAGAAGGTCGAACATGCGCTTCTGTTCGTTTTCACTCAAGCCGGCCGGGCGGTTCACGTTCAGAATCGGCGGGCCTTCGGTGCGCAGCACGGTGCCTTGGTAGGCCGCTGGCAGGAAACCAGACCCGTAGGCGGGCGCTCCTTCTTTGATGCCGCCATCCAGCATCACCACGTACGCCGGCAGATTGTCAGTTTCACTGCCAAGGCCGTACACCACCCAGGAACCGACACTGGGACGGCCGACGCGCGCCCAACCGGTGTTCATCCAACTCTGGCCGGTGACGTGTGTGAAGCCGTCATGATGGCAGGAGCGAATCACGGTAAGGTCGTCGGCGTGTTGAGCTGTGTGCTCAAAGAGGTCTGAGATTTCAAGACCTGACTGACCTCGTTTCTTGAACACGCGCGGCGAAGCCATCAGCGGCACGCGGTCCATCCGAGTGAACTGGAAATCGGCCTTCCCGAAGCTTGGCGGAGCGGGCTGTCCGTTCAGTTTCACCAGCGCCGGTTTTGGATCGAACGTATCAATGTGGCTTGGCCCGCCGTGCATGAACAGGAAAATGACCGCTTTTCCTTTAGCGGCAAAATGCGGTTTCTTCGCCGCCAATGGATTCGCCATCGTTGCCGCCGGCAGCAACGACGACGCGGCTAGCACGCCGAAACCCAGTGCGCTTTGCGTCAGAAACTGGCGGCGATCCGTCACTACGGTTGTGTGTTTAGTCCACATGTTTAATCCACATAGAGAAACTCATTCATGTTAAGAAGCACCAGCGCGAGCTTGTCCAGGCTGGAGTTGCTGAGAAACCGTTTCGCCTTTGCCAATTCCTCGGCCGAGGCGCTGCGGCCCAACGCGATCCGCCAAAGGGTATCGATAGGATCTGGCTGTTTTTCGGCACGCCTCGCCAATTGTCGGGATTGCGCGGACATGAACTCGCTGTTCATCAGCGTCAACGCCTGCGGAGCTACCGTGGTGGAATCCCGCCGCGAACAACTCTGCGCCGGGTCCGGCGAATCGAACGTGCTGAACATCGGGTACGGGAACGAGCGCTTCACGTAGAGATAGACGCTACGGCGGGCGTGTTCGGCCGGATCAAGCGATTCGGGCCATTGGTTTTTAGCCCACAAGCCCGCAGACTCCTCTTTCGTCAATGGCGGGATGGCCGGGCGCCCTCCCATTTTCAGATTCAACGCTCCACTCACGGAAAGCACCGAATCGCGCAGTGTTTCCGCATCCAGACGTTGGCGGTTGAATCGCCAAAGATACCGATTACCAGCATCAATCTTAGCGTTCAATTCATCGGGCCCGCTGGAGCGCTGATAAGTATCCGAGAGCAGAATCTTGCGCTGAAGCTTCTTGATAGACCAGCCATCGGCAACGAATCCCGCTGCCAGTGAGTCCAGCAATTCAGGGTGCGTGGGCTCCTCGCCCTGGCGGCCGAAGTCGTTTGGCGTGCCTACCAGACCGCGGCCGAAATGCCAGTTCCAGATGCGGTTCACAAAGACGCGAGCCGTCAGCGGATGATCCGGCTGGGTCAGCCAGTTGGCCAGCGCCTTGCGGCGCGTGAGCGGGTTCTCATCGATGGTGGTTCCCGACGCAATCACCGCGGGAACGGCCGGCGCGATTCGGTCGCCCTTCACTCGCCAGTCACCTCGACTGGTCAAGTATACTTCGGGGACCGGCTCGGCGTGGCTAAGAACGGTGGCTGTCTCCAGGACTGGATTTGCTTTCAGCGACGCCTGGCCCAACTCATAAATCAGCCGTTCGCGCTCCGCTGTTTCCGCAGTGGTATAGGAGATATCGGGTTCCTTGCCTTGCGCATTCTCCTGCAGACCGGCCTCCGTCATCGCTTTTTCCAACTGCGCCGCGAGTGCGAGTTGCTCTGCGTTGCGCTTAGCGGTGGGGATCGCTTGCGCGTCCAGAACGTCTTTCGAGAAACGCGCCCGGACGCGATCCACCACCCGCTGCCGGGCGGTCATTTCGATTTTGTGGATAGCCGCCTTCAGATCTTCCACGTGCAGGTAACCGGGATAGCCGGACTTAAATCCGAAGATGGAAAACTGCGTGACGGCGGGCACTTCCCGCTCCTCGCTAGCCGCGAAGACGGCCATCATGGCGTGATAATCGCGGCGGGTGATTGGGTCGAATTTGTGATCGTGACAGCGTGAGCAACCGAGCGATACTCCCAGAAAAGCTTCGCCTGTGGTGTCCACCACATCGGTCAGCCATTCGTAGCGGATCTGGTCGCCCTGAAGCGCGGCTTCGTGATAGACGGGGCCGATGGTGTAGACCCCGGTCGCAACTTTGGCGGCCAGGTGATCGAGTTTTTCCTTGGAAGGATCGAACCCGCCCGTCAGGGCAAGGTCATCGGGCCAGAGTTCATCGCCGGCAATCTGTTCCTGGACAAAGCGGTTATACGGCTTGTCGCCGTTCAGGGATGAAATGACATAGTCGCGGTAGCGCCAGGCGTTTGGGAAGTAGATATCGGTTTCAAAGCCGCCGGTGTCGGCATAGCGAACTACGTCCAGCCAGTGCCGCCCCCAGCGCTCGCCGTAGCGCGGCGACGCAAGCAACTGGTCCACCAGTTTTGGCCAGGCCTGCGGGTCGGTGTCATTGGCGAACCGCTCAATCTCTTCGGTGGGAGCGGGCAAGCCGTGAAGGTCGAAATAAAGCCGCCGGATCAATGTGCGTTTGTCCGCTTTGGGCAGCGGCCGCAGACCTTTTTCACTGAGCTTCGCGTTCACAAATGCATCGATAGATTTCGATTCGGCCGGTTTCAGCTTCTTGAACGACCACCAACTGGGCTCGCCCTGAGTATTCGCAGCTTGCCAGGGTGCTCCGTCCTCAATCCACTTGCGAATCACTTCGACATCCAGGGTGGAGACCGAGTTCTTGCCCGGCGGCATTTGCAGATCGCCAGTCTTGGCAATCGCTTTTAGAAGCAGGCTCGCCGCGGGATTCCCCGGCACCACCGACGCGCCGCGTGTTCCGCCTTTCAAGGCGCCTTCGCGCGTCCGCAGGTCAAGCCCGGACATCCGCGAAACACCGTGGCATCCGGCACAATGTTTTTCCAGAATTTGAGGAGCGGTTTGAGCGTTAAGCAATGCCGGAGCAAGCAGGCAGAAAAACACACTCCACCCGCAAGTTCCGATGTTTTCGATCGACATTATCCATCATTACACTAGATGCGGCTTCCGCAAACAACCCCCCTTACGAGTAAACTAGACTGGACAAGCAGCCATGCTGACGATTTACTGCCCAGAATGTCATTCGCGAAATGTGCGCTCATCCCTTTCCAGAACTTTGGGAGAGCGCATGATGAAGGCGATGGGCGTGTTTCAGCTTCGTTGTAAGGATTGCGACGCCCGGTTTACCGGCCAGATCTGGGATCCACGAAACGCATTTTATGCGCGTTGCCCACGCTGTTACCGGCTGGACCTGAGCACTTGGTCCATCGAATATTACCGTGCGCCGGCGCGCTGGCTATTCTTTCTAAAGATCGGGGCCAAGGCACATCGCTGCGAATATTGCCGGCACAACTTCGTCAGCTTCCGCCCACGCAAAATCAAGTTCACCGGCCGCAAACGAAATCCGGAAGCTGCAGCTGCCGAGCCCGCCAAAACCACCACGGATTCCAACCCATGAACACTCGCAGAAGCTTTCTACTTTCCTCCGTTCCCGCACTCTCACTGCTTGGAGCCCAAGCGCAGCCCGGTCCGGGTTATTCATTGAAACTGCGCAGCCGCGTGGAGGCTTTCAAGGGGAGCGGCGTGTGGAATGAAGTCCATTTCAGCCAGCGGATTCCAGTGCAGGAAACGGCCGTGATTATTTGCGACATGTGGGATAACCACTGGTGCTCCGGGGCGGCGCGCCGGGTGGCCGTGCTGGCGCCGAAGATTAACTCGACGGTTGAGATCGCGCGCAAGAGCGGCATGCGAATCGTCCACGCCCCATCCGAAACAATGGCCTTCTATAAGGACGCTCCGCAGCGGCGGACGATGCTGCAAGTTTCGAAAGTAGAACCGCCGGCGGCCATCGATCTTCCCTCGCCACCGCTTCCCATCGACGATTCCACCGGCGGCTGCGACACCACCGCCGACAAGTTTTTCAAAGCCTGGAGCCGGGAGATCGCCGCAATCAGAATCGCGGACAACGACGTGATTTCCGACAATGGACCGGAAGTGTACAGCCTGCTGAAGCGGGATGGGATCAAGACCCTGCTGGTGATGGGTGTGCATACCAATATGTGCGTCCTGAATCGCACATTTGCCATCAAGCAAATGACCCGTTGGGGCATTCGCTGCATTCTGGTCCGCGACCTGACGGACGCCATGTACAACCCGGGCGACCGGCCTTTTGTGTCGCATGAGCAGGGCACCGAGCAGGTGATCCAGCACATTGAGAAATACTGGTGTCCCACCGCGCTGAGCACCGATCTGGTTGCGTCGTTGGCTCCCTAATCTGCTAAAATTTAAGAGCCAAACTCAGCCATTGAGGCGGGGGACCCAAGTTTATCGGGGCGCAGTTCACACATTGAGTGAACGGGGTACTTTTAAGCCCTAGCCCGACAGCTAACCTCGCAGGCGAATTTGAAAGGCGTTTTCTTGTGCCCAAGGGAACGCAGAGGAGCCTGTTCTTGAAAAGTCTAACCAGCTCCGCCACAACCAAAGTGGTTGTGGCGAGCACTGTCATGCTGTCCTTCATTTCGTTCTGGAGGGCCAGCGCCATCGTCCTTAGCGATCTGGCATCGTCCGCCTTCTATGCCGGCGGCATCGCAGAGAAAGCAATAGGAAGAAGCGCACCGTGGTTCATCCTGGGCGTGATGTTTTTCAGTTTTGCCGTGCGGTCCATTTATCTGGAAAGCAGCGGTATGTTTGTGCGCGGCGGCGTCTACGTGGTGGTGCGGGATGCGATGGGGCCGTTCATCGCTCGAATTTCCGTGTCCTCGCTGCTGTTTGATTACATCCTCACCGGGCCCATCAGCAGTGTCAGCGCCGGCCAATACCTGGGGCGGCTGATCAACGAATTCAGTGAGATGATGCACTCCAGTTTCCGGCTGAATCCGAACTACTTCGCGGCGTTCTTCGGAATTCTGGTGACTGCGTATTTCTGGTGGGCCAACATCAAGGGCATGCATGAATCCAGCGGCAAGGCGCTGCGCATCATGCAAATCACTACGGTGATGGTGGTGGCATTCCTGATCTGGTGTCCGCTGACGATTCTGATTCGCGGAGCGGCACAGATTCCTCCGGCTCCCATTCCGGCAAACCTACATTTCACCGGGGAGAGCTTAGGCTGGTTCGAAGGAACCATCTGGCCCTCGTTCTCTGCCGTGGCTATCATTATCGCCTTCGGACATTCCTTGCTCTCCATGAGCGGATTTGAAACGCTGGCACAGGTCTACCGGGAAATCGCCTCGCCGAAATTGAAGAATCTGAGAATCACCGGAAACATTGTTTGCGTGTATGCCGTGGTCTGCACCGGAGTGATTACGTTATTTGCCGGAATGATTATCCCCGACGCCTTGCGTATGGAATATGTGGACAACCTGTTGGGTGGACTTGCCATGCACCTGGCCGGGCCGCCGCTACTGCGATTGCTGTTTCACGTATTCGTGGTGGTGGTGGGCGTACTGATTCTTTCGGGCGCGGTGAACACATCGATGATCGGCGCGAATGGCGTGATGAACCGCGTGGCTGAAGATGGAGTTTTGGTGGACTGGTTCCGCAAGCCGCATAAGCGCTTCGGCACCACATTCCGCATCATCAATCTGATTGCTGTACTACAAGTCTTCACCGTTCTGCTAAGCGGAGGCGATGTTTACCTGTTGGGCGAAGCGTACGCGTTCGGTGTGGTGTGGAGCTTCTTCCTGAAAGCGCTTGGCGTGCTGGTACTGCGATTCCACCGGCACGATCAGGAGTACAAGGTGCCGGGAAACATCACTATTGGCGGACGGGAGTGGCCTATTGGTTTGGCCTTGACGACGGCGGTACTTTTCCTTGTCGCCATCGGCAATCTGTTCTCGAAGAAGATCGCCACGATTTACGGCGTCGCATTCACCGTCCTGCTCTTTATCGTCTTCACCGTCTCTGAAAAAATAAACACCCGAAAGAACAAGCATAAGAAGGGTGGAATGGAGGAGTTCAACCTGGACATCCGTTCCGAGGTTACCGCCAATTCCGTCACCGCCCGGGAGGGCTGCATTCTGGTAGCGGTGCGCGACGGCAACCGGCTGGGCCACCTGGTAAACATTCTTGAGAAGACGAACCTTCGGCGGCACGATATTGTGGTAATGACCGTCCGCCAGATCTCGGCGGGTGCCGGGGAATTCGACTTGGCGGACAACCAACTCTTCTCCGATTATGAAAAGGAACTCTTCAGCCGGGTGGTTTCCGTGGCGGAGAAAGAAGGGAAGCGCGTGGACTTGCTGGTGGTCAGCGGAATAGACCCCTTTGAGGCCATGGTGCAAACGGCAGCCAAGCTGAAGGCAACGCGGCTAGTGACTGGCGTTTCAGAAACCATGGATCAGGAAGAATTGGCGCGCCGGATTGGATTGGCGTGGGAAGCGCTAGAGGAACCAAGACACTCCTTTTCACTCGAGGCCATTCCGCCGGGACGAAAGTCTATTTACGTGAACCTGGGGCCGCACCCGCCACGTCTCTGGCCTGAAGATCTGATCCGGCTGCATGAACTTTGGCTCCAGCTTTCGCAGGACAAGTTCGGTTCCCGGCTACACCATCGAGACGTTGTGGGTGTCGCGCTTAGGCGCATGGAACAGGAACTGGCGAGCGAAAACCGTACCGTCCTGCTGACAGCTATCGAACAGGAGTTGGAAGAGCACAACCGCTAGTGTAGTGTCCGCGAATTGGGTGGCCACTACCGGAAAACGCTCCTTTACAGTCGCGGCTCGGAAACTACTGTTGCAACAGCGAGTTCGAGACCGAGCCGCACGCTTACGGAAGCACCACAACCGAGCCGCGCGGGAAGGCAAACTTGCGGCCAATTTCGTCGACGATATTGATCTGACACGTGTATTGGCCAGGCAAGAGTTTCGCCAGCGGCACCTGGAATTGCAGCGGCAGTGTCGCACGCCGGGTTTTGGCCAGTTCGCTTAAGCGGACCGGCGGCGATTCGAAAGCCTTCTTCCCGGCCAGGAAAAAGGAGACGTTGGCCGAAACGCTCACCGCTTTGGTATCGGCATCCGTGCCGCTATCATAGACTTCCAGATACACCAGCAGGTTCTGATCCTTACGGAAAGCACGAGTGATGCTGGGAACCAATCGCTGCCCATCCTGCACTAGCGGATCGGCGGCGACGATCTTCTTCTTCGTGCCGGCATCGCCAACGGCGGCGGAGAGCGGCTCGCGCTGACTGCTCCATACGACGGAGCTCAACTTCAAACCTGCACCGGCCGCGGCAGCCAAATCAGGAACCTTGAAAGATGTTTCAAACGTTCCCATCTTCCCCGTCTGATTCTCGCGCGACAGGAACTTCAATTTGTAATCGCCCGGAGGCAGCGTAAAGCCGGTGTTGTACTGAAAACTCTTACGTGTGCGTCGTGCCGCGTCGGCCTCGTTGAGCTTTACTTTAATACCGTCCCGAACGTTTCCGGCCATGCGGCCCTTATTGTCACGAACCTGGCCGATGAAATCAAACTCGGTGATTTCGTCGGAACCTTTCTTCTTCATGCTGATCTGCGACGCGGGGATTTTGACCGATACCGGCACGTAGTAGGTGTCCTTCGTCAGGCGGAAAAAATCAACTTCCAGAACCATTCGAAGATCGGTAAGCGGATCGCCTAGCAGCAACGCTTCTTCCAGCTGGCGCTCCTTATCGGCGGAATTGAACTTTTCAAACTGTTTGGCGGCGAAGTAACCCGAGCGGTAATCAAGGCTGGCCTTCAATTTTTGATCGATCGAAACTTTGACTCTGCGGAATTTGCCGTCAGACGATACATTGGAGCTGTAGTAGCCAAGAATGTAATAACTGGTGACGTCTTTCTGCGCCTGCGTGATGCCGAGAGCCAGATCGTTGTTGTCCAGAAACGCCTTGCCCCCGGTGTCGGCAGCCAGCGAAAAGAGCGTCTCCTGCTGATCGTTCACCTTATCGCGCTGGCCGCGCTGCGCCGAACCAGTGAAGATTCCGGCACCGCGCTGCGAAGCCATGCTGGCGTCCCCGGCCGGTGGACTGGCAATCAAACCGCGCGAATCGATGGGATAAAACGAGACATTCGACCGCACGGCGGCGTTGATCGTAGCGCGCAGTTGCGATTGATTTTCCGTTCCAGTCTTACTGATGCCGCTGGAGAAATACACCAGCGCCTTCTTTTCCGGCAGTGCCGCCAGCATCTTGGCAGCCGATTCCAGCGCGCTCAGCTTCTTGTCGGTGTTGAAAATGTTGAACTCAGTATCGTCCGGTATGAACGCCGCTCCGTTATCTACTCCGTTATCCGTATCGCCCACCTCGGCATCCGCCGCCAGTTCGCTCGCTTCTCCAATGTGAAATCCCTTGATCACCGCCACTAGCGTTTCGCGATCGTCGGTGAAATCCTGCTCCACTCGCAGCCGGCTGGTGTTGGTCATGATGGAGACAAGGTCCGACGTGGTCATGTTCTTCTGCAGGAACTTCAGCGCGGCTTCCTGCGCGCGGATCTGGTCCGGGACCGGCATCGCTGAAAAGTCGAATAGCAGTACCATCAGACGGCGGTCCTGATAGCGAATTACGCCTGCCGTGGTGGAACTGATGCCGGCCGGCCGGGGTGGAGGCGGCGTGCCAAGCGCGGCAACCGTGGCCAGATTCAGCGGCGGCGCGGTTTCCGCGGTCAGCTTTTGAAATTCAAACACCGAGATGGGCTGCGGCTTGCCGTCTTCCATCACCACGAAGTCGCCTTTCTTCAGACCCTCCATGGGCTTTCCGGACTTGTCTTTCACTTCGACGTTTACGATCACCAGATTGCTGGTCGACTTGAAGGTGAATTCTTTCTGAGGCTCCTGCGCCGGAACCACCATCGCCAGACAAACTATCGCGGAAACAATTTTGGTCATTATGTTTAGAACCTGAATCTCAGCGAGATTGAAACCGTGCGCATGCCGGCGGCGTTCGTAGCTAGTCCGTAATTATTCGCGTTCAAGACGGTGCCAATGCTGGTAATATTCACCGCATTGAGAAAGTTTGTAGAATCGACGCGGAATTCAAGGCGCCTGCGATCGTCGCCAATGCGGAATGATCGCGACAGACCTGCATTCATGGTGAACGTGCCCGGTCCCAGAATGGTGTTTCGTCCGGCATCGCCGAAGAAGCCTGCCCTAGGAACACTGAACGCCAGTGGATTGAAGTAGCCGGACCCTTCGTCAACAGGCAGCCCGGTGGCATCCGCACGTCCGCTCCCAACCGATCCGGTGCCTCCGGAATTCGATTGGTTCCCCAGCACCCGGGCAGTGAACGGACTGCCGGAGCTCGCGTTCACACCGCCGCTAATGGTCCAATCCTGCAACAGCTTGTTAGTCAAGGCGTTGTCGCTGTGAAGCGTGCCGTTCTGTCCGAACGGCGACGTGAGGATGTAGTTCAGCGCCAAAACATGGCGGCGGTCGAAGCTGGAGAGTCCGCGTTCGGCATGCAAGTCCTGATCGTTTTGCGCCACAGTCGCGCCACCGCCACCGAAAGTCGAAGCGTTATCGATGGATTTCGAATACGTGTAGGATAGGTTCGCGGAAACACCCCGGCGAAAGCGCCGGGTCAGCCGGATGTTGCCGGAATGGTAGACCGAATTGCCCTCGGCCGATTCGTACGTGAACCCGACTGCGTTGCCGATTCGGCGACGTTCTTCCGCGGACAAGGGCGAACCGGGCGCCGCCCTGTTGGGTGATCGTTCAATGTCCAGCCGCGTTCCCTTGGTTCCCAGATACGAACCTTCAATCACCAGCGACCGGGGTAGCCCTTTCTGCACAGACAAATTCCAGGTCTGCGCATAGCCCGTAAGATAGCCGCGGTCAATGGCGTAGGTATTCAAGATGGTCTGCTGAAACGGCTGCGCGATGAAGCCGGTGGCCAGCGTCAGCGGCACCGTCGTGCTGGTGGTCACCGTGGAGGATTGCGCAAACGGCGGCTGCGAAGCCAGGCGCGCGGGAAATTGATTGAAGATGGAACCGTTGTAGTAGATGCCATA
>JBBRNO010000178.1:0-12098 GCA_038230275.1 Bryobacterales bacterium
AACACTGTATACAGGGTTTCCCGGTACGATATCTCCGACACCGCGATCTTCATCGGGAAAATTGCGAAGGGCGCGGATCCTGTTTCCGGGTTTGTCCGCAGCGCAATGACGGAGTCGCTCCAGAGCAATCTGTCCACCTACTCGGCAGGAACTCCTCAGGCGAATGTGACGATCCCCGTGCTGGTGAAAGAACTGAATCAATTGCTGATCGGGCCTTCGATTTACGATGCGGCGCGATTTCAAGACGTTGCTTTCCGCCCGGAGACGAAGCGATTGCTCGCGCAGAAGCTCCATGGACTGCCTCTCGCTCATCTCAACAAACCTCTGCTGGAAGACGCTTATCCGAACGACCTCGTCAGAAATTCGGCAGCCGGCTGGATTGTAAAGGACGGAGCGATTGCCAGCACCGGCGCCGGTCGCGGCGTTATCTACACAGCAAAGGACTACACACGTTACAGACTGACACTGACGATGCGGCATGTCTCGGGCAATCCCGATCATCAAGCCTGCTTCCTCATTTTCTGCGCGCGACCGCAACCCGGCGAGATTCCGCTCGACGTTTTGGGCGGGATTCAGTTTCAGCCGCCCAACGACGGCCACTGGGACTACCGGCCGGCAGTAAACGGAAGGGGCGGAGCGGAATTCACCACGGTCAATAAGACCAGATTCGACCCGCATCAGTGGAGCCGCGTAGAGATGCTGGTGGACGCCGGCAAAGGTACGGCACGTATGGCGGTCGCTCAGCCGATCGGCAGCAAGTCGGTGGAGGTGGTTCGCTTCCACGATCCTGCCGCCGGCAGGACCGGACCGATCGCACTCCAGATGCACAACGCGGGTCTGTTCGATGAGTATAGAGACATCTCCATTGAAACGGATCCAACGGACGAAGATCTTGTCACCACGAGATAGGCCCAGGCTTGTGTCGCCTGCCATTACAACCCGCCGCGCCGTACCGTCTACCTCGAATCGCGGAAGATTCAGCCTTAGTCACCCCTTGCTAAGTTCATCGGGGTGGACAGCGCGACGGAGGAGGAGGGAGCTTCAATTACACACGGACAGCGGCAGCCCAGGCGGCGGGACCGGAGGATTCGCCGGTCCACCCGGACCTAGATTGCGCGGCTCTCGGGTTTCGACAGTAAACTTCACGCCTTTGGACTTCGCGTAGTCGTTCATCCGCTTCAGCGATGCCGTCATTCGCGCTTTGGTCTCATCGGCCAGAATGCCCTGATGAATCATCACCCTTCGGCGATGGTTTCCCCCTGATCCCATAGCTTTCCGCTTATTTAAGGGGCTGTCAGGAAATAAGTGGATCAACTTCTGGGCAGGAGACTGGAGTTCCAGTCGCCATGCTCACCTGGTGAAAGATTCGAACCGTTCGCCTTCGAGTACGGCATCTTTTCCCGAGTACTGCTGATATCGCTGCACGATGACGTCAACGTACTTGGGATCAATTTCCATGAGCCGCGCCCGGCGGCCTTTTCGCTCACAACCGATGAGGGTCGATCCCGAGCCGCCGAACAGGTCCACCACTATATCCCCACTCGTGCTGCGCAGATCGGCGCTTCTGCTCGCCAGTCTGTATGCCAGCCCGAATGTCGCCGGCATGCTGCTGGACCACGGAGCCGGTCTTGTCGACGCCCCCAAGGAATTCAAAAAGGCTGCGGCTGAGTTGGAAGACACTTACATGCCTCTACTCCACATGGTGGTGAGAGGGCAGGTGGAAAACGTGCGGCGGATGCTCGCATCCGGCGCTGATCCGAACCACGCGATCAACGGCCGTTCGCTGGCGATGTTTGCGGCTGAGCACGATTGATCGTTATGGTCGATGTGCTGGTTTCCTCCCACTGCGAGCGAGTTAGTTGGCGCACTAGCAGGTACCATGGTTCCAATCCCGACGTTGCGCGATTTTATTCGGGGCAAGATCGAACAAGCCAAACCACCGCCTGAGCCCGAAACATCGTTCATGTCCTCGGCCATCCGCGGGCCTTCACCACTTGCGGCAAACTCTCGGACAAGAGCCTGGGCGTCATCACCACTCACTCGGAATGCTCCGATGGTGGCGCTCGGACTTCCTTGCCAGGTACCCGCGACGACAGTTCCCAGATCTGAACGGGTTGCGGAGAGACGCTTGGGGAAGGGTGGAAAGCTGTTGACGAAGTAGGGTTCGACTGGCTTTCCGTCAAGGAGTGTCCTGACATACAGCTTGTAATCCGAACGGATCGCGCCGCGCACGGAGACGGTTCGCCTCGCTCCGGCGTGCGCGATCCGTTCAACCGTGGCTACACGCCGCTCATGCTGGCCGCGGCGAACGGCGATCATACGCTGATCGGATCCATCATCGGCGTTGGCTTGATGAATCAGCTAATGGCGCCGCAACACACGGGGACCAGCGGGGTTGTGTCATTAGGGCTTCTTCTGGTTGTTAAACAGCAGCGGCGCGAATTCTGAGAGGCACATGCGCCACACCGGCCAGGTATGCGCTCCGCCTTCATAGGTCCGGAATGTCTCATGAATCCCCGCTTTGTCGAGCATCTCGGCGAACTGTTTCACGCGCGGATACTGCACGGTTGTATCTTTGTCCCCGCAGCCGATCCAGAGCACAGTCAAATTGGAGTTTGTGCCGCCCGGATCGCTCAACAGAGCTTTGTACTTGGTTTCGATCAGGGCCGGATTTCCTGCGCTGAAAATTCCCATCGCGCTGAACAAGTCCAGGTGGCTGAACCCGACATTGATGGTTTGACCGCCGCCCATCGAGAGACCGGCAATGGCGCGGTTCTGCCGTCCGGATGCTACGCGGTATTTTGCCTCAACCCGCGGGATTACTTCGTTCAATAGATATTCTTCGAACAGTTCCGTGTTCTTTTGCTGCGCTCCGGTCTGGCCGAAAGGTGTGGCATGCCCGGCTGGCATCACTACGATCATGCCTTTGGCCTTGCCATCGGCGATCACGTTGTCAAGGATGAAGTTGGCGTTACCGGCGTTGGTCCACGAGTCTGGAACATCGCCGCTGCCGTGCAGCAGGTACAAGACAGGATAGCGAGCTGAGGATTTCTCATAACCTGGCGGAAGATAGACCAAGGTCTTCTCCGTCCGATTCAGAACCTGTGATCTCGCATAATCGACGACCACACTTCCATGCGGCACATCGCGTACATCCCAGGCGGCCTTGGCTTCGGCAGGCACCTCGACCAGACTGGCGGATGTTCGCTGCCTCAGCTTAATCTTCGGGTTGATCGGATCGGCAATGGCCAACCCATCCACGTTGAACCAATAGAGATGCCCTGTGGCTTCCAGAGGACCCGCGGTCGTGGTCCATACGCCGTCGGTACCCATAGTCATCGGCTCCGGCTTTCCCACTGGCATCCAGTCGCCATACAGAGTGACTTCCTTCGCCTTAGAAGCGCGAAGGCGAAATATCACCGTGCGATCCGGACGGACTTGGGGAGACACGAGGCCGTCGGGCGGCGGAGTTTGCGCGGATAGAACGGCTGCAAGAGCGCACAGGCTGAAGGCCATTGTTCTCATTTCGTACCTGCCAATGTGAGCGCGTATAAAGTGTCGCCGGCGCCTACGATGATGTATTGTTTTCCATCCAGCACCCAAGTGGACGGGCCATTGCTCACCGGTGACGTCAGTTGTTGATGCCACAGAACCTTTCCAGTCGCCGGATCGAACGCAGCCAGATGGCCCGAGTCGCCCGTAAACAACAGTCCTCCAGCAGTGGTCAGAATGCCACCCGAGAGCCCGCCGCCGCCTCCTCCGAAGCCGCCTCGCTGCGCGTGCTCGTGCTTCCACTTAATATTGCCGGTATGCACATCCAGAGCGAGCAGCGCGGATTTCAAATCGAACCCACCGCCGCCACCGCCGCCATAACCTTCCGGATTATCGGAGGTGTCGTACAGGTAAGCCATCCCGTAACCCAGGGTCGCGTTCAAGTAAAACAGTTCCGTTTGCGGATCGTAGCTCGGCGGAGGCCAGTTAGTGGCGCCCATCGCGGGCATGTCGATCATCGAGCCATCCACTTTCGGTTCTTTGGCCGGATCGGGAATTGGTTGGCCTTTCGCGTCGACGCCCTTCGCCCAGTTCCCGGTACCCGCGAATGGTTTCGAAATCAGGTTCTTTCCGTTGGTCCGGTCCAGGACAAAGAACCATCCGGCGCGCGCTCCTTGCGCCAGCAATTTGCGCGCTTGGCCGTTGATGGTCGCATCGAACAGCACTGGCGTTTCCACGTTATCCCAGTCGTGGGTGTCATGCGGGGACGCCTGAAAATACCAGCGCAGCTTGCCGGTGTCAGCCTCAAGCGCCACGATCGAGGCAGTATACAGATTGGCGCCCTTGCGGCTCTGGCCGGCGAACACGGGATTCGCATTGCCCGTGCCCCAGTAGATCAGGTTCAGTTCCGGATCGTAGGTGCCTGGCATCCAAGTCATGCCGCCGCCATGGTCCATGGCAGCCTTACTCGGCCAGGTCTCGGAACCAGGATCACCTGGCTTTTCGGGCTCGCTCCACCATTTCCATTGCAAGTCGCCGGTCTCGGGATCGCGCGCCTCCAGGTATCCGCGCACGTCCATGGCGTCGCCACCCACTCCCACCAGGATGTGATTCTTCACCGTAACCGGAGCCATGGTCGTGAAGTACTGCAGCTTTTCGTCTGCGACTTTCCTCTTCCACCGCTCCCTGCCGTCTTTTGCGTTTAGTGAAACAAACCATCCATCGGGAGTTAGAAAGTACAGCCAGTTGCCGTACATGCCGACGCCGCGCTGTCCAACTAAATGACCTCCGTGATCCTCGAAATCGTATTGCCACAACTGCTCACCGGTGCGCGCGTTTACGGCGAAAACGTGATCCGGGATAGTGAAGTATGCGACGCCGTTCACCATCAAAGGAGCCGACTTGATGATCGGGTCCCCGACACCTCGCTGCGGCCCGATGCCCGTGATCCGGTACATCCACTCGATCTTTAGAGAATCGATATTCGACTGATTGATCTGTTTGACCTCGCTATAGCGGCGCCCGGAGTAATCTCCGTTGTACGTTGGCCAGACGTCGGGAGGCTGATCGAACAGCTTGAGGGTCTTGGGGTCGAGACCCTGTCCTTGTACAAGGAACGGCAGCAGTAGCAGCAATCGATAGATTTTCATTTAAATGTGAGCAGGTAGGCGGTGAGATTGTGAATGTCGGCATCCGTGTACTTGGGCAGCAGAGCTCGATGACCTCCCATCTTGTCTTCGATCTGAATATTGACATGAGCGCGGGGCCAGTAATGATACTCGCCGGCGGCATCGGTTATCGAAATCCCAAAGTCATCCATACGCCTGATTGTGCCCGTGATCGTCTCACCGGAGCTGGCGATGACCGTTGCCTTGCCTGGCGTGGGCGGCGCGGGCCAGAGAAACTTTGCTTGCATCTGCGCTGCCTGCGAATATTTGGAACCGGCCTTAGCGAGATCGCCGGTAACGGAATGACAGTTCTTGCAGCCGCCGACGCCGTTGAAAAACTCCTCGCCTCTTTTGGCGTAGCCCGTGACTTGGTTCCTGACATTCCCATAAGTCTGGCCGTAGAGTCCGCGGTTCGCCACCAACTCAACCTGCAGCTTTAGGAATTGTCCAATGTTGTGGATGTCATCCCGAGAAAGGTTTGGGAATGCCGGCATACCGGCTTGAGGACGGCCGTTCTTGACTACCGGTCCGATCTCTTCGTCCTTTTCATCATGCAGAACGGCGATGGATCGCACGAGATTCGGGGCCTGCCCTCCGCGCGCATTGTCACCGTGGCACCCCCCGCAGTTTTGCTTGTATAACGGGGCGCCCTTGGCTGCAGCGGCCGGATCTGGCGCCGCGCCCAGCCCAAGAAATTCTCTGGTGCTGGCGCCGCCACGCCCACCGCGACCGCCTCGTCCACCCGGAACGCGCGCTCCGGGCGGAGGACCTTCCGGTTCTTGGGCGCTTAGTAGAATGGCGGCTGTTAGGAGCAACACTGACGCACACGCTGAGGGCCTGTGCCACCTTTTGAAAAGCATAATATTGCGATATTCCCACAAGGCGTTACTTACGCCGCAACGGTTACGTTAGAATACAAAACCATGGTGACCCGACGACAAATGCTCATAGCTGCTGGGGCCGCGCCGGCTTTCCTGTCCAAGATGGCCGCTGCGGCAACCGCCAACCCATACGGGAAGCGCGGCTTGGGCGCTGCGCCGACTGGCTTCATGGCTCGCATCCGGGTGAATAATCAAGCCAAGCCGCCAGTCGACTGGATCGATTACTGCCACACTCTGGGCTTGGGGGGCGCCGAAACCTCTGCGCCGCCGACCGATCGCGAAGCGATTAACAAGTATCGCGCCAAGATCGCGTCGTACGAAATGCATGTGATTTTCAACGTGCGCCTGCCGAATATCGAGGCCGACATCCCAGCCTTCGAGGCGGGTGTCAAGGCGGCCAGCCAGATCGGGGCCTACGGTCTCCACGCCGCACTGACACCGCGACGTTACGAGTCCCTCGATTCGATTGAGGCTTTCAAGAAGAGCTTCGAGAAAAACCAGCAGAGCGTCGCTCTCGCGGAACCTGTGCTCCGCAAGAACAAGATTCGACTGGCGATCGAAAATCATAAAGGCTGGCGTTCGGCTGAGCAGGCCGCGTGGTTAAAGAGGGTGAGCAGCGAGTATGTCGGCGTGCACCTCGATTTCGGCAACAACGTCTCCTTGTGTGAAGATCCGATGCAGACCCTCGACACGCTGCTGCCCTATGTCATTTCGGGTCACATCAAAGACATGGCCGTCCAGCTTTACGAGGAGGGATTTCTGCTCTCGGAGGTACCTCTCGGAGACGGTTTTCTGGATCTAGAGACGATGGTGAAGAAGCTTCGTCAAAAAGATCCGAACATGGCGTTAGATCTCGAAACGATAACGCGCGATCCGCTGAAAATTCCGGTGTTCACAGACAAATACTGGGCTACCTTCGACGATTCCTATAGTCCGCTGCCAGGGAGGGATCTAGCCAGGACCCTAACGTTAGTGAAGAAAAATCCCCCAAAGAAGCCACTACCGAAGACCAGCGGCCTAAGCCCCAGCGGAGCAACTGAAACTGGAAGACGAAAACAATCTGGCGAGCATTCAATACGCGCGGGAGAACCTCGGGCTTTAGATGCAGCTTGGACTTGCAGCCGGATCAGAAGTTGTACTTGAGCGCAAGCTGAATCTGGCGCATGTTTGCTCGCGTCATGGTAATCACGCCGAAATTCGCAGGCGGTGCCACACCCGAGCTGCCATTTCAGCTTGAGGTTGGCGTACCTAGCTCCACATGATTAGGCGCGTTGAACATCTCCACGCGGAACTGAAGCGCCTGACTTTCTGTCACCCGGGAATCCTTGATGGCCGACGCATCGATGTTCACCTGTTTCGGTCCCCTCAGGCTATTGCGCGCACAGTTTCCGAACGTCCCGCCCACAGGGTTTGAGAATGCCGCCGCGTTGTACCAACCGTTCTGGTTGTGATTGGGCAACACGGGATCCACGCTGGCCACGCAGTTCAGTCGTTCCCAGTTAGGCGAAAAGACCACACCCGCCGAATCCCAGGAGCTCGTCTCCGTGCTGGGGCCGCTTTGAAGGGTAGTAATGGTGCTAAGCTGCCATCCACCAGCCAGTTGCAAAAGGATTTCGCGCATGGTTCAAACGACCCAGAGCGCAATAACTCTGCCGCAAGTAGCCGCATCAATGATGGCGAGTCCGGTCGCGCCAGTTACATCACTGATCACATGGTGGATTAGTAGATTCATTTGATCCAGAGCTTTCTGCATGTGCTGGATGCACTGGTCGAAAGTAGGGCGCAGCGCGCACAACCGCTCTAACCCTTGATTTCTACCATGATCACCTCAAACGGCTTGGCATCCACATTCTCTTCCTTGTGGGTGGTTGGCCCTCCCCAGGCGGTATCACCGAACTTGTGCTGAATTGTCTCAACCTTCCCATCTGAACCGGTAACGCGGACCGTCTGATCTGTCAAAAAAACGTTGACGCGATTTAACGAGTGCTCATGCATGGGCGTCGATTCGTGCCCTCCGAGTTTCACACGCACAACGCGAACCTGATCGTTCTCGAATTCGATCTTGTAATGCTTCAGGTCGATCTTGACGGGATCAGCAGAACTGGCGATAGGTTTGCCGGTGCCGCGGTTCTTCAACTCCACCTCAAGAATGTTGAACGGGGCGTCACCGATTACCTCCGGGGCATGCATCCCGTTCGACGGACTCCAGGTCACTTGGCCGGCTTCCCAATCGAACTCTTGGGGCTTTCTTCCGTCCTGATATTCAAAACGTTGACGCCCGGACTGCAGATAAATCATCACCCGGTTCATCTTGTGTTCATGGGCTTTGCCTTTCACATGGGTTTTCTCGAGAGCCCGCAACACCTTTACTTGATCGTTCTCAAAAAGTGGCGCTGAAGGCTCCACTGCCAGCGCCATCAAAGCGCTGCCGCAAAAGAGGAGGGAAGCATGGAATGTAGTTTTCATGTTCAGCTATTCTATCCAACAAGCCGGCTACGTAAAGTAGGACGCTGATTCTTTCCTCTCCCCGTTGAGCCTGGCGACCCTGGCGCCCGGGCCACACAGGATGTAACATAAATGAGCCACGCGGCGACACTCTCCCAGGTTTAGGAGTCCTGTACATGCGCAAATTAGCAGTCTATGTTGTCAATTTCGTCCTGATGGTCAGCAGCCTGCTGCTAGCCCAGACTGGTGGAACCATCACTGGAGAAGTCAAAGACTCCAGTGGAGCCTTGGTCGCGAATGCGATGATCACGGTCACCAACTCGGGGACCAACGTCGCCAGATCGGCGGAAACCAATTCGGAGGGGATCTATAATTTCCCAGGCCTGATTCCCGGAACGTATCAGGTGAAGGCGGCTGCGGCCGGCTTTCAGACCTCGATCACGAAAGACATCGAACTGCAAGTACAGCAGACAGCTCGCGTGGATTTCGCGCTCACCGTGGGGCAAGCTTCGCAAACGATCGAGGTGTCGGCGAGCGCGGCGATGCTGACCACGGACAACGCCACCGTTGGAACGGTGATTGAGGAACGGCGCATTATGGAGCTTCCGCTGAACGGCAGGAGTTTTTTCAGTCTCGTCGCGCTGAGTCCGAATGTGACGTATGGATTTACGCCCGCCGCGCAAGCCAGTGGACGCCTGGGCGGTTCACGCGGCGCTCTGACGATGTCCTTAACTGGGGCGCGGGCGACGTGGAGCAACTACACACTGGACGGTATCGCCAACACGGACATCGACTTCAACACGTATATCCTGCAGCCGTCCGTGGATGCGTTGCAGGAGTTCAAAGTGCAAACGGGAATCTATCCGGCCGAATTCGGGCGGGCCGCCGGGCAAATCAACGTTTCCACCAAACCGGGCACGAATCAGTACCACGGAACTCTTTCTGAATTCCTGCGGAACGACAAGTTTGACGCGAGAGCCTATGATTTTTCGTCGGCCAGCCGGACCGCGACGAACCCTTCGCCGGCAAAAGCCCCTTACCGGCAGAACCAGTATGGCTTCACGGTTTCGGGTCCTCTCTCGATTCCCAAGGTGTTCAACGGGAAGGACCGCCTGTTCTTCATGTCAAATTATGAAGGCTACAACTCGCGGTTGACCCAACCCACCTTTGGAACGGTGCTGACGCCAGAGATGCGGACGGGCGACTTTTCCTCGATCCTGAATGCGGGCTTCGCGCTGGCGGATCCTTTGTCGCGTGCGGGGACCTTTCCGAACATCACGCAGACCAAGTTCGCCAACAACCAGATTCCCCCCAACCGGATCAGCAAGGGATCGCAGGTGTTGCTGGAATTCATGCCGGCTCCCAATTTGCCTACACCGGCCGGGTTGCCAAACCGCAACTATCAATTCGGGCTCAAGACCCCGGTGGACAAGTACACACTAACAGAACGCATTGATTTCAGCGAGAGCGCCAGGTCACAGTGGTTTGGGCGCTACAGCTTGAACGACGAATCGACGCTGGCGGTGCTGCCTGCGTTGGGGTTGAACGACGGCAACACGCTGTACACGAAGGCAAGTCAATGGGTGCTATCGAACGTGCTGACCATTTCTCCGACCAAGGTCAACGAGGCGCGTTTCGGCTACAACTCACTGTTCAACAACATCACGCAGCAGTTGGCCGGCACGCGGGATGTGAGCAAGGAAATCGGAGTACCGGTCAAGATCACTGACCCTAATTCGTGGGGCATACCGAGCATCTCGTTGTCACAGAATCTCACCAGCTTCGGCAACCCAACCAGCAGCCCGTTCCAGATCAACAACAAATACTACCAGTTCATCGACAACTTCTCGTGGGTGACCGGCAAACATTCGCTACGGTTTGGTGGAGAGTTCCGGCTGAACCAGTTTCCGCAGTTGGGCAATGAATTCCCCCGCGGCCAGTTCCTCTTCAACGGCCAATTCACTAACACAATCACGGCAACGGGGGCGAACAGCGCCACACAAAGCGGCGGATACACGGGCGCGGATTTCATGTTGGGCACACCCAACAACTCCATCATCGCAGTGGCGCTGGCTGCGGCCGATTTCACCAACAAAGAGTGGTCAACGTATTTGGACGACACCTGGCGTATCAGCCCGAAGCTCACCGTGAGCCTGGGTCTTCGATGGGAAGTGATGCAGCCACTGTACGACAAGACCGGCCACGAGTTGAACATTCAACTCAACCAGCCGTTGCCGTATGCGGCGAACGTGCAGGACCAGAGCAAGCATCCGGTTTACGTTCGGGCGGGTACGGGAAGCTTCTACGATGGAGTGGACTTCCGCTACCTGCCCTATTGGGCCACACCGAATCTGGGCGCGTTGCCCATCGGCGGCAACCCGGCGCTGCAAACCGCGCGTGATGGGAGGCTGGGCGACCGGCTGATCAACACAAATTACAAGAACTTCGCGCCGCGCCTCGGCATTGCCTATAGCCCGTCCGACAAATGGTCGATTCGCGCCGGCTTTGGCCTGTTCTATTCCGAAGAGAGCAAGAATTCGGTGTTCGATTTCAATCGCGGGCTCGGAGGCCGCACCGGGGCCCTGGCCGGGACCACTTACGGAGTGCCTACCTTCACGTACACGAATTTCATCGACACGTCGGCGCTTCCGGTGAGCGTGCCGATCGGCCTCACCTGGGCGGGGGCCAACCATCTGCCGAACACGAGTTCGATTCAATACATTTTGAATGTGCAACGGTCGCTGGGCAAGTCGACAACCGCGGAGGCGGGTTATATCGGCTCGCAAAGTCGCCATCTGTTGTACCTGTCGAATCAGAACCAGGGGATTCTTAACCCAGCCCTGCCGGCCGTGCAGCGGCTGCCTTATCCCGAGTTCGGAGCGTCGGGAATCCAGATGCTATTTGCCGATGGCACCGGGAGCTACAACGCATTGGCAGGAAAACTGACCCAGCGGTTTGGGTCGAACCTGACCAGCCTGCTCTCGTACACATGGTCGAAGTCGATTGATACCACCAGCGCGATTCGGGGAACGGGGAACGACTTTTCGCCACAAGACGCCCGATGCCCGAATTCGTGCGAGAAGGCGGTTTCCGACTTCCAAGTGCCGCATCGCTTTGTGGCGTCGATCATTGGCGGGTTGCCCTTTGGCAAAGGCCAAAGGTTCTTGAACCACGGGGGTATCGTCAATCAGGTGGTGGGCGGCTGGCAAGCCAGCACGATCACCACGATGCAGAGCGGCGGGGTGGTGAATGTGTCGGCCTGGGATGCGGGCGGGACCAACTTTGTCACCAATGCCACGCGGCTGAACTGCATTTCGGGTGTGGACCCCGTGAAGGCGGATCACAGCCAGAATGGCTGGTGGAATTCGGGGGCGTTTTCCAATCCGCTGGCGGGGACGTTTGGGAATTGCGGCAGGAATACGCTGCGAGGACCTTGGCGCGGGACGCAGGATTTGTCGATGATCAAGTTGTTCCCGATCACTGAGCGAACGAATTTGGAGTTTAGGATGGAGATGTTCAATGCGTTCAATCACGTGATACTGACGTCGCCGACCAGCATCAGTTGGGGAGGTGGGTCGGGTCCGCTGCCGGTTTCGAATTTTGGGGTGATCAC
>JBBRNO010000179.1:0-12008 GCA_038230275.1 Bryobacterales bacterium
ACCAGAACTTCTCCGCACTCTACAGGCACGTTATACGCAGTCACACAACCGCGGCCCATGGAATCTACCGGCTTAACTCCGGTAGCAAAAACGGGAAAGCCGAGCTCTTCAATTTTGTGAACATCGCGCACCAGACCATCGACCACCGCACCGCGCGCTCCCCGCGCCTTCGATGCCGTCGAGAGCAATTCACCCCAAGGCGCATTTCGCAGTGATTTCTGGGTCCCTACGACGGCAACCTCCCCCGGCAGCAAACTATCCACCGCTTCAATCTCAATGCGGTAGGGCTCAGCGGGAACATGATACAGGTCCGAACAGGAGATCGTGCGGGCCCAGCCAGCCACTTTGCAGGATGAATAGAGCGGACGAAGGTATTCCCGCATCGCCTGATTCCGCACGCCCAATTGATCGAGAGAATCGGACACAACGGCGGTATAGAGATGGCTCTCCGCGAATTCACAGAGGGCTAAATCGTGCTGCGCACTACGCAACCCGGTAACGTTCGATGACTTCATCATTCACCTCAACTCCTAAACCCGGTCCCTCTGGAACTCGCAGATAGCCGTCTTCCATGCGCAAAGGTTCTTTCACCAGCATCCGGCTAAGCGGGCCTTGCGATGTATTGAATTCCACAAATTCCGCACGCCGCTGAAAGGCAGTGAGATGTAGCGAAGCGGCAGTCAGCAGGTCGCTGGACCAGGAATGCGGAATCACCAGACGGTTTGCGCGTTCCGCCATATGGACCACCTTTCGCGCCACCGTGAATCCACCACAACGCGTCAAATCCGGCTGCAAAACGTCCACGCCGCCGCGCTCAATCAGCGTTTGAAAGCCCCAGTCCGTGGCTTCCTGCTCGCCGCAGGCAATGCGAACATCGGTGGCGCCCGCAACTTGCCTGTAGCCGTCGTAGTCTTCGGGATGCAGCAACTCCTCCACGAAGAAGGGTTCAAACTGTTCAATGGACCGGACCACTTGTATCGCTTCCTTGGCCGTGCGCTCCACAAACCAACCGGTATCCACCAGCAGGTCATTCGTGCTGCCCAGCGCTTCGCGTGCAGCCTCCACCAGCTTCACATCCAACCGCCGGTCCTTCCCAAACACACCCCAGCCGAATTTCACCGCGGTGAAGCCTTGGTCCAGATAGCCGCGCACCGCTTCGCGCATCGACTCCGGCGTGGGCCGAAAAAGCGTACTGCCATAAGCGCGAACTTTATCGCGCCACTTGCCACCAAGCAACACGTGGACCGGCTGGTTATAGGCCTTACCGCAAATATCCCAAAGCGCGATATCAATCGCCGAGATGGCCTGAATCGCAGCTCCCCGGCGTCCGAAGTAAATGGTGCCGCGATACATTCGATACCACAGCCGTTCCACTTCCAGCGGACTCTGTCCTATCAGCAGCGAACGGAGTCCATCCATGAACTCCATCCCTTCGTCCTGGCTCCACTTCGGCGTCTCCACGCACGCCTTCGCCACCGGTGCGGCCGTTTCCATGTCGGAGTAACCGCAAATACCCGCATCGGTGGAAACTTTCACAATCCCCATGTAAGTGGGGCCGAGGGGTTCTTCGGCTCCGTCCGGATTATTGTAAAGCCCTTCCGATTTCAGGACGAACAACTCTACGTTCGTAATTTTCAACAAAGCACCTCGCTACGCAGTACGATTTCTGAGATCACAACCGCGCCGCCCATCGCGTCCAGCCATCTGTTCGGGAATCGGGTCCCGCCCGTGAAATCCATCTCCCGCGCCCGGCGCAGATCCGTTCCCGCCGGAACCACCTTTATCGCGCTCGCCCCTCACACTCCATTCACGATCTCCGCGAATCATCGGTGAAGCAGATAGCGAGTTTTGCCAGCATCCATCGGGGTAAAATACGATTTGAGGAGGATGCTCTTCAGCACGGTCGAAATCGAAGTCCTCGGTATTTGGGATGGCCGGGAGCATATGGGTTCAACAGGTCCCAGAGTAAAGGCGGGTGGTAACTAGCGTCAAGAGATTGTCCTCGTTTTCGTACAACCATCTGGACGCCAGTTCTCTAACGCGATCTCCAGCTGTTGGTCTTTCGGGGAATATTTGGCAAACTACAACTACATCTATGTCTGGAATTCCGAACGCAACCGCGGTTGAGCGAGCGCTCTCCATACTCGAATTTCTTGACAGTTCGCGCCGCGGACTCAATATTTCCGAAATGAGCCGCAAGCTGGGCATTCCGAAAAGTTCCGCACACGTCATCGTCATGACGCTGGAACGTCTGGGATACGTCGAACGGAAACCGGATTCACTGAACTACCATTTGGGGCTGAAGGCATACGGGTTGGGCCGAGGAATGATGAAGAATCTTTCCATCGCCGACATCGCATTGCCGAATCTGCGGGTGCTGGTGGATCAAATTCATCTTCCCGCCCACCTGGCGGTCCCCGACGGCGATCAGGGCGTCTATATCCAGAAAGTGGATGCGCCAAGCTTGATAAAGATAGATACTTACGTCGGACGCCGCATGGACCTGCACTGCACCGGCGTGGGGAAAGTGATTTTGGCTTACGGATCGGAGGAAGTAGTGGAACACATCCTGGCCAAGCAAGCTTATATCCGGCACACGCGCAATACGATCACCTCCTCGCGATTGCTGCGCCGCGAGTTAGAGCGCGTGCGGGAGGCCGGCTACGCCGTCGATGACGAGGAAGAGGAACTAGCTGTCCGCTGCATCGCGGTTCCCGTCTTCCATCCCAGTGGAAGATTCGCCGCCGGGTTGTCGGTTACTGGCACTACCGCTCAGATTCCACTGGATGCGATTGAGGGTCTTGCGTTACGGCTGAAGCGAACTGCCGCTGAAATCCTGCCCGCGGTCCCGCCAGAGCGCCAGTCCGATGTAGCGCCGAAAGAGTAATTCCTCTTGGTTTCGTATTCCTGCAGGAAGTATCGGCCATCAATTTGGTGTCCGTTGACCGTGAGATTTAATTGCACCAGCAGGTCGGGCGTGAATTCCACATACCTCTCCCGCGCACCGTTAGTGTGCCACCAGCGCTACTAGAAACTTCTCCGCTGCGGTTTTCTCACGAAGGATCCTTCTCTGGCCGCCGGCCTGAATTGGCTCACGCAAAACCAGTCTGCGGCAGATCGGCGCTGGGTTGCGTATTCATTAAATAAGGAGCGCGACCTGAATTCGGACATCGGCCGATTCATGAGCGATGCGGCTACTGCCTATGCAGTGCTCGCACTAACCGCGGAGCAGTAGCCCCGTCCGGCGAACTGCTACATTGGCGGATGTGAGCACCGTTCTCGAAAATCAACCGGACCACCAGTCGTCCGGTGCGCCGCCACAAGGTCTTTCCGAACCAGACGCGGCGGAACGGTTTCGCCGGTTCGGTCCGAATGAACTTCCCTCCTCCAAACCGCGCAGTGTCCTTAAAATCGCCCTTGGAGTGATGCGCGAGCCCATGCTGCTATTGCTGCTGGGATGCGCCGGCACCTATTTCTTATTGGGCGACGCCAAGGAAGCGGCGGTTCTCGGCGCACTGGTTTTCGTCGTAATCGCGATCGAGCTCTACCAGGAGCGCAAGACGGAACGGGCTCTGGACGCACTGCGGGATCTTTCAAGCCCCCGCGCACTAGTCGTTCGCCACGGCGAACAGATGCGCATCGCGGGCCGCGACGTGGTGCCAGGAGATGTTCTGATTTTGTCGGAAGGCGACAGGGTCCCCGCTGACGCCGTTCTGTTGTCCGCCACTAATCTCACGACGGATGAATCTCTGCTCACCGGGGAATCTGTTCCGGTCCGCAAGTTGGCACAAAAAGAGAATGCGGAGATGGGCGCGCCCGGAGGGGACGATCTGCCGTGCGTGTATTCCGGCAGCCTGGTAGTGAACGGAACGGGAACCGCCGTCGCGAAGGCGACGGGCATGCTGACCGAGTTGGGAAAGGTGGGGAAGTCATTACAAAGTGTCGGCAGTGAACCCTCCCTGCTTCAGAAAGACACCCGGAGAATTGTCACCCGGCTGGCATTGGCTGGACTCGTCTCCTGTACGGCGTTGGTGGTGATCTATGGCTTGACTCGAGGCGAGTGGCTGAAAGGATTTCTCGCCGCGCTCACCATGGCAATGGCCATTCTGCCCGAAGAACTTCCCGTGGTGCTGACCGTGTTTCTGGCGCTCGGCGCATGGCGGATTTCCAAGGCAAACGTTCTTACGCGGAACACACCGGCAATTGAAACGCTTGGCGCCACCACCGTGCTGTGTGTGGATAAAACCGGTACCCTCACCATGAATCAGATGGCCGTGAGCAAGCTCTATGCTGGCGGCGAATTCTTGGAGATTCCTTCCGGACCGCTTCCGGCATCGCTTCCCGAAGACTTTCACAGCCTGATTGAGTATGCCGTCCTGGCCAGCCAGCGTGAGGCGTTTGATCCCATGGATCGAGCCATACGGCAACTTGGCGATTCCGCGCTATCCGCCACGGAACATATTCATCCGGCTTGGGCTCTGCTCCGGCAATATCCGTTGTCGCCGGCATTGCTAGCCATTTCCCAGGTTTGGAATTCTACCGATGGCAAAGAATTCGTGATCGCCGCCAAGGGTGCACCCGAAGCGATTGCCGACCTCTGCCATCTACCCGCCAGTGAACTCGATCGCCTCTCCGGCGTAGTGACGGAATTGGCGGCAGATGGGCTGCGCGTATTGGGAGTGGCAAAGTCTTACTTCAACCAGACCGAGTTGCCATCCAACCAGCACGATTTCATATTTGAGTTCGCCGGCCTGGTGGCTCTGGCAGACCCCGTCCGCGCCACCGTGCCGAAGGCGGTAGAGGAGTGCCAGCAGGCCGGGATTCGTGTGGTGATGATCACCGGCGATTATCCCGGCACCGCGAAAAGCATAGCCCGCCAGATTGGATTGAATCACGCGGACGATGTCATCACCGGTCCGGAGCTAAGCTCTATGGATGAACCGGCGTTGCGGAAACGCATCAGCGGCGTCAGCCTCTTTGCGCGCGCTGTTCCAGATCAGAAACTGCGGCTCGTGGAAGCTCTCAAGGCGAACGGCGATATCGTCGCCATGACGGGCGACGGCGTGAACGATGCTCCTGCCCTAAAGGCATCGCACATTGGCATCGCCATGGGGGCGCGCGGCACCGATGTCGCCCGGGAAGCGGCGGACCTGGTGCTGCTGGACGACGATTTCTCCTCCATCGTGAAAGCCGTGCGCATGGGCAGACGGATCTTCGACAATCTCAAGAAAGCCATGGCCTATATCCTCGCCGTCCATGTACCTATTGCCGGCTTGTCGTTCCTGCCGGTACTGTTCAACTGGCCGATGATTCTTGGGCCGGTGCACATCGCGTTTCTCGAGCTGATTATCGATCCGGCATGCTCCATTGTCTTCGAGGCGGAGGTGGAAGAAGCCGGAGTGATGACCCGAAAGCCGCGGCCGGCCAATGAAAGCTTGTTCAACCGTAAGACGGTTGTGCTAAGCATGCTGCAAGGCGTCGGCATGCTGCTGTTGCTGCTTTCGATTTTTGGCGTCGCGCTCTTTCGTGGACAAGGAGAGGCGCAGGCAAGGGCGCTTACGTTCACGTCGCTGGTGATCATGAATTTGGCTTTGATTGTCACCAACCGCTCGTGGACGCGCGATGCATTTTCCATCTTGCGAACTCCGAACGCAGCCATGTGGTGGGTGAGCGGCGGCGCTACCGCGTTCCTCGGTCTGGTATTGTATGTGCCGCCACTCAGGGAACTGTTTCACCTCACCAAGCTTCACCTGGACGACATCGCCTTGTGCGTGGGCGCGGGCGTGGTGAGCATGGCATGGTTTGAATTCCTAAAGCGCATGCAGCGGTCGAAACAGACGGCCGTCTAAAGCAACGCGTGCCGGCGATAGAACCACGTCTTTACCGCTTGCACCAGCAGTAGGTATGTCACCGCAAGTAACGAAATCGCCCCTAGCAGCGCCAAGGGAAGTGGTGTGAATCCCAGCACAACGCCCAGTCCCGTATACGGCAATATGGCACCGGTAACGGTGACGGCAACAACCCCAAACAGCAGCCGCCAGCTAGGCCGGCTTTGGAACGGGTTGCCCGCCGTCCGGATCACGAATACCACCAGCGTTTGCGTGGCCAGCGATTCCACGAACCATCCGGTTCGGAATAGCGGCGGGTTCGTCGAAGCATGAAACACCCACAGCAGAACCCCGAACGTGAGGAAATCGTAGATTGAGCTGATTGGGCCGATGATCGTCATGAATTGGCGAATGAAGCCAATTTGCCACCGCTTGGGTTTATGCAGCAGCGCCGGATCGACATTGTCACCCGGCACGGCCACTTGCGAAATGTCATAGAGGAAGTTGTTCAGCAGAATTTGAGTCGGCAACATCGGCAGAAATGGCAGGAAGACCGAGGCCGCAGCCATGCTGAACATATTGCCGAAGTTGGAACTGGTGCTCATGATGATGTACTTCATGATATTCGCGAAGCACCGCCGCCCCTCGATAATTCCTTCGTTCAACACTGCCAGGTCCTTGTCCAGCAGGATGATCTTCGCCGCGTCTTTCGCTACGTCCACGCCATTCATTACAGAGATACCGACGTCCGCGGTGTGCAGTGACGGCGCATCGTTGATTCCGTCGCCGATGTATCCCACCACGTGCCCGCGCGCCTTCAGGCCCAAAATCACCCGGTTCTTTTGTTCCGGAGAGACACGGGCGAAGATGGCGCCGTGTTCGGCCTGGTAAGCCAGGCTGGCATCGTCCATCTTGTCCATCTCGTTGCCGGTAACAATGCAATCGGTAGCCAAGCCAACATCGTGGGCCACCTTTTGCGTCACGTACTGATTGTCTCCGGTCATAATCACCACGGAAACGCCATTCGCTTTCAACGCATCCAGAACCGCCGCGATCCCAGCCTTTGGCGGGTCCAGGAAGGCGGCAAATCCGGCCAGCGTCATCGCTTCCTCGGCCTTCTGTGTATAGCCATCCTGCCGCTCCATCTTCCGGACCGCGACTCCCAGCACTCGGAATCCGTCGGCGCTCAACTTCTGGAAGGTCTCCGCCGCTTGCGCCCGGCGGCTCTCGTCGAATGGCTGCGTAGTCCCATCGATAGCCACGGTTCCGCAGACCGCAAACACGCTCTCCGCTTCGCCCTTGGTCACAAGAGTATGTTCGCCGCCCCGGCGCACCACCACCGACAGTCGCTTGCGGTTGAAATCGAAGGGGATCTCGTCCACCTTCTCATACTCCACAATGGCGGGCCGGTCATGTTTCAGGACTGCGTCGTCAAGCGGGCTTCGGATCCCCGCTTGAAAGTAACTGTTGAGATAGACGAATCGGAGAACCTCTTCGTTGTCCTGGCCATCAACATCCACATGCCGGTCAAGCTCGATCTCGCCCTCGGTCAAAGTCCCGGTCTTGTCGCTGCAAAGAATCTCCACGCTGCCAAAATCCTCAATCGCCGAGAGCTGTTTCACCAGCACTTTCTTCTTCGCCATCCGCCGCGCACCTTGCGCCAGCGTGATGGTGATGATCATAGGCATCATCTCCGGCGTCATGCCCACCGCCAACGCGACCGAGAACAAAAACGATTCCAGCAACGGACGATGCAAGACGATGTTAACCATCAGCACGAACAGCACCAGCAGCAGGATCACCCGAGTGATCATCAATCCGAAGTGGCGTATTCCCCGGCCAAATTCAGTCTCTGGAGGCCGAGTGGCCAGCCGTTGCGCGATCTCGCCAAAAGCTGTCTCCTTGCCTGTGCGAACAATCACTGCTGTGCCGATTCCCGTCTGGACAGCGGTTCCCAGGAAGACGCTGTTGCTCGCATCGGCAATGCCGTGTTGTCCCGGCGGAAGATCGTCCGCTGACTTGTCCACAGGCAGACACTCCCCCGTCAGTGCGGACTCGCGGACGTGCAGGTCCTTGACGTTCAGTAAGCGCGCGTCGGCCGGCGCCAGGTCCCCGGCATTCAGCTTGATGATGTCTCCGGGAACCAGTTCTTCGATTGGCAACTCCAATTCCCGCCCGTCGCGCAACACCGCCGCGGTTCTTGCGACCTGTTTTCGGATGTCCTCTACCGCGTGGCGCGCCTGGTACTCCACATAGAAGTTCACCATCACGCTCAGCAGCACAATCGCGATGATGATAGAGCCGCCGATCGCATCATGCAGCGCAATCGAGATGACGCTGGCCGCCAGAAGGATAAGGACCAGCGGATTGGCGAAGAAGCCGAGAAAATTGATCAAGCCAGCAAAGCGGCGCTCGCCCACCAGGCTGTTCGGGCCATGATCGTGCAGTCTCTGCTTCGCCTCAGCGGAAGTGAGGCCGATTGGACTAGCTTCCAGCCGGACCAGCAAGTCCTTCAGCGGTACCTCCCAGAATCGGTCGAGCGTATTGTCCGGTTTGCTCATGTGCAGCCTCGCCTTTGATTCTACTTGCCGGACCTGGATCATCCCGCAGTACGATGTAACAATATGCCGATGCGAATCTGTTGCCTGTTCATTGCCCTCACCTGCGGTGTATTCGCGGCCGATATCAAGACCGTTCATTTCCAGAGCGAAGATCACACGACAAAGCTGACCGGATATCTTTTCGAGCCGTCAGGCAGGGGACCACACGCCGCCGTTGTCATGTTGCACGGCCGCGCAGGTCCATACTCGTCACTAGCCAAGGGTGTGTACGATGCGACTACACTTTCTAAGCGGCACAAGCAGTGGGGCGAGTTCTGGGCGGAGCGCGGATACATCGCGCTGCTGGTGGATAGCTTCGGTCCGCGCGGTTTTCCGCAGGGTTTCGGACGCGGCAGTTACGAAAACCGTCCGCCGGAGGTAAGTGAGCAGACCGCGCGCCCGCTCGACGCCTACGGAGCATTGCGCTATCTGCGTGCCAGACGCGATATCGCCGGAGATCGAATCGGCGTCCAGGGCTGGTCGAACGGCGGTATGACGGTGCTTGTCACCATGAGTGACGGCGCGCCTGGGATTAGCCAGCCCACCGCGGAGACAGGCTTTCGCGCGGCTCTTGCCGAATATCCCGGCTGCGGAATGGATGCGGTCAAGGGCGCCTATCACGCTTATGCACCCATGCTGCTGATGATTGCTTCGGCGGATGAAGAAGTATCCCCACGAATATGTGAAGCGTTCGCCAGACGCGCCAAGAAAGCGGGCAGCGATCTGGAGTCGATTGTTTTTGAAGGGGCGGAGCACAACTTCGACGACCCCGGCAAGACGAAACAATCCAATCCGGCCAATCAACAGGCAACGGAAGAGGCAATGAGCCGGGCCGAAAGCTTCTTCGCCAAACACCTATCGCACGCTCGCTAGAAACGGCTACCGCGCCACGGGCTCCACTTAACCCGTCCCGTGCAAGCGATCGCGCAAAACGGCTGTGTCCAAATCGCCGGTCCACCGCGCAATTACCAGCGTCGCCACGCCATTCCCAATCACGTTGGTAATCGCCCGCGCCTCTGACATGAATCGGTCAATGCCAAGAATCAGCGCCAGGCCTGCCACCGGAATGTTGCCGACAGCAGACAGCGTGGCCGCCAGAACAATGAAGCCGCTTCCAGTCACGCCGGCCGCGCCCTTCGAAGTCAGCAGCAAAACCGCCAGCAGAGTAATTTGCTGCATCACTGTCATCGCCGTATTCGTAGCCTGAGCGATGAACATTGCGGCCATCGTCAAGTAGATCGCGGTGCCGTCCAGGTTGAAGGAATAGCCCGTGGGAACCACCAATCCAACAGTGGACCGGCCAGCGCCCAGGGTTTCCATCTTCGCCATCATCCGGGGCAATGCCGCTTCCGATGAGGACGTGCCCAGCACGATCAGAATCTCCTCTTTGATGTAGCGCACAAACCGCCAGATGCTGAAACCGTGAGCCCGGGCGATAACGCCTAGAACTCCAAAAACAAAGAACAGGCACGTCAGATAGAAAGTCCCCATCAGCTTAGCCAACGACAGCAGGCTTCCCACTCCATACGCCCCAATAGTGAATGCCATTGCGCCGAACGCGCCAATCGGTGCGGCCTTCATGATCAGGTTTACCACCGCGAACAGAACTTGCGAGAGTTGTTCAATGAATTGGAAAACCGCATTCTCCCGGGTCCCGAACTTTTGCAGTGCGATGCCGAACATAACCGCCAGCAGCAGCACTTGCAGAATCTCGCCTTTCGCAAATGCGTCAAAAAAGGTTGTGGGAATAATGCCCAGCAGAAAATCCTGAATCCCTCCCATCTTTCCGGGTGCCGCGTACGATGCAATCGCCGTCGCGTCCAGTTTCTTAACATCGACGTTCATGCCCACGCCGGGCCGCAGAACGTTTACAACCACCAGGCCCAGAATCAGCGCGAACGAACTAACCACTTCGAAATAGAGCAGCGCCAGCCCCCCGGTTCTGCCCACTTTTTTCAAATCTTCCGTGCCGGCAATGCCTAGCACCACCGTGCAGAAGATGATGGGGGCGATAATCATCTTGATCAACTTGATGAACGCATCGCCAAACGGCTTCATCGCCGCCCCGGTGGCAGGCGCGAAGAAACCCAGCAGTATGCCGCAAGCAATCGCTACCAGAACTTGAAAATATAGGGATCGGAAAGGCGACCTGGAAACCACCGTAGAGCTAGTCATCGGAAGCTTTCAGCATAGCTCTATCCATCGGACTCACCAGTAATGATGTCCGCTGGGGATGGCGCCGGGAAACACATAGGCGTACATCAGCACGATAGCTCCCACCAGCAAAGCGAGAATCACGCTGTGCACAGCCACTGAGCGCAGCAGCAAACCCTCCTTGCCTTCCTGCCCGGTTGCAGCGCAGGCGATTACCAGCGATTGCGCGGCCATCATCTTGCCCATTACGCCACCCGCGCTGTTGGCCGCCCCCATTAGGATAGGGCTCAAACCCAGCTTGTTCGCCGTGATCACCTGCAGGCTGCCGAACAGCGCATTGGAGCCCGCGTCGGTCCCGCTGAGCGCCACTCCCAACCATCCAATCAGGGTGCCAAATAGCGGGAACAGAACACCGGTATGTGCCAGCGCCAGCCCTAGCGTTGCGTCCATTCCGGAGTAACGCGTCAGGTATCCCAGGCTCAGCATGGCCATGATTGCCGCGATGCTGAAGCGCAGCCGGACCAGCACGCTGAAGAACACCCTCATCGTTTGCGCCATGGACAGGCCAAGCAAAGGGCCGGCCAGCAGCCCCGCAAAAAATGTCCCCGTACCCACCGTGGACATCCAGGCGATATCGAAGATCGCCGGCTCCGCGTATGGCTTCGGCACCGCGGGCACTTGCCGCAAGACTTGCAAGTGAAGTCCGGGAACCGGAAACTTGATGGAGTAGGAGTCCAGTATCTTTGCTATCGCCGGTAATCCCCAGATCACCACGAAAACGGACAACAGTAGAAATGGCGACCACGCCAGAAAGACGCGGCCAACAGTAAGCGGCGGCAGGTCTGTGCGCTTAGCCGGTGCCTTCCAGCCGGGGAACTCCCACACAGACGCCGGTTTCCACACCTTTCCAAAGAAAACCGCCAGAATCAGCAGCGTGCCGATGCCGCCGACGATATCCACCAGCGACGCGTCCATGAAGTTCGACCAGAAAAACTGGAAACTGGCGAACGAAATTCCGCACACCAGCAGCCCAGGCCAAACCGCGAGCGTATCTTTCGTGCTCGCCATCATACGTACCAGCCAGAACGGCAACACCAGTGTGGTGAGAGGAAGAATACGGCCCACCATCGCGCTGAAATCGGGCTCAGGCAGCCCCGTCACCGCGGTCAGCGTGCGAATCGGATTACCCAGGCCTCCAAAAGCAACCGGCGCCGAGTTCGCAATCAAACAAAGCACCGCTGTTTGAAACGGAGGAAAGCCGACGCCGATCATCATGGCCGCCGTAACCGCCACCGGAGCACCGCCTCCGCCCGCGCCCTCCAGCAGCGCGCCAAATGCGAAGGCGATCAACAGCACTTGCAGCCGCAGATCTCCCGTGATCGCGGCGATGGATTGCTTCAGCGTTTCGAACTGGCCCGATTCCACT
>JBBRNO010000180.1:0-11849 GCA_038230275.1 Bryobacterales bacterium
TCCTGCCGGTGATCGCCGAGTTGCAGCAGCAGCCACTGCCGGACGACTACGTTGACTACTTGCGCCTCAAGCTTCAGAGGCAGCACCCGGCTAACCGGCCTGGTGTCCAGATATCTACGCTTTCAGATGATCGCTAACAACAACTACGGCCGTGTAGGTCAGCCAAACGCTGTCAGGCTGCGCGGGCTGATTCTATTGCTCCGATATAGCGGTCTAAGGATAGGTGATGCCGTCACTCTCGCCAAATCTCGGATAGTTGACGGGAAGTTATTCCTCTTCACGGCAAAGACCGGAACTCCAGTTTACTGCCCTCTTCCGGATGACGTGGTTGAAGCGCTTGCCGGTTGCCCAACCGACAATGATACGTATTTTTTTTGGAGTGGTTCCTCCAAGACGAAAAGCGTAGTAGGTGATTGGCAAAGGAGCCTTCGCAAACTTTTCGCCTTGGCGAAGATTCCGGACGGACACGCTCACCGCTTTCGCGACACCTTCGCGACTGAATTATTGCTAGCTGGAGTTCCTCTTGACCAAGTTTCTGTGCTCCTGGGGCACAAGAGCGTAAAGATCACGGAGAAACACTACGCACCTTGGGTACGTGCAAGGCAGGAGTTACTAGAGGCGGCCGTTCGGAAGAGCTGGGGAGACCAGGCGTTTACCCTTGGGCCCCTGAAGGGTACACTAGAGGTACACGGAAAAAAGGAGGTTGTTAACTGAATGATTCTACTACTACTTAAATTGGTGGAGGCGGCGGGAGTCGAACCCGCGTCCGAAAAAGCCCGCCGTGAAAAGGCTACGTGCGTTTCTGGTTCGGTGGTTTCGGCCGCCGACTGGAGAGCCAGTAAGAGTCGGGAGCGGCCTAGTCCGATTGATCTCAGCTTTCGGCTACGAACAGAAGCCTTGGGCCTATCCTGCAAAATGACGCTTACTAGCTAACGCGCAGGCTCGTCAACCGAAGCGGCCACTTAATTAATTAAGCAGCGTATGCAAACTGCGTGTTATTGGCAGTTTTAGTTTTCCGATCGTTTTACGGGAGCTCGGAACCCGGCACGACTTCCCACAACGATTCAATCCCGTCGAATCCGTTGCGCCCCCCTTCTTACAATTTCATTTTACCACCGATCCGCTATAACCGAGGGTGCAAAATGCTGTACCATCTTTATCTAGCATGACCAATCATTCCAGACGCGGTTTCTTGAAGCGAACTCTCGGCACCTGCTGGACCGGCGCCGCTTTGATGGAACAGGCGGTATTCCGCGCCAACCATGCGCGCGCGCAAGCCGTGGATGGGCTGCCTACGCTGTTCGACATTGAAAAAGTAGCAGACGGGATCTATGCCGCCATCGCACGGCCGGAGACGCTGCTGAATTGCAACGCGGCCATCTTTGAGAACTCGGCCGACCTGCTGATCGTCGACACACATTCGAAGCCTTCCGCTGTCACTGCCCTGGTCTCGCAAATCCGCCGCGATATTACGAAAAAGCCCGTGCGTTACGTGGTGAATAGTCACTTTCACTGGGATCACACGCAGGGCACTTCGGCATACAGGAGGTTTGCGCCGCACGCGGATGTGGTTTCTTCCGAGGCCACGCGGAATTTGCTATCGGAGAACGGCGCCGACCGGTTGAAAAAGTCGGCGGCGGAAGCGGAGAAGTCCATCCAGACGTACAAAGAACAAATGGGCGCCGCCAAGAATCCGCAAGAGAAAGCGGCCTTACAGCGGCTGGTCCGCGATTCCCAGGCGTATCTGGCGGAGATGAAAAACTACACCCCGGAACTGCCTAATGTGACGTTTGATCGCGACCTGATTATTCACGATAAAGCGCATGACCTTCACCTGGCATTCCGCGGCCGCGCGCACACTTCCGGCGATGTGGTGGTCTATTGCCCGCAGAAGAAAGTGATTGCCACCGGCGACGCCCTGCACGGGTTTACGCCGTTCATCGCGGACGGGTATCCTACGGAATGGCAGACGACGCTGCTGCACTTTGCCGAGTTCCCGTTCGAGCACGTCATCGGCGGCCACGCCGCGGTGCAGCATACGCGCAAACGGCTTTATCAGATGGGCAACTACATTACCGAACTAACCGATCTGGTGTCGAAGAACAGGAAGAGCAACAAGCCGCTGGCGCAGATTCAGCGGGAAGTGACGCCCGATAAACTCAAGTCGCTTGCCGACGACGGGTATGGAAAATTCATGCAGGACTCGTTGATCCACTATCAGGTGGCCATCCCGGGTGCGGACAACTCCATTGTGTTGTCCTCGGCGTTGCGGACCAATATTGCGGAAATCTTCTCCGCGCTGGAGCGAATGTAAAGGGTGATGGAGAAGACGGTAGTTCCTCCCGAGGTGGAAAAGGAGGAACTCGAGGAGCTCACACCTTTGTTCAACGTCGTGCTGCTGGACGACAATGAGCACACCTACGATTACGTGATTGAAATGCTGCAGAAACTGTTTCTGCATTCGGCGCCCAATGCTTTCCGTCACGCGGTCGAGGTGGACACCAATGGACGGACGGTGGTGATTACGTGCGGTTTGCTTGAGGCGGAGTTTGGCCGCGATCAGATCCATGCCTATGGGCCCGATTGGCGGATGCCGAAATCGAAAGGGTCTATGCGGGCGATTATCGAACCATCGCACGGCAGTTCGGAGGTCTCATGAAAACGGCATTGGTTACTGGCGCGTCCCGCGGAATTGGCAAGGCGATCGCGCTGCGGCTTGCGAAAGACGGCTTTGCGGTGGCGGTGAATTATCGAACGCGCGTCGCCGAAGCGAATGCAGTGGTGGCGGCTATCCAGGGCGCCGGTGGGCACGCGATCGCCATCCAGGCCGATGTGCAACATGCCGATCAGGTGGCGGGCATGGCTGCCGCGGTTCGCGAGAGCCTTGGTGCGCCGGAGATTCTGATCAACAACGCCGGTGCGGTTAGCCGCGGCGATCTGGACGACTTCGATTTCTCACAAATGGACGCCATGCGCGGTACGAATGTGGATGGGTTGGTCCATGTAACGCGCGCGTTTGTTGACGGCATGAAGGCCGCGGGCTACGGCCGCATTGTGAACCTGACTTCCATCGCCGCCCATGGCACGTCGATGCCGGGAACCACTTTCTACGCGGCAACGAAGGCCGCGGTGTCCGTGTTGACGCGCCGGTTTGCCATGGACCTTGGACCGCATGGAATTACCGTGAACGCCATCGCACCGGGTTTCATTATGACCGACCTGGTCTCCGACGGGCGCTCGCCGCAGGAGATCGATCAGCTCTGCAGCGGGATTGCCGGCAAGACGATGGTGCGCCGGGTGGGACAGCCGGATGAAATCGCGAATGCAGTTTCGTTTCTGGCTTCAGAGCAAGCCGGGTTTATTACGGCACAGATTCTAACGGTGGATGGCGGGCGCATGGATTACATCACGCACCCATAACCCTAACGCCGAACGAATGTTTTAACCACGAACGGTGGGAAATGTTTCGGACATGTGGTCGTGCCAGGTGAGCCGCTCTTCATCGAACAGCGACCATAGCAGCCCTAACCCCGCTGCCAGCGCACCCACGCAACCGCCTGCCAGCCGCTGAAACCTTTGCTTGCGCGTGGGGACGCGGCCATCGAAATCAACCATGCGGAGGCCTGCCCAGCGCACGCCTGGCGTGTCGCCGTTACCCAGGCAATAGAGGACGCGATAGAACAGCGAAATTACCACCGCCGCGGCCAGGTAGCTCAACAGCATCTGGCTGGTCCACACCAATTCCTGCCCCATCATGCGAAACGTGATCGCGTAGAGAATCACACCGGCAAGTCCCACGGAACAATCGGCGGCGGAAGCCATGATCCGCAACGGAGTTTGCGCGATGGGCGCGGTGCAGTAAATTCGTGCTTCCACGGATGTCTTGAGTGCGTGATTGCCAAGCGGCAGCGCGCCCACGAAATCGAGACTCTGCTGGGCGTCCTTGTCAATTCGCGGTTTGTGCCCGGAAGAGCGGCGTGGGGCTTCCCGTGGCGGCTTGGGCGTTTCCTGAGTCGAGTATAACTGCGGGCCGAACAACGACGCCTGATACGCCACTCCAGGCGCTTGTGGCTGCGGGGACGCCTGTGGCGGAACGATCCGCGGACCGATCACGGGCTTCGCCGGCGATTCCTGGCGCGCCTCCGTTTCATACGACAGCGAGCGGGCCAGAGAAGAGGTGCCTAGCGTGCCGGGATGGAAAGAAGGACGTTCGTTGGCCAGGTGAATCCTACGTCCACACCTCTGGCAGCGGTTATCTTCGGGATCGTTTTTCGCCGTGCAATATTGGCAAGTCATCCGAGCTCGCACCTCCGTCTTTCCGCACTAATCCGCAAGGTGTTGCGGCCCATCGCTTCCTCGTGCTACGTTGCTCGATGGAAGCCTTGTAAACTATTGACGCACAAAGTGGTCCTCAATCTTCGTAACATATTTAGGCAAAAATGTCACGAACTTTTTTTGGCGTGCCTGATAGCTGCTGCGCTTTTCCCGTTCCCAATTCAAGCTGAAGTCGCCAAGATTCCTCGCCCGCCACGGGCTGACGCCCCGGCTCCAGGCATCGTCCGGGTGAAGGCGCTGGACCGGCAAGAGAAGGAAGGGACCATGTACCATCTGCGCGGCCATGCGCAAGTGGAAACCACGGAGATGCTGTTGCGGGCCGATGAAATTGACTACGACGACGATTCCGGCTACGCCGAGGCGCGGGGGAACGTCTATTTCCAACACTTCGTACAAGGGGAGATTCTGGAAGCGGACCGCGTGGAATACAACCTGGTTGAGGAGACCGGGAAGTATTACAATGTGCGCGGTTCCTCGCCGGCAAAGATTGAAGCGCGGCCGGGCGTTCTTACTACCAGCAATCCCTTCTCGTTCCAAGGCAAATGGGCCGAGCGGCTGGTGGACCGCTACATTCTTCACGACGGTTGGATTACCGATTGTAAGTTACCCACACCGTGGTGGACCCTGCGCGGCCCTCTGTTCGATGTGATTCCAGGGGAGCGCGCCATTGCCCGCAACTCCGTGTTCCGCGTGCGGCGCGTGCCGATATTCTACACGCCGATGTTCTACAAGTCGCTGGAGAAGGCGCCGCGGCGCAGTGGACTGCTGACGCCTAACGTGGGCAATAGTTCGCGCCGGGGATACATGGTGGGTGTCGGCTACTTTTGGGCCATCAATCGCAGCTACGACGCCACCTACCGCGCTCAGTTTTTCACCGAGCGGGGCATCGCGCACAACGTGGACTTCCGGGGCAAGCCGTCCGCTAAATCCGACTTCAATGTGGCGCTTTACGGCGTGAATGATCGAGGTCTGCTGCTGTCCGACGGCGACCGGCTGAAACAGGGCGGATACCTGCTGACGGCCGACGGCAAAGCCGATTTGAGTTATGGCTTTCATGCGCTGGGGTCCTTGAATTACCTGAGTTCGTTCGCCTTCCGGCAGGCCTTCACGGAATCGTTCTTTGAAGCGGTGAACACCGAATCGCATAGCATCGGCGTGGTGGACAAGCACTGGTCCACGTTCGCGTTGAATCTGGTGGCGCAGCGGAACCAGAATTTTCTTTCCACCGCCACTGATGACAAGATTACGATTCAGAAACTGCCATCCATCGAATTCGGAAGCCGAGACCATCAGATTTCGGACCGCATGCTTCCGGTTTGGGTGTCGTTCGATTCCAGCGCGTCTTTACTGCGCCGCAATCAACCGAGTTTTCAGACCCGGCAATCGGTGGATCGGCTCGATGTGGAACCACGCATTACAACCGAACTGCATTGGATGGATTTTCACGTGGTGCCGTCGTTTTCCATCCGCGAGACGCACTATGGATCGAGTTTCAACAACGACCACCAGGTAACCGGCACCGGGACCGTCCGCAGTTCGCGCGACTTCTCGCTGGACCTGATTCCGCCGTCGCTGGCGCGGGTCTACGAAGCGCCGGCCTGGATGGGGCCCAGTTGGAAAGGGACGAAACTGAAACATGTGATTGAGCCGCGCGCAACATTCCATTACGTCGGCGGCATCGACGATTTTCAGCGAATCATCTTGTTCGATGAGACGGAATTGTTGTCAAACACCACGGAGGCCGATATCTCCATCACCAACCGGTTCTTCGCCAAACGCGCGGACGGGCGGGTGGAAGAAGTGCTGAGCTGGCAGGTGACCCAGCGGCGCTTTTTCGACCCTACGTTCGGCGGCGCAGTGGTTGCAGGCCAGCGGAACGTTCTGTTGAGTACGGCTACGCTGACCGGATACACGTTTCTGGACGGGCCTCGGAATTATTCACCGGTAGTGTCGACGCTGCGGACCATGCCAGATCCGCGCGTGGGCATTGAATGGCGGACCGACTATGATCCGTTGCGCGGCCATTTCGTCAACAGCAGCATCAGCGCGGATGCGCGTATTTCCCAGTATTTTATTTCAATGGGGCACAACCAGGTGCGCAGCGTGGATGTGTTGTCGCCCAGCGCCAATCAGTTTCGCGGCTTGTTTGGCATCGGGCAGGACAACAAGCGCGGATGGAGTTCGGCTTTCAGCGCGATTTACGATTATCGGCTTGGTGTGTTGCAGTATGCCACCACGCAGGTGACCTATAACAGCGATTGTTGCGGATTGAGCGTGCAGTACAGGCGTTTCAATTTTGGAACGCGGCCCGGAGAGAATCAGTTCCGGGTGGCATTTGCCATCGCCAATATTGGATCGTTTGGAACGCTGAAGCGGCAGGAGCGGATTTTCTAGAGCTTACTCCTGGATTAATTGATCCAGCAAGAGGGAGAGTCGCTTGGTGCGGTCGTCCACGTGATGTTTTAAGGAATCGAGCTCGCGTTCTAGCATATGTAGCCGGTCCTGCAAGTGCAGACAGGCTAGCACGGCAATCCGAGTGGAATCGTTATTGCCGGCCCTGGCGATGGTCGTCATCAGCTCATCCACTTCCTCCGCCGCATGTTCCATCTCCGACGGATCGCCGGTGACCAGCAGGGAGTAAGTCTGATTGAAAATTGAGAGACGAACCGGATTCTTTTCTGGGCCGGCGGACGACATAAACGACCTAAGTTGCGCTCAGCAGGTCCATTTGCCCGAGCAGCTTTTCGATGCGCGTACGCACCTGTTTGCGTTCGGATTTCAGGGAGTCCAGCTCTTCGGAAACCGAGTTCAGCTGCGTCTGCAGATCGGAGGCCCCTTTTATGGCAGCCTCCTTCTCTACAATCACAGCCTCAAGCAATTTCTGAACGCCGTCTTTCTCCTGGCGGAGTTGAGATACAAGCTGGACCGCACGGTGAATGCGCTCCTCCAGATTTGTGAGTGAATCGGTCTCTTCTACGCGAGCAGTGGTTGCCATGGGAATAAAAGATTGCCTCTATTGAACTGGTGATTGAACGGGTTGCCGCGTAGCGTTTGCTTTTTCAACGAGTGCGCGAAACGCGGAATCGTCGCTGGCGGCGATGTCGGCAAGAATCTTGCGATTCAGATCGATGTTCGCCTTCTTCAAACCGCCCATAAATTTACTGTAAGAAGTGCCCAGGGCCTTGCAGGAGGCGCTGATGCGGATGATCCACAACTCGCGGAATTCACGCTTTTTGCGCTTGCGGCCGACGTAGGCGTATTTCAGTGCCTTCTCTACGGCTTCCTGTGCAGCGCGGTGAAGTTTGCTCTTTGTGAGAAAGAAGCCCTTCGCCCGGGCTAATGTCTTATGGCGCGAATTGCGCCGCTTATTACCTCTTTTTACTCTTGGCACGTTTTCTCCTTGGAGTACATTGGCCTCTAGTGGCCAGTTTGAGGCGATCCGGGCACGTGCAGCGCACCGTCCGCACTCAGTGAAATACTAATACGGAAGCATCGATCGAAGCTTCGCTTGATCGGTATAATCGGCAACAACCCGCTGGCCGAGTTTGCGTTTCCTTGAGCGCGTCTTCGAGGTCAAGATATGGCGGGCATTCGCGTGGCCGCGAACAATCAGGCCCGTACCGGTCTTCTTGAACCGTTTGGCCGCACCTTTGTGTGTCTTTAGCTTAGGCATTTCCGAAGTTTTCCTGAGGATTTTACAACCTTTGAAGTATAGCACGATCGGCGCGCTAATATCGAACTGAGAGCTCTGGCGTGGGCAGCCATTGGTGGCCCCGGAGCCGGGATTCGAGGCCGAAAAGGGTAATTCCCGTGGCCAAAAGCGTGCGTTCCGCCGGGTTGGGAATCTTGCCGCTGAGGACCAGATCTTCAAAATTCCGCACCATGAAACTCCAGTGATTGTGGTTATAAAGCTGGATGTAGGCGCAGCAAGCATGCGGTTGGGCGCGGCCCACTTCGCTGGCGGCGAACAGGTAATCCCGCGTGAAACCGTTTAGATTCAGAATAGTAGCCTTCAGGCCGTCGCGGTATTTTATGAAAAATGCCTGCGGAGGGATGCCGCGGTCTTCTTCCACTTTATTGACACGCGCGGCCAGGGCCGCATCAAGAAGCTTGCGCGACCACTCACCGCGATCGGCCATGGCCCAGACTTCCGGCCCTTCCACGCAGCGAATCGACTCAATCCCGGTTTCGCCGCCGGCGCGGCGTTCCACCATCGCCTGCAGCAATTCGGTGGCGTGATAGGTGTGCTCTTCCAAATCGCTATAGCTGACCGCCAGCGCTTCGTTGAGACGGACGCCGCGCGGGAATTCCAGCGCCGGTCTGCGCCACGTGAGCGGTACCGTGGAACCTGCCATGAACGGAATCTTCATCTGGCGGACCGTGTCATACATGCGCTGTGCGTCGGCCCATTCGTAGGCGAAGTACTTGTCGTTATAGAGGGGCACTACGCGGCGGTCCTCGCGGAACACGTTGGTGATCTGTTCAAAATAGCGCCAGCGCGGATATTGGAAGTTGCCGCGCGGGGTACGGGGATAGACGCCGTGCTCGCCGATGCTGGCTACGCCGTCCACCGCCAGAGTTTTGCCGCCGAGGCGCAGCGCTTCGGCCACGGTGGGATAGATTTTGATTCCGTACTCTTCGGCCTGCTCCCGCGCCATGTCTTTCAGCGGGAACTGGTCCACGTAAAGGGACGCGACTTCGACGCGCGGCTGGTAGCTGCTTCCGTTCAGCCGGTAACCGCCCAGCAGCCTGCCCATGAACACATCGGCATGCGAATCGGGGTAGTAGGCGTTGAGGATCGCGGCTACGCGCGGGCGCCTGGTCTGGGCGAATGCGGCAGCGGGTAGCGCGAGAAGAGTGCGGCGGTTCATAGCTATTGCAGCAGCTCCCGGACCGAGTGCGGACTTTGGTCCTTGCGGTCGATCAGCGCTTTTTCGCGGCGCAGCAATTGTTCGAGCATCGGCGGAAGATCCTCCATATCAAGAGCCTCTGAGCAAGTTATCACAGCCTCTTCAAACAGGTGGCAGCGGCGGTATAGATCGGTGACCAACGAATACTCCATAGCCAGGTCGTCGCCGAAAGGCTGTCCTGCTTTCTTCCCTTTCTGCCAGAGTGCGATGGCACGTTTCCGGCATTGAATGGCCGCGATTTCGTCACCCGCGTCATCGCAGGCCCAGGCCGCGTGCAGCGCGCTCCAGCCGGCGTCAGCATTTTGTCCCACATGGCTCAAGATGGCAGCGTAACACAGGAATTCCCGCGTCTTCTCCGGAAAGGCCCGCTCGTCCAACAACGATTTGTAGGCTTCTCCCCGCACGAAATCGACGGCGTTGTCGTGGATGCTGCTGATGCTGTCGGCGCAGTAACCGCAGTGCGGGCAGCGCTGCACCCAGACGGGGAGGGTGGATCGCAATGGTTCACCCGGACGCGTGTCGAAATCCGGGGCTTCCTTCGGCTTGGGTGAATCCGATGTCCACTGTTCGGAGGCTACTCCGCACAGGCCGCAAATCACGCTGACTCGAAACGCATCCATCGTTAGTCTCCGCTCACGGCACGCACCACCTCAAGGACGGTCCGCCGCACCGGTTTCATCAGCGGCAGTCCTGAGAATTTGATGAGGCTGACAACCAGATCGAGGCTTTTATCCACCAAAACCAGGGTTCGCCTTTGACCGGGGGAGCGATCATACATCCAGAAGAGAATCAGGCCCATTTGAAACATCCACAGCAAGTGCGGCAGATGCTCTTTCAAATCGTCCGGCACCTTGGTGCCGCTGCCTTCCACGGCCTGGGCGAACTGTGCGGCGTCCTTGTCCCGCAGGTCGCGCGTTTGTTCGCTGAACGGAGACAGCGGATTCTTCGGGTCCGCCGTATGTGCCAGCAGCGCGCCTAGAAATTTCCGGTTCGGCTCAAAGTGTTGGAATTTGACATCGAGAATAGTGCGCAGCCGTGACTTCAGGCCTTTCTGCTTTGGCAGGTCCTGCTCAATCCGCGCGACCATCGCATCCTGCGCCTGATGATAGAAGGCCATGACGATGGTCTCCTTCGATTCGAAATAATAGTAGGCCGAGCCAAGAGCCACGCCAGCCTCACGGGCCACTTCCCGCATGGTGGTTTGATCGAAGCCGTTTTCCCGGAATAGGTGCAGGGCCGCTGTGAGAATGCGGCCCCTGGTTTCTTCCGATTTCGACTTGCCGGCGGCTTCTTTCATGAGACGCACCGCGGCGTGTCAACGCCCTTCAGCATGAGGTGCATTTCGTGTTCGGGTACGGTGCCGAGCCATCGCGAGATGGAGTGCCGGTAGCGCGAAATGAACGTGAATGCCGCGCGCGCCAACGGTTGCAACGTGGGAGACGACAGGCGCTTTGCGGTGGCGCGGTAGTCGCGTAGCGCGTATAGGCACATGATCCAGGCATGGTCCCCAAAGTATACTCCGCCGTTGTCGGCGATCACCACCAGTTCCGCCGACTTGCCAAGTTGCGGCAGGGCAGGGAACAGCCGGGACGCTTCTGGCGAACCCATTGGGATGGGATGGATCGCCACGTAGGACGGCTGCTTGACGAGCCAACCTTTGATTCGCGTGCAAAGCCCGCATTTCGGATCGTAGAGTACGTAGAGGCGCGTCATTTGGGCCCGGGCATATTCAGGATTGCGTCCGGAGAGAACGGCGGCGGTTCGAAGGCGGCCTGTCCGCGTTTTCTCATACGGGAAAACAGGAACAGGTTAAAGAAGTGCATCACGCCGAGGATTAGCAGCACCAGGCCGACTTTATCGCTGAGCAGTTCAATGGATTCGCGCAAGTTCGATAGTGTTGCGGTGGTGCGCAATGCCAGCGTGACGTAGCCGACGTTGATGAGATAAAAGCCGACTACCAGCAGATGGTTCACCGAGTCGGCCAGATCGGCGTTGCCGTGAAAGGCGTCTACCAGGAAGATACGGCCATTCTGGTGAAGCGTTCGGGCCACCCAGATGGTTACGCCCAGACTGATGGCCAAATAGGCGAAATAACTATAGACAATGTACATTGCTTACTCCTTGAAATCATGTTATTTTGAACATGTTCAATTAGAGAGTAAGGCTAAATATCCGCTGCGTCAAGAGAAATCTGAACATGTTCAGAAAATCAGCTTTATGCCTAATTGCAGTTGATGGGAACTGCCCAGGTCGCCGCGCGTGGAGCGAGTGGCGGTGACCTGTCAGAATGTGGCTGCCGGGCCTGTTTGAACCGTTTGCCTTACGCTGGTATCGCGAATTGTCAGCGTAACGCTGGCGCCTGGAATTACCCCGCCGGTTGAAACTGTTTCCATTTCCACCTGTTCGGCATTCTGTGCCGCCAACGGCGGATTGGTCTAGGTTGTCAAGGGAATATATTGACTGGCTAGGCTTGCGCGTCCTGCCATTCGTCGTACCAGGCCATCTGGATCGCCTCCAGTTTGCCTTCGCTGGAGGCGGCCGGATCATCGTCGAAACCGTCGAGCTCAGTCACCCACTTATGCAAATCCGTGAAGCGAATCGTCA
>JBBRNO010000181.1:0-11715 GCA_038230275.1 Bryobacterales bacterium
ACTCGGAACCATGCTAGCTACCGGGCTTGATAGCTCCATTGCTCGACCGGCCTTAACTGCCGCCGTCTGCGACAGTCGTCATCTTACTCACACCGGTTCCTTGCCTGCAATGACTCGTTCAACGGGTCCCATGCTAGCTAGCGCAAAAGCGCCATCAATTGCCTGGACGAAAGTCGATCAGCCCCGGCCCTTGAACCGATCGTTCACGGCTCGGAATTTGGGGATTGAAGCCCGCGAGTGACTCCCGAGTGACAACGTCGGGCGTCCAGAACGGGTTTTTTCGCGTCGCTGGCGTACGAACTAGACTGAAACACAACTACTTAGACTGAACTGAACCGAACTGAACTGGCTGCAAGCGGGTTCGATTCCCGTTAGCGCTACCATGTTTTCATAGACTTGCGGGCGACGAGTGACAACGAGTGACAACGCGCTCAGCAGGCGAGACAAGTTCGACACGTTTGTGCGAACACCTTTACCCTTCAGCGTTGGCCCACGTTCGCGCACAGACGAGCCGTGTGGGCGTCGCGAACTGACCTATCGTCTGGTTGGCTGACCAACGTGCTGGTAGAAGTGGAATATCCGGGGGCTCGCGTGTTGCGATGCTCCCAACGCGAAACAGACGGAGTGCCCAGAAGACGCCGTCTTGCCGAACCGACGGCATACCCCCAGATAGCTTTACCGGAATGGGATCATCCTCGCGAGCAAAGGAGAATAAAGCCGGCGGGCTGGAACCGATCGTAACGGGTTGAGGAATGCACTACGGATGACTCGGAGCAGCGCTGGTTCAACCCCCTGTGTTGTAAGTTCGAATTCTATGGACCGATCGACTTCTGGTGGCCGGGCGCAACGGCGAGTTACAAGGCTCTTCTGCTCAAAGTGGATAAGCGCTTCTCGCGCCGGTATCAGCTTACAGGATCCTACGCTTACCAGAACAGCAAGAGCATTGGCGACGTCACCCAAAATCTAAACAATTACTTCGCTCCCTACGGTCCTGACCTGCCGAAACACGTGTTGAATATTTCGGGGATTGTGGAGCTGCCTTGGGGATTCCAGTTCTCGCTGATCTCCGCGTTGGTCAGCCCCCCGCCAGTAAGCCCGCAGATCACAGGCTTCGATACAACGGGCACGAACACGCAATCGGGTGCCTACAGCCCCATTCCTGGCGTCCAGTACAACAGCTTCCTGAGCCACGGCGATCTGCAGAACCTGGTAACTCAATACAACAGCAAGTATGCGGGGCAAATTACGCCGGCCGCCGCCGCTGGCATTTCTCCGGGACAGAAATACCCCACGATTACACTGCCTGCGCATTACAATCTGGGCCATGACTTTACTTCGCAAAACATCCGCTTGACCAAGAGCTTCAAGCTCAGGGACCGTTACGAACTGCGCATAATCGCCGAGGCGTTCAACATTCTAAACTTCGGCAATCTGACGGGAGATAACTTCAATCTGGCGAACCCGGGATCGTTCGGTTTACCGACGCAGCGCGTCGGCCAGACGTTTGGATCGGGTGGTCCACGGGCGTTCCAGTTCGGCGGTCGCTTCGCGTTCTAAAACGAAAGTTGTTGAACGATGGAATGGGCAGCCTCTTTGCCTCAGCGAATGCAATCCGCGATGCCTGTTCCACGGAAGCCGTTGCAGCCCAACTGAATGCGGGCAATCGTGGCATGAGCGCTTGGATTGCTCCAACTCATTGTCCATGGCCGACCGTATACTTTCAACAACGCTTCAATTCGTCCCCACGCACATTGATATCAACGTGGAAGTTTCGAGGGATGGACACCACCAAGCCCTGCGTCAAAAAGACACCTACACGTTCATTGCTGCCAGTTTCAGATTTCGACGGACGGCTTCGAGCCTTACGTTGCCGCTTTATATTCAGGCCTTTCAGACCGCGTTCACTACAGTCAAGTAATGAAGGTGTGCGGAAAGATGGAAGTTGGTCGCGAAGCCCGCTACAGCCCTGGAGATGTATTAGAGACAGTCAAGACGGCGGTCCTGGGAAGCCCCGATATGAAGCGGGCTTGCACTTCCCATATCGAACGGCAAACGGAACCCTTCGCCAGTGGCGCGAGCGGCTCACTCGGCTAATCTATGCCTTCAGCAAGAAGTGGGACAACTTGAAGGCCGCGCTCGCGCTCCACTTCGCCCGTTGCAACTTCTGCCGGATTCATGGCAAGCTGAGAGTCACGCCAGATAGGGAAGCAGGAATCACGGATCACGTCTGGGCGATTGGAGAACTAATATGCTTGTGAGATGCCACGAACACCCTTCGGGCAGTGATTATCGCCACAGCGTCGAGCCCGTAGGCTACCCGAATACGGCTGCGATCTGCGGAAGACTTGGATGTGAGAATCCGGGAAAAATACTTTTCAAAGAAGCAGAATGGAAAAGCTATCAAGCTGGTGAGAGGTGCATTGCAGGCCCGAACGCTTTCACAAAAATCAGGGCAAGCGAGATTGTATCCACACTATGACCCCGCTACCACAATCTGCCCACCAGCCTCGTTGTCGTGGTGAGTCTACCCCGCGGCATTTTCATGGACATTCTGAACTGATCCGCTGACTCGAAACCCTCACCGTCGGCGGCAATGATGCTTTGCGGGGCAGTCAATCTTGGCTGCAGCCGCCTTATATTCCATCCACCGAAAACGCGAGCAGAACATTTCCTGGCATTCCACCCCAGCCGCCGTAACCGGAGTTCACGTACATCATGCCTCCCGCGATCGTGGGGCCCGGGCCATCCATGGAGCCGCCTGTCGCCTGCACCCCATTTACCGTGGCGAACGCACGACCGGTATCGAAGTCCCAGATCACATGTCCATCGCTGCTTGAATAACCTCGCAAATGGCCATCCACCGAACCGGAAAACACTGCGCCCGGAATGGCCGTCACAGCAGCGGATTGCGCGGGACTGCAATTCGGACGATCCCGGCATGAAGGGGGCGCGGCGGTCCACACCTTTTTCCCGGAAGCTGCGTCCAGCGCAAATAACCCGCCCCCAACCTTGGGATCGGCAACCAATTTTGCGCCCTTGGCGAACGCCTTCTGAAGAAACATGATGTCCGACACTGCCACATACATATTCTTGCCGTCGGAAGCAGAGCCCCACTGAATGCCTCCAAGCGGACCTCCGTGGCCGACCCGCGTCTGCCATAAGATCTCGCCCTCCTTGTCTGGATCCAGCCCGTGCGCGACTCCGGATTTCTGACTGATTAGCAAAACGCGCTTCCCGCCTGCGAGCTTCACTAGAATCGGAGATGCTCCTATGTCGAAATCCGGCCCGGTTTGGTCGGGACAATTCGCTTTCGACGGACCCTCCTCGCAGGCCATGTTGTAAACATCCGCCTCGGTCAGTTGCTTGGACCACCGGATTTTCCCGGTCTCCATATCGATCGCGATCACGGCGTCGCTGGTTTTGGTTGCGGGACTTGAAAAATTATCGCCCGTGCCCGCATAGATAATTTTGCGCTCCACGTCGATCGTGGGCGCTGACCAGATGCTTGCTCCCGATGGTCCCCACACCTGCACTCCTGCGGAACTCTTCTTGATCCGCTGCGGCTCTTCGGCGATCGTGTATGTTTTCCAGATCTGCTTCCCGGTTAGCGCGTCGAGAGCCACCAACGCGCCGCGAGCCGAGCAACATTCGTACGTCGGATTCATCGCCGTGCCTTCTTCGCTCGCCACCACCGGCAAATAGACGCGCCCCTCGTAGTATTCCATCGCCCCGGTGATCCCGGCGTGCGGATGCTGATCGACATGCGTCTTCCACAGCAGTTCGCCGCTAGACGCATCCACCGCGTACACGTTCGCCTGCCGGTCTCCGAACAATGCGACCTGCTGCGTCCGTTCGCCTCGCAGCGTGACGATGCTGATCGCGGTACGCACGGGGGATTCCGCTTCGAAGGACCAGTACTGGCAGCCGGACTTGGCATTCAGCGAGTAGACATTCCGGTTCGCGCTCGGTACGAAAACGCGTCCGCCGACGATGGTTGGCTGACCGTTCGCAACAAATGTATTTGGGAAGCCGAAGGCCCATTTCAGCTTCAACCGGGGCGTTTGAGAGGCAGTGAGTCCGGCGCGAGCCTCGGTCTGAAAACGCGTATTTTCCAGATCCGAACCCCAGCCGTTCCAATCCGCAGCCGAGGGTGAGAAGGCCGCCTTCGGATCGGCGCACATGTTGGTGTGAGCCGGTGGGACATCGCGGCCGATTATCTTGCCAGTTAGAAATTCGGCAATGGTCCCTTTTTGCGTTGAGCTGAGTGCCGCTCCTTGCTCTTTCATGAGGCCAGATTCCAACGAGCGAACAATGTTTTCGGGCGACATCAGGCGCAATGCTTGCGGCCCTGGGGCGCGTGTCTCACCGGACACCTCGTGGCAGATGGCGCAACGCTGTTTATAGAGGGAGGCACCGTCGGGGTCGGCCGCGAAGGCACAGCCCATAGCGCTAAGCACAACGATCATGCTACCTGCCTTCATCGCTACACTCCATTTGAAACTTCTGGCCGCGTCTCAGCCACTTTATCAAAATCCTCACCAGCGTTCTTCTCCCCATGTTATTCTGCGTCATAGTCTTCCAAGAAGAAGGTGTCGGGCGAATGTCGGTGTTGCCGTTTTTGAACTGGCTCGGCAGCAGTGCGCTGGCGAACGCGATGAATGGTCCGGAATGGGCTTTTCCGGTAGTCGAATGCTTTCATTTTTTTGGGTTCGCCCTCTTGATTGGAACCATCGCCATTGTGGACCTGCGTCTCTTGGGTGGCGGGATGCGACGCCAGTCCCCGGCCGAGCTGACGCAGGATCTCAAGCCCTGGACTTTGAGCGGCCTCGCTCTTATGTTGACCACCGGCCCGGCCATGTTCGCGGCTGACCCCAAAGTGTATTACTTCAATCCATCCTTCCGCTTCAAGATCGCGTGTCTTCTGGTGGCCATCCTCTACCACTTCACCGTCCTGCGCAGAGCAGTTAAGCCGGATGTGCCGCCCGTAGTTGGCAAGTTGGCCGCAGTCATTTCGCTGGCACTCTGGATCGCGGTTGTCGGGGGCGGACGAATGATCGCGTTCGTTTAGGGTCATGTCTCTTCTCTCGACTTGCGAATGGATCCAGAACACGGATCTGAGTACAGCCATCCGCGAGGGCGCGCTGTATTACCCGATTATTGGAGGCGTCCATCTTCTGGCGATCGCGCTTTTCGGCGGAATGCTGCTGGCGGTGGACATTCGTTTGCTTGGTTGGGGAATGCAACGCCGCGCTGTGTCGGACGTGGTTGGGCAGCTTCGTGCATGGAAGCGGTTTGGCTTCGTGGTCGTGGTGGCGAGCGGCGCCCTGCTGGGGTGGGCTGAACCTCTGAAGCTTTACCACAGCAAATCGTTTTGGATCAAGATGGCGCTGCTTCTCATGGTAGGCGTGCACGCGCTGGTATTTCGCAAGACAGTATACGGGAACTCGACCAGGTTGGACGAAGCGCCTTTGATGCCGTCCGTCGCCAAACTGGCTGCCGTCCTATCGTTGATCCTGTGGGCCGGCTTAGTACTATCAGGGCGTCTGATCGCCTTCGACGCGTGATGCAAAGCGCAGCCCGAACCATTATGATTGTGATGAGAAGAACAAAAGGGGAAACGATATGCAAACAAGATCAGCCATTGTGCTTTCCGCCGCTGCTCTAATTCTGGCGGGAGTGCCAGCGTGGGCGCATCATGCCTTCGCTGCGGAATTCGACGCGAAGAAACCGGTGCACTTTCGAGGAACGGTGACCAAGGTCGAATTAATCAACCCGCATGCCTGGATTCACATCGACGTGAAGAACCCGGATGGCGCGGTGGTCAATTGGATGTTCGAAGCCGGCAGCCCCAACGTTCTTTTGCGGCGAGGTTTTACGAAGGCATCCGTGGCGCCTGGCACCGAGGTGATCGTAGATGGATACCAGTCTAAGGACGGGTCGAATCGCGCCAACGGCAAGGACATCACGCTGCCGGATGGTCGCAAACTCTTTCTCGGTTCGACTGGAACGGGCGCGCCCGACGAAGAAAAGAAGTGAACTGATCGGCAGCACCGCTTCGATTCAACTTGCTACTTATCCAACTGAAGGACACTGTATGAAGATTCGGTCTATGCGACTGGTTCCGGCAGTCGCTGCAGTTGCAGTCTTGTGGCTGGCCACCGCCGCCGCTCCCCAGAGTCCGCCACGGCACAAGCCCAAGATGGCGGAAGAGGTTTTCAAGAACATCCAGGTGCTCAAGGGAATTTCTGTCGACGATTTCATGGGGACCATGGGAGTGATGTCTGCGGCAGTCGGCTTTGATTGCTCCGAGTGTCATGCGAATGCAGGTACCGACAAAGTAGATTGGGCGGCGGACACGGTGAAAAAGGTGACTGCTCGCCGCATGGTCCGGATGGTGGCCGCTATCAATCGAGACAACTTCGGAGGCGGGCAGTATGTCACATGCTGGACGTGCCATCATGGGCGCGATCACCCATCCACCACGCCGTCTTTAGAAACCGTGTACGGCCCCGGGTCTCAGGAGATGGATGACGTCCTCGCGCCCATGGCCGGAATGCCCTCCGCCGATGAAATTCTAGATAAGTACATTCGGGCACTTGGCGGAATGGAGCGCTTGAGCAAGCTGACAAGCTACGTTGCCACGGGCACCAGCGTTGGGTTCGGTGGATTCGGAGGTGGTGGCCAGGTCCAAATATTCGCGAAATCTCCAGACAAGCGCACTACGGTGATCCAGTTCAAGGCCGCCACGGGGCGGGGCGACAACATCCGAAGCTATAACGGCCAAGCCGGTTGGCTCAAGACGCCGCTCGCAGTGTTAAGCGAGTACGAGTTGACCGGGAGCGAACTGGATGGCGCCAGGTTGGATGCCCTACTGTCCTTCCCGGGGCAAATCAAGCAGCTTCTAAGCAAAGTACGGGTCAGTTCGCAGACCACGATCAGCGAACTTCCCGCACCGGCCAGCCAATCGTCGGCAGATGTGATCAAGGGCATCGGGCAGGATCGATTGGTGAATGTTGTCCAGGGAAACGGGCCCAAAGGCCTCCTGGTAACGTTGTATTTCGACAAAGAGTCTGGCCTGCTCCTGCGGATGGTGCGCTATGGCTCGACGCCGATCGGACGAGTTCCCACGGAGATTGACTTCGAGGACTATCGTGAGGTTGGCGATGTTAAGCTTCCATTCCGCATGATCTTTGCGTGGCTGGACGGGCGGGACGCGATTCAGTTGAATCAGATCCAGACGAATGTCGCTATTGACGAGACAAAGTTCGGTGATCCGGCTTTCGTGAAAGGTCAATAGCGTTCTTCTACGGGCGCTTTGGTTTCAAATAATTGTCGCGGTACTGCGCATGGCATGTGACGCAAGATGCGTAAAGAGAGTCGCTAACGGCCCGGACTCCGTCCAGATCATGGCCTTGCGCAGCTTTGTAGGCAGCCGCGCCGGCTTCAATCATCATCTTGGTATCGGCGATCCAGCTGCCTTTATCCCGTACTCGGCCGGGCATCAACAGCAGATTGCCGGCTTCGGCCAAGATTAGGGCCTGGTTGCTCAGGTTGTTCCATTCAATTGCGCTGGACGGCGGTTTGCGATCAACATAGAAGATTGCGTCCGACGTCGGGTAGATGATATTCACCATGAGCTGGCTCATGTTTCCGACGGGACGAAATGACGGTGCCTGAGCCACAGCAACACTGGCCAAGAATATCCACCCAACTCTTCGCATTTGCGGGGAGTGTATCATGATTGAGTCTCACGGTAGAGGGAATGAAAGAGAACGATTCAATGCGAACGAACTTCCGAGGCTGGTTATTTGGGATCAGCGGCATGCTCGCCATGCTCCTTTTAGCGAGCACGCCGGTTGTAGCCCAGAAGGTTTATAAAGCTCCTAACGGGCCTGACGGACATCCGAATTTCAACGGCATTTGGCAGGCTCTCAACACCGCCAACTGGGATCTCCAAGATCATGCAGCGCGCCCAGGACTCGTGACCGCGGCCGGAACGCTGACCGCCGATCCCGGCGGAACCGGCGTGGTGGAAGGCGGTGAAATTCCGTATCTTCCGGCCGCTCTCGAAAAGAAGAAGAAGAATTTTGAAAATCGGCTAAGTCTCGATCCGGAGATACGTTGCTACCTGCCTGGCGTGCCGCGCGCGATCTACATGCCGTATCCGTTTCAAATCTTCCAAAGTGCGAAGGCGATCTTCTTCGCATTCCAGTACGATGGCGCTGTCCGCAACATTTTCCTGAAGGATCCCGGTCCCGCGCCGGCCGATTCGTGGATGGGCCAATCGTTCGGCACATGGAAAGGCGACACCCTGGAGATCGACGTAACCGGCCTTGATGAGCGCACCTGGCTGGACCGGGCAGGAGATTTTCATAGCGCTGCTTTGCACGTGGTGGAACGCTACACACTGATTGGGCCGGACGTATTGTCTTACGAGGCCACCATCACTGATCCAGAGGTGTATTCCAAGCCCTGGAAGATCCGGATGCCGCTGTATCGGCATGTCGAGAAGGGCGCGCGTTTGGTGGAATTTAAGTGCGTGGAGTTCGTCGAAGATCTGATGTACGGCGATCTCACGAAGAAGTCCAAATAGTCCTGCAACCGGCTGGCGACGAAAGAGCCGATTTGCAGGTATGATTATGGTGTGTTTGAAAGGGTGACCATATGAACTATCGATCTATCCTATTGGCGGGGGCGCTGACATTGACGTGGGTCGCCGTTCTGCCTGGCCAAACCAAGGCGAAGAACTGGAGCGTGCCCCGCACTCCGGACGGCAAGCCCGATCTGCAAGGCGTGTGGACGAACGCGACTCTTACCCCGCTGGAGCGCCCTGCCGCCCTGGCTGGCAAGGCAACGTTGACCGACGCGGAGGCGGCAGCGTTAGAGAAGAAATCCATCGATGACGTGCAGAAGTACGACGGCAAATCCGAGAATCCCTTTGCCGATGCCGCCGGTTCGGGTGGCACGGGCGGCTACAATGCTCTGTTCGTTGACCGCGGTTCGGAACTGGCGCGCGTCGATGGCGTGAAGCGAACCTCGCTGGTGGTGGATCCCACGGATGGCAAAGTTCCTCCGATCACTCCCGAGGCAAAGCAGCGCAATCAAGCGACGATGCGGGCCTACAACAAGTTCGATAGCGTTAAAGACCGCCCTCTCGCCGAGCGCTGCCTCCTGTCCTTCGGCTCATCCTCGGGGCCGCCCATGCTGCCCGTGATGTACAACAACAACTACGAGATTGTTCAGACACCCGACAACCTGGTGATCCTGGTGGAAATGGTCCATGACGCTCGCATCATCCGCATCAACGGAACACACGCGCCAGCCAGCGTCCGGCAGTGGCTAGGAGACTCGATTGGCCACTGGGAAGGAGACACGCTGGTGGTGGATACGACGAACTTTACCGACAAGACGCGCTTCCGTGGAGCATCTGAAAATCTGCACGTGATCGAGCGCTTTACGCGTGTCGACCCGAACAACATTCTCTACAAGGTGACCATCGACGATCCCACTACATTCGCCAAAGCCTGGACCGCCGAATATCCGTTCGTCGCCACCAAGGGTCCGATCTATGAGTACGCCTGCCACGAAGGCAACTACGCGATGACCGACATCCTCGGCGGTGCTAGGAAAGCGGAAGAAGCGAAAGAAAAGAAATAACCCTATTTCTGCAGCGCCGCGTAAACCATATTCCGCATCACGCTCATGTAGTGGGCGCGCTGTTTGGGTGACTGGATCATGAAGAGCACAAACATATCTTCCTTGGGATCCACCCAGAAATGGGTGCCGCCCACCCCGTTCCAGGTGTAATCTCCAACGGAACCTTCGTCGGGAGCAACGCCCGCCGTGCGCCTGACAGCGAAGCCTAGGCCGAAACCGTAGCCGGGTCCAGGCAAGTATAGAGGGCCGGGAACAACGCCATCGCCTAAGTGATCTGAGGTCATGAACGCTACCGTGCGCGGGCCAAGGTAGCGTTTGCCTCCCAGCGTTCCCCCGTTTAACAGCATTTGCAGGAAGCGTGAGTAGTCAGCGGCAGTGCTCACGAGTCCGCCACCAGCCGATTCCCATTTGCCCGCGACTCTGGGATCGCCAATTACAGCATCAATCCCAACTACCCGGTCGTTCGGAAATGGTTCGGCGACGCGGGGTTGCTTGGCCGGGTCAGTTACATAATAGCTGGTGTCGTTCATTCCGAGCGGATCGAAAATCCGCTGCTTCTCAAACTGATACAACGACATTCCGGAGACCACTTCCACCACCCTGCCTAAAATGTCTGTCGAATGGCTGTAATCCCACGTTGTGCCCGGCTGGTACGCCAGCGGCATCTTGGCAATGCGTTCGGCGAACTCTTCGTTCGTGAAGTCGCCCTTCATTACACCGGCTTCCACATAAGCTCGCTTCGCGGCGGAGAATCCAAAGAACCCATAGGTTATGCCCGACGTGTGCCGCAGCAGGTCTTGGATAGTAATGGGACGCCTCGGCGCCACTAGGTCCAGCGTTGTTTTACCATCCTCGTCTCGCTTTTCCACGCCGACGCTGACCTTTGCGAATGCGGGGATATATTTCGACAACGGGTCGTTCAACGCGAGCTTGCCCTCTTCCGCCAGCATCATGGCCGACACGCTAGAGACCGCCTTGCTCATCGAATAGATTCTGAAAATGGCGTCCTTCGGCATCGGCGCATGGGTGGCGGGGTTCAAAGTTCCAGTGGATTCGAAATAGACGATCTTGCCGTGGCGCGCAATTAGAAGAACCGAGCCGGGCACCAAAGCCTTGGCCGCATCGTCGCGGAGAACTTGCGTGATATGGTCCAAGCGCTGGGCGGAAAATCCACCTTCTGCCGGCGACGCGCGGGGAAAGTTCTGGGCCACCGCCAGAAAACTAACAGTGACTAGCAGCGTTCCAAAGGTCATACGTCGCATGTCTGTTGATTCTATACCAACGACGCTGAACGCCTAGTCCAGACGGAGGCTATGCAATTCTCCTGCTCGCAAACGAGCGCTCACGCGATTTCCCGAGAGACTAACTCGAAGCGGATCTCGTCGCGCGGGCGCAGCTGCCCTACGCTTCAGTGACGATGTTGGCGATCTTCGGATAACCGCCGGTCGTTTGCTCTTCCACGAACAAAATAATCGGATGGCCGCTTGCGGCCTTCGCCGCCTAGGGCCTGTTAAGAAATAATGTTATCAAATCTGGGGCGGATCTCATAATTCCATTCGCCATGGAACTTGTCCGTGTATAGCCTGACTGCGGCGAGTTCTCGGTCCGACACTTTGATTCCGGCGGGATATGTGCCGGTGTCGATTTCGGAGCGGACTCGCAGACCCGTTTCAGTGACGGTGGCGGCGATGAGACTGACCATCACTTGAATCGAAGTGAGCGGTTTCCCGCGCCAGTTCTGGCTGATGAAGCTGAACAGCCGGTGCTCGATCTTGTTCCATTTGCGGGTGCCCGGCGGAAGATGGCAGACCGAGATGCGCAATCCGGTTTCGTCGGCGAGTTTCTGTAATTCGAGCTTCCATAAGCGGACCCGCGAGCCGTTGCTGCCTCCCCCGTCGGCGGTGATCAGCAGTCGCTTGGCGTCCGGATAGAGCGGGCGGCCCATCGAAAGCCACCAGCGGCGGATGGTTTCCACCGCGAAGGCCGCCGTGTCGTGATCGATCCCCACGCCGACCCACCCGTTGTTGTGCGTCAGATCGTAAATGCCGTAAGGCGTCG
>JBBRNO010000182.1:0-11506 GCA_038230275.1 Bryobacterales bacterium
CCACGCTCGAATTCGTTGGCCGCGATAGTCTCGCCTCTGACCTTTGCGGCGAGAAACTTACGGATGCGTTCGTTACGGAGGCGATCGCGCGAGTGACAGGATTTGCGATGCTGGTTCCTGATGCCGGTTCGCATCCGTGTTACCGATTGATTCTGGATGCGTCGGTTCATTCTTCAGAGCAGGCGCATTCTATCGCGCGCGCAATGGACGACCGGCTTCAGCGCAACCCACAGTATCGATATGCTCGTGAATTGGGTCAGCTTGGCCCGCTGAAACCGATTCTCATGAAGGAACCGTTGCAGCGTTTTTACCAGAGTGCCGGAGCCGCGGGAAGGCGCCTTGGAGACATCAAGGTTCCGGCGCTGTGTTTGAACTTTGGATGAGATCAAGCAGATTCCAATTTGCCCTCGCCACCGCGGCTGACGATGCACAACTTCGCCACCGCATGGCCGCGGATTGGTTGCGCGGAAATCTATCCGTCAGCTTTCGTCGCGAGCCATCCTACTTCGCAGCGTGCGCCGTGCAAGGTGACACTTCGGAAGTTTTCTGTTGCCGCGACACAGCCACCGGGGAACTGGTGATGATGGCGAGCCGGTCCATCCGGCAAGCTCTTGTCAATGGAGTGCCGCAACGGCTTGGCTATATCGGCGATATCCGGCTGGCACCGGAACATCGCAACGGAATCATCTTGGGGCGTGCCGCCCGTTTCCTTCGCCGGCTTCACCAGGACAACCCGGTCCCGCTCTATTTCGGCATTATTCTCGATGGCAATCAAGCCGCACTGGACGCGTTCACCCGGCCTCGCGCTGGTCTGCCAGCCCTCACGGACTTGGGCCGCATCCTCACACCCGCCATTCATCTCGATCTGCCGCGGCGCAGCCTCCGCGAACCCGGCCTCTCGTTTGAAATGGCGCGTGCGGATCAACTGGAAGAGGTCGCGGCGTTTCTTTCGCGAGCCAATATCCAAAAGCAGTTTGCTCCTTGCATCCGGTCCCTGCAAGGCGCGCCTGACTTACTGTTAGCGATCCGGAACAATCGTATCGTTGGATGTTGTGCCGGATGGGATCAACGCAGTTTCCGGCAGACCCACATTGAAGCGTATTCTCGAAGTCTGGCGCTGCTCCGGCCCGTCTACAATTTTGCGGCGGCGCTATTGCCGTTGAAGCGGCTGCCTGCGCCTGGCTCGGCCCTCCCCTATCTGTATTTATCCTTCGTGGCCATCGAGGAGAACGACCCGCGGATTTTCAGATTATTGCTGCGCGAGTTCTACTGCCGTCACCGGTCAGGACCGTGGCACTACGTCATCGCCGGTTTGCACGAACGCGACCCGCTTGCGGCCGTGCTGCAAGAGTACCGGCGGATCGACGCGGGGGGCCGTCTTTTTGCCGTGAACTACGATGACGGTGCGCAAGTGGTTGCGGGGCTCGACGGCCGCGTGCCCTACATCGAAATGGCGACTGTATGATGAAAGGGTCCACTGAGTGCATGACTTCCGTATCGATGCCAGCGATGATCGCGTCGGGTCCGCGGTTATATCCACCCGCGCCGCTTGTGCGATCGGCATCATCCAATCGACTGCTGCTCTACGCGTTAATTGACTGGGCCTGCATCGGTACTATCTGGACGGCGTGGGCGTTGCTTCCCGGCTGGCTGTATCCTCTGTGGGCCGTTCTGCTGGCGGGCCGGTTCCATTCCTTCGGGGTTATTCTTCACGACGCAGTTCACATGCCCACGCGTCATAAGACGGCGAAATTGCGATTGCTGGAGGTGCTGGTTGGTTATCCCATTGGCAGCACAATTGAAGCCATGCGCTATCATCATCTGCGGCATCATCGCGACAGCGGCATGCCTTCCGATCCGTATTTCAAACCCGCACTGGCGCACAGCCGCGTTCTCCGCGTCTTGACAATTCTGCGGACCGGCCTGCTGGCCATCTGGTGGACACTCCGCGGCCCCTACGGCACGCTTGCTTCGTTCCTGCCCGCCCTGCGTGAAAGCTATGCTTTCCTCTTCTTGCAGGACCGATCCGGAAAGCAGGTGGGAGAAACGCAAGAAGTGATCACCAGTGCGCGCGAAGACCGCTGGCAACTTCTCTTTGATGTCCTGGTGATCATTGCCGCGTGGCCGTTCCTGGGCTGGCTGCTGTACGCCTATTTGATCCCGGTGATACTGGCTGGCATGCTGGCAGGGAACCGGCTGATTCATGAACACACGTTGGAAGCGTGCGCAGACCGAAGCCTTTCCACGGTTTGGCGGACCACCAACGATCACGATATGGGCCTTCTGGGGCAGCTGCTTCTGGCGCCGCGGAACATCGGCTATCACCGCGAGCACCATCTGCATCCTCAGGCTGCTTTGGAACATTTGCCGCTTCTCAAAAAGTGGTACGAAGAGTTGCAATAGATGTCCAGCGGACTTCGGGCAAGAGACGGCGCGCTGGTGAACCACTGGTACATCGCCTGCCTTTCGAGTGAGCTGAAGCAGCAGCCCATACAACGCGTCATCTACGAACGCCCCTATGTCTTGTTCCGAAACGAGGACGGAAAGCCTGGCTGCCTTCCGGACCGGTGTCTTCATCGCGCGGCGCAACTGTCAAAGGGCACCTGCGAGAATGGCCGGCTGGTGTGCCCTTATCATGGATGGAATTACGACGTGCTGGGAAACGTAGTGGCCATCCCATCGGAAGGTCCTTGCGAAGTGCCGTCCGGTGCGCGCGTGCGGCCGAACCTGTTTCTGGAATCCCGCCCAATTTACGAGCAGGATGGCTGCATCTGGATTTGGCTTGGCGAAGGTACTCCACAGCCGCTGACACCGCCGTGGCGATTTCCTCATGCGGCCAATTCACAGTGGGCGACTTACATGATGATCACGGACTTTCCGAACGAAGTCACGCATCTGATTGAGAACTTCATGGACGTTCCGCACACCGTCTTCGTGCACCGCGGTTGGTTTCGCCGAAGGTCTATGAAACGCGTGCCTATCGATATCGAAATCAAGCAGGCAAGCGTTCTGGTCACCTACCACCAGCCGAAAGATTCCATCGGCTTCCTGGGCCGTATTTTGAATCCGAAGAACCAGCCAATGGTCCACACGGACCGGTTCGTTTTCCCCAATCTCACCCGCGTGGATTATAGCTTCGGGCCGGGCTATGAGTTCATCATCAACAGCCAGTGCACTCCGGTGGAATCAGGGCATACCCGCGTTTACACTTACATTGCGTTCCGGCTGGGCCGCATGACATCCATCGCGAAGCCTTTCATGCGTTGGTATACCGGCCAGGTGATTGAACAAGACGTGGACATCATGCGGAACCAAGGGGAGAGCTTTGCACGAGATCCGTCTGAGAATTTCTCATTCACGGAAGCCGACGAGATGCACATCGCCATTCACCGGCTGCGGCGCATGGGTGTAGACGGAGACGCCAGCCTGTGGAATTATATCCGCAAGAGTGAACGCGAATTCTGGATTTAGGGCATGGCCGCACTCGGCAGCCCTGTGTTAATCTCATTGAACTAATGAGCCTCCCCGCTATCTCTCGACGTGAAGCTTTACTTGGCTTGGCCGCCGCCACCCGTCTGCAAGCGGCTCCGGACGATATCTGCTTCCTTGGCGCCGTGGAGATGGCTCAATTGATACGCGCGAAAAAGCTCTCGGCCCGTGATGTCCTGCACGCGCACCTCAAGCAAATCGAACGCGTGAATCCGAAGCTGAACGCCATTGTCACGCTGGTGGCCGCCCAGGCCGAAAAGCGCGCCATGGCGGCGGATGAACTGCAAGCCAGGAACGGTGTGCTCGGCCCTTTGCACGGACTGCCGATCGCGCACAAGGACCTGGTCAACACGAAAGGCATCCGCACCACGTACGGGTCGCCGCTCTTCAAGGACCAGATTCCGGAAAACGACGATCCCCTGGTTGAGCGCATTCGCGAAGCCGGCGCCATCCTGATCGGCAAGACGAACACACCGGAATTTGGCGCCGGGTCGCAGACCTTCAATACGGTCTTTGGCGCCACGTTGAACCCTTACAACACAGCGAAGACCTGCGGTGGTTCCAGCGGCGGCGCGGCTGTTGCGCTAGCGTCCGGCATGTTGCCCATTGCGGATGGCAGCGACTTGGGCGGTTCCCTGCGGAACCCTGCCGCCTTCTGCAATGTGGTGGGCTTCCGTCCGTCGCCGGGCCGCGTGCCCAATCTCACCTTCTCTCCGCTTTCCACCCTGGGTCCCATGGCACGCTCTGTGGCGGACGTTGCCTTACTACTAAGCGCCCGGGCCGGGCCTCACGCCGCTTCGCCGCTCTCGCTGCCGGAACTGGGCAGCACCTTTCGCCAGCCCTTGGGCCGCAACTTAAAAGGGGTTCGCGTTGCCTGGTTTAAAGACTTGGGCGGTGTCCCTTTCGATTCGCGCGTTACTAACGTCATTAATGCGCAGCGCAAGACCTTCGAAGATCTCGGCTGCATCGTGGAACAGGCTGAACCCGATTTCACTGGCGCCGACTTCGCATTCAAGACTCTGCGCGCCTGGGGCTCGGCGACTACGCACGGAGAACGAATCCGTACGCACCGCGCTCTTTATAAAGACACCTTGTTGGCCGAAGTGGAGCAGGGCCTCAAGCTCACTGGCGCAGACGTCGCTCGCGCAGAACAACTGCATGCCGAGGTTTGGCGCCGCTTTCAGGCTTTTCTCGGACGCTACGAGTACTTCGTGCTGCCTTCCACACAGGTGCCGCCCTTCGATGTGCAGATCCCATATCCGGCTGAGATCAATGGCGTCCGGTTTGACAGCTACATCGATTGGATGAAGACGTGTTGGTACATCTCACTTGTGGGAAACCCGGCCATCTCCGTGCCCGCAGGGTTTACCCCGGATGGCCTTCCCGTCGGCATGCAAATCGTAGGCCGGCGACAGCAGGATTTTGCTGTCCTGCAAATTGCGCACGCATTTGAGCAAGTGACTCACGTGGCCCGGCGGCATCCAGCGGCAGGTTGACTTGGGGCACTATTGTGCGTTGATCATGAACGTCGCGGTGGTGCCGAAGAAATCCAGAAGTGCCGCACGCGCTTCCACGGGCAGCGAACATTGATCCAGCGCCTTCGTCATCAGTTCCATCCACCGGTCACGGGCCTGCTGGTCGATGCGGAATGGCGCGTGTCGCATCCGCAGGCGGGGATGTCCGCGCTCTTCTATATAGCGTTGCGGGCCGCCGAAGCGGCCGATTAGAAAATCGCGAAGCCGTTGCTCGGCCCCCGCCAGATCGTCCGCCGGGTACATTGGGCCGAGGATATCATCGGTGGCGATTTGCGAATAAAAGCTGGTGATCAGGCGGGCAATCGCGTCCTCACCAATCGTGGCGTAGAGATCGTCAATGGGCATTGATGCTTCCATGGTATCGGGTCAAAGCAGCGCCCACGCTTGCAGCAGATTGTGCGCGATGGCAAATGGCGGCGAGCATTTGAAAGGGCCGTTGCCGGCAAGAGCTGCACGCACTTCCGTTTTGGTGAACCACTTCGCATCTTCGAGCTCGGTGGTGTCGATGGTGATGTCCGTGCTGATGGCCTGGGCGAAACAACCAAGCATCAGCGACGACGGAAAGGGCCAGGGTTGAGACGCCACATAGCGCACTCTGCCTGTGCGCACGCCGGCTTCTTCATATACCTCCCGCGCCACCGCTTCTTCCAAAGATTCGCCTGGCTCAATAAATCCCGCCAGGCTGGAATAGAACCCGGCGGGAAATCGAGGCTGGCGTCCCAGTAGGCACCTTTCGCCGTCAAGCACCAACATGATGACTACGGGATCGGTGCGGGGAAAATGTTCCGCTTTGCACGTTTCGGACTCGCAGGTTCGTTGATACCCGCCTTTCGCGGACTTCGTCTCGGCGCCGCATACCGCGCAATGCTGGTGACGGCTGTGCCAAGCCAGCAGCGAACGCGCCTGGCCCAGAATAGCGGCGTCGCCATGTGCCATCTGGGCGGCTGCCGCGCGCAGTTCCATTGGTTCACCGGGCAGCGCGGTGTCCATGGGAAGAGCTACCGCGAACCGCGCCTCGGCATTCTCCAAGCCCAGGAAGACCCACGCGGCATCAGCCGGAATCTGCGCCGCCGTCAACCACAGCAGCGTAGGTTCGCCAGAGGACACGTCTACCATGGGCCGAAGATCAGAAAATGCGGCGAAGCGCGTTGCCGGGTTCGCGCGCAGAGCTTCCAGCACAGCTCTATCCGTCCGCAGGTAATCGGCGCGGTCCAGGGGAGTGCCGGTGAAGCCCAAAAGACCAACGGACAGCGGTGCTGTGAACGGATCGGGCATGCGCTATTCCACCTCAAAGATGGCTTCCACCTCAGCCGCCACGTCGTAGGCAAGCGCACTCACACCTACCGCCATGCCTGCGTGGCGTCCGGCTTCTGCAAACACTTCGGCTATTACGTCGGAGGCGCCGTTAAGCACTTGGGGCTGTGCGATAAACTCTGGCACGGAGTTGATGAACCCAGCCACGCGAACGCAGCGCAACACGCGGTCGAGCTCGCCATCGACCGCCACTTTCACTTGTGCGATGAGATTGAGCGCACACAGCCGTGCCGCCTGCTGTCCTTCTTCCGTCGTAAACTCGCGGCCTGGTTTCCCAAGGAAGCGGCGTTCGCCATTCCACTGCGAAAGTTGTCCGGTGATGAACACCAGCGCGCCTGTTCGGACGAATGGGACGTAGTTCGCGCCGGGCTTGCTGGGCTGCGGCAGTTCGATACTCAACTGTTTGAGGCGTTCTTCAATTCTTCCAGCCATGTCTTAGAGTAAGATAGTCCGATACCGTGACACTGGCCTTCGTCGACTACGTCATTCTTGCGCTGTACTTCGCGTTCGTTTTGGGAATCGGGTGGTTACTCAAGAAGCGCGTCACCACCAGTTCCGACTTTCTGACATCCGGCCGTGCCATTCCCGTCTGGATTACCAGCCTCGCTTTTGTCGCGGCGAATCTGGGCGCGCAGGAAGTGATTGGCATGTGCGCGTCAGGTGCGAAGTACGGCATCATGACGGCGCACTTCTATTGGATTGGCGCCATTCCGGCCATGTTGTTCGTGGGGATTTTCATGATGCCGTTTTACTACGGCAGCCGCGCGCGCAGCGTCCCGGAATACTTGAGTCTGCGGTTCGACGAAAAGACACGCGGGCTGAACGCCATTACATTTGCCATTATGACGGTGTTCTCGTCCGGCATCTCCATGTACGCGTTGGGGCTGCTGTTTCAACTGGTGCTGGGATGGAGTTTCACTGCTTCAGTTCTTCTCTCCGCGGCTATCGTTTTGATCTATACATTCCTCGGTGGACTTACCAGCGCAATCTATAACGAGGTCCTGCAGTTCTTCCTGATCGTCGTGGGGTTTGCGCCGCTGGCGATTCTGGCAACCAACCGCGCCGGCGGTTGGAGCGGCATGGCATCCCGGCTTCCGCCTGTGATGACGCATTCGTGGAGTTACATGGGCAAGGCCTCCGACAATCCCATGGGCGTTGAACTTTTCGGCATGATCGCCGGGCTGGCGTTCGTTTTGTCGTTCGGATATTGGTGTACCGATTTTCTAGTCGTGCAGCGCGCCATGGCTGCGAATTCAATGTCGGCCGCGCGGCGGACGCCCGTCATCGCGGCGTTCCCGAAAATGATCATGCCGTTCATCGTGATTGTGCCCGGCATCGCCGCGCTGGCCCTCACGAAAATGGACATTGGTTATGTGCTGCCGGCCAAGGGAAACAGTTACGATTACGACCAGGCGCTCACCACGCTGATGGCGTCCTTCTATCCGTCAGGCATGCTGGGCGTAGGACTCACAGCATTGATGGCGTCGTTCATGTCCGGCATGGCTGGCAACGTTACGGCGTTCAATACCGTGTTCACCTACGACATTTATCAAAGCTACATTCGCAAGGGCGCGCCAGATGCGCACTATCTCACGGTGGGGCGCATCACCACCGTGGTTGGAATTATGCTTTCCATCTGCACCGCCTACCTGGCGCAGCATTACAACAACATCATGGACCTGCTGCAACTGGTCTTCGGTTTTGTGAACGCGCCGCTCTTTGCAACGTTTCTACTCGGCATGTTCTGGAAGCGGACCACCGGTCACGGAGCATTCACCGGTCTGCTGATGGGCACGTGCGCCGCTGCGCTGACCCACGGCTTGACTATTGCGGAGGACAAAGGCGGATGGCTGGGGCACGTGCAGGAATTTCCGTCCACCATGGCGCAGAACTTCTGGATCGCAATTTTCGCCTGGTCCACTTGTTTCGTGGTGACAATTTTAGTGAGCCTGGCCACCCGGCCCAAGGCAGATAGCGAACTGGAGAGTCTGGTCTACGGTCTTACAAAGATCCCTCATGAAGAGGGCGTGGCTTGGTATCTAAGACCGGCGCCGCTGGCGGTAGTGGTTGCAATTCTCTGCATCGGGTTGAATTTCCTTTTTTGGTAACAGCCATGCTCGATCTTCGACATCCTTCCGGTTGGTTCTTTCTGCTGCTCGGCGGCATTCTGGTTTCGCTTGGCGTGTTGATGCCAGACCTGCGCGCCCCTCTTTCCACCGTGAACGTGAACCTGCTTGCGGGTTCCGCCATGATGGTCTTTGGAGGGGCAATGCTTTGGTTAGCGCATCGGAAATCCTAAGAGAAGTTTTTCAGAAACACTTCCTGCCCGGCGGTCCGATCCAAGTTTTCCGTGCACCGGGCCGCGTGAATCTGATTGGAGAACATACTGACTATAACCTCGGATTCGTGCTGCCGATTGCGATCGACCTAAGTTGCCTGGTGGCCACGGCTCCGGCCACTCACGGGAAGCTTCGAGTCTATTCGGAGAACGTAGGGGCACTGAAAGAGTGGGATATCGAAAGCATTCCCAGCGCTCTTCCAGCAGCGGACTGGGGCGATTACGTACTCGGCGTGGCGCAACAACTGGTACGCGCCGGCTTTCCGATGGCCGCCGCGGACCTCGCGATTTACAGCACGGTGCCCGGTGGAGCTGGACTTAGCTCGTCGGCCTCACTGGAAGTAGCCACCGCGTTGGCGCTGCTTGGCGCGCGGTCTATTGCGAAGATGAATCTGGCGCTGCTGTGCCAACGCGCGGAGCGTGAATTCGTGGGCGTACCTTCGGGCATCATGGACCCCTACGCTTCCGTGCATGGCGAGCGCGGCAAGGCGCTTTGCATCGACTGCCGCGCACTGAGTCATCGGACCGTCGCTCTGCCGGCCGGCGCCGCCATCATCGTGGTGAACTCCATGGTCAAGCATGAACTGGGCGGCTCAGCCTATCGCGACCGGGTACGGGAATGTGCTGAGGCGGTGGAAGAACTGCGGCGCTGGTCGCCGCATGTGCACAGCTTACGGGATGTGACCAGTGCCCATCTGGCGCCGCTGGCCAGTGTTCCGCTACAGCGGGCGCGGCATGTAACCACCGAAGATGAGCGCGTGCAATCGTTCATGGCTGCGGCGGAGAACGGCGATCTACTGGAAATGGGAAAGTTGTTCGTTGCCTCACACCGCAGCTTGCAGCAAGACTACGCCGTCAGCTGCGCGGAACTGGACTTTTTGGTGGACACGGCCATCGGACTTGCGGGGGTCTATGGCGCTCGCATGACCGGCGGAGGATTTGGAGGATGCACAGTCAATCTGGTGGCGCCCGAGCAGGTGGAGAACTTTGAGATTCGGATCTCGTCGGAATATAAAACTGCTTACGGAAAAACTCCAAAGGTGTTTCGAGTTTTCCCCGCTGCGGGCGCAGACCAAATGTTTTGAGATCTTTCCTGGCATGCGGGCACTCCTAATTCAAAGCACAACCAATCTGTTCACTCCGAACGGTAATAGTCCCCCCAAGCGGGTGCCAACGCACCTGCCTGGGGATTACGATTTTGGTTCAGTCGCCGTTGCCGATAGCTGCAAAATTGTCCGGAAGTAGACCGACGCCAAAGCCGTGGACAACAGCTGGATCGTAGGCGCCCATTCCGGCGCGATGGGGAACAGCGCTTGCAATAGCAATGGACGCTCCGGCACATCCACCAGTTCGTTTACTTGCTCCGCCGGCGCTGCATCGAATACAGGCCGCAATACGTTATCCCGGAAAAGTTCCAGCATCATGTGGTCGGCCTCGGGCTCAACACCAGTCAACAGAATGCTCATGGTGGCGGGTTGATCTTCGTCAAAGAGGGATGCCAGGGCCACACCGCCAGCCACGGCGGACCAATCGAGTTCGAAATTACCCCGCTTGAGAAACGCCAGCTTGTCGCGAAATTCGGGCGGCCGGTTTGTTAGAAACTCCGCAATCAAGGCGCAGACGGCTTCGCCCTGCGCATTGGTGGGGACGATGTCGAATTTTCCAGCCTCCACGCGGGCTTCTTCCAGGTAGATATTGCGAACATGAAACATGGCACACGGATTGTAACAGGTCAATGTCGTGTGTCAACGTGGAGTAGATGAGGAAGCTCCATTGGATCAAGCTCTTACTTCCGCTGCTGACAGCTGCGATCTTGGCGGCGCAGCCCGGCGCAACGGTGATTGTGGGAGCGATGGTAGCTGACGGCACGGGCAAGGCATTGATTGCGCAAAACGTGCGCGTGCTTCGCGACCGCATTGATCGAGTGGGACTATTCTCACCAACCTCTGAAGATTTGGTGATCCACGCCGAAGGTCTGGTGCTGGCGCCCGGTTTTATCGACACACACAATCATTCGGGCGCGGGTCTGGAAACCGAACCAGGTGCTGAAAGCCAGGTCTCCCAGGGAATCACCACCATGCTGTTGGGTCAGGATGGCACTTCGGCTTTGCCGATTGGGAAAGCTGTAGCGGTAAATGTGTTGAGACTTGCCGGCCACGCCTCCATCCGGCGCAAGGTGATGGGCAACGATTACCGGCGTCCGGCCTCGCCTGCGGAAATCTCAAAGATGTGCGATTTCCTCGACGCCGAAATGCGCAGCGGCGCTGTCGGGCTTTCCAGCGGGCTTGAGTATGATGTGGGCAGCTACAGCAAGACCCAAGAGTTAGTCGAGATGGCGAAGGTCGCGTCGCGCCACGGTGGAATCTATGTCTCGCATCTGCGCGATGAGGGTGACGGGGTTTTCGACGCCGTCCGCGAGGCTATCTCCATCGGTGAGTTGGCGAAGATCCCAGTGCACATTTCCCACATCAAGATGGGAACCGTTGCGGTGTGGAATCGAGCCGCTGAAGTGATTCAACTGGTGGAGGACGCCCGCAGGCGCGGCCTGGATGTGACGGCCGATTGCTATCCGTACGACGCGTGGTCGTCCACCATCAAGGTGTTAGTGGCCGACAAGAAGCATGAAAATCGCGAAAGCGTCAAGAAGGGCCTTGCTGACGTGGGTGGAGCGCAGAACGTCACCGTGACCACGTGCGTGGCCCATCGCGACTACGAGTTCCGGACGCTTTCCGAGATTGCCAGGACGAGGGGCACCACACCCATCGATGTATTCATGCAAATCGTCAGTGATGGCGGCGCCAGTGTGGTGGTGAAGTCAATGGTGGACGCC
>JBBRNO010000183.1:0-11394 GCA_038230275.1 Bryobacterales bacterium
AGGGGTGACCGCAAGCGAGATAGCCGCGCCGCCTCCGACAGAGAATTCCAATGTTTCTGCCGCTGCGGCAAAAGTGCCCGCCGTGCCGGTAATGGTGCTGTAGTCGAAGTTGCCGGAAGCACCCCCGCTCTTGCTGTACGAGCCGAGACCGAGCAGGTTGTTTAAATCGCCGGAAGCAGAGACGTCAAATCGCTCGCCACGGTTGCTGGTAAACACCAGAGCGCCGCCGGGCGCCGAGGTGGTTGCGGTGATTCCCGCTGCCTGGAGCGCGGAATTCTGCGCGATGTCCGAGGTAAGGGTGGTCAACGCGGCGTCAATTGTGGTGCCGGCCACAACCGTCAGGTCGAGGTTGACCGGGCTGCTGAGACCCGCTCCCTGGAACCGTACCGTTACCGTACCGGCACCGGAGGCGCCGAAGGCGGTGGTGGTGACCGCGGCGGGCGCGCCGCCCGTCACGGTATTGGTTAAGGTCAGACCCACTGGGTTGTTAGATGCGGTCACGTTGCCCAGCAGTGCGTTCGAAAGACGATCGCCGGCCGATACCTGGAAGGCCGTGCTGCTGGAGGTGAAGCTGAGTTGCTGGGTGCCGGTGGCGCTGGTCACAACAGAGGCCTTGATGCCTGCATTCTTGAACGCAGTGGCTTGCTGGCTGGCGCCATTGCCCGCCCCATCGATGGCGGCATTGATGGCGGTGGCAAGCGTGTTGGTGTCGGTGACGCCGGAAAGATTGACGGCAACCTTGACGCGATTTGCATCACCAAAGCCAGGTCCGCGGAAGTAGAAGTCGGAGAATCCTGACGCGGCCAAAGATCCTGTGTTTGTCGCGTTTCCCAGGATGGCCGAAACGCTGGTGGCTGCCGAGCCGGTTCCGATATCAATAGTTGAGACACCCGACGCCTGTACACCTTTCAGACCCAAGCTCTTGGCATCCACGGTGGAACCGGAAAGATCCACTCCGACGGCACCGTTGGAGATCACCGCGGCGCTGGTAGCCCCGCGGCCGCCGCCGACGAAAACCGAGAGAGACTTGGCAAAATCACCGCCCGAGTTCAATCCGATTGCCTGCGCCTGCCGGTCGATTTCACCGATGACACTGGTGAATTCACTGCTTAGCACGGCGCGGCTGCCGGTAAATGTGCCTGAGGCAGACTGCGTGGCCAGGGTGCGGGCACGATCGAGAAGCTTGGAGATATTATTGATACCGCCATCAATGATCTGCAGCTGGCTGAGACCGTCGTTGGCGTTGCGAATACCTTGTGTCAGCACCGATTGATCGGAGCGAAGTCCGTTCGCAATGGCGAGACCGGCCGCATCATCGCCACTGGAGATGATGCGCAATCCCGAACTGACCCGGTTGATGGTTTTCGCCTGAAAATCGCTATTCTGACGAAGATACTCTTGTGCCTGCAGTGAGGCGACGTTGGTGTTAACTGAATAAGACATTTATACTCTCCTTGTTAGACTCGGCCGGAAGTCCATTTCCGGTCTGCGGCGATGCCGCTGGTCTGCGTACAGAATTCTTATCGGTGCAAGAGGCAATTGCTTGAGAAAATTTATTGCCGAAGCTTTCTTAGCAGATCTTTCACCGATTCCGGCGACCCCTGCCGTGCCGCCTCGAGATTGGCCTGCTGGGTCTGCCGTACCTCGGACCGCAGCACCGTAACCTCTTTCGGGGCACTGATTCCGAGTTTCACCTGGGACGGACCCACTTCGAGGATCCGGATCTCCACTCCATCGCCGATGAAGAGAGCCTCCCCCGCTCTACGTCTGATTACGAGCATCCCCCCGCCTCCGGTTCTGGAAATAAGGGATGCTGCACCGCATATCGCGCATCATCGCGAACCGCCTGCACGGCCTGATGCGTTTCGAGGTTAATGACCACCGGGCCCAAGAGATTCGCGGTCGGCCGTTGGCGGCCTGTACATATCACGGCCAGGCAGCGAAGCGACGCGGACATTCCGTCTGTCGCTCCGATCAATTCCAGATCCTCATCGGAAACTCTCAGCTCGTATCCGGGTTTGACCGACTCGACCGGCATTGTAATGAAACACAACTGCGGAGTGACCAGACTTTGCAGGAATAGAACCGGCTTCGAGGCTTCCCGTTCGATTGGAACGAACAGCGTCTCCGATTCAAACCCAGGCAGCCCGCGCGGGAATCTGATTACAGAATCGGCTTCGTACTCCACTATCCCGAAATTCTTGCTTGCGCAGCGCAGCATCGTAGGCAATCCGTTCTCCTGAAATGCTTATCGGATCTAAGTTGGGGGGGTAATAGAGAGATCAGAAAATCCTGACTTACGCTGGTGTACGATTACGGTAGCTTATGAAACGCCGCGAAGCTTTGAAAGCCGCCGCCGGTGCCGCCGTTCTACCGGTGATCCTGCCGTCGATGCTAACTGCCCAAACGCCTAAGGGCAAGGCCTGGAGCCCGTCGGTTTTCACTCGGGAGCAAGACGCGGCAGTGGTCGCCCTTACCGAGATCATTATTCCCACGACGGACACGCCGGGCGCCAAGCAGGCCGAGGTGAATCGCTATATCGACCTGCTCCTTCACGACGGACCCGCCGGGGAGAGGGAGCGTTTCCTGGCCGGGCTGGAGTGGTTCGAGGCTTACTGCACCAAGAAGACCGGCAAGAGATTCGGGCAGCTGAGCCCGGCCGAACAGAGTACCATCGTTGCCGAGCTGGACGCCACCGAAGCGCCGGAGCTTCAGAAGGGAAACCAGTTCTTCCGCATGGCGAAAAGCATGACTTCGCGGATCTACTACGCCACCGCGATCGGCTACAACGAACTCAACAAAGGCGGACGCGTGCCGAAAACGTTTGGCTGCGATCATTCCGGCCACGCCTGATTTCGACGCAATGAATTATCCGGATTCGGTGGAGTTCCTGTACGCGCTGGGGAACGAATCGAAAACCTTCAAGCTCGGGTTGGAGCCGATTACAGCTCTGCTCAAAGAACTTGGAAACCCGCAAGACGCTTTTCGTTCGGTCCACGTTGCCGGCACCAATGGCAAAGGGTCCACCTGCGCGATGATCGAGAGCGGCTTGCGGGCGGCGGGAATTCTCACTGGCTTGTTCACTTCACCACACCTGGTGCAGCCCACCGAACGCATACAGGTCCGTGGTGTGCCCATCTCAACGGAGGAATTCACGGCGGCATTCGTGGAAGTACACCGTGCGGCCGAAGCGCTGATGGCGCAAGGGATTCTGGAGGCACATCCTTCTTACTTCGAAACGGTGACGGCCATGGCATTCGACGTCTTCCGCAATCGGGGTGTAGAGACCGCTGCGGTCGAAGTGGGGCTAGGCGGGCGGCTGGATGCCACCAATGTGGTTCGGCCGCAACTATGCGTGATCACTGCGGTGGATTACGACCATGAAGCTTGGCTGGGAAGCAGTATTGAACAGATTGCCGCCGAGAAGGCAGGGATTCTAAAGGCGGGTGTGCCGGCGGTGTTCGCGCGGCAGCGGCCAGAGGTGCAGCAGGTATTGGACGAGCACGTCTCGCGATTGGGGATTTTGGTGAATACGCGGTTTGCTGCCGCGGAAAAGCTAGTGCTGACGGCTGACGGCTGCTCGTTTCGTGCGGGGGAACTCTCCATCAGCTGTCCCCTTGCGGGACAGCATCAGGTGGAGAATGCGCTGACGGCTGTGAACGCTCTCTGTGCGCTGGGAGTTCCTGCAGAGGCAATTGAGCGAGGGATCCGCGGCGTGCGCTGGCCGGGCCGGCTGGAACTGATTTCGCGCGACCCCGATCTAATTCTTGACGGCGCGCACAATCCGGCGGGCGCACGGGCACTGGCGAATCACATCCGGCAATTCTACGCGGATCGGCCGGTCTGGTTGATCTACGGCGCCATGCGGGATAAAGCTGTCGAGGAGATCGCCGAGCTGCTGTTTCCGTTGGCTGCCCACGTGATCTTGACCGCGCCCGCCATGCCGCGCGCCGTCCAGCCGGACACGTTACTGTCCATGGGCGATCCTGCGCATATGGAGACTGCACCGGATCTTGCCGCCGCCCTGACGGCCGCGCGACAGGCCCCGGCGAATGCGGCGCTCTTCATCACCGGGTCGCTTTATCTGGTGGGGGAAGCGCGCGCGGTCCTCGTACAATAGGAGGCGGAACATGTCTCCAGGGCTGCTACGGGCGCTGTTTATTACCGACCCGCTGATTATTATCGCGACGATCGTATTGGGTCTGCTGAATCTTTTTGTATCGCTGTTTGAGACAGATGGGCGGCGGCAGGTGGCGATCGCGCAATACTGGTCGCGAGTGCTCTTGTTTATCGCCGGCGTCAAGCTGGAAATCGAGGGTCTGGAAAAGATCGATCCCAAGGGCAGCTACGTTTTTGTGTCGAATCACGTCAGCTACATGGATACGCCGGTGGTACTGGGCCACATTCCATTGCAATTCCGGTTTCTGGCGAAGAAGAGCCTGTTTAGCATTCCGTTTCTGGGTTATCACTTGCAGCGGGCGGGACATATTCCGGTGCCTCGCGAGAATCCCCGGGGCGCCATTAAAGCAATGTCTGAGGCCGCCAGGGCGATTCAGGACCGCGGGGTCTCCATTCTGATTTTTCCGGAAGGCGGGCGCTCGCTCACGGGATTGAAACCGTTCAAGGAAGGCGCCGCCTACATTGCCATAAAGGCGGGGGTGCCGGTAATTCCCTTGTGTTTGAAGGGGACGCTTCAGGTACTGCCCATGGGCTCGCTGAACGTCCGGCCGGGGCGGGTGCTGCTTCGGGTGGGCGATCCGGTATCCACTGCGGGCCTGACTCTGCGTGACAGAGAACAACTCAGCGAGGAACTTTTTCAGCGTGTTTCGGATTTGCTGGGCGAACCGTCATATACTCAAACGAAATGAAGATTTTGTCCGTTGCCCTTGTTTCCGTGGTTGTCATTGGCCTGCTTTTCGCACAGCAACAGCCGTCCGTTTCCCCTTCGATTTCGATTGAAGAGTATGAGCCGAAGTCAACACTGGTGGTCAGCGAGCATCATCCGACGCGGGCCAAGTATCCGTTTATCGACGTCCACAATCATCAGCGCGATGTAACTCCTAAGCATCTGGCGGAGCTGATCAAAGACATGGACGGGCTGAATATGCAGATTCTGATCAACTCGCCTGTTAACGGCAGCTGGGGCGATAAGACCAAGCAGCTGATTGATGGCTTCAAGGGCTACAACAAGAACCGCTTCGCCACAATGACGAATATCGACTTCAAAGGCGTCGACGAACCAGGGTATAGCCAGCGCATTGCGGCGCAGTTGGAGCAGGACGTCAAGAACGGGGCCATCGGGTTGAAAGTCTGGAAGAATTTCGGGATCACCGAGAAGGATTCCAAAGGCCAGCGGCTGCACGTGGACGATCCGCGATTCGATCTGGTGTGGGAAGTCTGTGCGAAGTACAAAATTCCCGTGCTGATCCATACGGCCGATCCGTGGGGGCTTTTTCAACCGATGGACAAGTACAACGAGCGCTGGCTGGAGTTGAAGATGCGCTCTGGGCGCAATCACGCGTCGGAAACCGATCCCAGCTGGGAGACGGTGATTGGGGAACAGCACAATATGTTCCGCAAGCACCGGAACACGATTTACATTAACGCGCACATGGGCTGGCTTGCGAACGACCTGACGAAATTGGGCGCGCTGATGGACGAGCTTCCGAACTTGTATGCCGAGATCGGTGCAATTACCAGCGATCTGGGGCGCCAGCCGCGCTTCGCCCGCAAATGGCTGCTGAAGTATCAGGACCGCGTTATGTTTGGCAAGGACCTTTACAGCGTGCCGGAATACTACACTTACTTCCGCCTGCTGGAGACTGACGACGATTTCTTTGATCCGATCCGGAAGTATCATGGCATCTGGAAACTGTACGGGCTCGACCTTCCGGATGAAGTGCAGAAGAAACTGTATTACAAGAATGCGCTGCGGATTTTTCCCGGCCTGAACACGTCCGGATTTCCGAAGTAGTCTCCTGATTTATGGAGCGTGACGAGATTCTCCTGCGCCTGCGTGAAAGGATTGTGGCGTTTGCGGCATCTCGTATAGCAGGGGATGCCGCCGAAGATTTGGCTCAGGAAACGCTGATGCTGCTGCATGACAAGTACGCGCACGTCACTCGCCTGGAAGAGCTGTTCCCGTTGTCCATGCAGATCATGCGGTTCAAGATGGTGGCGATGCGGCGGAAGTCTTACCGGCGGGGGGAGGCGGGACAGATATCGGTGGACGACATCCAGATTCCGGATTTGGGACCAGATCCAGCCGCGTTCGCCGAGCGGAAAGAGATGCTGGAGAGGATGACTGCCGCGATAGGGAAACTGGGCACGCGCTGCCGCGAGATATTCCGGCTGAAGTTGCTTGGGCGTAACTTCTCGGAGATTCAGGTTGATATGAAAGCCGCTTCCATCAATACCGTCTATACCTGGGATGCGCGCTGCCGGAAGCAGCTTTTGGATGAAATGGGTGGACATTGGGAGCGGCGCGAATGAGCGGCGAAGACATTCGCAAACTGCTGGGTGGTTACGCCACCGGTACGCTTTCCAAAGACGAACAGCAGGCGCTGTTTGAGGCTGCGCTGCGCGACGAGAAACTGTTCGCGGCGCTGGCGGTCGAACAGGCGCTGCGGGAGATGCTGGACGATCCGGCGAATCGTGCGGCAGTGTTGCGGGCGTTGGAACCGCCGCCTGCGCGCGGTTGGGCTTGGCGATGGATGGTTCCGGTTGGGATTGCCGCGGGACTTGTGGTGATTACTTCCGTGATCTTCGTGTTTCAGCGGCCCACTGCGCCCAGCACTTTCGAGATGGCAAAGGCTTTGCCCAATATTGCGCCCAACGTAATCCAGCCTGCGTTGCAACCCGAGGTTCAAGTGGCACAGCGCGCGTTGCCGTCTGAGCCTTCCGCTCAGCCCCGGCAAGTGCTGGAGCAAGCGCCGGCGGCTGCTCTTTCGCGGCGAGACGTTCGGGAAGAACCGAAGGCGATAGCTTTGGGCACTTCTCTACCGGCAGGACCTGTGGCTGTGACGGCTCCTGCTACTGCTGCTCCACCTGCGCCCGCTCTGGGCCAAGTGATGGAGCTTAGATCGTCGAAGAAGGATTCGGCGGAAGTGAAATCGGAATCAGGGAATGTCGCTGGCGCACCGGGCAAAGTTCAATATACGATCCTGAAGCGCGGTGCGGATGGGCAGTTCAGGCCAGTGGATGCGGGTTCCACGCTTCAGCCGGCCGATGTGGTGCGGCTGCATGTGGAAACGGAGGAAGCCGGGTTCCTGGCCGTATCGCAGTCTGTGTCCCAGAAAACGACGCCGAAAATGCTGTTCCAGGGCGCCGTGCGGAAACAGGTGCCGGTGACGATTCCGGCCACGGGGTCGCTGGATCTGAGTAACGCAGGAGCGCTGCAGATCCTGTTTAGCCAACCGAGTGCCAGCGGAGGGTTCCAGAACGCGCTGCTGCCCGGTTCCTCGTTGTCGAAGCGGAAGGCGATGGCCGATGCTGTTTCGGAAAAGTCAGGGGTTGGCGGGGGTGCTTCGAATCAAGCTGCTTCGAAGGATCAGACGGCTGGCGTCGTCACTGTGGATGTGAACTTGAACGTGGCCACACCGGCGCAACAACAGAAGTAGCCAATTGTGCTAGCGCATGGAAAGGCCGGTGAAGCGGTACTCGTATTCCCAATCGTGCGTTGCGAGACTCGTGAGGCCGGTAGCCGTGAAAGTGCCGGCGTTCGTGAGTGGGCTTACGCGGACGATAACGCTCATCTGATCGGAGGGATTGACAGGTAGCGAGAATCTGCCGGGAAGGAGTTCCATGAGCGGCAACGTTGCAGATCCCGCATTGGCTAGGGCAGCAAACTCCCAGTAAGTATTCTGGGGCGGTGAGAACGGTATCGTCGAGACCAACTGTACCCGCACAACCGCGTCGGACGTGCCGCCGGTCCATTCCAACCGGAATGGCTGAACGGAGCTGAGGATCGTTCCAGGCGCCAGTGCGGTTGTGACGTGGATCGGCTGCGGATATGTAATTGAGGATTGGAATGCGCCGATCGCGGATGAACCAGCAGCGGTGATCTGAAGTGCGCCAGGCTGCAGCGTGCCTGCCGGAAGAGACGACTGATAGACGATTTGTCCCGATTTGGAACTGGGGAGCAAGTTGAGCGCATCGCCGGTCGGACCCTTTACGGTGAGTGGGCCGGCCTCGAGAACTTTAATGCTCGTCCCCAGGCACGACCGTTCGGTGGTGAAGATGTCACCCCCGTTCCGGACACCACCTGGTTGGAGTCGGCGTTGGCTTTGTGGACGCGCTACCAAGCTTTCGGATGCTTCGAAGAGCGACGCCGAGAACGCCTCTGTTGTGGAGGAATCGGAAGCCTTCGGGCCGGTAGTAGTGACCTTCCGCCAAATAGCGGACGCGATACGCGCGGGTGGTGGATTTTGGCACTGTCCGCCCCCACGTCGAATGCTGATAGTTACCGGTTGACTGGTGCTGGACCAATCAACTAGCCGCAGGGGCACCTCGCAGCCCTCCGGAGCATCGGAAGGAATAAGAATGTTCAATTGGTTTACACCGACCAAACCCGGAGCGAGTGCGGAAAATTGAACATTAGCGCTTTGCTGAAACCCATCGAGTCCTATCAGGCCCCCGCCACGCACTTGGGCGGGGGAGATCGGATCGGATTTTGCGGGCATTCCGTCTGGTGGCGGGAAATTGACGGGGCCGAGTCCGGTCGCGTACAAGGTGACGTACCCGCCGGGGGAGGCGCTTTGCGCCATGCTGTTTAGGGTAACCGTCCCGTCGGACGCAACATTCTGGATGGCGCCTGGCCCACAGCCTCCCGAGGATTGAGTGAAGATTCCAGGCGCTGCTTGCGCTCCCTGTGCAATCACGGGATCGCTGGTGCCGACTGCGCTGCGCACCCTTACGGAATTGGGGCTTCTCAGGCCCGTGGACGGAACTTGAAAATTGATTTGACCCGGAGAGGCATAAAATAACGGTGCCAACGAGTCATTCACCAAGACTGATGTCCCCGCAAGAACCGTTGGCAGCGCAGTGCCGCTGGCCGACTCGGTTGTCGTGGATAGATTTTGTCCGAAGATTGAGGCGATACTCCTGTTTACGAGCGCCGTACCCAAATCGGGATGGTTTGCGAAAGATGCCGCATTCACTATTCCATTGGGAGAGATGGATGGTGTTTGGCCGAGAACGGGTGAAAGCGAGATTATGAAGAACAATGGAAGAAACGCTAGATGTAATCTTGGCATGGGCGTGCGGTATGGCCTCGTAGATATGGTTCGTCACTGTATATTGAGATCGACCGTCAACTCGGCGGCACCATTCGTTTGAATTGTGAGTGTGCTGGGCTTGGAGATCTCTATCCTATTTCCCGCCGTGTCAGAGATACTTACGTCTGAGTCAATAAAAAGGCGGAGGGGTACTTTCTTTGGAACTGCTACCCGAAATACTTTCAGCGGCGCGGTGGTGGAAACCAAGTCTCCACGATGATAGGCACCAGACGGTACGATCACACCGAGGAAGAACCGGCGATTGGCGGTTAGCTCTCCTTTTGCGTTCGGCAGCACATCAACCCGCTCTTGAGGGTCATGAACTTGAAACGTTATTATGATTGCATCATGAACATAGCGAACCACTTCCGCTGCCTTTTGTCCAGATGACAACACAACTACCCCGCCGCCGTCCCACGCACAACCGCCTATCTGAGCGGGCGATATGCCATAGGCACACACGTCGTACCTTCCAACAGCCAAGCCCGACAAAACAGATCTACCGTCCGAACCTGCTGTTGCCGTTTTGGTAAATCCTACGTTCTTGACAACTCGCCGGCCGTCTGGGTCGCTGGCGTACTCAGCCATTTTGGTGTAGGTCAGCGTTGCGCCGGGGACCGACTGAGCGGCGTCGTTCAGCACTAGGACGTTGATGCTTCCTTGATCCACTTGGCTTAGGCACGAGATACTACTGCCAAGAAGGATGGCGGAAATTGCTATGTGTCTATTCAAGCGATGCTCCAAAATCTCTCCGAATCTGATCACGGCAAGTAGCTGTTAAACGGCGGATTTATCATATTGGGGTTAGGCGTACACGTAGCCCCATATTCGGTTCGCTGCCAAGGCCGCATAACGACGCTGCTGGCATGATTGGCATACAGTTGGCTGTTTTTATACCCATTGATGCTACCCTGAACTCCGTTCATCGCGGCATCAGCCTGTTGGACAGTCCATTCATCACACAGGGGCTTACTCACCGGATTGGTCTCGCCGAATACGACATAATTACTCGACAGGCCTCGAGCCACCAAGAAAGCCCAGATATCCGAATAGAATGTCTTTGCAAAGTCGGCTGTATCGTTAAGACTTAGATATGTTTTCTGAGAGTGCATGTCGATGAAAGTCGGGGGTGAATGCCATACAGCTAGCGACGGCATGGTGCCCGAAGTGTCTACATCGAAGTTTGGGTAGTTTGGGTTGTAGCATAGTAATTCGCCTCCGATATCAGCATGGCCCGGTGCCTGCCCGAACTGCGACCATGGGCCAGCAATGGCACCGGCTAACTCGGATAGATTCAGGACTAATGCGGAATCGCCGTACCAAGACCCACAATGGCTGGCTGCCGGACTTGCTTTCGGAGGACCATTTACCGAAGGGGCAACACGCCCGCTGTCAAATCCGTTTGCCGTCATTCGATCACGCAGCGATTGGAGCACATCCACGGAGCGGGAAGCGTCGTAGATCATTCGGGCTTCGACCGTAAACGCCATGTTAGATTCCTGATAGTAATCGAGTGCGTTTATTTCCAATGTTGCGGCGTGCGCCTGTGCCATGACCGTGTTCATGAGGTTGAAAAATCAGCTCCAGCCCCAAAAAATATCGGATGGAGTCTGAGCCCCTGCGGAGTATGTTTGATTGCCACAGCTCCTGTCGGGGTAATACGCACCGTTTGTTTGTAGTTCCAGCCCGTAAGGCAGCCAAGGGACGAAACTCAGCGCCACAGTTTGGGTAGGGTTCCCGTACATATCGAAGCAGGCGCTTAGTGTCCGTGTTTGCAACAATGATGGCGGGCCCGACCATGTATCAAAAACCGGAGTGGGCGTAACTCGCTGGATACCATAGCTGCGAAGATCGGCGAGAAACTGATATAGATTTTGTGTCCAAGCTGTTTGAACGTTTCCAGCGGGGTCAAATGGCGTGCTGTAGTACCCGCCTGCCAAAGTAAAGAAGAACCGAACTCCGGTAACGCCTTGACCTCGCCAATTATCAGTGCCAGTACTTAGCAGTTGCTGGAAGCACTGGCGAACTGTGATCGATGTCGGACAGCCGTCGACGATCGGCGTTGAGCCTGACCCGTTCAACGAGTAGTACATGTCTATCGGAACGGCCGAAAGGTTTA
>JBBRNO010000184.1:0-11162 GCA_038230275.1 Bryobacterales bacterium
GTGGGGCCGGATCTCGCCTTGTGTCAATATCCGATGCAACTTCGACCGGCTCAACTCGATCAGACCGGGGTGGCCGGCTTGGACGCAATGCAGTCGCACGTGACGCTGCAGTAGAGCGTACGTCCAGAGTTCGTAGGAGTATCCCACTTCCTTCGGCTTTTGACAGGCGCAGTGCAACACCCAGGCAATTGCATCATCGGGGGTGCGGCGGGGTTTGCCAGGGCGAGGCAATTCCCCCAGCGCCGCCTCCAGTCCGAACTTCAGAAACTTGTGGGCGCAAAGCGCGACTGAGTGACGATTTACGCCGTGGGCAACAGCAATCGCGCTGTCATTCATTCCATTGGCGCAATCCAAGAGAATTGCGGCATGCAGCACTTGCCGCTTCTCTTCGGTACGAGACCGGCGCAGGGACTCCAGCTTCTCCCGGTCTGCCGCGGACAGATTCAACGATTGTCGGGTGGTGACAAATGGCATAAACCATTCTGCCACAGAAATGTTCCAATTGACTAGCCTTCAACAGAATGATCATCTAGTGACCGCCGATCGAACACGGTCTGGCGGAAAGCGTCTTCATTGTTCGAAGCAGGGTGGCCCCGATAAACTGCCAAGTCATGTCAGACGCAAAAAATTACGGAACCCTTAGCGAGAGATCTGCGTATCCGCTTGACGAGTGCAATAGGCATAGATACACTACACCTAGTCCACCTAAACCTATGTCCAAAACCGAACTCGTGCCTGGAACCTTGATTCTTCTCGTGCTACGCGTCCTGCAAGCTGGCCCGCTCCATGGATACGCCATCGCCCAGCGCATCAGCCAGCTCTCTAGCGACGTCCTGCGCGTCGAAGAAGGTTCCCTGTACCCTGCCCTCCAGAAGATGCTCATGAAAGGTTGGGTGCAGTCCGAATGGGAACTGTCGGACACGAAACGTCGGGTTCGCTCCTATCGCCTCACCGCCGCCGGACGGAAGCAACTGGCGGCCGAGCTGGCCGGTTATGACCACGTCAACCGCGCCATCCAATCCGTTCTAAAACTTGCATAAAGGAGCCGATCATGAGAGAAGTGCTGCGACGCATTGCATACTTGTGGAACCACCGCCGTCTGGAACGCGAAATGGCGGAGGAGATGGCCTACCATCGCGAACTGCTGTCACCGGAGCGTCGCACCGAATTCGGGAGCGACCTGCGCCTGCGCGAAGACGCTCGCGAAGTCTGGGGCTGGGCCTGGCTCGACCGCCTGCGACAGGACCTCGCGTACGGCGCCCGCGTGCTCCGCAACTCACCGGGCTTCACCCTTACCGCCGTGCTCGTGCTGGCATCGGGAATTGGCGTGCCCCTCACCGTCTTTCGTGCCGCTCTGTCCGATCTTCAGGGAGGGCCGCTCCCCGACCCCGATACTCTGGTCCACTTGAGGCGCCGTGCGCCCGGTGTGTTCATCACCACCCTGCCCTATCCCGAACTCGCCTTCTACGCCGCCAATACCAAGTGTTTCCGCAGCGTCATCGGCGTCACCGAACGCAATCAGGCGACTTTCGGCGAAACCGCGGCCGGCGTCGCGCCGGAGCAAATCCAGATCGCCTTCGCCACCTCTAATTACTTCCCCGAATTCGGCATCGTCCCCGCATACGGACGCCTTTTGACTCCTAACGATGAGCGCCGCGATTCCGAGTTGGTGGCACTGATTGGTGAACTGTTCTGGCAGCAGCGCCTCGGTGGCGACCCCGCGGTCATCGGTCAAAGCATCCGCGTCAACGGCAAACTGGTGCGCGTAGTCGGTGTCATGCCCCGTACCGCCAAGGCTCGCTCCGAGCTTTGGATGCCTCTGGTCCGGCAGCCGTTCGTGATTGACGGCAGCACTCTCTTCACCGACTGGAATTCCGCGCTCGATGTGTACGCGCGCCTGCGCCCCGGCGTATCGGTGAAAGCGTCGCAGCAGGAAACGCTCGCGCTGGCCGCCAGCCTGCATCAACTGCAGCCAGACCGCGTGCGACCGGGCGAGTATCTCGAAGCCCATCCGGTTCTCCAATTCGAGACCAACAGCCCGGAGTTCCAGATTGTTCTGGTCACTATCAGCCTGGTGTTGCTGCTGCTGGTGGCCGCTTGCGCCAATCTGGGTACGCTGGTATTGGCTCGCGGCGTGACGCGCGAACGCGAAATTCGCACCCGCATGGCCCTGGGAGCCGGGCGCGCTCGGGTAATCCGCCAGTTGTTTACTGAATCGCTCATGCTTGCAGCGCTCTGCGGCCTGTGCGGCCTCGTGCTGAGCAGCGGCATATTGAAATGGATTCAGTTGGAGCACAATCCGGCCTCCACCCTTCTGCCGGATTGGCGGACGATCGTCGTCACGTTCGGCGTCTCCCTCCTGGCGGCGTTGGTCTTTGGGTTGCCTCCCGCCCTCCGGCTCACCAGCCTCGTGCCCCGCGCCGGCCGCGCCCGCAGCATCTTCCTTGCGGCTCAGGTAGCGGTGAGTTGCCTCCTGCTGGTCGTCTCCGGCGTCCTCGTCGGCGGCCTCAAACAACTCGGACGTACCGAGCCGGGCTTCGACTATCGCCATCTCCTCTGGGTCTCGCCCGGTCTGAAAGCCCACGGCTATGGCGACGCTGCCGCGAAGGCGTATCTCGACGCCCTCCGCGCGCGCACCGCCGCTTGGCCGGACGTCCAGGCGGTGTCGCAGGTCTCCTTGGGTCCGTGGGGCAACGCGCACATGGGATCCGCGTGGATGGGCCGCCAGTTTGCGGGCAATCGTGTGGATTCGCAATTCATCGAGACCATGCGCATGCACCTTGTGCGCGGGCGAAACTTCCTACCCGGCGAAGAAGGTGTGGCCCTGATCACCGAGGCCGCGGCAAGGGTTCTGTGGCGCGACGAAGACGCTCTCGGCAAGTCTCTCCCTTGGGATGTGCAGGGCAACTCCCAAAGCGGGACTCACGGCCCCACGGTCGTCGGCGTGGTTGCCAATGCTTCCACCACCATCATCGGCAATCCCGAACCGCTGGAGTATTACCTGCCGCAATCGCGCAGCGATGCGCTCAACTCGGTCCTGCTGCTGCGCGTCTCAGGCAATCCGCACGAGTTCATCCGGCGTCTTCAGGATAGCGCCCGCGCTCTCGATGGGCGTCTCCAACCGGCGGTGCCGGTAATATTGGACGCATACGATGGCGAAATGAAGAATACTTCCCGGGCACTGGCGGGGGTCGCGATCCTGGGTTCCGTTGCCATTCTGCTCTCGGCCATTGGCTTGGCAGGCCTGGCCGGCTACACGGTGGCACAACGAACGCGTGAGATCGGCCTGCGGATCGCGCTTGGCGCTCGCGGCGCGCAGGTCGTGCGCGCGATCCTGGCCCCGATGAGCCATGCCATCGTCATCGGTTTCGTTTGCGGTGCCGTTGGCGGGGCGGCAGTGGCCAAAATCCTGCGGAGTGGAATCCCCGCCATGGCCGGGATCAATGTGTTCGACCCGCTAGCCTACCTGGCGGCCATGGCATTTCTCGCGGCGGTCGTAGCGCTGTCGATCCTCGCGCCGGGACGCCGCGCCATTCGTATCAACCCCAGCGAAGCGCTGCAGCATGAGTAGCCCCGGATTCAGGGTGCCGCCGTCGCTTATCGACAAACACCCGCGAGTAGTCGCCCAGTATTTACTTGGCACTCGGACATTCTTTCGGGTTGCTCCCGGATTACGGGCAAACCGGAAACAACACGAGCGGCCCGGATTACGTCCGGGTTGCCGACCACACGCCCACAGTCGGAAGGCTGAGCGATTGGGCGACCTTCTCGGCAGGTCTTAGCGCCAGTCGTCGATCACGTAGGCGTCAGCCCGATTGAATCCGTCCGCATGCGGACATTGCATGGCAACACCCTGCATGGTCACTCGATATCCGTGGGAGCGCATGCGCCGATAGGCATCTTCACGAGCCATATTCACGCCAGCCTCTTTGATCACCCCTCGCGAGGCTGCAAAGGCCTCGCAAGCATCCAGCAATTTGTCAAAACGTTCACCCGAGCCCGCACTGCCACGGGCCACGCCGAACTTTATGTAGCACGTCTTCTCGCCACCCTCGGATCCAGATCCATTCAGGCATACAGCGAACGCATCGAGAACATCGCGCGTGTATGTCAACACGACGTCGCCGGTGTGCTGCGCAAGCACAGCCCGGATTTCACCGGTGAGATCGATCCCTTATCGATCTTGTGCGAGAGTTTCCCGCACGCCGTGACACTCTCCTCCGGCCCGCATCCCGGCCCGGAATCATTGTGACGGGAAAACCGCGCATTGAAAGACGACACAAGCGCTTTAGCTGCGCGGCTTGAACGGCTGGAACCCGCAAGCCGGCATGGGCCTTGAAGACCGCTGCAAGGTACGTTGCCTGCGCCTCTGAAAGGCGCTGCTGCGCCTGCTCCACGAGAGCCTGTTGCGCGCGCCATTTGTTGAGACAGGCCGGGTCTTCCGGTTGGCGCAGGCAGAGCCCGAACAGCCGCTTTTGCAGGGTGAGTTCCTTCTGCAGCTGCCGCAGCCGGAACATCCGGTCCTGGTGAAAGTTTTTGAGTCCGCCGACAGGCACTGTCGCAAGTGTAAGACGGGAGGGACACCCGACAAGGGAGAATGTGCGGCCGGAGGTGCTGCCGCCAGTTGCCGCCAGGTTCGTGCCGCGCCTCCGGATGACGGCCTACCCACCGCCCGCCAGCGTTCCCATCCCCCGACGTTTTTGTTAGATCTGATATTTTGCAGGACGCCTAGCCCGTTCACCTTGGGGGAATCCAAGGTTTAGCTCATAAGGTCTGGCGAAGGTGCGTCGGGCTTCCCAAACAACCTGAGCGCGGCTTCACCATCATCGATGGTTGTCCACCAGCAAGGCGGCTCCAGCCTTTTCAGCGCTTCGATTATGAGACGCCGGTCGCGCGAGAATCTTCGATGCGACCGGGCCGCAAGCGACGCGCGGGCTTACAAGAACTACATGCGAAGACTGCCGAGACCGCCGCCCAGGAACAACCACAGAAGCAGGATTATCAAAATAATACCCCCAATTCCTAAACCGCCGCGTGAGCCATAGCGATTGAAACCGAAAAATCCGCCGCCGAAGAGCAGCAGCAACAAGATGACAAGGATGAGCATGAACTCAACGATACCGCATCCGCCGCTTCAGCAGCGTTAAGAGTCTGCCACTCACACAGTAGTACGCGGCTCTGATGGATGCCATGCGCCAGCCAATCCGCTTCGGCGGGGCTTGCCAGGAACGGATAGGGTGAAGCCCAAAAGCAACCTGGGAGCGGCGAAGCCTCCATCGGCGAAAGGTGCAACGAACCTCCGGCCCTCACGGGCTCAAGTCACGGAACCGCCGTATGCGGACCCGCATGTACGCTGGTGTGGGACGGGAGGAGTCGCGAGGCTGCCCCCAATCCCGATTCACGCTCGCTTTCCCGGACGGAAGAGATCGATACCTTCGCTGACGTCAAATAAGAATCGCGCAAAAAGGATCCATCCCCGTTTAGAAGTTCAGCTTCAGAGCCATCTGGATGATGCGTGGCCCTTGTTGAACGCCCGTCGCGCGTCCGAAGTTTGGATCGCTCAAGTTAACATTAATGCCGCCGAACGAAGTGCGGTTCAGCACGTTCGAGATGTCGGCGCGATACTCGACATCCGCCCTCTCTCTGATCTTGAAGCGCTTCACCAGCGACAGCGCCTCCGTGAAGAAGGGAGGGTTGCGAACGTCATTCAAAAAGGGTGCCGCCGAGCCGAACTGATATGCGCCCGGAATCGAAAACGCCGTCCGATTGAGCCAGCGGACACCCGGATTATTAGGGTCGAGAGAGGTTCGGTCCACTCCGGTTTGAATGGCCGAGCCAGTGGTGTTCGCCCTCAAGGCTGGGGTGAACAAGACACCGGTGCCAAGCGTGTTCACCGGCGCGCCAATCTGGATGAGTGAGCCTGACCGGTACTGGTGAATTCCAGCGATGGTCCAGCCCCCCACAACCGCGCTCACAACGGGGTGGGCCGAGGCGAGGTATTTCCGGCCATGTCCAAAAGGAAGATCGTACGCGTAGACCAAGTTCAGCGTGTGCGGGATGTCATGAATTGACAGAGCCTTTTCCGCGCCAAGATTGTACTGGTCCTGCGGTGCGGTTCCGTTGCCTGTTTGGGTGAAGGCGCCGTTGATTTCAATGTTCTTTTCCCAAGTATACGCAGCCAGCAAAGTGAGCGAACTGAATCGCTTTTCAAGCTTAGTCTGGAGTGCGTTATATGTGAGACCGCCGACACCTAGATAGGTGTGGATAATGTTGTTGTACTGCGGGTAAGGGCGAAGCGACTGTGCCAAGGTTCCGGCAAAACCTGGGTAGGGCAGCTGGAAGCCGGCGGCGACTACCCTCGGATCGGTGATGTTTGCGGAAAGTAGAGAACCTAAGCTGAGATACTTCGGATCCACTTGGTTATACGGTACGTAGCTGTTCAGCCTGCTGCCTTTGCTGCCCAAATAGGCAACATCCAGCAGGAAAGCCATGGGTAACTCCCGCTGCACGTTCACCTGCCAGTTCTGGATGCGGCCCGCGAGACCGTCTTCCTTGGATAGCACCAGTACGGTCTGGCCGTTGGCATAACTTGGATTGATTATCGGTGGCGGCAGGAATCCGGGAGGCACGAGAAACCCGCTATCCCAGTTGAAGGCAGGCGCGATACCGTCGGGAGAAGTAGGGGTCGGTGAGGCGCTGACGCCCCATCCGCAAGGGAAGCACCCGCCGCCGGTATTTCCGTTTGCCGCAGAGAAGTACATCCCATACCCGGCGCGTATAACCGTCTTCGGCGTAAGTTGGTATGCGCCGCCAATGCGAGGTCCCAAGTTGTTCCAATAGATGTCCCCAAATCGCACATGGCCATTGCGCCCCGTTCCAGTTCCGGCGAAGGACAACGCCCCCAGGCGATTTCCCGCCCCGGGATTCGGAATGGTCGGATCAAAGGCGGACAACGTCAGATTTGTATCTGTACGGGGAATGAATATCTCGTACCTCAGGCCAAGGTTTAGCGTGAGCCGGGAGGTGATTTTCCAATTGTCGTTCACATAGCCGGAGCGGTAGCCATAAATGATGTTGACACCCTTGGTGTTGAAGTCCCGGCGCGCGTCGTTCGGGCCGCCCAGGAGGAAACTGGCGAACGAGTAGCCCGTGTTGCCTCGAGATGACGGGTTAGCGGTCTGCAGGCTGTTGAAGTTGAACAGCCCTTGCGCGTAGGAATCGTCAAACGGATCCTGGAACGTGCGGCCGCGGCGATACTCGAAGCCAAATTTAAATTCGTGGCGGCCCCTCACCCAAGTAAGACCGTCCATGGCGTCGTAAGTCCAATTTTGCTGAGCGCCGCGATTCTTTGGATTTGTGCCAAACGGAGTCAAGCTGTCGGTGAACGTGACGATTGGGAACGATTGAGAGCCGTTGGTGGCGACGCCCTTGAGTCCGAGCTTGTTAGCCCAGTCCTGCAACTGAGCGGGCAACTGGCTGAATATGCTCTGGTATCGGCTGAGGCCAAAGGTTACGTGATTGAACAGAGTTGGCGTGAAGATGAAGTCGTGATTTAAACGCGTGATGTCGGGAACATCGTGCGTGACCGATCCGCTCGCGAGCGGTCCGGGAAGATTGGCGGTAGCTAACTGGTTTAGCCGCTGCCAGCTATACAGGCCACTAATGCGGTGGCGATCCGAAAAGGAATGATCGCCCTTGATGCTGTAGATATTACGATCCACGGTGCTCAGGGTGGTGCCCGCGTAATTGCCGGAGATGCCGGGGGCGGTAGGATCCGGGATGAGCGAAAGCATATTGCTCGACACCGAACTCCAACGGTTCTTGGGGATAATATTGTTGGGGAAAGGATCGCGAACGAGCTGGCCATTGACCGTTCGGGTGGTAGCAGGGTCGTAGATGAGGCGTGAGCCCAGCTCCGAGAAGTCCCCTTGCTTCATTTTCGCCGTCGGCACGCTTAGAATTGCAGTGCCTCCGCCGTTGTTCTGCTTATAGCCGTTCCAGGTGAAGTACCAGAATGTGCGGTTTTTCCCGTTGTAGAGTTTGGGAATGAACACCGGACCTCCTGCGGAGACGCCGTATTCGTTCTGGCGCACTTTAGATTTGCCGAGGAACGGTCGACGTTGGTTCACCGTCCATCCCGCCGCATCGAATTTGTCATTTCGGAGGAAGTCGAAGACGTTCCCATGCAAGGTGTTCGAGCCCGAACGCGTCACGAAGACTTCGATGCCGCCGCCTGAGTGGCCATACTCGGCGGAAAAATTGCTCGTCAACACCTTGAACTCGCCGTACATTTCAACCGATCCAATACCGCCATTCGAGACAAAGGCGACTCCGCCGCTTTCGGGGTTTGTGTGGCTGGCTCCATCGATCAGGATCTCCTTGCTACGCCGCGCGCCCCCGTTGATGCTAGAGTCCTGCTGACCGTTGTTGACGCCCGGTACGTAGTTGATGAAGTTCTCGGGGTTGCGGAAGCCGCCGCTTACGAACAGCGGCGCATCTTTCATGAATTTGGGCTGGAATACAGTACCGGTGTCGCTGGTTTCCGTGGAGATTAATGGAGTTTGGGCAGTCACCTCCACCGTTTGCTGGGTTTCGCCCACCGTCAACATGATATTGGCGGTGGAGCGGGTTGCTACAGCGATGTTGATTCCGGATTGGCGCGTGCGTTTGAACCCGCGCTGTTCCACCTCGAGTGTGTAGGAGCCGATCGGAAGGCTGGGATACTCGTAGAGCCCGTCCTTATTGGTCGTGGCGGGCAGCGATACTTGCGTGGCATTGTTGATCAGCAGCACCTTCGCGCCTAAAACAACGCCTTCCGACGGGTCGGTAACACGGCCGGCGAGGGAGCCCGTATCTGACTGCGCGAGGGCCACGCCGGCGATCAGGGCGACTAGCAAAGATCCCCTAAACAAAACTTGAGTGAATGCACGCATGACAATCTCCATTTCTAGGCACAAGGTGGAACGATATTGACATCTACCGCGAATGTCAATCCATAGTCTTATCTTCATAATCTTATCTTGTCAAGCCTCTGAAAAGGACCTAGAACCCAGCGAGGTAAGGTCCTGATAGCTACCGTCAATGTGATATAAGGCCACCGGCGGGTCTGAAATGATTCGCAATATAAGTCTATTGAGCCATCCCTGCCGGGCGCGGTAGCGGGCGAACTCATATTTTTCGACGTTCGGGGAACACTTGCTCCGGTCGAGCATCTATGGGAGCATTATGGGAATGCCGAAGCATTCACTAGACGGCGAAATGCTGCAGGGTACTCTCGATCTGTTGATCCTGCAGACTCTCGCCGTAGGCGCGGCTCACGGACATACGATTGCGCATGTGATCGAAAAGAGATCTGACGAAGTGCTGCAAGTCGAGCACGGATCGCTCTATCCGGCGCTACATCGTTTGGAGGATCGCCGGTGGATCGCATCGTTTCAGGGAACTTCGGAAAACAATCGAAAAGCCAAGTATTACAGGCTTACGCCGCTGGGACGTAAGCAACTCGCGGCGAAAACGGATCGCTGGGCGAGGCTGGTGGAAGCAGTCAATCGCGTACTGCGTCCGGCGGAGGAATAGTGTCCTGGTTGCGATTCGTTCGGCGCCGAAGATGGCATGAGGAACGGCAGCGCGAGATCCTTGAGTATCTGGATCTTGAGACCGACGAAAACATCGTGCGGGGAATGCATCCAAAATCGGCGCGCGAGGCGGCGCATCGAAAATTTGGCAATCGGACCTTGGTCCAGGAGGACATCTACCAGATGAACAGCTTGAATACTTTCGAGGCTCTATGGCAGGACGTGCGGTACGGCTGGCGCCTGCTGTGGAAGAACCCGGGGATCACAGCGGTAGCGCTGCTCTCGCTCGCGCTCGGTATCGGCGCGACCACGTGCATGTTTAGCGTGATCTACGGGGTGCTGATCGCGCCCTATCCGTACGCGAAGACAAATGAGATTTGGGCTCCGGAAATTCGCGATGCTAAGAATCCAAAGAACAGGCGCGGCGTATTTCTGCCTTACGAATTCAAGGAACTGGAGAAGCTGCCGGGAGTTTCGTTGGCGATGGGAACACGTCCGGAAGGAGCGCTGCTGACGGGAGACCGGGCTCCGGAGACCATTTTGACTCCGCTGGTGACGCCGGGCGCGTTCGATTTCCTGGGTGTGAAGCCGGTGCTGGGGCGGACGATCGGCTCGGGCGATTGGCGGCCCAACGGAGATGCGGAAGACGTGATCGTGCTCTCGTACAAGGCGTGGTTCCGCTATTTTGACGGAAGTCCGGAGGCGCTGGGGAAGACGCTGGTCATCAACGATCGCAAGGTAACGGTGATCGGTGTCATGCCGCCGCGGTTCGGCTGGTTCACCGGCGATGGCGGCTGGATGCCGTTCACCAAAAATCCGACGCCGGAGCGCTGGGTGCTCCCGATTGTGCGGCTCAGGCCAGGGAGCACCAGTGCAGTGGTGACGGAACAGCTCCAAGCGGTCGAAAGCCGTTTGCAAGCCGACCATCCGAGCGATTTTCCGAAAAATTCCAGCGTGCTGATTCACTTGAACAACTACATGGACATCACGGTGGCGTCCGGCGATATGAGCAACAGTTTGATGCTGCTGTTCGGCGCGGTGGGATTTCTCCTGCTCATCGCCTGCGCGAATGTAGCGAATTTGCAAATGGCACGGGCCACCTCGCGATCGCGCGAGATCGCGCTGCGCATGTCCATCGGAGCATCGCGCAGAAGAGTGTTGCGGCAGCTGCTGACGGAAAGTATGCTGCTTTCGGTCACCGGAGGCTTGTTAGGGGTGGCAGTAGCGATCGCTTTGACCAAGCTCGTAGTTGCGATCATGCCGGATTTTTACGTGCCCAACGAGGCGCGCATTACGGTGAACGCATACGCACTGGCATTCTCGGCCGCGGTTTCGATCGCGACTGGTATTTTGTTCGGGCTGGTTCCCGCGCTGCAATGCTCGAGGCCGGACCTGGTGGAGGATCTGAAGGCTACGGGCAAGGGCACAAGCGATTCGAGCGCAGGTGGAAAACGCGCGGAGCGCTGGTCGTCGTCGAAGTGGCGCTGTCGGTGGTCCTGCTGGTCGGGGCGAGCTTAACGATTCGCGGATTCGTCGATCTGCAGCGAGTCGAGGTGGGGTTTAATCCGGACCACACGGTGATGGTCA
>JBBRNO010000185.1:0-11051 GCA_038230275.1 Bryobacterales bacterium
GCTTCCCGGTCAATGCTTCGGCGCTTTCCATACGTATCTGCATCCAACCGCAACACGCCTACACATCCTCCCCTATTTTCAGGATCATCTCGTATTGGAATCAAGTGCCCCTTCAGGATCATCTTGTATTGGATAACTCTCTACGTCTCAACGTCGGATTAGGTTGGTATACTAAAAGATCAACCTGCTACCTAATTCATGATGAAGTATCTTGCTCTTTTGTGCGCTGCCGCGGGAATAGCCCGCTCGGCAGACTTTGCCACCGGCCAGGCCGCCCGTTTAGTCATCGGCCAGCGTACCTTTACCGCGGAGGAAGTTGGCGCTTCGGACCGGCTGCTGGGAGCCGCCAGCGGACTCGCTTTGGCCAACGACACCCTCTTTGTTGTTGATTCTAATCGTGTGGGTTCAAGTCCGCAGAACAATCGCGTTCTTATCTTTCCGAATCTCTCCACAAACCTGCCGGCTCCCACCAGTGAGCTACCCAAGGATTCCCAAATCCGCTGCCAGGTTTGTACCGGCGTTGCATCGGTAGCGATTGGGCAACCCGATTTCACCAAGACGGAGATCGATCTTTCGCAGCGAGGCTTTCGCCAACCGACCTCCGTTGCCTCGGACGGCAAGAGCCTAGCGGTCGCAGACACCGACAATAATCGTGTGCTGATCTGGAATTCCATTCCTTTTCTAACGGGCACACCGGCAGATGTGGTGGTTGGCCAAAAAGATTTCAAGACAGCTGTTGCGAACCTGGGCTCCGGCAATACGCCAAATAATGCGGGCTTGCGAGGGCCGCAGGGAGTTTGGTTTCAGAACGGAAAACTCTACGTCGCCGATACTCAGAATCATCGGGTTCTAATATGGAACCGCGTGCCCACGTCGAATGGTCAGCCTGCGGACCTGGTTTTGGGACAACCGAATTTCACCACCTTTGTTGAACCTAATCTGGCCAAAGCGATTGTTGACGCAAGAGCGAACAACATGCTAAATCCGGTTTCGGTCACCTCCGATGGAACCCGGCTGTATGTTACCGATCTGGGTCACAACCGCGTTCTGATCTGGAATACGATTCCGACGCAGAATCAGGCGCCGGCGGATCTGGTCCTGGGACAGCCGAGCCTTGGCGATGGCACCACGAACGTAGCCCTTGCGAATAACAGTTCGTTGCTCTGCGCATCCAACGGCGTCAACGCTACCGATGCCACTAAGCTGACTTATCCCGAACGGTGTGCCGCCACGCTCAATTTTCCCCGCTTTGCGCTGTCCGATGGCAAACGCCTATTCGTGGCCGACGGCGGCAATAATCGAGTACTTGTATATAGGAATGTGCCCACTACGAATGGTCAGCGCGCGGATATTATTCTGGGGCAGCCTGGAGAGTTTGATTCGGTGGATTCCAACGACCTGCTAATTTCCAGTTCCGATTCTCTGCGTACGCCGATGTCGCTGGCCTGGGATGGGACGAACCTTTTCGTCGGCGATACTTTCAACCGCCGGGTAATGGTGTTCACCCCGGGCGAAACCACCGTGAACCGGACGTCGGTTCGAAACGCGGCCAGCCAGGAGATTTTCGCTCTGGGTTCGGTCGCGGTTTCCGGGGCTATTAAGGCCGATGATGTCGCGACCGTCACGATTCAAAGTGTGAACTACAAGTACACGATATTGAAAGACGACAACATCACGAAGATAGTCATAGGATTGGTGGCGGCGATCAATGCCGGGGTGGGCGATCCGCTGGTCTTCGCACGCGCGAATCCGAATTACGATTCCATTATTCTTACTGCAAGGAAGGCGGGCGCAGACGGCAATTCCATCACACTGGCCGTCACCGTATCCGCCAGCGCCCAGATTGGGATTACCGCGAGCGGCGCTACATTGGCTGGTGGACAGGACGCGGCCAAGATCGCTCCGGGAACCTTGATCAACATTACGGGCGACAACTTCACCACCAAGAGTGAGAAAGCCGCGGACGGTCCCGTGCTTCCCAAGACGCTGGGCGGAGTGCAGGTCTACATCGATGGCTTACGGGCGCCGCTGCTATTCGTTTCGCCGACGCTGATCACCGCTCAAATGCCGTTCGAGATTTCAGATGCATCGAGCGTTAGTGTGTATGTCCGGACCGCCGACGACGCAGGGAACGCCAGGATCACCACCGCAGTGGGTGCGCCCATCATCCAACAGAATCCTGGAATCTTTGCCGTGGATGGATCCGATCCGCGGACCGCCATCGCAGTTCATAGCAGCAGTTATGCTTCCGGTGTGGTCTCGGTGGACGGAACTCCGACGGCGGGAGACACCGCAACGGTTACCATTGAAGGCCGTTCGTATTCCTATAAAGTGGTGGCCAACGACACTCTGTCTATCATCCGCGACAAACTGATTGAACAGATCAATCAGGACGAACGGGTGACTGCTTATCCGGCCGGATCGTTCACTCGTATTCGCCTGAAGGCTAAGGTTCCTGGTCCTGCTGGGGAAGGTATCGCTTATAGCGCCTCAGTGAACGACGGCGCCACTGTAATTCTATCGCCGCTGTCGCCGACCCTGTGCTGTTCTAACAAAGAAGGAGCACCGGTGACGGAAGCCAATCCCGCGATTCCTGGCGAAACCATCAACGTTTACGCCACTGGACTGGGTCTGATCAAGTCCGATAATGGAACGGCAGTCGGAGAATCTGGCATCAAGTACTTTGGACCGGTTATTAACGAACCGAACGCGCCGGTGGATTCCCTGGTAGGTGGAAAAACAGCGAACGTGCTGTTTGCGGGTCTAAAGCAGGGCGCGGTCGGCATCTACGAAGTACAGCTGCAACTCAATTCAGATCTGCCCACCAATGCGCAAACACAGTTGACGATTGCTCAGGACATCTACATCAGCAATATCGTGACGATCCCGATCTTCAACCCCAACCCGCCAGTTAAATAGGGCGGACCTTCGTCTATTTGCGACGCCGCGCGGCTACGAACTACAATTAATATTCGGCATGACCAGACGAACCCATCTCACTCTGCTAGCCGCGGCCGCCGCAGGCACAGCCATCGCAAAGGACAACCCCTCTATGTTTCAGCAAGTTCTTGAAGCCAGCCTCGCCGAAAAGAAGGGCGTGATGCTTTACGTGAAAGGGCAGTCCATCCCCGGCATCGTCACAAAAATCAACGCCGATTCGGTGGAGTTGCGCAGCCGCGAATACAGCCGGATCGTAGTGAAGCTGGATTCGATCGACGCTGTCGCGATGTCCTAGAAATTTACGCGATAATTTCTTTCACCACGCGGGCAGGGAACTGATCTGTTAGCCGTTCCTTCAGCCCGTGCCGTTCAAAAGCCAGATCCCGGTAGTTGAATCCCAGCAGATGCAGCACGGTGGCGTGGAAGTCGTGCACGCTGACGCGATCTTCCGCCGCTTTATATCCAATATCGTCCGTGGCGCCGTACGTAAAGCCGCGCTTGGTGCCACCGCCTGCCAGCCAGACACTAAACCCACTGGGTCCGTGATCGCGCCCCGCGGCTTTTCCAATGCCCTGCGAGATGGGTAGCCGCCCGAACTCACCACCCCAAACCACCAGCGTCGAATCCAGCAGTCCGCGCTGCTTCAAGTCCCGTAGCAGTGCGGCCACCGGCTTGTCTGTTTTCGTGCAGGCATACTGCAAGCTGGATTCCAGATTCCCATGCGAATCGAAAATCTGGCCTTCGATATACAGCTGCACAAACCGCACGCCGCGCTCCACCAACCGCCGGGCCATCAGGCACCGCTTTCCATACGACGCCGTGGCCGGATCGTTTAGTCCATAATCTTCGCGGGTCGATTCACTCTCTTTATTCAGATCCAGCGCATCGGTGGCCGCCAACTGCATTCGCGCCGCCAATTCATAGCTGGAAATTCGCGCGTCCAGATCCGGTTGATACGGCCGGTCTTTCCGGTGCGCCTCATCCAGCTTGCGCAGCAGGTTCCGCTCGGCCTCCATCAGCGCTCCCGGAATCTCAGGCCGCGGTTCCAGATTCAGCACTGGCGCGCCTTCGGTACGGAATCGCGTCCCCTGATAGATAGGCGGCAGCCAGGCCGATTGCCAGTTCGAAATGCCGTTGATCGGCAGGCCCTTTGGATCGTCCAGAACAACATAAGCGGGCAGGTTCTGATTCTCGGTGCCCAATCCATAAGCCACCCAAGCCCCAAGCGACGGGCGGCTGGCAATGGTGCGGCCCGTGTGCATCAGAAACAGTGCCGGCTCGTGGTTCGCGTGTTCGCCGTACATCGACCGGATCAGCGAAATATCATCCACGCATTCCGACAGATGCGGCAGCACGCTGGATATATCCATGCCGCACTTGCCGGCCTTCTTGAACTCAAACGGCGATGGCAACAGCCCGCCCGCATTCTTCGGGTCGGACGCCTCAAAGGTCAACTCGCGGGTGGCCGCGCTTCCGGCATGTTTCGCCAGCGCAGGCTTCGGATCGAATAAGTCGACCTGGCTGGGCCCGCCGTTCATAAACAGATGGATCACCGACTTCGCTTTGGCCGGGAAGTGTGGCGCCTTCGACGTCAGGTCGAATACCTGCGACGCCGGAGCTTCGCCTGCCATCGCCCGGTTGGCGGTAAACAGATCGGCCGCCAGCAACGACGCCAGCGCCGTTCCGTGCAGGCCATTCACCATGTTCGAAAAGAAGTCGCGCCGGCTTGTCATCGTAAGATCCTCGCTCAATCGATAAAACTGAATTCCGCCGAGTTCAAAATCGCGTGGCAGTAGTTTGCCAGCGCCAACCAGTTCGCCTCGCCCGCGCGCGGCGCATCGCCATTGTCGGTCTTCAACCGTTCCGGCCATTGCTTTCGGAACGAATCCAGCGCGGCAATGCCTGTAGCCAGTTCTTCCGCGCTTGGCGCCCGCGAGAAGGCCCGCCGGTATACCATTTCCACCTGCTTGGCCCGGTCCCCGTCTTCGTCGTCGATTACGCGGCCGGCCATATACTTCGCCAAGTCCCACGTCATCGATCCGTTCATCATGTGCAAGGCCTGCGTAGCCACGTTTGACCTTCGGCGCTCCGTGCAGTTCGGAGTCATCGCCGGTTGATCGAACGCGTCCAGCAATGTCATCGGGGTCTGCCGGCGGTGCAGCACATAAATGCTGCGGCGGAACCCAGCCTTCGAAGCCTTCACCGTCACTTCTTTGTCCGGGCGAATCTCCACTTCCTGTGGCGTCCCGAACTGCTTCGGATCCAAACGGCCGGCTGCCGTCAACAGGGAATCGTACAGTGTCTCGGCATCCATCCGGTGCAGGGACATTCGGGTCAATAGGGCGTTCTCCGGATCGACGGCCATCAGTTTCTGATCCACACGCGAGCCTTGCCGGTACGCCGTCGAGGTTACCATCAGCCGGTGCATCGCTTTCATGCTCCAGCCGCTGCGGACAAACTCGGTCGCCAGCCAATCCAGAAGCTCGGGATGCGTTGGCGCAGTCCCGGAACGTCCGAAGTTGGAAACCGTTGGGACAATGCCACGCCCGAAATGGCGCATCCACATCTGGTTCACCAGCACGCGTGAGGTTAAAGGATGATTCGCCTGGGTCAACCATTGCGCTAATGCCAGCCGTCGGCCGCTGGTTCCGGCAAACGGCGCAGCGGGACGATAGGGCTTCAGCTCCGCGCTGGCCAGCACGAGCGGCACGCCTGGTTCCACAGGGTCTCCGAAGGAGATGGGGTCACCCCGCCGCAGCAGATAGGAAACCGAAGGCTCGCCCGTATCCATCAAAACGCGAACATGCGGCTTCGTCTTCAACTTCGCGCGGGCTAGATCCAACTCCTTTTTCACCGGCCGATACTTGGCTTCGAACTCGGGATACTTCTGTTCCAAATCCGTCTCGGAAATTTCCAGCGTTGGCTGAAACTTGTCGGCCAGGTACTTTTGCAGATCGGTACGCTTGTCCTTATCAGCCGCCGCCGCTGCCCGCAGATCCTTCCGGACATCTTCCGGCAGCGTGCCCAAGCGTTCTTCCAGAAGTTGTTGCCGGTACGGTTGCGCCAGTTTAGCGGCTTGCTCTTCCAGCTTTTTTACATCGGCGCGGATTGGGGCGTTGTGCTTCTCTGACTCATCGCGTTCCGATTCCAGCGCCAGATCGAACTCGCGCTTCTTTGGTACATTCCAGTCATAAGGATCGTAGGCGGCTTGCAAGATGGCACTGAAGCGATAGTAGTCCCGCTGCGGAATGGGGTCGTACTTGTGATCGTGGCATCGCGCGCACCCCACCGTGATGCCCATCACGGAAGAAGCCAGCACCTCCACTTCGTCGGCCACAATGTTCATGCGCTCGGCGATCAAGGCCCGCTCCGGCGCGTTGGTCTGATCGGGAACCGTACGCAGAAATCCCGTCGCCGCCAAGCGGTCGATCATGCCCTGCGACGCCACGCCCTTCGCATCTTTCCAGTCCGCCGACAGCTCATCGCCGGCAATTTGTTCGGTCAGGAATTGTGTGTATGGCTTGTCCGCATTCAGCGAACGAATCACGTAGTCGCGATAGCGCCAGGCAAAAGCACGCACACCGTCGTCCTGTCCGAAGCCTTCCGAATCGGAGTAGCCGGCGATATCCAGCCAGTGTTGCCCCCATCGTTCCCCGTAATGAGGCGATGCCAGCAGACCGTCGATCATCCGTTCGTAGGCGCCGACCGCGCTGTCCTTCCTATACGCGCTCACCTGCGCCGGTGTGGGAGGCATGCCGATCAGATCGAGATAAGCCCGGCGCATTAACGTGACCTGGCTTGTCTCGGGCGAGTACGTCAACCCGTTGGCTTCCAGCTTTGCCAGCAGAAACGCGTCCACGGGATTGCGGACCAGGTCCGTACGGTTCACCTTCGGAACCACCGGCCGCTTCGGCGATTGGAACGACCAGAACTGCCGGTCTTCGTCAGTCACCGTCTTTGTCTTCGCCGTCAATGCGCCTTCTGGTCCGGGGGCTCCGCCCGCAATCCAGGTCTTCACCTTTTCAATTTCAACGGGCGTGGCAATCTGCACGGCGACGTTGAAGCTGAGTTTTGCCGGCGGCATCTCTCCATTCGCCATCCGCTTGTAAAGCAGGCTTGCTTCCGGCTTGCCCGGAACCAAGGCGGGACCGGACTTGCCACCTTGCAAGCGGCTGGCCAGCGTTCGCAAATCGAGGCCGCCTTCCCGGCGCGATTTCCCGTGGCATACCACGCACCGCACCTGGAGGATGGCTCTTACGTCCAACTCGCTCACCGCGGACTCGGGTGCGGAAGGGGCTGCGGTCAATCCCTTTGAGATCCACGCGCGCAGCGTGTCAATTTCGGCATCGCTCAGCTTTTGCTTGCCGGGCGGCATCTGTTTGGTGATTACTTTGTCCATCAAAAGACTGCGGTCAGGTGCGCCCGCTAGTACCGCTGGACCCGTCGCGCCGCCCTTTATCGTGGAAGCGGCCGTTCGCAAATCAAGCTTGCCGAGTTGCGAAGAGTCTCCATGGCACGATAGGCATTTCGCTTGGAACAGAGGAAGGACGTCGGCGTCAAAATCCGCGGCAGTGCAGAGGGGCAGGGCGCTAAGAGCCCCGAATGCCAATTTTAAAAAGGATGAGCGCATGTCCGTAGCAGGAGTGACTCCTCTTGCACATCTTATCTCAAACGCGCAATTGCAGGCCTGGGAGTTGCAATGGGAAATTGATGATAGACTGAAGAACTCACCCGAGTGGCGCGTCACTTCTCTTCTGCGGCTGCCAAGGTAAGTAATCTTGCTTTTGCGCCAGATAAGGATACGCGACCATTGAAAGTACATCTGATCAATCCGAGCGACACGTCTTTTGGAACCGCAGTAATCACACCTCGCTGGCTATTCGTTTTGGCGGCAGCCACGCCCAGGTCGTTCGGCGACCCGATCATTGTCGACGAGACGCTGGCGCGATTCGATCCTCTATCTGTTGAGCCGGGCGATATTGTGGGTATCGGAATCCACACCAGTAACGCTCTGCGCGGCTACGCCCTGGGACGCATGGTTCGCGAACGCGGAGGCCTGCCCATCTTCGGCGGTATTCACGCCACGCTCTATCCGGAAGAATCGCTGGACCTCGGTCAGGCGCTCTCTGTTGTAAAGGGCGATGGCGACGTTGCCTGGGGCCAGGCGCTCAACGACTGCGTTAGCAAGACCTCGCAGCGAATTTACGAAGGCGGGCGCATTGATGCCGACAAGTTTAAAGCCGCACGGTGGGACCTTATGCCGAAGGGCGCCTACATGTGGGCCTCCGTGCAAACGGTCCGCGGCTGCGCCAAGCACTGTTCCTTCTGTTCGGTATGGCGCACCGACGGCCAGAAGCCCAGGCAGCGCGCGTCGGATCCAATCATTGAAGAGATTGTTGAACTGCGCCGGCTTGGGTTCCGTTTCATCGCATTGGCCGACGATAACTTTTACCCGGTTTCACTGACCGACATTAAACTCGCCGAACGCCAGGGCAACCAGGCGAGAATCGAACAGCTGCAGTCCATTCGCAGCGAACGCTTTGAACTGATGGAGCGAATGGCTGAGCTTCCCAAGGACATGATCTTCTTCACCCAGATCACCATGGAAGCGGCGGAAGATACCGCATTTCTGGACGCGATGAGAAACGCCCGTATTAAGGGAGCGCTCGTCGGTGTGGAAGCAGTTACACCAGAAGGCCTGAAGGCTGTCTACAAGGATTTCAACCTGTCCGGCGACAAGCTGGTGGAGCAACTGAAACGTTTCCAGGACCACGGCGTCCACGTGTTGGGTTCCTTCATTTTTGGGCTTTCCACGGATCGCGCGCATACCTTCGATGCCACGTTGGCATTGGCTAAGACGGCGGGCTTGACGTTCGCGCAGTTTGTGATGCTCACGCCATTTGCCGGAACGGTGGATTTTGAACATTGGGAGAAATCGTTCAAAGGCGATGTTCCGGAAGTGGATGGAATTCCTTTGACGCGGCACTGGTTGATTCCGCAGGATAGGCGGCCAAAGATGTTCATGCCCCATCCCACCATGAGTTCCGATGAGTTGCGTGAACGTACCCAGGGTGTGTGGGATCGTTTTTACAGCACGCGTGCCGTCTGGGAGCGTTCCAAGTGCTGCCCCTCTCTGCGTTCGAGGCTGGCGTTTGTATTCATCTCAAAGCTTTACCGCCAGATGTATGCCACCACGGGTATTGCCACGGACAGCGCGCGTAAGAGTCGCGCCAACGGCTGGGCGCGGTGGCTGGCTGTTCCGTGTCAGAAATTCTTTAGGGCAGAACCCATGCCGGATTTGGAAGTCCCGCAAAAGAAAATGCCGGCCCTTCCGGAGTTGGCAGCCGCTGCAACGGCGTCCAATTCGTTCAACGTTCTCGGATAACCTGAACCCCAGGTTTCAGCCTGGTTGGTTTGCTGTGAGGAGATCCTGATGGTTGGAAGAATTAGTGTGCTCGGATCCGCCGCCCAGTTTGGCGTGATCAAAGCGGACAATGGCCTCAGCGTCCGTTTCGACCACTCCGCCGTGATGGCCTACGATGTTACCGGGCTGGCCCTCGATCAGTTGGTTTCGTTCGACATCGAGAATGGCCCTAATCCCAAAGCGATTAACGTCTGCGTGCGGAAAGAGCATCAGGCGCCTGTCCGCGACGAAGTGCGTAACGATCCCATTCGGCTGCGGTATATGGGGTTTGAGCAACGGGGCACGGCGCGCGATTACAGATTCGATCAAGTCTCCGTCGGCGGGGACACCATCCATCTGGTGGTAGAGATCGCCATGACGCTATTCACCAAGTTTCATGTCGGTATCCAGGACGGCCCGGCGCTTTGTTTGCATGCTCTTCATATTGAGTCCAAGTCGGCGGGCGTTGCCTATCAGCTATTGCCTTCGCGCGCACTGAGCGGATTAGACGTGCAAACCTATGTCGAGAGCAAAATTCTCGCCGGAGCCGGTTCGCACCGCAACCGGCAAACTCGTGCCCGCGCTCCTGCTCCTCAGACGCCTGCCGATGAGTAAGGCAAGGGGAGTTAGAAATGCCGTTCGTTAATTTCGTCGCGCGAGTCTTTAAAGCAGTCTCCATACAGCGGGACGCGCCGCCTTCTTCGGGTGTCTACGGACTGTCCAATGCCGCGGGCTGGATCTATATCGGAGAGTCTGACAACATCAAGGCGCGTTTGCTGGAGCATCTGCAAGGCGCGGATCCAACCATTCACGGCACGAAACCCACCGGATTCAGCTTTGAGGTTTGCCATTCTTATAATCGGGTGGCCCGCAAGAATCAGCTCATCGCCGAACTGCACCCGCTCTGCAATCCGCGGCCCGCATAGCCGTCGAGACACGGGTCCGGTATACTGATCGCTTCATCCAATGAAGACGATCATCGTTCTAACGCTGGCCTGCTCGGCAATCGCTTCGGCCGGCGGGCGGTATCTGGAGATCTCCTATCCTCCCTCCACCCAAGCCGGCGAACTGCAGTTGGGTGTCACCTATACAATCTGGATTCCGGAACACTTACCTAAGTTGCGCGGGGTGATTGTCCACCAGCACGGTTGCGGCGCCGGGGCATCCCGAGGCGGAGAGACTGCCGCTCAAGATTTGCAATGGCAGGCGCTGGCGACCAAGTGGGATTCCGCGCTGCTGGGCCCGTCCTACAAGCAAGCCGACACGCAGAACTGCGCACTGTGGTCGGATCCGCGCAACGGTTCCGATAAGACATTCCTAAAGGCGCTGACCGAGTTCGCCGTCAAGGCAAATCATCCCGAATTGGAGACCGTGCCCTGGACCCTTTGGGGACACTCGGGCGGCGGCAGCTGGGTGGGCGGAATGCAAGCCTTACACCCCGAACGCATCGTGGCGATCTGGTTTCGATCAGGCGCCGTCGTACCGGGTCCGGAAACTCCGGAAGCAGCTTACTCGATTCCGATGATGTGCAACACGGGCGTGAAGGAGAAGGACGATCCGCGCTTCCATGGCGCGTGGGATAAGTGCCTGGCGACTTTTCAAGCGTATCGTGCGAAAGCCTCGCCCATCGGTTTCGCGCCAGACCCAAAGACTTCTCACGAATGCGGCGATTCGCGCTATCTGGCTATTCCGTTCTTCGATGCTTGCC
>JBBRNO010000186.1:0-10833 GCA_038230275.1 Bryobacterales bacterium
AGTTTCCGAGCCGCGACTGTAACGGAGCGGTTTCCGGTAGTGTCCACCCAATTCGCGGACACTACACTAGGCGTAGCTGCAATTACAAAAGAAACAAATCAAGCGGTCAGCCACGAACCTGCTGAGTTTTTCGGCATTGCCCCTTAACGGGCGTGTTATCCTTCTCATTGTGCGCATCCACTACAAGCGACACGTCGACCTGACAGACCACTAGCTTTGGAGGCTAGTTGTATGCGCAGCGACATGGGCCGAGTGGTGATCGAACGGCCTCGTTATGGCTCCTCTCAAAAGAGCCCCAAGATCCGGCACTTCCCGGGCAAAATCGATGTAGACGGAGATTACGACGGTCCCATCCGATTGCCGTCCTCTCCCGGCAAGGTCGAAGGGTTCGTGCCTAAAATCGAGGGCAAGAGTTTTACCGACCTGCTGGGCCCCCTCCGGCGGTATCTCCAGAAAAATGTGGGTCGCCCTTGGGATAAGGTCCACAGTGAAGCCAACGCGGTGCTGAAGGCCGGCGGGTGGGGCGTGCAACACGTCTTTCAAGTTCATTTTTTGGATGAGGTGGATCGCCAGGTCTTCCGGCGGGAGGACGGCCGGCTCATCTCGCGCCGGTCTGGTTCCGAGCGTCAGGTGAGAGGCTTCTACGTTCATCCCCGGACGGGACTGCTCTGTTACGCCCGCGCCGCGGCCTAAAGCGTTAGAGTTTCGCCATGAAATCCACGGCGTTGCGTTGCGCGGTTCTCTTCCTTTCATTGGCGGTGATTGGTGGTTGGTGATTGGTGGTTGGGCTGCCGTCGAGGAGATCCATCTCGCGTTTCTCCGAGAGCGCAGCCTCCCCTTCGCGCGGGGATTTTCAAGATATCCGAGTCTACCGATCCGAGGTGGTTCTTAAGTTACTGGGCCCTGCAATCGGTTGACCTCCCTGCCAATCACCACAGCCGCGGTGATCGCGAATTACAACTACCCGTTGGATGACAGGGTTCGTGCCGAGTACAACAACCAGAGCGCGCCCTCCGCGTTCTATATCATTTATTGCGGATTCTCACTGCCACACTGGTGCTGAGCCCTTCCTCGCCGGAGCCCTGCGGACCAAAGCGGTCACGGCCCTGCTGGATACCATCGACGGTAATTACTCCGCGGGGAGCAATTCCATTCTGTTGCCGCCAAGATTCGCGGTTCTAATTGCCAGCCTCTCATAAACGACAAGCGTGCCGCCCGCGATGCGGCTTGCTGCGATCTATCGATTATTTGGCAGTGGTCCATGGCGAGATTTCGAACCCTCTCATCACCTGCGATATTGTGGAGGCAACCAGGAAATGCCGATGAGCAACGATCGTGGCAAACGCAAGGTGGCGAGTTCCGCGCGCGCTGAACTCGAAATCGGGCTGACGGAATACCGCGAGGAAAGCACCGTTCCGAAAGCCTCGGATCCATATGACGATGTTGTTGCGGGGGCACCGGAAAAATATAGAGCTTGGATACGCCGAATTGCACAGGTCCTTCAAGATAGTGAGGCGGAAGGCAATGCGATGGAGTTGAAATGGTTTTTGGAACGTGTGCGGAATCACCAAAAAGGGCTGCACGGCGATGTACTCTCCGCCTCGATGTCGTTTCTGAATAGCGCGGATTATGAGAAAAGGCCTGGGGAAGACGACTCCCGCGTTCTCTGGGAGGCAGTCCGATACTGCAACGGCACCATCGTCTCCTTGATTGGGGACGCACTTGCCGAAGGGAACGCCTACTCTCGAACAATGGCGGCAAAGTGGCTTCCCAAATACGCGCCAGATGCTTCCGCGATCCCTCTACTCATGAGTGCGCTCACCGACAAGGAGGCTGAAGTAAGCTGGTGGGCCGCCGTTCATCTGAGCCGCCTGGCTCCGGAAACTCCCGGGCTGGTCGCCGTTCTCGTCAAGGCACTAAATGGACATTGGCTTTCGTCCGCGCGAGTATGCTGGGACTTCGGATCTTATGGGGAAGGGGAAGCTGCCGAAGCCTTGGGGCGCCTCGGCGCGCGAGCCATGGCGGCGGTGCCGGCGTTGATAGCCGCGATTCCGAAATTGCAAGAGTATCAAGAGTACGATGCCCAACTGGCGGCGCGAGCGGTTTGGAGAATCACCGGCGCCGAGGCCTGTTTGCGTCTCTTAACTCCGCTCATCCCGGGAAAGAATGTTGTCGCGAAAGTTGTCGAAGAAATCAATCACGTTGCGCGCGGCGCCGCAGCGAATAGATCGCCGGAAGATCCGGCCCATGCGTGTTTCGTAGCCCGCTTCCTGTGGCGTGAAGGAGAAGACGACTATTGGAAGTTTCGTGCTCCCGATGCCCGGGGCGCAGTCTAAGCGGGCTTGAGACGATACGAATCCAGAACGATGGGCGATCCTCAATAAACAGGCGGCGGCAGCCATGGCGGCCTTGTCGGCTTGAATGAGATGCACCCATTCGGGCCGGACGTATATCCCGCCATAAAAGCCTCGATTCTCTGTGTTCCATTTCCGTGCGCGTTGTCAAGCTGGCCGGCTCCCGCCGGATCGCCAAGCAAGCGCATCGCCGCTTTCGCTTCCGCGATATCGTGAGGACGGAGCATATGCTCCAAACCTAACTGATAAGCCATGCCGCCGGCGAAACAGTCGGCATTCTGTTCATTAGGAAAGCCGAAGATGGCCGTGATTCCGAGCTTATACTGGAGCGCGTGGCCAATTTCATGCGCCAGGGCCACGACTGCCGCGAAATCGCCAGGCGAACCAGTAAGCTTCCCGACCTTCTTATTTAATCCAGCCAGGAAATACCCATCGTACGAGATGGAGTTGCTGGCAGGACAGTAGAAGGCGTTGTCCAGCACGGCCATTCGGCCGTCTCCGCATTTCCAGGAGAGCCTTGCGTTTCGGGCCTTACCCCCGTCGACAATAAACGGCGGATCGTATTTGCGCCCGTAGGGAAGTAAGAACCGAGACCAAACCTTTTCCAGGTATTTCTTTATCCCCTCGGCGTTTTTCTCCACAACCGCAACATCGGCCTCACTCACGCTGCTGTCAATCATCCGGAGAAAGTCGTGAGCTTGCTCTCGCGTTCCATCCGGCTGGGCGCGCAGACCGGCCGCCGCTAAGAAGAATATCGCGTAGACTCTAAGATTCATGCGTGCCCTTTCTCTGTGTGAAATTGCCAGCTGGCTGAAAGCGGTCGCCAACCCGCTCGGGAAGAACCAATTGTCCGGCAGGTAAGCCGTATTAATACCGGACCTACCTGTGCCTGTATTCTCGCGGCCGCATTCTGCGCCTTGCAATTCGGACAAGTGCACATGGACTTATAATCCTATTCTCGAGCAGAGCGCTGTCGTCCTTCCAGCGAGCCATACAGGAACTTCGCTGCGGATGGTAAGAACGCTACGGAGGAATTAAAGATCACGCAGTCGCGTGGTTTTTCAACGGCCCGCGAAAACAGCTCACTGGCCGATGTACTGCCACGTTTCGACGGCGTGTGGTTCATTTTGAGTGCTGCCAAACCAATGAACGTCATAGGTCGGCGGGGAATTTGGAGTAGGGTTGAAGACCTTGACGAATCCGACTCTTTTGCTCCCGTAACTATAGTAGATGATGTCTTTCTCGACGCATTGGAAGGTCAAGGTCGCGGCGCCGCTCGGTGTTCGCACCTGAATCGAGCTCGGACCATTTCTTTGCACGGCTGCCGACCCAGCCTTTCTATCTCCCGTTCCGGTCTGCGCCTGTGAAAACACGTCGTATCGGCCGTTCGGGATCATCGTCGGGCGCTGAAAAGGGCTTTGGTTGTTAGTATTGCCGCTGGAGCGTCCTATACTCCCTCCGGGGGCATTGGTCGGTGTTTCACACGGCTGTATCGACTGAGTCCTGGTGTTATTGCCGCGGTTCGGATTCGCGGCCTGTTGCGCATGGGCGCAACACACAATGGCGCAACCAATTGCCAGTACCCGGCCAATCCTTTGGGATTTGCAAAGTGCCATAGGCCACCTTCTGTCCGCCTTCGCGGTTGTCACGAGCGATTCAACTTTGCACTTAATCTACCTCCACTTTCGGCGCATGTCAAACAGTACGCGAGAAAGTTGGCATGGGTGGGTGAACGGCCAATTTGCAGTGAATTCTTCGGATTGTTTCCGTCCGGGCGTTCCGGAAACAATGCTGGGCAGAGTTCGCCAGGATCACTCCCGTGAAGTCGGTTTCACGTCAACTTGCCAGATAACGTTCCGTCGAATCGGAGCCCCAACCGTCAGGGAGGGGTTGGGAATGGCTCCAGTATTTTGAGGTATTCCGAAACAGGCGGGCGTAAAACCACGACGCAATACCCAGTCGTAATCGAGAACGAACGGGCCAGCGACGGTGCCTACATAACGTACCTTCCCGGCCGCATCGCGGGGTCGGCCTCCATCCCCCTCAACTCCCCCGAAGCGCCGGGATCCCAAAGAAAAATACCGCCAGCCCAAACAAGAAGAACGCCGCCCCTGCCCCCGGCAAAGCATAAGCGTCGTTTACAATCCCCGGCTCCAACACCGCCAGATCCGGGTCACCCGGACTGTAAGCCACCGGCACCTTCGTTCCATACGGAAATCTTCCTGCTCCGGTCGCCGAATCCGCCGTCTGGCCAAAAAATCGCACGTCGGAGTACCTTCTCCGCCCCGCCACCTCATACCGGTAAATCAACCGCGATCCTCGTGCCGCTTCCTCTTCCCCAGGCTCCGCCTCCACGTTACGCGACGAAGAGTTACGCGACGAAGATTGCCGCCCGGAAAGAATCACGCCCTCAGCCACCGGCCATCCCCGGCTGGCATAAGCCCGCCACAGATCCACCAAACCCGCGGTCAGCATCGGCAGTCCAATCAGTACGAAAATCAGCGCAAAAACGGCCATCCCGTACCCCAGAAAGCTCCCGTCCGATCCTTGCGCCAACAGGCCAAACAGAATCGCCGGCAGGATAAACGCCACCCCGGCGCCGGGCAGCCACAACGAATCGAAATGAAATCCCGGTTCCACCACGGCAATCGACGGGTCCTTCGCATCGTAGCGGACTGGAACGGCAGCGCCCGCCCGATAGCGCATCCGCTTCAGCTCTTCCCCGGACGAATTACTCGCTCCCGAAGTCTGGCCAAACCGGATCACGGCCGTTGCATAATCAACCCCATTCACCCGGTAGCGAAACTCGACGCCGGTTTCCGGACTGGACTGCGTCACCACGCCCGTCGCCGCCGGCCATTGGGCACTCGAAACACCACGCCAGACGTTCCGCGATCCAAACCCCAGCATGAATAGTCCCGGCAGCAGGAAGAGCCCTAAGCCTAAGAATACAGCGACCTTCATGCGGGCAAGTATATCGGGAAACCCCGAGAGAGAAAACACCTACGAAATCTACACTGTCTATTTGAAGCCAATGAAACCGACCTGTCCAAAATGCGGCTGGACCACCACTCACCGCTCCACCCTGAACGGCATAAGAGATGTCATCCTGGGCTGGTGTCTGTTCATCCCCTTCCGTTGCCGCAGTTGCGGCAGGCGCTTCTTCCGCTTTTCTACCTCCGCCCAGCAAGCCTCCAGCGGATCGGCCGTGGCCGGTCCCACCAGGTTGAATTGAATTCTCTCCCCCCTGTGTGTTATCTATAGGTTTATCCCCATTTGTCCCGCAGTCAACCGCGGCAACCTTGAGCAGGATTAACACATGGCATATGTAATAGCAGAACCCTGTATTGGAACGAAAGATAGCGCATGCGTGGATGCATGCCCGGTGGATTGCATTCATCCGAAAAAGGACGAAGCCGGCTTTGATGAAGTGGAAATCATCTACATCGACCCGGTAGAGTGCATCGACTGCGGCGCCTGCGTGCCCGTCTGCCCCGTCTCGGCTATTTTCGCGCTCGACGACCTCCCTGAAAAATGGGCCGACTTCGCCGAAAAGAACGCCGCTTACTACAAACGCTAACCGCCCCGCTGCCTGGCTTACTAAGGACGCGATCCATTGCCATGAATGCTAGAATCGGTATTCCCCTATGGCAAACGGGTCTGCGGCCGATCGGCAGCAAATAGATCAGGTCTCGCATACGCAGGTCCGCGCGGAGCTCGGGCATATCCTCGGCAGCCCTCAGTTTTCCGGATCGGAACGCCTTTCCAACTTCTTTCAGTTCGTAGTGGACAAGACCCTCGCCGGAGAATCGGAAGACATCAAAGAATACCTCATCGCGACGGAAGTATACCGCCGTGGCGCAGCGTACGATCCCAAGACCGACTCCATTGTGCGCGTAGAGGCCAGCCGCCTGCGCCGTAAACTCCAGGACTACTATCTGGCCGGCGGACATCCGGGCGCGGTCCATTTCGACTTGCCCAAAGGCAGCTACGTGCCGACGTTCACCATTCGGCCAATGGAGCCGCCTGCTCCGCCACCGCTTCCCGTAAACCTCGAAATAGCGCCGGTGATCGTTCCCGCATCCGCTGCCCCGCCTGCCATCCCGCACCCTACCCGACTGGCAAAGCCGGCCGCCGTCGCGTTAGTCCTGCTGCTTCTCGCCGGCGGCGTCTGGTGGTTCCGGCATCAGTCCGGCGAACGGCCGCAAGGCCCGCGGTTGCTCCCTGTAACCTCATTGGCCGTCCTGCCCTTGGTGAATCTCAGTCCCAATCCGCAAGACGCAACTCTTGCCGACGGCCTGACTGAAGCCATCACCAACGCGTTGTCTCAAACTTCAAAGCTTCGGGTCACCGGCCGCACCTCAGCCTACCGCTATAAAGGAAAGCCCGACACCGTGCCTCGAATCGGCGCGGAACTCGGCGTTGGATCCATTCTCGAAGGCAGCGTGCAGCGGGAAGGCGGCCGCCTCCGCGTTATGGTGCAGCTGGTCGGCACCGCTGACGGCTTCCATCTCTGGTCGCAAAGCTTTGAGCAGCCGTTCCACGATTCACTCACCGCCGAAAAAGAGGTCGCCCAGGCCGTCGGCCGGGTAGTCGCTGACCAGTTGCTCGCCTATGCGAAGAACGGCGCGGCTCCCGGCGCCACCACAACCGCCGAGGCGCTGCGTCTCTATCAGAAAGGCGAGGCGCTCCTAAACACCGGGGCCACGGATCACTTGCTTCTGCCAGACAGCCAACAAGTCCAGCCGGCGGGCTCCATGGCACGCCTTTTGGAATGCATCGACCTGTTCAACCGCGCCATTGCCATCGATCCAAAATACGCGCGCGCCTACGCCGGATTAGCTGTGGCCTATTACGTCGCGTCCGATTACGATGCCTCCCTCGTTCCCAAAGTCCAGGCCGCAGCCGAACACGCTCTGCAACTCGATGCCAATCTTCCAGAGGCCTACGAGGTGCTTGGCTACCTCCGCTTCCTGCATCAGTGGGATTTTACCGGCGCCGAAAATGCCTTCCGCCGGTCCATCGAGCTCAATCCCAGAAACGTCACCAGCCGCCGTCTCTACGCGGACGTAGCCATGGTGCTCGGCCACCCTCAGCAGGCCGCGGCCCAACTCCGCACCGCGCAGGAAACCTATCCAGCCTCCCCCGTGATCCAAACGGAGCTGGCCATCGTGTCTTACAACATGCGGGACTACAGCCGCATGGCACAGCAGGCTGCCGCGATCAACAAGGCATTCCCGAATCTTCCCGTAGGGCACTGGACGCTGGGTCTCGCCTATGAACAACAGGGCAAACTGAAAGAAGCGGAAGCCGAATTCGAAAACTGCCTGCTCCTCTCTCCCCGCAACCCCCGCTGCACCCCGGCCCTCGGCCACGTCTTGGGAAAATTGGGGCGCCGCGACGAAGCGCGGAAGATTGTCGAATCCTACAAACAGCGCCCGCAAACGGAATTTCGCAGTCCCTACAGCATCGCCCTGATTGCCCTCGGGCTGGGTGAAAAAGAAACCGCTCTCGAGTGGCTGGAACGCGCTTTCGATCAACACGATTCGTCTCTCCCGTACGCCCGCATCGATCCGCGTTTCGATCCGCTAACCCGCGAGCCGCGCTTCGCCGCATTGATGACGAAACTGCACCTCCCAGTTGCTCCCGGTGCGGTCAGTTCCCAAAAATAATGCCGCGCAGGCTGGCCGCGCTTTTCCCCGCTGGAATGGGAAAGAATGCTGGAGGGCGGCCCCCAAACGCGACCTAACCCTTAGGGGCCTTTTTCGTAGTTTTCTTTACCGCAGAGGCGGATTGCTTTGCAATCCTTTTTCGTGCCGCTACTATTTTCTTGATTGAAATTTCTGGCTTCAGCACTTCTGGCATCGTTCCGCCCAATTTACGAACAGTTGCTCGGACTTCAGCACCTACACCGTGATGCACGTCAATCGCGGATCGCTCGTCTCTCGTTCTATCACGCACCAGCTTCTCTTCGGTCTGTGTAATCCTAAATTCGTTCATTGCCAGCTCCGCGCGCCCACAACGGTCCAGGAGATCATCGGTTGCTGGGATTCCCTTTGAAGCTTTGATATCTGAAGCGCCAAGCCCTCCATAAAGCCCTTTATAGCCCGCGTCATTGAAAATCGCGAACCGATGGACTCCGGCATCCTTGGCCACACCGTTCAATTTTCTGTTTGCGTTCCGAACCCGGTCTCGAAGGGCCAGCCGCTTTTCATCGTCGGTCTGATCGTCTTGGATTTCTTGTTTTCTCGTTTGAACCGCGAAATATGTCTGCGCCTCTGACACTTCAGGCTTCGCCGTATCGCCGCTCATCGCTATTAAGAAGCAAGCGTATCTAGTCAGGAAGTAGTCCTGAATGTTCTGAGTTGATCCGCTACCGCCCGAGACCGGTTTCGTGGTCTCACGAAACTGCTGGGAAACTATGTGCCCAGATAGCTCACATGCTTGCATTGCTTTTAGAATGACATTCTGAAAGTTCTCCCATCTGGAGTATCCCAAGATCTGCATAATATCGCGCCCCATCCAATAGGAGACATTGGTCTTCGTCTCTAGGCGAAGCCGATCTAGCTGAATACGTATGTTCCCGCTCTTACCTGTTCTAAGCACCTCATCGTCCATGAGTTGACCTCTTTTTCCAAACCCATCTACATGAAAGTAAATATGGGATTCCCATATTGTCACATACTTTCGGTTAGGCTATAATTGACCCGTGGTGCCCACAGACATCCGAGAAACGTTGGAGCGGAGGATAGCCAAGAAGCGCCAGGAGGCCGCCGATCTAGGTAATAAGCTCAGGGAGGCCAATGCCTATCTACTAGCCCTGGAAGATACCTTGGCATTGCTGGTGGAGGGGGAAGAGGGAGAAGATGGGGAACCTGTATTTCGCCATGGGTCTGACGTGGCAAAGGCACGGGACTGGCTGCGTAAGATAGGCAAGCCAAAACATATTTCTGAGATTCTACAGGGGATTGGAAGGCAAAACGATAAGAAGGCGAGGATTTCGCTCGGGAGTACCATTTCCGGTTACGTAAGGAAGGAGCAAGTGTTTAGCAGGCCTGGACCAAACATCTTTGGTCTAGTTGAGTTTGGCGATCCTATTACCCCCAAGGTTGACCCGAAGGAGCCGCCGGACGATTTCGGCGATAGGCAGTGAGCGCGCATCCGGCGCCTTACTCTACCTGAGCTGGAGCTAAAAATTGACCCTGGCATTTCGGATAACGACGTACCCTTTTGAGGGCAATTAGTCCAATTGCCTAGAGAGGATGGCCCCTACCTCGCCAGCCCCACTACAGAAGTGCAACGCCTGCACCAGTGGTGCAAGCGTATAACCCGCCTAACATACGCCTTCAGCAAGAAGTGGATTCACTTCAATTGCTACTATGCCACTTACAAGCCAAGCCCCATTCATGGCCCTGTTTCTTCGCATCAGCGAGGAAAAGAGAACGTCATTGCATCGAGAAGGCGTAGGATTCAGCTCCACCCAGCGGACCGCGACTCTACTTTTCATCCCCAAAAATCCACGGTGCTTGGCCGCGTACGGCCGAACTGCCAAGGACCGAAATCATCACGATCCAAGCCGGCTAGCACGAATGCTGTACGATACCCGGATGCGTCTCTAGCTCCCCAGCTCCCGAGTTCCATGCCACTCTACGCCTTCACAATTCTGCTGAGCGCTTTCCTGCTCTTCCTCATCCAACCCATGATGGCCAAGCTGATCCTCCCCTGGTTCGGCGGTTCGGCCGCAGTGTGGATCATGTGCCTCGTCTTCTTCCAGTCGGTGCTGCTGCTAGGGTATCTCTACGCCTATGCCGTCTCCCGGTTCCTCCGGCCGCGCGCGCAGTCGTTCCTGCACATCGGCCTGCTCACCGTAAGCCTGGCGCTGCTACCCATCGCGCCCAGCGAAAGCTGGAAACCGATGGGAGGCGCAGACCCCACCTGGCCGATTCTGGCGCTACTCACGTTATCCATAGGATTGCCGTATTTCCTACTCTCGGCCACGTCTCCGCTATTGCAAGCCTGGTATGCCCGGGGCAGCCAAAGCGCGTTGCCCTACCGGCTTTTCGCGTTCTCGAATGCTGCCTCTCTGCTGGCCCTGCTCGCCTATCCGGTCCTGGTGGAACCAAACGCCGCCACGCACACGCAGACCATCCTCTGGTCCGTCGCCTACGCCGTCTTTTCGCTAACCTGCGCTGCAACCGCGTGGCGAGTGAAACTCGAAACCGCAGGCCCGCTCCAGCCGGTCACCGAACCACTCCCCACCGCCCGCCGTCAGGCGCTCTGGCTGCTGCTCTCCGCTTGCGGGGCCATGCTGCTGCTCTCCATCACCAATCACCTCACCCAGAACATCGCCGCGGTTCCGTTTCTCTGGGTTCTCCCGCTGGCCATCTATCTGGTCACGTTCATCATCGCTTTCTCGCAGCGAATCTGGATCCCCCGCGCCCTCATCCTTCGTCTGCTCGCCGTGGCCCTCGGCTCCATC
>JBBRNO010000187.1:0-10652 GCA_038230275.1 Bryobacterales bacterium
AACTTCGGCGCGGGGCTTGGCGGGAACGGACTCTCGGGAGGGGGATGAAGCAGCGAAAATCGAACTGACTTACTCAACCACGAGTGACATCAACCGAGCAAGGCCGATGCTCGGGACGCTGATTGTGTGCATAATTCAGGTGCCATGGTGCTTCGCCGCCAGTTCCGCGAAGATGTCGGCTCTGGCAACTTTGAGTTCTTCTCCGTCCGTGATTCGGAATTCACTTTGGCCGAAGAACTGATCTTTCGATACGGTCTCGATCATCGGCTTCGAACTCTCGATGCTCTGCAGCTTGCGGTTGCGCTCGAACTCCGGAATCAGACCCCGATCGACCACTTCGTATCCGCGGACAAGACTCTATGCTCGTAGCTGATAAAATCCCGCCTGCTACTTCACAATTCAATAATCTGCAACAGGGAACCCGTATCGGCCACCGGCGATCGATAAATCCAGTGCCCTGCCTTAAGAAAGTGACGGCGAGAATTTCAGAATAATTACGGCCTGGCTAGTGCGGCGGCTTGCCCCGTGGTACCACGCACAACCAACTCGACGGGAACCAACGTATGTTCTGGTTCGATTGCTTGCGAATTCATCTTGCGAAGGAGCGCGTTCGCCGCAAGCCGGCCGACCTACGCGAGATCGACTCGAACCGTGGTAAGTAGTGGCAAGGTTTGTTGTCCAAGGTCATCAAAACCGACCAGGCTGATCTGATCTGGGGCGCGCAGCCCTGCGATGGCGAGGCCTTCCATCACGCCCATAGCAACAAAGTCGTTAGTGACCAGCAGCGCCGACGGCAGACTGCGGGTTGCAATCATCCGCTGCACTGATTGAAAGCCCGCGAGAATGCCCGGCTGCAAGTCCAGTTCGTGCAGGAATTCGACGCAGCTAGGATCGTATCGCAAACCAAGCTCTTCCAGGCAACGCCAATAGCCGCGGTATTTTTCAGAACCGGAGAATCCCACGTATCCAATATCCCGGTGGCCCAGTTCATAGAGATGTCTCATGGCGAGCCGGGCGCCCGTTGCCTAGTCGATTGTCACCGCGGCCGCGTTTTCTTCACTGATCAACAAGTCGACAAGAATGGTGGGAGTACGTTCCTCGTCGAGAAGATCGAGGACATGGCGCCGCACTCCGCCGACAATGATGCATCCGTCGAGTGACCTGTTCGGCGCGTTACGTAGAGACTGCAGCACGGGATTGTTAGCGTCGTCTCCGACGGGATGAAACAGCACCCGCCAGCCCTGCGCCGCCGCCACTTCTTGCACGCCTGCGAGAATCTTGTTATAGCCAGTTTGCACGAAATGAAAAATGCTCTCGCTGATGATGAAGGCGACGTTGTGGGGACCCGTAGAGACGCCGTTTTCCGTCGAAAGTGAGAACGGATCCAGCGACACAAAGGTTCCGCGGCGACGGTGCGGAACAGCATGCCCAGATTCAGAAGTTCACTGATTGACTCCCGCACCGAGGCGCGAGAGATGCCGTAACTCTCGGCGATTTCCCGTTCGGATGGGATTCGGCATCCAGGCTGAAACCGTCCATTCCGGATCTCCTGTAGTAGCAATTCCTTCAGTTGGGAGCGAATTGGCGTCGGACTATCCGACTGAATGGCATTCTTGGACATTCCGAGCTTCACTATGGTAACAAACTACCCAAATTATGAAGATCCGTATCGGTATCGCCGGTTTCATGCAGGAGTCCAACAGTTTTCGCCAAAGTCGGCCGAAATCCGAGAACATCATTTTTGGGGAGGGTTTGAGGGCAGTTTCGAACCCCATAATGTCGTCGCGAATGACCCAAAGGTGGAAACCACGGCGGGCGGCGGCGTGCAGGCGTCGTATTACTACATTGCCAACCATGTCAAGACGACGTTTCATTGGGAATTTACGCCACCTGCCCAGCCGCGTTATCGCGCTAACTGGACCACGACCATCGAGGTGGAAAACCGCACCAAGCGAGATCTCCCTGGCTATCTGCAGTTCTTCGCCTGTTATCACAAGGCTGCGGAAAATTACTATTGGGATGCGTCCGGCGAGATTCTGCCCTGCGCGGATGGCGGCTTCACGGCTACTCGCGACGCGACTTCCAATGACAAGCTGCGTCGTTCGCCGTACCACACGCACATGAATCGCTATCGGGACAAGCATACGATTTCCTACCAGACCTATCGCTATCCGGTGTTACTTTCCCGGAAAGAGGACTGTTTTAGCGGGTTGCGCCACGTGACGATGTCGGCGCCTGCTACCTGCGCGGGTGTCGTCACCTGGAACAGCCAGGCAAGAGATTACATGATCCAACCCCCAAGCGGTAACCTGAAATCCGGCGAGAGTTTCCGCGCTCGCATCCGCCACGTGATCGCGCCCGCGGAAACGGCGCAGGATTTGGAACGGTTATGGCGTGAATTCGAGACTGGCGTACTGAGGACCTAACAAGAAAAATGAAACAACAATTGACACTGAAAACCTGGGACAAGTCACGTGAACTGCTGGACAGGGCCAAGCAATCCTTAACCGGTGGAGTCAGCAGCCCATTTCGGGCCAAATGCGCCATTCCTCTTTATTTCGAGGATGGCCGGGGCTCGCGCCTTTGGGATGTGGACGGAAACGAATACATCGATTACGCTTTGGCGTGGGGGCCCTTGATTCTGGGCCACTGCCATCCGGTTTTGGTGAAGGCCTTGGAAGAGGGAGCGCGAAAGCCGCATAATTACGGCGCTCAACACAAGGGGGAGTACCTCGTCTCAGAGATGATTCAGAAGCTTTCGCCTTGCGGTGAGCGCGTCGCGTTCACCTCAAGCGGTAGTGAGGCGCTGCAAATCGTCATGCGCCTGGCGCGCGCCTTCACGGGGCGGGAAAAGATTCTGAAATTCGAAGGCCACTATCACGGTTGGATGGATTCAGCCCTATTGAGCTACAAGCCTTCGGCGGACGCGGTAGGGCCTTTGGACGAACCATCCATCACTCTTGGCTCCAAGGGGCAGGCGGCAAACTCAGTTTCCAACGTCTTGGTGGCGCCCTGGAACGACATTGCGATTCTGGAAGACATTTTGAAGCGGCATAAAGATGAAGTAGCCGCTGTGATCATGGAGCCGGTGTTGTGCAACAGTGGATGTCTCATGCCTAAGCCGGGGTATCTGGAATCTGTGAGAGAGCTCTGCACGCGCTATAAGACGCTCCTGATCTTCGACGAAGTGATTACGGGATTTCGTATCGCACCGGGCGGCGCGCAGGAAGCTTTCGGAATTACCAGCGACCTGGCTACTTATGGCAAAGCTGTCGCGGGCGGTTTTCCCATGAGCGTAATTACGGGCCGCGCCGACATCATGGAGATGATGCTGACCGGCGGCGTAGCCTTTGGCGGAACCTTCAACGGCAATCCTCTGGCGACAGGCGCCGCTCTGGCGACTCTGACGGAGCTTTCGAAAGATGACGGAGCAGGGCTGAAGTCGGCAAACAGAATAGGACAGGAGTTGATGGAAGGTGTGATGGAGCTTGGTGTTCGTCACGGCATTCCCGTTCTCACCACTGGTTTCGGTGCTGCTTTCAGCGTGCACTTCACTGCGCGCACTTCCATCAAGGACTATCGCGAAACTCTGGAAGACGATCCAGCAAAGCTCAAGCAATTCCTGGCGATCGCACTGGAAGAAGGCTTGAACCTGCTGCCCGATGGCAGGTTCTATGTTTCCGCCGTCCATACCGCCAGAGATCGCGATGAGACGTTAGAAGTATTTGACAAGGCCTTCGCAAGGATGGCATGACAATGCCGCGGAAATTGCCCGTCCGGTATTCCATCGTACTGATGGCGCTGCTGATCAATATGGTCTGCTACACCGACCGTGTCTGCATCGCGGTGGCCGGGCCTGAGATTCGTAAGGACTTTCAGCTCAACCAGACGCAGATGGGTCTTGTCTTCAGCATCTTCAGCCTGTCCTATTTCCTGGGGCAAACTCCGTGGGGTATGCTCGCGGACCGTCTTGGCTCCAGGGGAATCGTGAGTCTCGCCATCGCCGGATGGTCCTTTTTCACGGCACTGACCGGAGCGGCCTGGAGCTTCGTTTCCCTGATTTTGATCCGCTTCACTTTTGGCGCGATGGAATCCGCCTTCAGCCCTTCCATCGCGGCGGCTTTCAACCGTTGGGTTCCGGTGAACGAAAGATCAACCGCGTTCGGCGCGTTTCTCGGCGGCGGTAGGTTAGGCGCATCGCTCACGCCGCCCATCGCCGCGCTTCTCATGCTGCGCTACGGCTGGCGCATCACCTTCGTGCTCTTCGGAATCACCGGTCTGCTCGCCTCCGCCGTCTGGTACCGGTGGTATCGCAACAGCCCAAGTGAACACCCCTCGGTGACTCCCGCGGAACTGCAAGCGATTGCCGTTCCGGACGCCGGCACCGCGCCTGCCGCTGCTCCACAGTGGAGATCCCTGGTTCGATCGTCCCGTCTTTGGTGCTTGCTGGCTGCCGCCTTTGGGTCCACGTTCATGTGGCAGTTCTACATCACGTGGTTCCCTACCTATCTGCGCGAACACCGCGGCTTGTCGATTGCCGAATCATCTTTCTACGCCAGCATTCCGTTTCTCACCGGCGTCGGGGCAACGTGGGCGGGCGGCTTCCTGACGGACGTTATCGGCCGCCGTACCGATGCACGCTTTGCCCGCACGGCAATCGGAATGGTTTCGCTTACCGCGGGCGTGGTGCTCATGTCATTTGGCATCTGGTGCCCGCAGACAAGACTCGCCGCGCTGTCCATGGGGCTTGCCGCGGGCGCTATAGACTTGTATTTGGGGGCCGCGTGGTCGTCCGCGACCGATATCGGCGGCGGGACGGCGGCGGGTCTGATGAACGCGGCCTCGAATTGCGCCGGGTTTGTTTCGCCCACCCTGATGGGCTGGGTTCTTCAGAAATTTAATGACTGGGATTCAATGCTGCTGCTGAGCGTGGCAACCACAGGGATCGCCGCCATTCTTTGGCCGTTCGTCAACCCTCGCGATGGACGCCAATCCTACCAGAACATCGCGCGTGCCTGGATGGTGCGGACATGAAAAAGTTTTTCCAACTTTCCGCCGCCGTGGTTTGTGCGGCTGCAGGTTCGTTCGCCGCTATCGATTTGGATTTTCCTTCCGCGGCACCCGGCGTGGCCGGTGTTTTCCCGCATGGAATGCAGCGGGGCTCCAGCGTGGAAGTGGAACTCAGCGGCCAGAATCTTCACGACGCCAAGTCCGTGGAGTTTTCAGGTAAAGGCCTATCGGCGGAAATCATTTCATCGCTCGGCGCGAGCTTGAAGCTGCGCGTGACTGCCGACAAGAAGGCCGAAGTCGGGCGGCGCGACTTCCGCCTGGCGACCGCCAGGGGCACCTACGTTGGTGTTTTCGATGTCAGCGGGCTGCCAGAGATTCGTGAGGCCGAGCCCAATGACGACTGGCGCAAGGCGCAACCGATCACGCTTCCCGTACTTGTAAACGGAATCATCGCGAACGAAGATTGGGATCATTTCCGTTTTCACGCCGACGCCGGGCAGACACTGGTGTTTGATGTAAGTGCGACGCGGCATGGCTCTCGTCTCGATGCCGATTTGGCCATTCTGGACGAGCATGGAGAGGAGATCGCTTGGAACGACGACACCACCGTCTTCGGCGATCCTCACCTCGATCACACGTTTGAGAAAGCCGGAGATTACATCGTTCGCGTCGGCTCACTCGCGGGCGGCCCGAACATGGATTACCGGCTTTCCATTGGCCGGATTCCATATGTCACGCGCACGCTGCCTGCTGGTCTAGGAAGCGGCCAGACCACGACGATGAGCATCAGCGGCACCTACATGGATCTGGTGGATGAGCTGTGGCTCGGCGACCGCGCCGTGAAGGGCGAGATCCTCAATCGCAAGCCCGGCCGGCTGCAGGCGCGGTTCCGGCTGGCTAAAGATTTCAAACCCGGACCGTATCGAATTCACGCTTCCTACCGGGGCTTGGAGATTCCGATACCCACTGAATTGCACATTTCCAATCTGCCGGAGACCACCGTCGCCCACCCTGCACTCACACTCGCCTCAGCGCTTCCGATTGCGCCCTCAATCGTTCTGAACGGGGTGATTGAACAACCGAAGAGCTCTCACTACTTCCGTTTCAACGCTAAGGCAGGGGAGCACTATCTGTTTCGCGCGGAGTCGATGAAGTTGGGCTATCACCTGGACGCCATAATCAATCTGCTGGACAGCGAAGGGAAGTCCATCGCCTATGAAGATGATCCCGGAATGGACGACCGCAGCGACGAATATCAGCTGGATCCCGATCTGAGTTACTCCTTCGAGAAGAGCGGCACATATTACGTCGCCATCCGCGACGGAATGTATCGAGGTGGAGACCAGATAGTGTATCGCTTAACCGTGGAACAGAGGCAGCCCGATTTCATGGTGGAGCTGCGCGATCCGGTAAAATCTTTGTATGGCGGCCAGCCCGGTACACTGCTGGTTCGCATTCGCAGGCGCGCCGGGTGGAATGCGCCAATAGAAGTGTGGGCTGAGGATTTGCCTGCTGGAGTTACCGTGGAGCATCAGACGGCGCAACCCAAGGATTCGGTGGTGAAAGACACTTGCGGTGTTGACCGGGTTATCGACGGCACAGTCGTGTTCCTGCCAGTGCGGGCCGACTCCGCAAACGCGGGACATTTCAATTTTCGAATCAAGGCTCGGGGAACCATGGCAGGCAAGTTGGTGGAGCATGAAGCATCCGTTCACTACTTTCACCAGGCCGCGGGGTATGTCTACGGCCCAATGGAATTCCAGCGCGCGGAACTAACCGTAAACGCAACTCCTGAAGTGATTCTCAATTCGGCGAGCAAGGTATCGGTTACTCCCGGAGTCGACAAGAAAATCGAGATATCGCTGCTTCGCCCCAATGCCGGAAGTGGCGCACCGTTACAGATCAAAGCAGGACAACTGCCAACTGGCGTTACCGCCGAAGCCGTGGCCGCGCCGGCCGGAGCTACTAAAGTGACGCTCATTCTGAAGGCCAAGCCGGAAGCGTCAAGCGGACCCATCGTGGTTCAAGCCGTGGATGCGGCGGGCAAGCCCGCCGGCGAGTCCGCTCCCTTTCTGATCGAGATCAAGCCGGCGCCGAAAGCCAAAGAGTGACCCATGCGAAAGCTTCACTATCTTCTCCCGATGTTTCTGCTGCCCTTCACGCTGGCGGCTAAAACTGCTGCGATCAAGCTCTACCCGCCGGAAGTTCGCGTTCATGCCCGAGGAGTTGGCCAGACGGTTCTGTTGATCGCAATTGATGACGAAGGAGTCGGCCGGGAGGTCACTTCCGAGGCGGTATGGAAGGTCAGCGATGCCTCCCTGGCTAGCGTCGAGGCTTCTCGCAAGGTATGGGGTCTTCGGGCGGGAAATGCCCGCCTAACTGCTTCCTTCGACGGACTCAATGCCGAAGCGCCGTTAGAGGTGTTAGCCGCGCAGACGCACCACTTGAGCTTCATGAACGACATTGTTCCCATCTTCACGCGGGCCGATTGCGCCAATTCAAACTGCCACGGTTCGGTACGCGGAAAGATGGGCTTCAAGCTTTCGCTCTTCGGTAGCGACCCGGAACTCGATTACAACGCAATCACCAAACTCTCTGACGGCCGCCGGGTGAATCTCGTTGACCCGGCCGCCAGCCTGATCCTGAAGAAGCCGACGTTCCAGGTCCCGCATGGCGGTGGCCCGCGGTTTAAGGTAGGCTCGCCCGATTACAATGCGATGCTCGAATGGCTGCAGAAAGGCGCACCTTTCGATCAACCCGGCCAAGCCCGGTTGAGCAGCATGAAGATCTATCCGCCGGAATGGAGAATGGTGGGCGTAGGCACAAAGATTCAACTGGTGGCCTTCGGCGAATACAGCGACGGATCAGTCCGGGATCTGACGAACGTGGTGAAATTCAGCTCCAATATTGCCGCGCTCGCATCTGTGGATGCGCACGGTATCGTAACTGCGGAACAGGAAGGCGAGACGGCCATCATGGCGCGCACCATGGGCAAGGCTGCCGCCGTGCCTGTAATTGTGGTGAAAGATCGGCCTCTGAAAGACTCTCCGGTTGTGGCAGAGAACAATTTTATCGACCGGTTTATTTTCGACAAACTGCGCCGCATCAACGTTGTTCCTTCGGATCTATCAACAGACGGAGTGTTCTTGCGCCGCGTTTACCTGGACACCATCGGAACGCCGCCAACTCTCGAACAAACAGAGACGTTCCTCAACTCAACCGACGCGCAGAAGCGCGGCAAGGTGATTGATCAACTGCTGGAACGCAGGGAGCGGGCCGATGTTTGGGCCATGCGATTTGCAGATATGTTCCGTGCCGGATACAACGAGGCGGGACAGAAAGGAGGCGGAGCATACGCCCGCTGGTTCCGCGACCAGATTCGCAGGGACGTCCCCTATGACGAGATGGTCAAACAGCTTCTGGTCAGCCAGGGCCGTCACGACTTCGAAGGGATATCCAACTTCTATTTCGTCAGCCGGGAGATTACCCCGGAAGAATCCGGCGTCAATGTCAGCCAGTTGCTGCTGGGGTTGCAGATCGAGTGCTCTCGCTGCCACAATCATCCATTCGAGAATTGGAGCCAGGACGATTTCTACGGTTTCGCCGCGTTCTTTGCGCGCGTAAGCCGTAAAGATATGTACCAGAATAACCACAACGCCACCTACTTGAAGCAGACGGGAGAATTGCTTCACCCAAAGACCAAGAAAGCCGTTACACCGAAGTACCTTGGCGGCGACTACGAGCCCGAAAAGCCAGGCGAAGACGTGCGCGAGCGGCTGGCGGTTTGGCTGACCTCGCCGCGCAATCCGTACTTCGCCAGAGCGACCGTTAACAGGATCTGGAAGTACTTCATGGGCCGTGGCCTCGTCGAGAACGTGGACGATTTCCGCGTGACGAATCCTCCGTCCAATGAAGCCTTACTGCAAGCTCTTGCGGACGATTTCGTCAAGCACAAGTACAGCATCAAGGAGTTGGAAAGAGCCATCCTCAAGTCGAGGTCTTACCAGCTATCGTCAATCCCGAATGCCGGCAACGCAAAGGATCAGGTTAACTATTCGCACTTCCTGGTCCGGCGGCTGATGTCTGAGCAGATTGTGGATTCCATGACGCAGATCACCGGCATCCCCGAAAAGTTCCCAAGTATGCCTCTAGGCACGCGCGCCATGACCATTCCTGTACTTCCATTCTTGAAGCCCGACTATATGATGAAGGTCTTCGGTAGGAACGACCTGCGCGAAGTCATCTGCGAGCGGGATGCCAAGCCCAGCGTGGCGCAGGTGATGGAATTGGTGAGCGGGGACACGGTGCAACACCAGGCGACAGCCGCCGGCGGGGTTCTCGATGCACTCTTGGCAGACGAAAAGCTGACCGACAAGGACATCGTAAACAAGCTCTATCTGATGGCGCTCATGCGGCCGCCGCAAAAGCCAGAAATCGACGTTGCACTGGCCCCGTTGTCGGCCAAGACAGTGGACCCGTCCGGCAGACGGCGGGCCTTTGAAGACCTGCTCTGGTCGTTCTTCAACTCGAAAGAATTCTTGTTCCAATACTGAGGCGCATTTTATGGAAGACTTCGATCGCCGTTCGTTCATGAAGTTGGGTTCAATCGCCGCCTTTCGCTGGATCACGCTCGGGGGCACGCTCGAAATGGCCGCTAGAGCAGCAGCCAGGAAGGGCGACGATATTTCGGTTATCCACTTGTTTCTCACTGGCGGCATGAGCCAGATGGACACTTTCGACCCAAAGCCCAAGGCGAAAGCTGAGTGGCGCAGCAAGTTCTCGCCGATCCAGACAAACGTTCCCGGTTTGCAATTCAGCGAACACCTGCCGCGCTGCGCGAAGGCCGCTAATAAGTTCACCGTCATCCGCAGCATGACGCACAAGACACCGGTCCACGTTCCGGCCTGCGGACTCATACTTAGTGGCCACTTGCCGCTCTCCAGCATCACGCATCCCTGCCTCGGTTCGGTGACGACCAAGGAGCTTGGACCTCGCAATGAGCTACCCTCTTTCGTTTCGGTGCCAGGCTCGACGGGCTACTGGGAAGGCGCAGGATACCTGGAGCCACGATTCAATCCCTTCGACGCGGGAAATCCCAACACCGAAAAGTATCAGGTCCGCGACCTGGAATTGCCGCTGGGTGTCGACTGGGCTCGGATGGACCATCGCCGATCTTTGTTGAAAGTCGCCGATGATCAGTTTCGACGCTACGATTCGCAGAACCTGATTGAGAACATGAATTCGTACTACCAGACGGCGTTCGGCATGATGCAATCGGCACGTGCGAAGAAGGCGTTTCTCATTAGTGAGGAATCGGAGAAACTGCGCGACGCCTACGGCAGAACATCGTTAGGACAGGGCGCATTGCTTGCGCGGCGGCTCGTCGAGGCGGGCGTCCGTTATGTCACGGTTTCCCGTGGCTTCAACACTTGGGACCACCACGCGAATATCTTCCCCGCATTGAGTGGAACATTTCTGCCGGAACTCGACAATGCCTTCTCCACGCTAGTCGAAGACCTGGAGTCACGCGGACTACTGAAGACCACGCTGGTTATCGTCACGGGTGAGTTCGGACGGACTCCCGAGATTAACGGCCTTGCCGGGCGTGATCATTGGGCGAATGCTTTTTCGCTCTGTATGGC
>JBBRNO010000188.1:0-10527 GCA_038230275.1 Bryobacterales bacterium
AGCGTGATCGATATCGATTTGCTGGGTACCTTCAACACCTGCCGCGGCGGCTACGAATTCCTCCGCAAACCGGGCGCATCCATCATCAGTATCTCGGCCACCCACGCCTTCACCCCCATACCGCTTCAGGCCCACGTCTGCGCGGGAAAAGCAGGCGTCGATATGCTCTCCAAGGTTCTGGCCGTCGAATGGGGACCGGCCGGCGTCCGCGTTAACGTCATCACGCCCGGCCCGGTTGACGATACCGAAGGCATGCGCCGCCTCGCCCCAACCGAAGAGGCCCGCGCCAAAGTAACCGCCAAGGTTCCCCTCCGCCGCCTGGCGTCTAAGGACGAAATCGCGGACCTCGCCCTCTTCCTTTCCTCCGATGCCGCCGCCTACATCACCGGTTCCATCGTCGTGTGCGACGGTGGGCAATGTATTTCCGGTAATTCGCTCGGCCTCGCATGAGTACGCCGGCACGTTCCAGCTACAGCCTGGTCCGCCAGCTTGGCGTCACCTCGGCTACCGCGCTAGTGGTCTCGAATATGGTCGGTACCGGCACATTCACTGCGGGCGGTCTCCTTGCCGGTCAACTCGGGAATGCAAAGTACATCCTGTTGGTTTGGATCATCGGCGCAGTCTGTGCGCTGGCCGGCTCGTTCTGTTATTCCGAACTCGGCATTAACTTCCCCAGCTCTGGCGGGGAATACGTCTATCTCACCCAAGCCTATGGACCAACGTGGGGGTTCATGACTGGCTGGGTCTCATTCTTCGCCGGCTTCTCAGCCCCCATCGCCGCCGCGGCCATTGCCTTCGCCGGTTACATCGGCTACTTCATTCCACTGGTTCGGGAGCATCCTCAGAGCACCGCCTCACTGCTGATCGCGGTTTTCACCGTCATCAATTGTCTAGGGCTCAAGCGCGTTGCCAACATTCAGAACATCCTCACTGGCACAAACATCGCCGTGATCGTCGCCTTCATCTTCGCCGGGTTCCTTGCCGGCAATGGAAGCTGGAGTCACTTCTCGCAGTCGGCCAGCCGCACCACCACCACGCCGTTGCCGGAACAATTCGTAGTCAGCCTGTTTTTTATCTATGTCAGCTACAGCGGCTGGAACGCCGCCACCTACATTGCGGAAGAACTGAAGCAACCCGCGCGCACACTGCCCCTCGCTCTCACTCTCGGCACCGCCATCGTCGCTGCGCTCTATCTGGGCCTGAACGCTGTCTTCATTTACGCCACGCCATTGGAAGAGATGAAAGGAGTGCTCACGGTCGGCTCGGTAGCCGCAAGCAATCTCTTCGGTCCGGGCATCGGAGATATCTTCAGCGGCCTGATGGCTCTCTCGCTCGCCTCCACCGTCAGCGCCATGATCACCATCGGACCGCGCCTCTATTACGCGATGGCCAGAAACGGCGCCTTCTTCGCGATGGCCGCCAAAGTGGACCAGCGCCGCCACACGCCGGTGGTCGCCATTCTCTGCCAGGGAGTCTGCGCCATGCTGATGACCCTCACTCCGTTCCCTGAGCTGTTCCTCTACATCGGCTTCACGCTCAATTTTTTCGCCGTCCTGTCGGTAGCGTCCCTCTTCATCTTCCGCCGCCGGCCGGATTGGCAGAGGCTCCGCGTCGTCAGCTTCGCCTTCCCGCTGGTGCCCGCTATCTTTCTCCTGGTAGGAATCGGCATCACCATCTATGGCATCACCGTTCGGCCGGCCGTTTCCTTCGCCGCGGTGGCCACCGTCGCAACGGGCGCCGCCGTCTATCAACTCCGCTCGAGGCAATATGCCCGGGCCTGAAACGCTCCCCCGCGAATTCTATTCCAGGCCCACAATTGAGGTAGCCAGAAGGTTGTTAGGCAAAGTTCTGCTGCATCGTGAGACCGCGGGCATCATTGTCGAGACCGAAGCCTATCCCGGTGGCGACGACCTGGCCTCGCACTCCGCTCGCGGCGTAACGGACCGTACGCGCGTCATCTTCGGACCGCCGGGACACGCCTACGTCTATCTCATTTATGGCGTTTACCAGTGCTTCAATATCGTGGCCGAACCCGATGGCCAACCCGGCTGTGTGCTGATTCGTGCCATCGAACCCACCCGTGGCATTGCGATCATGAAGCGCCGGAGGCCCGCCGCAAAGCAGAGGGAATCACTCACGAACGGACCCGGAAAGTTGACACTCGCGCTGGGCATTACCCGCGATCACAACGGCGCCGATGTAACCACCGGACCTTTGCTGGTTCAACGCCAGCCTCAACCAAAACGCTTTGAGATCGAGACCACCTCTCGTATCGGCATTACGCATTGCGCCGACCGGCCTTTGCGTTTCTTCATTAAGGACAATCCGTTCGTCAGCCGCGGCTGATCTGTTACCTTCAAATTTATGCTCAAATCGACCATCTTCCGCGAATACGATATCCGCGGCGTAGCCGACATGGACCTGCTCAGCCCCGATATCGAAGTGTTGGGCAGGGCCATCGGCACCTATTTCATCCGCAGGGCGGGTAGTAACATCAACCTCGGCCGTGACTGCCGCCTCAGTTCAGACCGCCTGCACGCGGCCTTGCTGAAGGGGTTGCAATCGGCCGGGTGCCACGTCACCGATGTGGGCGTAATTCCAACTCCGCTGCTCTACTACTCTGCCTTCCATCTCAAGGCCAGTGGCGGTGTCATGATCACCGGCAGCCACAATCCCGCCGAATACAACGGCTTTAAAGTGATGGCCGGTAAGAGCACCATTCACGGTGCGGAGATTCAGGAGATTCTGCGCATCATCACCGCCGAAGACTTCTCATCCGGCGCTGGAAGCACCCAGACCTACGACATCATCACGCCTTATGTAGACGAGATCGCATCCAAATTTCAATTCAAGCGCCGCGTGAAAGTGGTGCTCGATGGCGGCAACGGCACCGCCGGGCCAGCCATGCATCGTCTGCTTGAAAAGCTCAATGTTGACGCCACCGAAATCTTCTTTGACATGGACGGCCGCTTTCCAAACCATCATCCCGATCCGACCGTAGAGGCAAACCTGACCCACCTGCAAGACGCCGTCAAATCTCACGGTGCGGAAATGGGCATCGCCTTCGACGGAGACGCCGACCGCATCGGCGCTATCGATGAGAGCGGCACGGTGATCTGGGGCGATTACCTGCTGCTGATTTACGCCCGCGAAATCCTCACCCGTAAACCCGGCGCTACCGTCATCGGCGAAGTGAAGTGTTCCCAGGTGCTCTACGATCAGATCGAAAAGCTAGGCGGGAAGGCCATCATGTTCAAGACCGGCCATTCGCTGATAAAAGCGCATATGAAAGAGGTTCGAGCTGAACTGGCCGGCGAGATGAGCGGCCACATCTTCTTTGCGGACCAATACTACGGCTTCGACGATGCGCTCTACGCCGCCTGCCGCCTGATCGACATCGTGGCCAACTCCGGCAAACCGCTGTCGGCTCAAACCGCTGGACTCCCGGCGCTGGTATCCACCCCCGAGATCCGCGTGGACACCCCGGATGAAATCAAGTTCGAGGTGGTAGCCAAGGTGGCCGCGCACTTCCGCAAGACTCACAAGATCTTCGATATCGACGGCGCGCGGGTCCTGTTTCCGAAAGGCTGGGGTTTAGTCCGCGCGTCGAATACGCAGCCGGTTCTGGTGATGAGATTTGAAGCGGAAACCCCGGAACTTCTCGCCGCCTACCAGGCAGAGGTGGAAGCCGCGGTAGCCCAGGCCAAATCCGCAAGCTAGTGTACTGTCCGACAAATAACTGGACACAATAAACGGCTTGCTCACGCGCGCGGCTCGGTCTCGAACTCGTTGCTGCAACAGTAGTTTCCGAGCCGCGACGGTAACGGAGCGGTTTCCGGTAGTGTCCACCCAATTCGCGGACACTACACTAGCAATGGGGAGATGGTTGAGGTGTCCGCCGCTCCGTACGGAATACATGAGCCTACAGTCACCAGAATCTTCGGCTCCGAAGTACATGAAAGCAATCGAAAATTGGAAAACTCTAATTTCGGCTTTGCAGGTCCAGCGCTAATCTAATCCACAGCAAGGGCCGGCCGCGGTCTTCAGTTTCGCGCGCCGAACGTTTCGGTGCGCCCAGCCAGTGGCTTTACCGTCGATCCACCGCATACACCAACACCGATGTTCAACAAAGCATTCAGCAGATTATAGAGTACGGCGTAGATCATCTGTTCCGTCACCGGTTGCTTGCCCGGCAACCGAAATGTCGCCGGCAATTCCTTGGTGATCTGCAGGCGGATGGAGTTCGGCAGCATGTACCCCGACCGGTCCTTCAAATTCGCCACCGCAATCGGAGTCTGCAAGACGGCCCCGCTGTGCCCATCCACGTAAAACTGGCATCGCGAAAACCATCCGAGGTTACCCGGATCGGCGGCATCGAACAGCAGCAGCGGTGCCTGTCGATCAGGTGCCGATAAATCGATCGTCAGACTCCGCGCGGCATCGTCCAGCTTAAATTCAAATCCGGCTTGCTTGGCAATGTTGCTGATAAAGTCGAGATCCAATTCCAGCAGCAAAAGCTTGTGCGACCCGGCTTGCAATACCTGCATCTACAGCTATCTTAGCGCGGTCGAATAGGTTAGCGGCACCCGCCGCACAAAAAATCCCGGATATAGTAAGGGCAGATGCCTCCTCCCGGAGTACTGGTCCTTTTCGATATCGATGGCACGCTGATCCGTAAAGCCGGTCCGCATCATCGTGAGGCCCTGGTGGCAGCAGTCCGGCGAGCCACCGGGCTGGAAACCACCAACCACCACATTCCTACCCAAGGCATGCTGGACCGTGACATTTTGACCGTTATGATGCGAAATGCCGGTGCCAGTCGCGCTGCGATTCGCGAAAAAATGCCGGAAATCATCAGGCACGCCCAGAACATTTACGTGCGATCGTGTCCAAACCTCGAAGCCAAGGTCTGCCCGGGAGTCCGGATGCTGCTTCGGCGACTGAGCCGGCGTGGTGTTCCGGCCGGATTGGTCACCGGAAATCTAACTCGCATCGGATGGAAGAAGATGGAGCACGCCGGTCTAAAGGAATTCTTTCAATTCGGCGCTTTCGCTGAGATGGCATCCAGCCGCGCCGGTCTTGTCCGTCTCGCGCTGCAACAGGCGCGACGCCAGGGGCTGATGCATCGCGGAACCCGGGTATCGCTCATTGGGGACCACCCGAACGACGTCGAAGCAGCAAAGAAAAACGGGGTCCAGTCCATCGCAGTTGCCACCGGAGTGGTATCTGCCCAGGAACTTTCGGCCTGCACCCCAGACGTTCTATTAGAGGATCTTCGTGCTCTAAATCTACCGTTGCTCTGGTACTAAAACTATGGTACGTTGAGTGCATCATGAAGATTGCTTAATTCTTGAAAATTTGCGCTTGGCTTCTGCACTAAGAGCTTGCGCGAAAAAGGATTTATACGGATGCCACTCACCGAGCAAAAATTACACACTTCCGTTCCTCATCAGGAAAAATTTTCACTTCTCGTAATCAGTCCTCACAAGGACGACCGTTCCGCTGTCAGTCAGATCCTCCAAAACCCTTGCTGGCGCATCGAGCACGCGGCAAGCCTGGAAGATGCAGGCAAACGTCTTCACGAAAGATTTGCAAGTGTGATTCTCTGTGAAACCACCCTTCCCGATGGTTCCTGGAAAGATCTCCTGGCGCGCTTGCATGACCTTCCAGTACGTCCTTCCGTGGTGGTGATATCCCGCCACGCCAACGACGATCTGTGGGCTGATGTGCTCAGCAGTGGCGGGTATGATGTCCTTTCCAAGCCGTTTGACCGCCGGGAACTGGTCCGGGTGGTGGGCATGGCTTGGCGCCAGTGCTATACCAAACGTTCTGGGAAATCCCGGTCGCTCAGTCCTGTTTTGGCCCACGCAGCTGCCAGCTAAGCTCAAATGGCGTTAAAGAATAAAACCGGTTGCCGTTTTCGTAATCTATAACGATACGGCAATCATGACCAGTCCTGCCCTGTTCTCCGAACTGCCGAATGATCGCGCACTGATTGAAACCCACTTGGCCACCCTGCTGATGCGGGGTGGTTCCGATGGTGGTCCAGTCGCCGAAGCCATGCGTTATGCGGTATTAGGCTGCGGCCAACGGATTCGGCCACTACTGGCACTTCGCATAGCCCGCCTCAAATATGGCGGCCGCAACAGTCACGCGAACCTTCGCGCCGGCGCCAGTGTGGAATTATTTCACTGTGCCTCTCTGATCGTGGATGACCTCCCCTGTATGGACAACGAGCAAGTCCGGCGGGATCGTCCCACCGTGCATGTCCGGTTCGGAGAGGCGACAGCGATTCTGGCGGCGTTCGGCCTTGTCGCGCTGGCTGCGCGATCTATCACCGAGCTCGGCGGCAGTGTCGCCGAACGCGCCTGTTGCGTTGAGTTCCAAACACACCTGTTGAAGGTGCTTGATGTTGGCGGCCTGATCACAGGACAAGCTCTCGACCTGGCGTTGTGTGGGCATGAACGGGAACGAGGCCGTGCCTTGATGACCGAGCTGAAGACGGTGCCGCTGTTTGTTCTTTCGGTTCGAGCCGGATTGCTGTTCTCCGGTTACTCCGCCTGCGAAGCGGATGCTCTTCTCGAATTTGGACGCAGGTTCGGGATCGCCTACCAAATGACGGACGATCTGCTCGATGGGGAACAGTCGGACTCCAAACTGGTGTTGGAGCAACTGGACTCGGCCCGGTATTGCCTACGCGATTTCGGAAACCGCAGCCATGGGCTGGAGGAGTTGGTCGATTACCTGCATGATAGGGCCTGCCAAGACAATCGTAGTCATCGGTAGTGGTTTTGGCGGCATTGCCGCAGCGATTCGTCTTCAGGCCCGCGGCTACCGCGTGATTCTGTTGGAGGCGCGCGATAAACCAGGGGGCCGGGCCTACGTCTATCAACAGGACGGCTTCACCTTCGACGCCGGCCCGACGGTGATCACCGCCCCCTTTCTGATCGATGAATTGTTCATCGCAGGGGGAGAAGCCACGGCGGATCACCTGCGGATTGTTCCTGTCGATCCCTTCTACCGCATTCAGTTTCACGACGGCCGGTCGTTCCAATACAACGGAGACGTGGCCGAAACCGAGCGTAGAATCGAAGCCTTCGCGCCCGGCGAGGTGCCCGGCTACCGCAAGATGCTGCAGAACGCGGAAGCCATCTTCCACAAGGGCTTTGTCGAACTCGCCGACCGGCCATTTCTAGAGTTCACCGACATGATCAAGGTCGCGCCCGATCTGATTAAACTGCAGTCCTATCGCACGGTTTACGGGTTTGTGGCGAAGTATATTAAGGACCCATTCCTGCGCCGGGTGTTTAGCTTTCATCCACTCCTGGTTGGTGGGAACCCGTTTCAGACCACCTCGATCTATGCCTTGATCCATCACCTGGAACGGCAGTGGGGTGTGCACTACGTGATGGGCGGCACCGGCGCGCTGGTGCGGGAATTGACCGCACTGTTTGAAAGGCTCGGCGGGACCGTTCGGCTGTCGACTCCGGTCCACCAGATTCATACCTGCGGCCAGCGGGTGTGTGGCGTGGAAACCTCCAGCGGCGAATTGATTCCGGTGGATGCGGTGGTGAGCAACGCCGATATCGCCAATACTTATCGCAAACTTCTGCCGGGTGCCGCGCGGCGCAAGAACACAGATGCCCGTTTGGAATCCCTGCGCTACAGCATGTCGCTGTTTGTCATCTACTTTGGAACGTCCAAACAGTACCCGGACATTCAGCACCACACCATTATTCTCGGGGAGCGTTACCGCGAACTTCTGGACGATATCTTTAACAAGAAACTGCTGGGCGAAGACTTCTCGCTGTACCTGCACCGCCCCTCGCAGACCGACCCATCCATGGCGCCACCAGGATGCGATTGCTTCTACGCCTTGATTCCGGTTCCGAACCAGCTGAGCGGCATCGACTGGACTTTGCAAGCAGGACCGTTCCGCGACCGGGTCATGAAGTTCCTGGAAGACCATTACCTGCCTGGCCTTTCGGCTCATCTGCTGACGGAACGCGTATTTACGCCGCTGGACTTTGAGACCACCTTGAACAGCTACGCGGGAGCGGGCTTTTCCTTCGAGCCGGTGCTGCGCCAGTCCGCCTGGTTCCGGCCGCACAACCTTTCTGAGGATTTCGATAATCTATACTTCGTGGGCGCCGGCACGCATCCCGGCGCCGGTGTGCCCGGCGTGCTTTCTTCAGCCAAAATTGCGGAGAACCTGATTTGCGAACGACTCCCGCTGTAGACAGCCTCGAGAGCCTGTACACCCAGGCCGCCGTGGAAACCGCGAAAGGATCGAAGAGCTTCTTCTTCGCCGCGCGCTGGTTCCCGCCGGATGTGGCTCGCGCCGCCTATGCGGTCTACTGGTTCTGCCGCTACACCGACGATCTGGTGGACGAATGCGCGAACTTGCAGCAGGGCAGGGAAGACCTGGAACAATGGGCGGCCATGCTGCACGCGGCACTTGCCGGAGAAGTTCCGTCGCATCCGGTTTTGCGCGTGTTTCTCGATACCGCGCGGCGTTATTCGATACCCGACGAGTATCCGTTGGATTTGATTGAAGGCATGCGCATGGATTTGGACGGCGTGCGCTACGCCAGCTTCGCCGATCTGCGGGTTTTCTGTTATCGCGTGGCTTCCGTAGTGGGGCTGATGATGTCTCACGTCATCGGATTTCGCGAACCGGCCCTGACCTACGCAGTCGATCTTGGCATCGCCATGCAGCTCACCAACATTCTGCGGGATGTGGGGGAAGATCTGGAACGCGGCCGGATCTATTTGCCGGCCGATGAGATGCAGCGCTTCGGTTATTCCGAATACGATCTGCGGCGGCGTCTGTATAACGATTCCTTTCGGGAATTGATGCGGTTTGAGGCGGCGCGGGCACGCGCGTATTATGCGCAGGCCGAACCGGGAATCGCACTGCTCGATTCGCGCGGGCGATTCGCCGTGAAGGTGGCCTCCGATGTCTACCGGCAGATTCTGGTGCGCATTGAGGCGTCGGGCTACGACGTGTTCCAGCAGCGCGCCGTAGTTTCTCCAGCCAGGAAATATTGGATCACGGCGCGCACTATGGCGATTCCCATTGCGCGGCACTTGTGGAGGGCATAGAGACGTTGCGCTTCCGTTCTTCGCTTGCCACTCTTACTGGGCTTGCCTTTCATTACGCCGGCGCCTACCTTTTCGGATTTCCGCTTTGGACCGACACAATCGCCGAGTGGATCATGGCGCGCACTCCGTCCCGCTGGGCCGTCGCGCTGCTGGAGATTTTCGGCCCCTGGGCCAAGCCGTTCGCGGTGACCGGTGGACTTGCCGCGCTTGGTTTCGCTGTTCTGTTGGTTGCGATGCTGGGGCGGCGCTGGATATGGCCCGGCGCTGTAGTTGCGAGCCTGGCACTGGCGGCGGTGTTTGGCTACTGGTCTAGTTCGGGACAATTGCTGTTCTGGCTTCCCGCCATGGCCGTGCTGCTGGCACCACTCCCTGACGGTCGCGGCTCGGAAGGCGCACCTGTCTTGTCTTCGCTCACGAACACGCGGAAGCGAATACGGAGCCGCGACCGTCAGGGAGTAGTTGCCGCTTTCAGCCGTCGAGAGGCGCTTGCCATGGCGGGCGGGACGGTAGCCGTTGCGGCTGAGAGCTATCTCAGAAACCGGTCTCTGGCCCGGCGCGCGGTGCAGCCTACTCTGCTTCCGCCGTTGCCTCCCAGCTTCGACCGCGACACCTTTGGCGACGGTCTGGTCCGCAAGCGAATCACTCCGGTCAGTGAATTCTACGGCATGAGCAAGAACACCGTGGACCCTGCGATCGATCCGGCCACCTGGCGCCTGAAGATCACGCACGATGGCACGTCTGTCCGCGAATTTACATACGCGGAACTGCTCTCCCTCCCTCGATCAGCCCGCTTTGTAACGCTGCGTTGCATCAGCAACACGCTGAAATCTGATCTAATGGGAACCGCCCACTGGAATGGAATCCTTCTCTCGCAACTGCTGGACCGGCGACAGCTCTCCTCTTCGATTCTGGAGATGGCTGTGATCGGCGCCGACGGTCATGACGACAGCTTTTCATTGGACTATGCGTTTTCAAGTGAGACAATGTTCGCCTTAGGCATGAACGCAGAAACACTGACCCGCACTCACGGATTCCCGGTACGGCTGCTGACACCGCGCTACTACGGGCTGAAGAATGTGAAATGGATATCGGAGCTGGCCTTTGTTTCAAAACCCTATATCGGAACATGGCCCAAGCTGGGCTACACCAAAGAGCCGGTGATTCATACCGCGTCGCACTTCGATCGCGTGGAGCGGCGCGATGGGCAAATTCGTTGTGGGGGAGTTTCCTTTGCAGGGAGCCGTGGTATTCGCGCGGTGCAGGTTCGGGCCGATCAGGGACCATGGATCGATGCCACCCTGGAGCCGGCACTCTCTGAGTACACGTTGACGCGTTGGGTGGCGCAGATTCCGGTTGGCGACTTGGCCGGCGGCATTGTCGAAGCCCGCGCGCAGGACGGGCTGGGCGCTTGGCAATCGGGCG
>JBBRNO010000189.1:0-10304 GCA_038230275.1 Bryobacterales bacterium
ATAACTGGACACAAGAAACGGCTTGCTCACGCGCGCGGCTCGGTCTCGAACTCGTTGCTGCAACAGTAGTTTCCGAGCCGCGACTGTAAAGGAGCGGTTTCCGGTAGTGTCCACCCAATTCGCGGACACTACACTAGCCGCTCGTTCCGGCCCAGTACGGATTGGCCCATCGACACCCGCAGCAACCCCGGCCACGGATCCCGCACCCCATACCTAAGCCCCAATCGCCTGGCCCGGGGCACACTCGCTTCCAGCGCCTTCCGCGCCGCCCGGTACTCCGCTTGCGCCAAGTCTATTTCAACTGTCAGTTTGCTTTGATGGCCAATCCGGCGCGAGAATTACATCGAGAATTACATGTAGGCAGACTCCCAGGCATCCACCGCGCGCAGATAACGGGAAACCGTCCCGCGGAGTTCCAAACAAATTCCAGGTCGGCAGCCATCCAAAAATCTGCGTTACTCCGAGCTGAACCGTGGCCAAAAAATCGCCACGAAGAGCACCACAATCCACTAAATCTCGAGTCTCGCCCAACCAGGCAGTGCAGCCGGCTGATTCTCCTCAAATATGATCCGCCGCGTCTTAGGAAACGGCATCCCCGACCGAATCGCCTTGCCATAAAAAGGCATAGTGCGCAAAATCTTCCGGTATTCCTCGTCTTCAGTATCCAGAAACGCCGCCTTGCTCAACAACCCGCCGCCCCATCCCAAATTGACCAGGCACGCGGACCGTCCAGTCTCCGCCAAGGCAGCCTCCAACCGGTCCAGCCCGGCCCGAAGCCGAACCAAACCCGCCGTATCCGCATAGTGCTTCTGCAGCGCAATCAACTTAGCCGCATGCTGATTAGCAGCCTTAAATATCTGCTCCACCCCGGAGGCATTCCGTTTGCGCGACGCAATCTCATGCATCCCGCCGGTAAACACCGTGCCGGGCGCAGCCATCTCCGCAAACGTAGGATTCGGCTTCCAACCCAATTCCATCTTTCCCGGCCGCTGCTGCAGCGTAGAAACTTTCAACAAATAGATCTTGAAGGAAGAGTGTGGAATCGTTCCCGAATCCGCCGTGGACAACACCCGCATCGGGTCCGTCGCCGAAGCCCCCAGCGTCATCAGTTCGGCCGCTTCACCCGGCTTCCGCAGCCCACGCTCCCCGTCCATCCGCGACGCAATTTCCCGTAACACGCCGCCGTTCCACCGCGTAAATACCAACCCCGTCCGCAGTGCGCCTTTAATAGCGGAGCCTGGCAGATAAGGCCCATTAGGGCCGGAACAAAAAGTCGGGATGAACAGATTCTCCGCCTGCGCCTGTTCCCAGTAAGTGGTGGAACTGGAGTGCTCGAATGGAATCCGGCGTCCCGCAAAATTCTGCGCAAACCCGCCCCAGGAAGCAAAATCCAGCTTCTCCGCCTTCCGCAACTGCGTCAGATAGCTTTCCAGCCGCGGCCCCTTCGCCAGCAACCGGAAGATGCGCCGTTGATCCAGCACATTCACCTGGTCTTTCCAAACCATGTAGTCGATGGGCGACAGCTTCTGTCCGTCCCCCACCAGCAAGGGCGTCAGTGCGGTAAGCCGGTAATTCATGATTGCACCCGTACGGGAATTGGAATTGCCAGCGCGAAACCAGCGCGATAAACAGGGTGCGGAAATTCAGCCGGAGCCACATTGCGCGCCATGCCAACCGGCGCCGATTCCGAAAATAGCACCGACCCCTCCAGCACCATCCGCAGTAACTGCTTTTCATCGCCCGAAGCCTGTGGACTTTCCACCCGCCCGCCGCGGGTAATCGTCGAATATTCGCCGCGCTGCCACTCCACCACATCGCCGGCAGCCGGATTAAAGAGCGAAAGCAGCCACCACGCCGTCTCCGTCTCCGGCTTCGCCGAATACACCAAATCCGGCAAAGTGCCTTCCGTAAACTGCGGCGTCTCCGCACGTCCCCAACCGCGGGACCGCTCACCGCCCATTCCACCATCGGCCAGCAGCCGGAACGCCGCCTTCACCGGATCGGCCCACCGCAACCGGCTTTCTTCATCGCTGAACCCAACCACGCACCACAGTCCCGCGCCTTCACTGAATTCCAGGCAAGCCGTGGAGTGCAATTCCACATTCCCGTTCTCCATCCGGTCCACTGCCGCGCTAGTACGGATACCCACGCGAAATGGCCCGGAAGGGATGCCCTGCTTCTCAATCGCCAGCAGGCATTCGCTGGTGGGGTCCACCACCCAGCGGTCTTCATCCAGTTGCTTATCGCCTAGCAGCGAAGTCACCAGCGCCAACGGAATAAATCGCGCACCCTTCCATCGCACTTTAGAGGATTGCGCCGGCGGCCAAACGCTGTTCGGCGGAACAATGTAAAGCGTGTTCCCGTGATAAGGAAAACACGAACTGAACTGCACCGCCGGCGAGGCAGCATCGGCGGTAGCGGCAATCCACTCCGCCATCTCACCAAGCTGCAGCATGGCCAGCGTCACCGCCGAATAAAGCGAGTCGCTATGGAAAATCCGGTCCACGCGATCGCGCGTGCCCGATTGCGGACCAAAACGCCAAGGCCCCCGCGGCTGCAAGCGAACAATAAATCCAGGATTCATCTACACGCCAAGCTTTTCGGCGAAATCCGGCCCGGCCGCCAATGTCTGCACGCCAGCCAAATCGGCGCCTGCAACCAACTCCGCCTGCTCGGCCCCGCTGGAATAGAAACTCTTCCCGCGCCACGTAAGTTTCAACCCTGAAAACCGCACCCGGCCGCTGCCGCGCGATCCTCCGCCGCCCAGGCTATCGTCTTCCATCAATCGCAGCCCTTCAATAACCCGAGGAAACAATTCCTTATCCTCAACGCAAAGAATGTCCATCACCAGCCGCACATGAAACCGCGCACCAGCCGGAACCCGCTCCAGCGTTCGCGGATTCGCCTGCGAAGTAATCCGGTCCACCGCGTTCTCGCTCTTCACTTCGGTCAGTTCATCGTCCAGATTCTCGCGCATCTGCGGCGTGATGCTGTCCTGATCCAGCGGCGCATCGTAAACCGTAAGCCGCGCCGGGCTGGCAGACTTGCTCTCGGCGCCTTCCCCGGACCCGCGATCCATCCGTCCCGGATTCCGCCCGAACAGCAGACAAATCTCGTCGTCGGGACGGTCACTCTGGTGAATACGAACTTCCTGGCCCTTCCGCCGCGAAAGATAAACCAACTCGGACGGAATCGCCAGCCCGCTGGAATGCTCCAACAGCGACCGCAGCTTGCCGCGCAGCGAACTGCCCGGAATATAAGGCCGCCCAAACGCGTCCTTCACCACCGGATTATCAGCCCCGCCAATTTCCAGCGAGCCCTTCCCAGCCCCAATGTGCAGGCCCGTTTCGCAGTGCAGCTGCCCTTCGAGGATCAGCTTGCCAATCAGTTTTAACTCAGTATTCGCAGTATGCGAGCTCATGCGTCCTCTTCTATTCGTTGTAGGCGACAATGGCCTCAAACAGATCGCGGAACCGTTCGTAACCGCGCGGTTCATTCTTCCGGGTAACCTGCAGCAGCAGCTTTTCCAACATATCCAGACTGCGCAGCGAATGCCGTGCAATTGTATACGCCAGCCGCGCCCGCAGCATCACAAATTCATGTTGCCGTTCATTTTCAGGAGTCCGGCAAGCCCGGCGTACGGCATTGTAGAAACGCCGCAGCTGGCTCTTGGTCCCGGAGTCCATGTCCCGCATCCGGCTCACCACCCCATGCGCCTGATTGTCCAGATACAGACTGTCGGCAATCAACTTTTCCAGGTCGATCTCCGGCGGCCCATCGAATCGTGGACGGTCCCGATCGCCGCCGCGCCTGTCATCTCCGCCGCGCCCGCGATCCCCACCCGGTCCACCACGGTCCCCGCCGGGGCCTCGATCACCCCGCGGCCCGCCACCTTCCCGGCGCTCTCCACCGCCACCGCCGCCACCAGCGCCCGAGCGCGGTGGCCCACCGCCGCCAGGACGAGCGTCCCGTGGAGGACGGTTCTCTTTCGGCTTATCCGCCACAACCGGTTTATCGGCTACCTTCTGTTGCGGTGCTTGTTCTTCATCTGCCATGATTACGCCTCAGTCTCCAGTCTGGCCCATTCCAGCGCCACCCTTCCGGCGGGGCGCAGACGGATTTGCGCAGCTTTCTTCCCGGTAAAATCGGAAATCAGATCCGCGCGCAGTTTCTCAAATTCATTCACTTTCGATTTTCCCGTATACCGTGTCTCAATCACCAGATTCAGCCTGCGATGGAATCGCCACGGCCGCTCCACGCGATCGTTCCGCACACGCCCGCGAATCTTCCCTCCACCCAGCGGCGAGGAATCGCGATAAAAACTGGCCAGCTCAAACAGAAACTGCGGCGGGCAGCCAAACTCGCTCACCATCCGCGCCATGGTTTGCTTGGTGTCGGAGGCGTCACCCAGCTGCTTCCATTCCAGCGTGCGGCCGAACAAATAGATGCAATCTTTCCCCGAAGATTTAGCAATTTCCAGCTTCTGCCCGGCTTCTTCGAAAACCGTCGCCAGCGAGGCGTCGCCTTCCGGCGCCAGCGCCAGTCCCATCGAAATTGTTTTGCCTTCCGGTCCCGGAAATTCCTTCAAATTCTCTTCCGTAAATCTAACGAACAATCGCTGGATTTCCCGTGCCAGCGCAATCAGCGCATCCCAGGCTCCGTAAACCGCAAAATCGTCGCCACCTGAATAAAGCAGCGTCACCTTGCGCCAGAACTCCGGCAGCGAACACAATACCTCCAGCTCGCCGGCAAAAAATTGCTTATACATCACCGAGAGCTGCACATGTTCTTCAATAGTCTGCGCCCGCCGGATGCGAATCCCAAAGTTGTCCACGTCCCCGCGCAGCACGCCCCAGGCCGGACGTCCCAATGCCCGCCCCGCCAGATCTTTAGTGGAAGCTGGATTATTCCCGTCGTCGCTAAGCGCGGAATGCCGCGCAAACGAGATGCCGTCCTGCATCGCCGAAAACGGCCATGTGTGCTTCCCGCTGCCCACCTGAATCCCTGCCGGCGATTCCGGAGACCATCCCACGGACTCGGCTTCCCGTAGCTTCCTGCCCAATTCGGCCGAAAAATATTCCACCGCTTCAGCTGGCTCAGACTTCACGAAGGGATCGAAATAGTCCGGTCCCTTTTCTTGTAACGGCGCGCCCTGCTTGCTGCCCATCGCCTCATTCAGACGCTTGCGCACCACGCTCCAATCGCCCAGATTCTCAGTGCTGGCCCAAATCAATTTCAGCGCCCCGCCGCTCAATAGATCGATGTGCGCGGCAGCGGCCACTAGAAACTTTTCCGCTTCTCCGCGAAACTCTATCGGCAGAACTGCCAGAAACTGTTCCCCGCCGCTTGAACCAAGCAGCATCTTCGATAGCCCTAATTCCGCCAGCAAAGCACGAGGCAACACCTCGCTTAACAGCGATACCCAATGGGATCGGCCGTCCATATCGCTGGAAGAAGCGAGCAGGAACTGTTCTATACCGAGAATCTTGCCTTGAAGGAATATCTGTACGGACATCACGAAACCTTAAACTTTACCACAGCGTGAAAGTCCTAAGGGCTCGAAACGAAAGTATTTGGAATCGCCGGCAAGTAAATCGCGGCCTACTCCGGGTTGTTCGCCGGTTACTTGCCCGGACCGGCTGAAACACCCCGCGGCTAAGTCTCTATGCCGGCAAGCGGCAGTGACGAGCGATGCACTAACGCTAGAGCGTTTTCGTCCGGGCTTCGCAATCGGGGCCGCGCGGCTCGAGCCCGAACGGCGCCACTCGCCCGGGGGCATCGAGGTAATGCCGCTCCCAAACTTTCTGCGTGGATTTCTCCCTCCGCCGGATATCGGCAAGCGGCTCACGACACAGTCGCCCATGGGCACGCATGGCGGACCAGATCCGATCTTGTCCCGACACATGCGGTTCGCCACCCTGCGGCGCCAGTGACACCGTGTAAAGCGGATGTGCTTATCCGGTCGCCTCGCCGCTTGCGCCGTCAACAGTCTGGCTGCACTTAGCCAGAGCAACCGCTACAGGCGGTCTGGCAGCAAATCCGCCGGATCGCCCTTCATCTCCTTTCGCATGATAACTGGGTTCCCACCGGGAGCGATTTCGCGGCTGCCGCTACGGAGATCCGCCGCGATTTGGGCGGGCCGAGGAACGCGGCAAGCGAGGGCGATTGCTGGATGTATTGAGTCAGACACAGTAGTGTTGCTTTTTGGCCCCAGTACATTAAGCGTGAGAGTCCTGCCCTCAAATGCGCACTTAATCAGCGTATGCAGATATTCCTGCACCTAGTCATGATCGCAATCCCGGTCGGTGTGGTACTGACATTTCACGCCTACGCCAGAAGGTCAGCTGTGGCGGACGCCGAATTTGGGAGCTACTCCAAAGCACCTATCAAGCCACGCTGATGATCCAGGCGTTGGTGCCGGTCTCTAGCGAAACGCTGAACTCCAGCGAAAATCGAGCCGGCGTCCAAATGAGCCTCCGCGATTACGTCTGCTTCCAGTCCTCCCGTGAGCCACTGATCATTCCAATCGGAAGTGAGCGAATAGGCATCCGTCAGCGGTCCCACGTCGCGGATCGGCCATACGCGCCGCGTGCCGGTACTCACGATCATCAGGTCGTAGTAGGCCTCAGGCGGTAGTACCGCATGGCGATAAGCCTCCGGTTGCCGGTCGAACAACTCTTCGCTAATCGCCGCGATCACCTTGACGTTGATTCCAGCTTGCTCGAACAGCGGCAGTGCCCCGACCAAATTGAACGTCGAGCTGGACCCTTGCGCGATGACGTACCCATGTCTCGGTTTCCCAGGCGCAAAGTCACGAATCACATACAGTCCTTTCGCGGCCGCTTTGAGATCGGAATCGGCAAACCCGCGGCGGTCGGCGACCGGGAAATCGGGACGGGCCACCTCCAGCGTGATGATCCCCACCTTAGGATCGCGCGCGGCAATCTCAGCGGCGGCAAAGTAGCCTGCCGCCACGTCGTTGTAATCCCAGAAATTCAAGTGAATGGTTTGGCCGCGAGGAAATAGCTTCCATACCTGGGGCGCGAATATGCCGAAGTGGGTGCGCCCGTCAGCGGCGGTCTCGGGTCCAGAGTGAGCCACCAGGATATGCAAGACGCCCATGCGAAACCGGCTGTCCTGGTTTTGCTGACTCCACACGCGGGCGGGCGTATACATCAAAGGCGTGAATGCGCCATACGTACCGCTGAGGGCCCACACCCCGGAAAACTTCTCGGGGTCGACGGACGCACTCTGGCTTACCAATCCAATGGCAGTCGAAACGTTACCGGCTTCCTGAATGGCGGCCTTGATGCGCGTGCCCAGCGGATTCGATTCCGGATCGTAGTGCCCCCACAAACTTCCATGTTCGACATTGATGGATTCGGACAGATCGGCGGCCAGCGTTAAGAAGCGGTTCTCGGTGACATAGTTCAACCATTTCACAATTTCCGATACGGCTCGCCTTGCCCCGGCAATCTCGCCAGGCTGGCGAAAGAGGGTGACACTGACTTGCTTCCGCGCTCCCGACAGCCGGTTGGCGGCAGTCAGGCTCTGCGGTTCTACCGGTAGATTGGCCACCCGCAGGCGCTGATCCAGGAACGGATCGGTCTTGACGTCGACACCTAGCGGCGCGTCGTCTTTGATGGTGTCACCCAGAGCCACTAACCGGTCCGCCAACCAGTCGCCGAGGCCGTTCCGGTCCAGCAGCGACATCACCACGTCGATATTGGTCTTGAACTGGATCAGCCGCTCGCGCGGATCGCTCACCGGGCCATCGTGAATTCCGGCGAACCGAACGCGGTAATGATCCTCGAACGTTTTTGCAAGAGCGACAAAATATTCCGAGTTCATCTTCATGGCATACGGATGGCTGCGGTAACCCACCACTTGCTCGCCGTGTCCAGGAATCTTTCCGCCGGCTGCGCCTGGCCAGTATCCCTTCGTAGTCTTGCCAATCACGATCATCGGGCGGCGGTCGGCGGGATCCCAATCCTCCATGCTCTTGAGCACTGCCCCGATTTGCCGGTAGTCGTTTCCATCCTCCAAAGGGAAAACATTCCAGCCATAGGAAGTCCACTGATCAATCAGCCGATAGCCCTGATACTTGCGGTCGATGACGCCACCCAGCAGGGAATCGTCAATACCGGCATTGTTATCGGAAAGCAGGATGCGCAATCGCTTCCCGACCTTCATCGCCAATGCTTGCGTCTTCAGCTCCTGGGCATGCCCCTCGGTCATGGCGAATTCACCTTCCACCGCAATGATCTTAGGCGAACCGCCTGCGCCGAAAATATCCCAGAATGCCGCCTGGCCCGCGGCCGAAGCAATCCCCACGCCCGACGGGCCGCCATTTACATCATTGGTAACGTCGGTGCTCTCCGAGTGTCCGGCCAAGGCACGGATTCCCCTTCCGCGAGCCTGCGCAAACAGCGGGTGGTCTTCCAACCCGTGGTCTCGCAGCAGGGTGAGCATGGCACCTGCGCCACGCCGGAATCCCAGCGCATCGACCGGCAATATCGCGACATGCGGATCGACATGGAAAGCCTGGTCGCCCGTGGCTTCAAATCTGCGTGCCAGGGCTTGGCCCATGATCATCCACAAGGCGTAGCAGGTGGGAACATTATGCCCGCCGGCGAGCATGAATTTGTCGCCATGCGGATGCTTCGGACGGCGGTAGTCATACCGCATTCCGCCAAACTCCGGACCGGCGAGGTGTGCCGCCACATTGTAGGGTGTGCAGGCCAGCGGACCGCCAAAATGACCCGTCTGGGCATAGTTGCCCAGCAGCACCAGAGTCATACAGGTCATGTACCCGATGTCTTCCAATTTCTCCTGTTCCACTGGTAGCTTCGTCAAGTCAACCAATGCCTGTCCGCTGGGCACGCTCATGGGAAGTCTGAAACCTCCGGTCTCTGGAATCTGGGCACGGAAAGTCTATCACGAATCATAGTGCGCGATAGACTCCGAGAATGGGGTTGGATATCTGGATCGGGATGCCCGCAGACTTCCATATGGTGGCCAGGGAGGGATTTGAACCCCCGACGCCAGCCTTTTCAGGGCTGCGCTCTACCCCTGAGCTACCTGGCCGCCAAGTGATTAGTTTAACAGACAGCTACACCGTTTGTAACTGTTCCAACGCTTCTCCGGTCGCTTTTTCTATGCCGGCGTGAAGGCTGTTGCCGTGAGCGTCCATGGTTACGATGGCCACGAAGTTGTTCACTTTCAAGTGCCACATGGCTTCCGGGGTGCCGAAGTCGATCAAATGAACGCCCAAAACTTTCTCAACCGTCCTGGCGTAATACTGGGCCGCGCCGCCAATGCCGTTCAGATAGACGGCTCCGCATTCCTTCAGCGCGGCCAGGGTCTTGGGGCCCATGCCGCCCTTACCGATGACGGCGCGGACCCCGTAATTCCGCAGCACGTCGGCCTGATAGGGCTCCTCCCGAATGCTGGTGGTTGGGCCGGCGGCCTTCACCTTCCAGTTGCCGTCTTCCTGCAGCATCACCGGGCCGCAGTGGTAGAGCACCGCGCCGTGCAGGTCTACCGGGGGCGGGTTCTTCATCAGGTGGGCGTGCACGGCATCGCGTCCGGTGTAGATCTCGCCGCTGATGAGAACCACGTCGCCGACCTTCAGGCTGCGCACCTGTGCCTCGGTCAGCGGAGATTGCAGGACTACTTCGCGGCCGGTTAGCGGGAAGCCTTCCTGCTGGGTCATCTTCTCCACCGTGCGCGCTGGATCGCGATAGAGCCACTTGGTGATGGCGCCATTCTCTGCGTCCAGACGGATGCCCAGGCGGCGGTAGGCCCAACAGTCATAAGCCACCGAGACAAAGAAGCTGGCCGGCAGCCGATTGGCCGCCACGATCTTGCAGCCGATGAGCGATGCCTTGCCGCCGAAGCCCATCGGGCCAACGCCAAGCCGGTTGGCCTCGTCCATGATTTCGGCTTCGAGCCTGGCCAGTTCAGGAACCGGGTTGGAGTCATCCAGCGTGCGGAACAACTCGTTCTTCGCCAGCACATACCCGTGGGCGCGATCGCTGCCAATGCAGACGCCTACCGCCCCTGGGGCGCAGCCTTGCCCTTGCGCCTGCCAGACCGCATGCAGGATGCACTTGCGCACGCCTTCGATATTGCGGTCGGCGCGGCCTAGGTGTTCCAGTGTAGCGGGCAGCGAATATTGGATGTTCTTGTTCTCGCAGCCGCCGCCCTTCAGGATCAGCTTCACTTCGATCTCATTCTCTTCCCACTGCTCAAAGTGGATGACCGGGGTTTCGTGGCCGAGGTTATCGCCGCTGTTCTTGCCG
>JBBRNO010000190.1:0-10297 GCA_038230275.1 Bryobacterales bacterium
CAATCCCTATGGCGAATACCAGGACACCGAAATACCGCACGTCCGCGAATACACTCCACAGGAGTTGGCCGAAGCGGTGCAGGCCGCCGGGTTTGACGTGGAATATTTGTTCACTGAGAAAATCGCCGGCTACAATTCCGACCTGTTCATCCGCGCCGTTCTGGAACGGAATGGCTATTCCACCGCCCTTCGTGGCGAGCAGACTTATCTCATCGCAAAGAAACGACAAGGCGCGGCGATCAAGCGCTACCCGGCATTCCTCTATGAGGGATGCTAAGCGTGAAGCGCCTGCAAAGTTGGATCGTCGACAGTCTCGCCATCTGCATCCTCACATCCATCCTGATCTGGCCGCTCTTCAAAATTGTCTACCTCGCCCGCTTCTCTTCCATTGAGAGCACCTTCATTTCAGACGGCCGCATCCTGCTGGGAAATCTCCCGCACAGCAATTGGCAGCCCCTGTGGTATTGCGGAACTCGTGCCGATTACGTTTATCCCCCCGGCCTGCGCTACGGCACCGCAATCCTGACCAAGCTGCTGCATACCAGCCCGCCGCGCGCCTATCACATCTACATTGCGCTTTTCTACGTGCTTGGAATTCTTGGCGTTTATCTCCTTGTGCGGATCGGCAATGGTTCCCGGCTCTTCGCCTGGTTGGCCGCTGCCGCCACGGCACTTCTATCGCCGGGCTTTCTGTTCCTCCCGGAATACCTTCACGATAGTGGCTTCCTGGCGCCGCAGCGCCTGCACGCCCTAATCACCTATGGCGAAGGTCCGCACGTTTCCGCGCTTTCCGCGTTGCCCTACGTCTTCGCCTGCGCCTTGCTTTGGATGCGCAACCGCAATCCCGCCTGGCTGGCCGCCTCCGCCATCGCAGCCGCTGTGGTAGTCACCAACAACTTTTACGGTCTCACCGCGTTGGCTATTCTATTCCCAATTCTCGCCTGGGGTTGCTTTGTCTCTCAACCCGGCGTGAAACTGCTGGCGTATCTCACCGCCATCGGAGCATTGGCCTACGGACTCACCGCGTGGTGGCTGGTGCCGTCGTACATCCGCGTCACTTCTGAAAACCTGAAACTGGTCGCTGAGCAGGGCAACTCGTGGTCTGTTGTTCTGCTGATCGTGACGGTGATCGTATTCCTGGCCGTCACATTCAAACTGCCGGCCCGCATGAAGTCCAGCTACGGACTTTTCGTTTGGGGTGGCTTTCTATTCCTAAGCCTCTATATCATGGGGCACCAGTTTTTCCACTTTCAAGTAGCGGGCGAATCCAGCCGCCTGCTGCCGGAATTCGATCTATTCTTCATCCTCGCCGCAATCGAAGTTCTCCGCTGGCTCTGGAACTCGAAACCGGCGAAAGGACCTGCGTGGCTACCACGCGCGGTGGTTTGTCTCATCGTGGCCGCATCCTGCTGGCCCATACCGTACTATCTGCAACACGCCTACCTGCCGTTCCCGGAAGATCACGATTGGCGGGATCGCGTCGAATATAAAACCACCAAATGGATCCACGAAAACCTCCCTGGACAGCGCGTGCTCGCTACCGGTTCCATCCGCTTCTGGTACGACGCCTGGTTCGACCTTCCTCAATTGGACGGCGGATCACAGCAGGGCGTATTGAATCTGAACATCGTCAATTCGCAGCCGCGCATGATGTGGGGCACGGACATGGAATTGAACAGGCTTTGGCTAAAGGCTCTCGCCACCGACGTTGCCGTGATTCCAGAACAGAATTCGAAGGAGATCTACCACGATCTGATCCCGGAGCTTCTCCCGCTGTGGCGCAAGGAATTCCCCATCCTTCGCGACGACGGGGAAGGCAATATTTTCTACCGCATCGACCGCCGCGTCCCCGGCATCGTGCGAATCGTAAACGCCGGCGGGATGAAAGGCCTGGCCCGAATCCCTGCCCAGGACGAGCGCATTCCACTCCGCAACTATGTGAATGCGATTGAAGCTGAACCGCGCGTAGCCGGAGCGAAAGATCGCCTCCACATGGATCGCCTCAACCCCGATGAGCTACGCATGAACGCCACGCTGGAACCCGGTGAAGCAATTCTCGTGCAGGAATCCTACGACCCTGCGTGGCACGCCTACGCCAATGGCCAGCCGGTGCCCATTGAGAAGGACCCCGTCGGCTTCATGCTGCTGCACGCGCCGCCCGGTACGCAGCGCATCGTCTTGCGTTTCGAGCCCACTCTTGAGATTCGCGCCGGGCTTATTCTTTCGTGCCTGTCGCTGCTAATTGCCGTCGCGATGATTCTGTTCGGATACCGTCGCGCATCAGCCACCCAAGCATCAGCAGCAAGCTCAGCAAGCTGATGCCGGCCATAATCCGCTGCTCCAACGTACCCGCATAGTGCAACTCAATCCGGCTCTGCGGCCCCGGCGTTGCCACTAGCGTGAGGAACCCGAACGAATCGGACTTCACCTGAATCGGCTTTGCATCCTGCATCGCCCGCCATCCCGGATCGTAATTCACGGCAACCGCGACGGAGCCGTCAGCCGGAATGGCGCCGCTGATTTCTAAATCATCGGTTCCATTCCATTTCGTTTCCATCTGGCCAGCCAGGCTATGGAACGGCACGCGGTAGACAAAGTTGTCGCCCTCTGAGTAAACCTTCTCCAGAACGCCATCGAATTTGCGCGGGAAACGGTATTCTCGATAATACTCACTGGACCCATGCCCGTGAACTGCAACATATTCCACGCCCATCGCGGTGAACACTTCAACCCCGGTCTTCTCGTCATTGCGAATGCGCAACGACGTTTCCAGCGGCTTCCTGTTTCGCAATCCCGATTCGAACGTGCCGCCGATCTGCTGCAAGTCGAACCACGAATTCAACCGCATCCGAGTCCCACCCGAAGCCAGCACCCGGCCGCCCGGCTTCTGTTCCGCAATCCATCGAGCCATGCGAAATTCCGCAGTCTCTTCGCGCGTCAACGGCCGCCACAGATCCCAACCATGCATCACGAATCGTTGCGCCGGCCCTATTCCCATCAGCAGCATGATCGACGCGCTAACCACCGCGCAGACTTGTTTCACTCGGTCCCCGCTGCGCACAGCCATGCGAAACCATTCACACAGCGCCAGAATCAGAAATAGTTCGAACTCCATCGCATACCGGTGCGATTCCGGCACCGTATCCACCCCACCGGCGTAGAATCGCAGTGCTACCCAGCCAAAGCCAAACGCGCATAGCGTGACGAAGCTTGCGTAAAACTCCACCCGGAACCAATGCAAGACGAACCGCACCAACGCCAGCGCCAACAGGAATCCGCCAATCGTAACGAACCCGTTCTCCAGCCGGTAGTTCACCGCATCCTGAGGCCAGTTGAACGCGATGGTGCGAATGAAACTCGGCGTCAGCCAGAAACACGCAAGCAAATAAGCAAGCCCGGCAGCGGCAAATACTCTGCGCAATTCGAAAGCCTGCAAACCAATTGCACAGATCACGAACACAAGAAATACAAACGCGAGTGCCAGCGCCGCCACCCAGTTCGTCAATGTGATCAAGGCCAGCACCACGGCCGCAACTGCCACTTGCCAGAATCGGCGTCCAGTGCCCGCGGCCCAAAGTGCCATCACGGCCAGTGGCAGCAGCGCCAATCCCACGTTGTGCGGGCCCTCGCCGTACTTCACCAGTACTTGTATTCGCCACGGCAGTTCCGTAATGCCCCGGTCCCGATGAATCTGTTCAAACAGCCCGTAAGACGGCGAGAACACGGTATACGCAAGCGCGGCAACCGCCGCCCATAAGCGGCTCTTATTGAAGTAAGCAACCAGGAAGAAAACCACGGCGGGCCCTGCACAGGCTAACGCTGAAGTAAGAATTCGATAAACCAGTTCGTGTGAAGCTTGCGAGATCCAAGTCAGCACCGCCACTGTGTAAGGAACCACGGGCAAATACAAAAACTGCGTCGGCAACCCGCAATACGGCAGCGGATTCCATCCCCATGGGTTCGGATGCTCACTAATAAATCGCGAAATTCCCGCGTAACCCAGCTCGATCGATTGCCGGTATGGCGATTCCCCAGCCGAGAACAATGGCCAATTCAGCGCCAGATTGATGGCAAAGATCCATACCGCTGCGAACAGGTTCCTCACTTCATCCGCCACATCGCGAACAAGGCCAGCAGCGTGATCGACAACCCGAACCACACCTCCAGCGGCGTCTCGAATACCAATCGGATCTCATGATCGCCCGCCGGGGGATCCAACCGGATGAAGCCCAGCGCCCCTCGCCGCACGGGCATAGCCGCGCCCCTCGAATAAGCATGCCATCCGCCGTCGTACATCGTCTGCACCAGTAACGACTGTCCCGGCTCGACATGCGCACGTACACGCATCACCTTCGTGGATTCCCACACAACCAGCGGATGCGACTCGGGGCCGGCTTCCAATACCGCAAAGTGCGCCTGCAATCCATCCACGTCGTCATTGCCAACCATGGTCCGCAAGGCGTCCAATCGGACGGTATCCACCACTCGCGCCAGGTCCGGATAGCGCCGCGGCACGCGATAGATTGTGTCTCCCCGCAACTCCGGCAGGATGCCCGCAAACTTTCGCTCCCCCACCACGGCATCCACTCCCAACAGTTGCATCCAGAGCACTGCCAATGCTGGCTTTTCGCCTCGCAAAATTTGATATTGGGCGGCTTTTATAGAAGGTTCCGCCGGTCCCGCTTCCGCTTCGCCACCCAACTGTTTCCGGTCACCCCAGGCATCCAACCAAAACCGTGCCGAACCAGCCACCATCACCCGCGCGTCCGGCATGTTCTGCGAAACCCATTCCTGCACTTTGTATTCAGCCCGGTCCTTAAATCCAAAATCGGCCGGATACACATGCCATGCACGCCGCAGGTAAGCGCCGCTGCTCGCCAGCACAACACACGCGATTGCCACCGCCAGGTATCGCCATCGCAAGCGCCGCAAACACTCCGCGGCAAGCAGAATCAAGAACAAGTCCAACTCTGGAGCCAGGTGCATCGGCGCACCCGCAAGTTGAAATCCAAAATAGTTATAACCGATCACATGCAAAGCGAAGCCAAACGCAGCCGCACTGAGAAAAAGCAAGTAAGCCAAATCGCCACGCCCGCGTAACGTCGCATTGGTAATCAGTACAAAGGCAACGCAGCACAACAGCGCAATCCAAAGTGACCACGTAGTCCCGCCAGGCGATAGCCATTGCGTATTCGTGACACTCGTTGTAACCATCGACGGCACCAGCCAGAACGCGCTCACTCCCCACGTAAGCGCGGCGATGCCCGCACCACGCTTCCATATTCGCGGGTCCAGGTGGGTGACGTACAAGCTCCAGACCATCGCCGGAAGCAACACCACCAGCATTGCCGTACCAGTTAGACTATTCGCAGCCACCACCGCCCCGGCCAGACACGCCAGCGCTACATCCCCGCGCTGAAACCGCACTAGCGCCCGCCAGCAGAACGCCAGCGCAAACGGCAGCACCGCCAGCGATGCAATATGCGGACCGTCCCCATAGCGCATCATTGCGCCCAACCGTTGCGGTGTCCACAGCCACGCATCGTTGCGCAATTCCGGTATGAACAGAAAGCAAGGCGACACCAGCGCAGCCGCCGCGGCGCCAAACCACGCAGTCGAACGAGATCCGCTCAGCGTCCATATCAGGAAATAAACAGCGGCAATCCCGAAGCAATAGAACAGGGCCAGATAGGAGTGATAAGCCCGCACCACCGGCACACGGCCGATCTTTGAAATTGCCACCGTTCCATACCGCACCGCGGGCGGAAACAGCGTATCGAATCGCGCCCCCGCATACCACAGCGGCTGCCACCCAGGATGTGGCCAGTGGTCGCTCAGAAATCTGGCATCGGAAATGATTGCGCCCTCCACCGACCCCCACTTATCGGTGAAACCCAGCTTGAACAACGGCTTTATCAAGACCGCTGCCAGTAGGAAAAGCAGCACGCAGTCGGCGAGGCTGCGCTTCGAAATTGGAAACACGTACTCGTCATCATAGCCAAAAATTTGACGGTCGCCGCATGGATTCGCTATCCTAATAGTTTCTTGGTAGAGGCGCGGCGGTCATAAGTAGTTGGATGCGCATTCCGGGTAGCTCCGGGCATCCAGCAAAAGGGGCCGGTTGTATTCCCGCCGAAATCGAAACTGGAAGCTGCTCCGGTTTGGATTGGGGGGCCGCGGTTAACACCAGCCCACTGTCATCGGATCCAATTGGGGATCGGATGGAGCGCTATCGGGACAGTGGCTGCACCCTGCCGCTCATCCTTCCTGCCTCCGTTCGATCCCAGTATTTTTAGGCTGCTTCCTATGAACGTTTTCGAACTCACGCGCGCATTGGTCGACATCGAATCCATTACGGAGAACGAATCAGGCGTCGGCAACTATCTCTTCGATCATCTCTCGCTTCTGACGCAGAGCCATGGCGGCAGCATTGAGAAAATGCCAGTCACTGAAAACCGCTTCAACGTCTTCGCCAGTTGGGGAGACCCAATAGTCACGCTGTCCACGCACATCGATACGGTGCCGCCATTCTTCCCCTCCCGCGAAGATGACGATTACATTTGGGGCCGCGGCGCGTGCGATACCAAGGGCATCATCGCGTCCATGATCACCGCAATTCGCGAATTGCTCGCGGAAGGCGCGCGCGACTTCGGCCTGCTGTTCGTGGTGGGTGAAGAGCGCAACAGCGTGGGCGCCTATACCGCGGCGAAGTCTCCGCGAGGGTCGCGCTTCTTGATCAACGGCGAACCTACTGAGAACCGCCTTGCCCTTGGCTCAAAAGGCGCGCTGCGATACGAGGTGGTTGCCCAGGGACGCATGGCTCATTCCGCGTATCCCGAACTAGGTGAATCCGCCATCAATAAGCTTCTGGACGCGTTGCACAAAATTCGCGCCATCGCCCTGCCAACCGATCCCGTGCTTGGGCCCAGCACCTTGAACATCGGAACCATCTCCGGCGGCCGCGCTCCCAATGTAATTCCAGACGCTGCTCGCGCGGAACTTTTTATCCGCTTGGTGGAAGACGGCGATACCACGCGAAAAGCAGTTGCGGATGCCGCCGGCAGCCTGGTGGAAGCGCGAGAAGTGCTCTGCATACCCGCCCTGCGCCTGGGCTCGCTTCCGGGGTTTGAGACCTCTGTGATGTCATACACTACCGATATTCCCGCGTTCGGCGGCGCCTGGGGCAAGCCATATTTACTGGGCCCCGGCACCATCCATGTGGCGCACACCAGCGAAGAGCGCATCCCAAAACGAGAAATCATCGAAGCGATTCAGATCTACAAAAAAATGGTGCGGCACTTGCAAACCGCATGAGACAGGATATGGAAAAGAAAATAGAAGTTGGAGTACTCGGCGCCACCGGAATGGTGGGCCAGCATTTTGTGAAGTTCCTGCGGAATCACCCCTGGTTCGATCTGACATGGGTCGGCGCCAGTGACCGGTCCGCCGGAAAGAAATATGCCGAAGCGACAAGCTGGCGGCTCGATGGTGCCATGCCGGCGCGAGTAGCCGCGTTGGTCGTACAGGAATGCAAGCCAGGCAACGCACCGAAACTGGTCTTCTCCGCTACCGATGCTTCCGTAGCTACTGAAATTGAACAGGCGTTCGCCTCCGCCGGACATGTAGTTGTTTCCAACTCGCGCAATCACCGCATGGATCAGGACGTTCCACTCCTGATTCCAGAGATCAATGGCGACCACTTGCAGTTGATCGCCCGCCAGCGCAAAGAGCGTGGCTGGCCAGGGCAAATCGTTACCAATCCCAACTGTTCCACCATCGTACTGGCCATGGCGCTAGCGCCCATGAAGCAGTTCGGAATTGAGCGCGTGGTGGTCACCACTCTGCAGGCCATCTCCGGTGCGGGCTATCCCGGCGTAGCATCCATGGACATCACGGCGAACGTAATTCCGTTCATCGGCAGTGAAGAAGAAAAGATGGAGCAGGAGACACAGAAGATTTTGGGTGACCTCCTGGCGGGCTCAGTCCAGCCGCTCGCGGCCAAAGTTAGCGCCCATTGCAATCGCGTTCCTGTGGTCGACGGGCACATGGCGGCCGTCTCGGTGGAGTTCAAAAACAAGCCGTCTCTTGCGGATCTGCGCCATGCCATACAGACGTTTACCGGACTGCCCCAGCAGCGCAATCTACCCAGCGCGCCGCCCAGCCCCCTTATTTACATGGAACAGCAGGATCGGCCGCAGCCTCGCCGGGACGCCGGCAGGGAGAACGGCATGGCCGTATTTGTCGGACGCCTGCGCCCGTGCCCGGTGTTCGATTTTAAGTTTCTAGCATGCGGCCACAACACCATTCGCGGAGCCGCCGGAGCAGCCGTCCTCAACGCCGAGTTGATGCAGTCGGAAGGGCTGCTCGACGGATGATTGTCATGAAGTTCGGCGGCTCCTCGCTGGAGTCCGCTGTTGCCATCAAGCGTGTCGTCGGCATTGTCACGGACCGGCTCTCGCAGAAGCCCGTGGTCGTGGTATCGGCCATGGGCAAGACTACAAACAAGCTACTTGCCATCGCCAATGAAGCTGCCTCCGGTAATCGCCAGCGCGCACTCGATTTGCTTTCTGAGCTGCGGGCCTATCATGTTCAGGAAGCGGGCCCGGTCGCGATTGTCGAGAGCTTGTTCGGAGAATTGGAAGAATTAGTCAAAGGCCTTTCGGTTATTCAGGAACTCACTCCGCGCACCATTGACGCAATCTCGAGCTATGGCGAGCGGCTCTCCAGCGCCATTCTGACACTCGCCTTCAACAGTGCGGGTACCCCGGCGGTGAACATCGATTCACGCAAGGTCATTGTCACGGATCATCGCCACACGCAAGCCGCGCCCCTGCTGCGCCATTCCTACGAACGGCTCGCGGCCACAATTCCGGGCCAACTCGAGAATCACGTGGTGGTGATGGGCGGCTTCATCGCGGCTACGGAAGATGGCGTCACCAGCACGCTCGGCCGGGGCGGTTCAGATTTCTCGGCTTCCATCGTTGGTGCGGGCATCGGTGCCACGGAGATTCAGATCTGGACAGACGTGGATGGAATGCTCACCGCGGACCCAACCATACTTCCCGGAGGACATCGCGTAAAGACCATTTCATTCGCAGAAGCTGCGGAGCTCGCCTATTTTGGCGCCAAAGTATTGCACCCCGCCACCGTCATGCCGGCCATCGAGAAGAATATCCCGGTCCTGATTTTGAATTCCCGCCGGCCCGAAGCGGAAGGAACCCGCATTGTGAAGGACGCGGTGCCTTGCACCAATTCGGCGAAATCGATTGCCTGCAAGAAGAACATCACCTTGCTGAACATTCACTCCAGCAGGATGTTCATGGCGCACGGGTTTCTTCGCCGCATCTTTGAAGTTTTTGATCGGTATGAGACCGCGGTGGATATGGTGGCGACGTCGGAGGTAAGCGTCTCCCTCACCATTGACAACGTATCGAAGCTAGCTGAAATCCGGAAAGAGTTGGAGCAGTTTTCAGAGGTGTCGGTCGAAGAAAATCAGGCTATCGTCTGCCTGGTTGGCGATAATATCCGCTATACGCCGGGCGTCGCCAGCCGCGCGTTCCATGCGCTGGAGAAGATCAATATCCGCATGATTTCGCAAGGCGCCTCACTGCTGAATTTGAGTGTGGTGGTAGCGCAGGACGACCTGCGGACGGCTGTGGAACAACTGCACACCGAGTTTTTCAGTAAGCTCGATCCCCAGGTGTTTGACTAACATGAAAATTGCACTCGTCGGGTACGGCAAGATGGGAAAGTTGATTGAGCAGCTTGCTCCGGAATACGGCTGTGATGTGGCGTTGAAGCTGGATGAGTTCAACAACGCTGGCTTCGCCGGATTGACGGCGCAGAACTTCGCCGGCATCTCCGTGGCGATTGAGTTTTCCATTCCGTCGGCAACAGTTGAGAATGTGGAACGTCTGGCCGCGTTGGGCGTGAATGTGGTTGTGGGCACCACTGGCTGGCTGGACGAATTGCCGCGAGTGACGGCGGCGGTTGAAAAGAATGGCACCGCGCTGGTCTGGAGTCCGAACTATTCGGTCGGCGTGAATGTGTTCTTTCGATTAGTGGCTGAGGCGGCGAAGTTGCTCGGCGACCAGCCTGAATACGGATCATGGGCTTGGGAAATTCATCACAACACCAAGAAAGACGCCCCGTCCGGTACGCTGTTGAAACTGGTGGATGAGATGAAGAAGAGCGGCTATGCCCGGAACATCGACGTCAGTTCCAACCGCGCGGGCGCGCATCCGGGCACACACGAGATTGGCTTTGATTCCGGCGCGGACACCATCACCATGCGCCA
>JBBRNO010000191.1:0-10294 GCA_038230275.1 Bryobacterales bacterium
AGCACGGCGCGCATTCAAGCAGGCCTCGCCCGAAGCAACCCGCCAATGGCTTAAGAAGCATCTTGGCAACACTTACGAATCCCTGCTGGAACAAGCCTGGGTGATGGATCTGGACAGTACGGTGAAGCCTCTGTACGGCAAGCAGGAGAAGGGCGTCAAAGGATACAACCCAGTCAAACCGGGGCGGCCCTCGCAGGTGGTGCATACGTATCTGATGGCGGAGTTGCGGCTGGTGCTGGGAGCGGAAGTACAAGCCGGCAACGAATCGGCGTCGAGCCACGCGCAGCCCGGTGTTTGGGCCTACTTCGATGCATTGCCTGCATCGTCCAGGCCGGTCTTCATTCGAGGCGATATTGGATGGGGCACCGAGCGGATGATGCAGCAGGCCGAGGAACGCGGTCAAGCCTATTTGTTCAAGATTCGACAGAGTGTGAAGATCAAGGAACTGCTGGCGGGAAGTTTCGCGATAGACCAGTGGCAAGGCGCGGGACAGGGATGGGAAGGCTGTTGGAGCCAAGTGCGGCTGGCCGGTTGGACGGCGCAGCGGCGGGTGATCATTTTGCGGCGGCCCTTACGCCAAGAACTGGTGTTGGCCAAACGCAAGGGCAGAGGCCGCCGTCAGGCGCAAATGGAACTGGAAATGGGATTTCTCAAAGAGGGCACAGTGCTCTATGAACACGCGGTGCTGGTGACCAATATGGAGGAAGACATTTACACTCTGGCTCAACATTACCGGGATCGTGGCGACGCCGAGAACGCCTTTGATGAATTGAAAAACCAGTGGGGTTGGCTGGGCTACACCACGCACGATCACGCGCGGAGTGAGATGATGACGTTGTTCGTAGCCCTGGTCTATAACTAGTGGAGTCTGTTCACCCGTCTCTCATTTCCTCGCAAACGTGCCGAAGCTATTACCTCGCGCCCGCTGTTACTGCATGCGATCGGGCGCAAGACCAGTCACAGCAATCAATCGACACTGACCGTAACCAGCCTGCACGCCGAAGCCGCTACGATTCAGGTTGCGATGAAAGCCGTGGCTAGTTTTCTGGGGCACATACGCTCAATCACGGAGCAGTTGAAGGCTGTTGACCGGTGGCGGCTCATTCTCCGGGCGGTCGTACGCGCCTTCCCTATCAAACCAGCGATGAAAATGCCCACTGCCGGGTTCCAGCCGGCATAATGATGGCCCAACCGCCCTTTTTAGGATGAACGGCATAGAGAAGAGCCGGTTTACCCACGGCTGCATTGGCGAGCGCGGTCTTGGAGATCGCATATATCTGCGCTCCGTTGAAGCCGCCACCGAACTCGTTTGTGGTGACGTGGAATGCGTACTTGTCGGTGCCGATCAGAGGCTGATCGCCGAAGCACGGGCATCCGGGATTGCTGGGCGTGCCGGCGAGTCCGTCGTCCGTCGCATCGATGCGGAAGATGGTCCAGGCGCCGAGAGGATTGTTGGTCTGGCTGACGGCGATGAGCGTATAGCTCCGGCCGATTGCGCCAGGGTTGTTGCCGGTGTCCTGCATCAGTTCGCTGAGGAACCAGCGCTGCACATCGCGGTCGTAAAGGCATTTCGTATCGCTGAGGAAAGGTCCGGCGATGCCAGTGGTTCGATCGATCTCCGGGGCCAGTTTGAAGAAGGGGTTGAGGGTGTCGACGCCGACAAGCGGCGCGCCCGTTGTGCTGAACACGCGAACGCCGTTATTCACAGCCTCAACCACGAAGCCATTGGCGGCACACACTGCCTGGTCTGGGGGCTCATCGCTGAACTGTGTATTCCCGCCAGCAACACGCTGATCGGAGTGGCTGATGCCATTGAAGCCGAGAAAGCCTTGCGAGGGCGAGCCAGAGATGGATCGACCGGCTACCACAGGTTCGGGCAGCGCAGCAGATGAGATGATTGACGCTGCCATCATGGGCCGCGACTTACCTGGGATGGGCAGATTGGCTCGGCGGCGCGGAGTTGTGCTGCTGATTGACATCGTGCCAGGCTCTGCCCTGTCCTGAATTTCGTGCGTGCTGAGGGCGCCGCTGCCCACCGCCGCAGTTGTGATTACGGATTACCCCGTCGTCTCAACGGGCTGAACGGTCTGCGATAACTCGGCAGAGCTCAGCATCGGAACCATGAGACTCGTCAAAATTGCCACGGAAATCGAGAAGCTGAAACTCAAATTGTTTTTCATATGTCCTCAACTTTCTGCCGTACTGACGGCATGCGCTTTGCAGTTATCGGAGCTTAACACAATGCTGGAGGTTCCGTTGCGACGTTCGTGGCAGAGATCTTGGTGGGGTAGAAGTCCATGCCGATCACTCCAAACAATCCTTTCAAAGGGCGCTAGGAGTCTGTCGGAATGAACCCGATCCGCCAGTTGTGGCCGATGCACTGGGCTGAGCCGATCAGGATTGCTTGACAATACAAAGTACATAACAAAGGCAAGATACGGCGGTTTTCGCCGCGCATGGGCTGATATCGCTGATTTTGAATCGGTTCTTGGCTCCTTCAGGCCGGTTTAGGCCGGTTGCGGACGCAGTCCCGCCTGAAACAGCTTCAGCAGATTGTGGGTAAGGCAGATGATCTGCCATTCTGCCGAGACTTCTTCCTTTCCCCGCATCAAGAACCCCCGCAGCCCTCGCCTCTCTTTGATTTGTCCAAACACAGGCTCCACCACCGCTTTGCGCATCTTGTAGACCGCTTGCCCGGCAGTGCTGCGTAGCTTGTCGCGCATCGTTTCGGCCACGCTCTTGTCCGGCTGCGGCGGCTCCGTGCTCCCGCCAACAGGCTGGCTCCGTCCGTCCGCCACCACAGGAATATCCGCACTGATCTCGCCCGGCACAACGTGTTTCCGACGTTCCGGCGGCACCAGCAACCCGATCCCATCCACCTTCGGGTCCGTCACCGCAGCCTCGCTGAAATAGCCCGCGTCCGCAGTGGCCTGCTCCGGCTTCCGGCCCATGTTTTCCTCCACCTGCTTCAGCATCGGCAGCAATTGCTTCTTGTCGTTGGCATCCTGCGTCAGCGCCGCCGCCACGATGATCTGCGCATGACTGTCCACCGCCGCCTGCCCGTTGTAGGGCTGCATGAAACTCTTCGTCGCCCCATCCTTCATGATGCGCGATTCCGGATCGGTGAACTTCCGCTGCGCCTTCGGCTCCGGCTTGGCTTGCTCGGGATCGGGTACCTGCGGCGGACGGCCTCCGAACTTCTTGCCCTGCGCCTCTTCCTTCAACCGTCGCTCTTCCAACTTTCCTTCCGCCAGCGTCTTCTCCACCGTGGCGCGTTCCCGCGCTTCCTGCTCCAATGCCGCCTTGGCCTCGCCGATCTTCTTCAACCGGCTCTCCCGCCGCGCCAACTCCGGCGGCAGCTCATCCCCTCGTTTCCCCTTGCCGTACTGAGCGTCTTCGGCCGCGTCAGCCTGCGCCGCTTGCGCCAGCAGCTTGTCTACTTCCTCCCGCAACTGCTTCTCTTTTTCCACCATTCGCTCATAGCTCATCGCCTTGTGTTTACTGGCGTTGGCTTTCAGTTTGGTCCCATCGATTGCCACATGCCCCAGTTTGATCAAGCCAGCCTTATCGCACAACCGCAGGGCCTGGGTGAACAGCTCCGCCAAGCTCTGCAAATGGGCCTGCCTAAAGCTGGAAATCGAATCGTGATCCGGATGCTGGTCCGCAGCCAAAAACCGGAATGCCACGTCTTCATACGTCGCGCGCTCGATCTTGCGCGAACTCACCACTCCCCGGCAGTAGCCGTACAGCAACACCCGCACCATCATCGCCGGATGGTAGGCTGCCATCCCTCGTCCATCCTTGCGTTCGTAGACAGCGACGATCTTGGACAAATCCAGTTGATTGGTTACATCGGCAATGAACCGCGCCAGATGGTTCTCCGGCAGCCAGTCCTGCAACGAAGGTGGGAGCAGGAAAATCTGCTCCAGGTCGCAGGTGCGGAAGCGTTTGTTCACAGAACCAGAATAACTGATGCTGAAACATTCTTGTATAACAATGCTTCAGCTTCCCGCCCTCCGCCCTAAGCACCGGTTGAATCTATCTCCGACAGACTCCTAGCGCCGAGTTGCTGAAGTTTAAGAACGGAACGTCGCTGGCCGGCGCAATCGTATCGATGGACGCAAGCGAGGTCCGCATGAAGCGTTGTGGCCGTACTGAAGTTTATCAGCGCGCTGATGTCGAAATCATGAGCACCGAAGCGTCACCGGAAGACTGTACCATTCCGCCTCCCGTCCGTAAGCTGGATTTACCAGCCAACGCCAAGATCAGAGTCAAACTCCTGGACTTTATAGACAGCTTGCATGAACCTCCCGGAAAAGCTTTTCGGGCGACCGTGATGGACCCTGTCGTTTCCGGCGGCACTACAGTCATTCGGAAGAGTGCCCGTCTGTTGGTTCAATTGATACCGGACGGTGAAGGCGGTCAATCGCTCGACCTGGTGGGAGTCAATCTGGGCGTCGACGAGTGGGCCAGCTTTCAAAGTATGTCCTTGTAGGAGGTGCTTTCCGCGATAGGAGACGCGATTGATGGGCGCCAAAATGCAGGAAGCGAACGCCGCTCGAACCGATATTGCTCCAGGGCGCACGGGTCTATATTCCGTCATTCACAGCAGTCGCATTCACGTTGAAGACTCCCGTGCGGCTTGAGATCGCACCACCGATGCGGTGACGCGGGATTGAGCTCAGTAGATCATTGAGTATGTCCGACACTGCCTGGGCACCGGATTCGGAGTCAACGTAGACTGCCGCGAGCACCGCCGCCGTAGCCCAAGTCCACTGCTCCAGACCACGGCCTGCCGTTGGAGCGTGACGCTTCCGGCGCGTTCCTTAAGCGCCAGCGGAGTGTTTTCAAAATCTATCGGCTGCGCAGACTGTGGCGTCACGTACTGCCGGAGAATGGCAGACCATGCGGAGTGATCGAGATCCTGGCCGAATGCCACACCACAACAGGCCGCCCATCCCACAATCAAGGCTCCTCGAACGATGTTCATTCTCATGATCGAGGCTGGCTCTCTCGCCCATCAGGGAAGCGCCAGTAATTCGGCTGCTCTTCGAACGGCATCACCACGATTGCGGGCAAGGCCACGGCTTTAGCGTCGTGATACGCCGGGACACCAATCTCGATCGCCTCTTGCGGAATGTTCAGGCGAAGTGTCCCATGCAGCCAGTCCCACACAGTCAACCCGCTCGACCAGTTGCTATTCGTCTCTTCGGCGATATTGGAGTGATGAACGCTATGCATTCGGGGCGTCACCAGCAAGCGGTTGATCCAACGATCCCACCGGATGGGGAGCCGTAGATTCGAGTGATGAAACATCACACACAACGCGAACCAGACTTGCCACAACGAGAACGTGAACGGACTCAATCCGATGATCAACACTTGCGCCGCTCGCCACGGTACAGAAAGCAGGAGCTCGCCGAAGTGGAAGCGGAGCGCCGTTGAGGTGTCAAGATCGCGATCGACGTGATGAACCGCGTGAAATCGCCAAAGCATCGGAACCCGATGCAGCAACACGTGCCACACGTAGAATGTATAATCCATCAAGACGAGAGCGGCCACGGCCGCGACCACCCCGTTCAGGCGGAACACGCCGATCATACCCCAGTTGCGCTCTTCGACCAGCCTGGCAAGCGGCTGAATGAGCGGTGTTTCGATGGCAACTGTCGTCAATGCGCCCAGACCGGCCATCACAAAATTCCTCACATGGTGGCGCAAACTCGGCTCCACTCGTTTGCGTAGCGGGCGACAGCGTTCGAGCCAGACCAGCAATACAAATGCGCCGATCACCAACGGTGCCGCAATCCATGGAGAGAGGCCGCTCATCGGGGCGCGCCGGCTTGGATCTCGTGATCGTTCATCGACCGACTCGCCGTATGCACGGGCAGATTGGACATCTGAAGCATGCGCTCCAAGTCTTCCTCCAAATCCACATTAAACCATGTCGCGCCCGTCGCGAGCTTAACGGCGCACTGAGCTGCGCTTCGAGCTCCATCTTCGAGCGTAAACTCCGTAGAACATCTAACTTGTTCGAACATCCTGGCATTCACCCGGCGGCACGCAATAGCAAAAAAGGCCCCCGTCTAGCGTTGGGCCAAGGGTTACATCGGCATCCGATTCGAGTAGCGCACTGATATGACTGGAAGGCAAACTGGCGAATCACTTCCTAATACGGTCGCTAACTCGCGCCCGCACGTGAAGGCGCCTGCCAAAACTTGGAAGATCCGGAACTCCAGGTCGCCTTTAGCCGGGACAGATCGGAACCCGGTCACGCCGGGCCGGGTCGTGTCTCGAACTAACGCGGAGTGGATACCTGCAGCCTGGTCCGGCGCCAGCGGCGGGCACAGCCTTGCTTTGACTCTAACGGCAACTGGGCCTTTGGCGAATAATAGGAGGAGATGACGATTCCCGTTGACAAGCCTATGATAAGCATCATCGTACCGGCGCTGAATGAAGAGAAGCAGATCGGCAGCACACTGCGCGCCCTGCAAACGCTATCCGGGGAGAAGGAAATCTTCGTCGCCGATGGAGGCAGCGAAGACCGTACTGTGGAAATCGCGACTAGCTTAGGCGTGCGCGTCGTGTCCTGCGAGCGCGGCCGTGGTTGCCAGATTCGAACCGCTGCCCTTGAGGCGAAGGGAACCGTACTGTGGTTTGTTCATGCCGATACCAGACCCCAAAATGGCGCGCTTGAATCGATCCTTGATTCGTTGCGCGACGGTGCTACGGCTGGTGGAAATTTCTCGCTCGTCTTTGAGGGTGACCATTACTCCGCCCGCCAAATGACCTGGATCTATCCCCATCTTCGTCGACTCGGCCTGAGCTACGGTGATGCGGGCATTTTCATTCGGCGCAGCGTTTACGAGGCGATCGGCGGCTGCAGAGAGTACCCGCTGTTTGAGGATCTCGACATTATTCGGCGCATGAAGCGCCGCGGCAACTTTGTTCATCTTCCGACCAGAATCTTCACGTCGGCACGGCGATTCAGCGGTCCGCGGTATGGAAGAGTTTGGGCACTTTGGATCACGCTGCAGATCCTTTATTGGGCCGGAGTTTCACCGTATCAGCTCGCGCGCTGGTATCGCTTCGCGCGATAGGTTCCGGGCATGCCGGGCGAGCACCCTCCCGAAGACCTCCGCGCTGTCAGCGAGATCGATGCCTTCTTCCTTGAGAAGCGATGTGGTCGCCTCATTCTGAAACGTCTGATCGAGAGCAAGATGCGGCAGAAAGTGAGAGAGTGAGCGGAGCATGAGCCTATCTACTCCGCGCGCGCCATTGCTCAGAACGAGCTCAGCAAATCGTTCGAATCTTTCGAGGGATACCATCGAGGGCTGCGGCGCTCCCAGGGATGAAAAAGCCATCTCGATCAGTTGCCCGACGCGAATCGCCCCGCGTTTGCCGGCGCAGATGTTGAACACCGCCCCGGGGCGGAAATGCCGCTCAAACAGCGCGTCCAACGCGGCGCCGGCCCAGCGTTCGTCGATCAGGTCCACGCAGCCATTAGGAAGCGCCGGCATCATGGGGAACCGGTTGTGCGGAATCATACGAAGCGCCTGTTGCAGATAGCTGGTGCCCTCGCCAGCTAAAGAACTGAGGCGAAAGATGGCAGCCGGAATCTCGTCCATCGATGCAAACACAAGGGCTTCCGCTTCGTGCTTGGACTCTTCATAGGTGTTCACGAATCCGGCTATGTTGGAGTGCTCGCGTTCCCGTAATTCCCCGGTATCCCGGCCCATTATGTACGCCGTGCTGAGGAAGGCGAAGCCGCGCAACCCCTTCACATCCCTAGCCAGAGCCAGCATGGTTCGAGTTCCTTCAGTATTGGTCGCGCGTGCTTCTTCGAGGGGATGGCTGAATCGAATATCGGCGCCACAGTGAACGATGTCGGTAATCGAGCCCGCAAGCCGATGCCGTACGGAAGGGGACAGACCCAACTGCGGCGATTTGAGATCCCCCACCAGCGCCGAAACCCGGGGATGGGGGTAAACTTTTTGCACATCCCGGACCAGAACCGTTACTTCGCGCCTCGGGTCTGCTCCGAGAAGTAAAGGAAGCCAGCGCCGCCCGATGGTTCCCGTGGAGCCGGTCAGCAAAACATGCGATGTCAGAATATCGTGCACCGCCTCTTCTAGTTTGTGTCATTCCGTAGCGAAAATCTTGCACTTTGCGAGCCTGGGATTCGGGAGTTTCCGCAGAGGCCCTGCAGCGCTCCGGTGCAAATTGACAGTTGGCGCTCATTCGTCCAATTTCGCCTGTAAGATTGCGAGCCGTTCCGATTAGGCGGCGAGCGCAGCCCACCTGATCGTGGGCGTCGTCGCCTTACGCCCTCCCAACTTGCCGATCTTGTACTTCCCCTTCTTGATCTTCTTCGCCAGTTCGATACGAGCACCACGTCCACAGCATCGGACGCAGCCGCTGTTTGGCCCTTCGATGCTCCTGCTCGATCAAGCATTTGCTGCTGCGCAGGAATACCCGCTTCTGTAACTGCCACTATACTTCAGATTCGCCACAGGTTGATGGGACGCTGCATGCGCATTCAGCGCGATCTTTGCGGTACCCTCTGCGCCTTCATCGCCTTACGCAGAAACGCTTTGGCCGCATTTACATCCCGATGCCGACTCAAATAGAAATCTACTGTCTTACCTGCCGTGTCGACCACCCGATACAAGTACACCGATGCTCCACGCACCTTCACCTCAGTTTCGCCCGTGCGCCGCGAGCCGCCCACCGGCCGGCCTGACGTTGCCACCGCTGCTCGAAGTCCGGCGTGTAGCGCTGCACCCACCTCGATATCGTTGTGTGCGCCATCGGAATTCTGCGTTCGCCCATCATGCTGACCAGAACCCGATAACTGAGCTTGAAGCTCAGGGACCAGCGGACCCACAACACCACGATCTCCTGATCGAAGTGGCGACCTTTGAACAGTTGCTCTACCAGTACGAATGGCGATCTGTCTATCATCGCTGACGCTGGGCCTCGCTTGCGCCAGAACCATTTAAAGTTGGTCAGGGAGCATCGGCTGCGAGAGCGGCCGACACTCCCTGACTGGCTTAGGCGTAGTGACGGCAATCCGTTCGATGGATTGACATCGCTTGTAACGCTGGGGTGCTCGCGTTACCGTTCGAATCTGATTGGAGCAGCGGCCACACCTCAACTCGATCCACTTCAATTACTTATGTTCTTGGGATTTCTGATGGGCTGCCTTCGAAGCCTCGTGTGCTTTCCCAGAGTGCTCATGGGCTGTTGTCGAGTGTTTCTAACCAGCTTCATGGTCGCTCTTACCGTGGTGATCCGCAGCCGATCGGTGTGCCTTGGCCGCATTGTCGTGGTGCTCTGCTGCCTTGTTATGAGCGTCTTTCGCCATTATCGTTCTCCTTTGTGGAACGGCACAATCTTGCTGATTCTGCCTGTTCACCCCAATGTGCAGCAATTCATCACCCATAATGTGGTTTTGAAGACCACCAAGCGAGACCCCCAATCGGATGAGCGGATCAAGCGCTTAAAACCGGGTTGCTTAGATACCATTCCAAGAGTGTTTCTCGGTGCCGGAAGCTCTGAAGTGGCGGAGCGTAGATAACAACCCGTAGAGCGGATTAGGGTGTTCCTGCAGCGGTACGCTTAATTCGAGATCGATTTTTCTGTCCCCTCCTCATGCCATTTCGCGATCGCGGCCCTGGACACAATAAAACGCTTTCCGATGCGTATAAACGGGATCAGGCCATCCCTTAGCTTCTTACGTTCTGAAAGCTGAACAAAAAGAGTCAAACACTTTCAGGCCGCCTCCAGTAGCTGAATGATGTTCTGAATAGAAGTGTCAGCTTTATGAAAAGCCGTTTCGAGTTTGCTTTTGGGGCGTGACGCGGCATCTGGTTGATGGTGAAAGAGGCTGTTGGCAAGAGGGCCGCAGAGTTGTTTATGGAAGAGCACGAACATGAGGGCGACCTTGGTTCCTTTCTCGGAGAGCCTGTAGGCATAGCGTTTGCCGACGCGTTCCAGAAGTCCATGCGCTTTGAGTTTACGCAGATCGTAGCGAAGTTGATTCAGTCCGTATCGGTCGGCAGTGATTCCGAAGGTAGTAATCACGGCGGCGTGGATGTCTTTTGCTCGCCAGCCACCCACCGTTGTGCCGCCGTGCAGCAAAACCTCCATGAGGCGGATCATGCGGGTGTCGTGGATTTTGATGCCGGGGAACTTCGCGGTCCCGGCGGTGATGGGCAAAGCCAGACGTTGCAGCAGTGGAAAGTCGACGTGAACGTTGAGGCACTGGGCCTGGAAGCCGGCGAAACGGTCGGTG